>CAYTPX010000025.1:0-28900 GCA_964439955.1 uncultured Bacteroidaceae bacterium | reverse complement strand
ATAAAAGACATCGGCAACTTGCCCTTCCGTTCCGAGAGCGTTGTACCACATGCCGCAATCCGCATGCCCCGCGTCCTCTGGGATGGTTACGCCTTGCTCACCTCCCCCAGAGGAATCACATGAACACACAGTACAACAAACAAAAAAGCAAAAGGAGGTTTCCCCAAGGGACTCCTCCTTCTTGCTAATCGGATTTATGAGAGGACTTTATTCCTCCGCACTTTTAGGCTCGTAGCTCCGGTAATAAGGGAGATCGGATTCCTGCAGGCGGAAAATAAAAAGTGCGTGCTTATCCACTTCGGCCTCTGCAAAACGCACAAACACTTGGGTTGACTTATTAAACAACCCGGGGTCTTTTGAAGCATCCTGCAACAAAAGATGGCTCATCAGGATATAACCGGCCATTTCCATGAGGCGACGCGCCACCAAGTCGTGCAACTCTTGGTTCTTCGACTCGATGATTTTCGTGACCGATGCCGCATAACGGTCGGCCATGTCCTTCACCCTTCCCGACAAGCTTTCCAATTCCGGGGTGACGGGCTGCTGCTCATATTCCTTAATTGTGGCCAAATACGAACCGTTCGTCACGTATCGGATGGCGGCCACGGTCTGCAACTGCGTCGTGCCTTCATAAATCGAAGTAATGCGGCTATCCCGGTAGATGCGTTCGCAGGCGTAATCTTTCATGAAACCCGAACCTCCGTGGATTTGGATGCAGTCGTATGCGTTTTGGTTTGCAAATTCGCTCCCAAGACCTTTGGCCAAAGGAGTAAATGCATCTGCCAGCTTAGCAAAAGTCTTCTGTTCCTTACGTTCCTCCGGGGTGAGTTTCCGCTCTTTCGCAATGTCATCGAGCGCTTTGTATATGTCCACGTACCGTGCGGTCTGGTACAATAAACTGCGGGAAGCGTCCAATTTTGCTTTCATCAAGGCCAACATGTCACTCACGGCAGGGAACTCGATGATAGCCTTTCCGAATTGCCTACGGTCCTGTGCATAAGCCAACGCCTCGTTATAGGCGGCCTGCGAAAGTCCCACGCTCTGTGCGGCAATGCCGAGGCGTGCTCCGTTCATCAGCGCCATCACATATTTTATGAGCCCCATTTTTCGGTCGCCACACAACTCGGCCTTTGCGTTCTTATAGACCAACTCGCACGTCGGGGAACCCTTGATTCCCATCTTGTTCTCTATGCGCCGCACGTCTACACCGCCATTCTTTTTGTCATAGATAAACATGGAAAGCCCCCGCGCGTCCCGTGTCCCTTCCTCCGAACGCGCCAAGACGAGGTGGATGTCGCTGTCCCCGTTCGTGATGAAGCGCTTCACGCCGTTCAGCCGCCAGCATTGTTCCTTCTCATCATAGGTAGCTTTCAGCATGACGCTCTGCAGGTCACTGCCCGCGTCCGGCTCGGTCAGGTCCATCGACATGGTCTCGCCCGCGCAAACCCGGGTGAGATAGCGTTGTTTCTGCTCCTCGTTGCCAAATTCGTACAACGTCTCAGCGCAATCCTGCAAGCCCCAGAGATTCTCAAAGCCCGCATCTCCACGGCTCACGATGTCGGCTGCCATGATATAAGGCACGACAGGGAAGTTTAGCCCGCCATACCTCCTGGGCATGGCCATTCCCATGAGCCCGGCTTGGCGGCACGTGAGCAGATTCTGTTGCGTGCCGCTGGCATAAGTGACACGCCCATTCTCGCACACAGGGCCTTCATGGTCCACATTCTCGGCATTGGGTGCAATGGTCTCGCCCACAATCTCTCCCACCACATCGAGCACCTTCTCATAGCTGTCCATGGCGTCGGAGAAATCCGTCGGGGCATAATCATATTCATCTTTATCACGGAAGTCACGCTCCTTCAGCTCCACGATACGCTTCATGAGCGGATGGTTCAGATGATGCCTGAGTTCCGGGGTATCTTGATAGAAGTTAGCCATTTCTTACTTACTGTTTTTCTTATAATACTTAAGCATTTTGGGCACGACGTCTTCCACGTTGCCCGTAATCACATAGTCCGCTATGGAATTGATGGGCGCGTCCGGGTCGTTGTTCACGGAAATGATGATTCCGCTTTCCTGCATCCCGGCAATATGCTGGATCTGCCCGGAGATTCCGCACGCTATGTAGAGCTTCGGACGGATTGTCACGCCCGTCTGCCCGATTTGCCGGTCGTGGTCCGCGAACCCCGCATCGACCGCGGCACGGCTCGCCCCTACCTCGGCATGCAATTCCCGTGCCAAATCAAACAGCATCTGGAAGTTCTCTTTGCTCCCCATGCCGTATCCCCCGGCCACCACGATAGGCGAACCTTTCAGGTTGTTCTTGGCTTTTTCCACATGCCGTTCGATGACCCGCACCACGTAGTCCGTATCAGCCACGTACTTTGCCACGTCGTGCCGCACGACCGTGCCCGGGTAAGCCTCGTCGAGCACCTCCTTCTTCATCACGCCCTCACGCACCGTCGCCATCTGCGGACGGTGTTCCGGGTTCACGATCGTAGCCACAATGTTACCGCCAAAGGCAGGGCGAATCTGGTAAAGCAGGTTTTCATACGTCTTGCCCGCCTTGCGGTCTTCGTGGTTTCCTATCTCCAGCGCCGTGCAATCGGCAGTCAGCCCGCTCCCCAGCGCCGACGAGACGCGCGGCCCGAGGTCACGCCCGATCACGGTAGCGCCCATCAGGGCGATTTGCGGCTTCTCCTCTTTGAAGAGTTTCACCAGCACCGACGTGTGCGGGAGGGAAGTATAAGGATAAAGCCCCGGCGCGTCGAACACGTGCAGCACGTCCACCCCATAGGGGAGCACCTGCTTTTCGATACCTTCCAGCCCATGCCCGGCCGCCACGGCCTCCAGCCTGCATCCCAAACGGTTGGCCAGCGTGCGCCCTTTGGTGAGGAGCTCCTGGCTCACTTCGGCCACGGCCCCGTCTTCTATTTCGCAATATACGAATATGTTGTCCATTTGCTTTTCTTGTGGATATATAATATTATAATGTACGCGCGTATCAACCTATGGTATGGTTTGCGATAAGTTCCGCCATCAAGCCGTCGATTTCCGCGTCGCTGCCGCCGAGGGTCTTGCTCTCCTTGGCTTGGAACACGATGTTCTCGATGCCCTTCACCTTCGTGGGCGAGCCGCTCAGGCCGCACTGTTTGAGGTCGCCCTCCACGTCGGCCACGCTCCACTCCGCAAGTTGCAGCCAAGGCCGTCCCTCAGGACACGCCACGCCCGACTCCTTGCGCTCGCTGGCCGTCATCGCGTGCTTGTACTTCATCAGCAATTTCGCATTGCGCGGGCGGCAGGGGGCAGCCGAACCGTTCACGGTGACCACCATGGGCAACGGCCCTTCCACGATTTCGATGCCGCCGTCGATGCGCCGCTTCACACGGATTTTCCCGTCGCCGGCTTCCAATATCTCCTCGGCATAGGTGATTTGCGCGAGGCCCAGCTTCTCGGCCACCTGCGGTCCCACCTGCGCCGTGTCGCCGTCGATGGCCTGGCGTCCGCAAACAATCAGGTCGAAATCCTTCATCTTCCGGATGGCCGCCGACAAGGCGTAGGAAGTGGCCAGCGTGTCGGCACCGGCAAAAGCACGGTCAGTCAGCAGGTAGCCCGCGTCAGCCCCGCGGTACAAGCCCTCGCGGAGCACTTCGGCCGCACGCCCGGGGCCCATCGTCAGCAGCGTGACGGTCGAGCCGGGGCAGAGGTCCTTCAAACGCAAAGCCTGCTCCAGGGCGTTAAGGTCTTCGGGGTTGAAGATGGCAGGCAGCGCGGCGCGGTTCACCGTGCCGTCTTCCTTCATGGCGTCCTTCCCCACGTTGCGCGTGTCGGGAACTTGTTTCGCCAATACTACGATTTTCAGACTCATGGTTCTATTACGTATTATTTCCTGTTTTTCATCTATTCCCGGCAAAGATAATGTTTTCCCTTGGAAATTACCTCCTTTCCCGCCAAAAACTCACGCGGGCCTCCCTTCCCCTACCGCCCGGCACGGGAAAAAGGAAGCGGCCATGCCCCTTCGGACATGGCCGCTTCTTTCTTATTCCCGTCCATTCCCGCCCGGAGGCAAGGGAAGGGGGAGGTTCAATCCAAGATTACTGTACGGCTACTTTCACCGACTTGCCGTTGGCAGTCACGATGTACGTGCCTGCGGGCAGCTGGCGGGCAGCATCTACTTGCATGCCGGATATGCTGTAAACCGTATAGTTATCCACGCCTTCCACGATGATGTAGCCATTCTGCGTGTACACCTTGAAGTCTGCGGCGGAAGTAGCGTCCGCGCCAACTTCTTCGATGCCTACGCTCCAGCCCTTTTCGATCATATACAGTTCGAAGTCGTCGGCAGAGAACCAAGTCCCGTTGAATGCCGTAGCGTCTTCATAGCCGCACACGGTCGTAACGCCGAAGTCGAGGACGTTGCTGTACACGCCGAAACGTACTTCATAGTAGCTCCAGCCGTAGCCTTGGCCGTCGTTGGCCTCCTTGATGGCGCTGCCTTCCTCGGCGTCTTCCCAGATGCCGCCGCCGGTGTTGCCTTCGTTCTTAACCTGTACCGTGTCGCCATTGGCGTAGATGTAGAAGCCTTCACCGTTCGTGCGGGCTGCGCAGCGCAAGATGTATTGGCCGTTCGGCACGTAGATCGTCTGGCAGATGCGGGATTGCAGTGCGCCGTAGGTGGAGTTCCAGTCGTCCAGGTAAGTATCCGTGGACTCGCCGGAATAGTGCTCACCCGAAGCGGTGTAGTGGTCGCTCACGGTACCGGCATACGTCCAACCTTCCGGATTGGAGGAGTTGCTCTCGTTATCGCAGGTCGGGTTCACGATGAAGTCGGTGAGATTGACAGGGTTAGCTTCCGAAACCCCGAGCAATGCGCCCGAGTTCTCGATGTCGGTCACTTGCTCCATCTGGTAGGTGTAGACGAACTCGTCGCTGGCCGTTTCCAACTCGGCTATCAAGGAGTCGAGGTAGGTGATGTCGCGTCCGCTGCCAGGCAGGTACGCTTCCTGATAACGTTTGAGCACGTCTTCAATCACAGCCGAGTACGCTTCCGCGCCGGATGCCGTGTAGTAATCACCCTCTAATTCCTCTTGGGCGGCCTCGACGGCGGCCTCAAATTCGGCATACACCGTCACGCAGTACTCAATCGTGTCTTCACACGTTTGCAGGGCGGTGAGGGCAGCCGTGATTTCCTCGGTGGAAGACTCATCGGTGATGAGGTAAGCCTCTGCCACCACGGAGCTGATGTAGTCTTTCTCGGCACCCATCGTCTCGGTGTAATGCGTCTCGGCCAATGCCTCTATCTCCTGTGCGCGGGCGAGTACGGCGTTCGAGCCTTCACCCTCGGCTGCGGGATAGTAGTACAGTTCGAAGTCGGTCACGCAGAACCAGCCCAGCACGTCGCCGCCGCTGGTGGACTTCATGCCGATGCGGAGCGTACCGCCTTCGGGCACCCAGATGGAGTCGGTCGCAGGCATTTGGGTATATTCGCCGAAGCCACGTTCGGAGATGTCCGTCGTCGGGGTGAGGCCCACGGCTTCGCCCGCAATGCTGGACACGAACAGGTGCTGGTCATACCAAACCGTCTGGTTGTCGGTTTCCTTGGCGGTCACGCTGTACATGCCTTCCGGCAGGTTGGTGATCTCCTGGTAGAGCTCCATGGAAGTGAAGCTGTTGCTCCAGTTGTTCCAGCAGTTGGTGCGCACGGTGTCGCCTTCGGCACGTACCCATTCGGTCGTGTTCAGGCGGAAGTCGCCACTGCTTGCCACGTTGTTCGTGGACCAGCCGGTCGAAACGCGGTCGGAAGAGTTGGAGGTGTCGCCGCCCACGGAGGTGAACTGCGGTGCGCTCACGACTTGTTGGTAGAGGTCGTAGTCCGTGATGACGAACGGCTGCGTGCTCGTGGCGTTCGTCACGCCGGAGAGCACATAGTCGCGGCTGGCGGAGATGAGCAGGTTGGTCAGGCTGTCGCAGTAGTCATTGGTGATGAGTGCGGCCGCCTCGTCGTCGGAACTTCCGGCCGTGGTCGTCGAAGCCGTTTGTGCGGTGTTGTAGATTTCCTGGTAGTCGGCAAGGCCGGGCAGGTTATAGCCGAGGAATGTCGCGCAGCTGGTCAGCGTTTCTTTCAGTTCAGCCAGGATGTCCACGCCCGATACGGCGTTGTTGTAGGCCGTGCGCTGGAGGGTCACGACGTTCTGCAGTTCTTCGAGCGAAGCACTCTCATAGTCGTCACCCAAATCCCAGAAGGCATCGTCGGCAATGTACCAGTCCACTTCCACGCCGGCGGGCATGATGTTCGGGTACATGCTCGGGTCGTAGGCAGCCAAGCGGGCATAGTAGCTCGTCATTTGGTCGATGAGCGACTCGCGGGCGGACTCTTCGTCGGCCTCACCGCAGTATATGATGCGGAAGTTGTCGAGGGCCATGGAGGCAGCCGTGCTGTTCGCGCTGCCGTCCTTGAAGGAAGCGGCGGAGATGGTCAGGGACTCGGGCACGGCGAGGTTCACGCGGAACGTGTAGGTCTGGAAGGAACCCACGTTGGTCACCTCGGTGGTGTAGTCGCCCACGCTCACGGTTACCGGGGTCTGCCCTTCGGGGAGGCAGGCGTCGAACGTGATGTTATAGTAGCCGACGGGCAATTCAGCCGTGGTCTGCGATATAGTGAGGTCTTGGTCGTCGTACCAGCGGCTGCGGTAGTAGAAGAAGTATTCGCCATCGGTGGCAGTTAAGCCATTCGAGCTTCCGTTGGGGGACGTGCCGTTGTTCACGCTGGCTTGATCCCATACGTCGCCGGCCTGGATGCCGGTGGAGTAAGCTATCGTCCACCCGTAGGGCTGGTTGATACCGCCGTTGTTGCTGCCGCTGGCCGTAGATATGGAAGCGTCAGGGTTGTACGGGGATACGTTTACTTGTTGGTCCACGTTGTCCTCGAAGCTGGGGTTCACCATGTACTGCGTGGTAACGTCTTCGTAGATGACTTCACCACCTCCTACGGGAACGGTGAGGCCTTCTTCCCACGTTACCTCGTCACCGTCGAAGGAGATGTACGGGGTAAGATTCAGTACGCTTTCGTCAACGGCGACGAGCGTCATCATGTCGAAGTGGTTGATGGTATTGCCACTCAACTTGCCCACGGCAAAGTAGTACGTCCCGTCGTCCTCCCCTTCCGGGATGCGGAAGGCGAAAAGCGGGTCTACGTAGTAGCCCATCCCCACCGGTCCGGAGTAGTAGGAGTGCATGGCAATCACGTTGCTCCCGTCGCTTGCCACTTCGGCGGAACCCTTCAGGATGTAGGCGTAATAGAGCGTGACGGGTGACGTGTCGGAGTGCGAGAACTGCCGCCAGTTCACCTTATACCACTGCCCGGCCGTCAAGCCGCTGAGCTGCTGGGAGAGCAAGCCCGTGCTGTTGTGCATCATGAAGGCGGAGTTCCCCTCCATGAGGTCGAACATCCCCTCATACGTGTCGCCCTGGTAGCGGGTGTTCTGCAGGCGCCAGCCGTTGCTGGTGTCGTAGTCCCAATCGACGGGCGTGCCACGCGTGTTGCTCGAGCTGAGGGTCGTCTCGTCGCCCGTGGTATAGGTGGCATAGTCTTCGAAGCCCGGGTTGGAGAACAGGTTGGAGGATTCGTAAATACCCGTCATCCCGGCCATCTGTTGCAGGATGAGGTCCGGGTTGTTCGTCACATTTACCGAGTCAACATAGGAAATCGGCTCGAGGTCCAGCACGTCCAGCTCGGTAGAGCTTTCGTAGACGGTAACAACCAAGTTGTCGAAATCAACCAAGAAGCTATACATGGCCATGCGCGGCGCAGTATAGGAGAACGAATAACCATTGGAGCCCTGCCAGTAGAACGTCTGGCCGGTGCTCATGTCGGCTTGCACGGAGAAGCTCGTAGTCGGGTCGAACGAGCCGAAATCCTCAGACGACACCGTAATGGCATAGGGGTCGGGATTTTGCGCGTTCACCTGCACTGGAGCCACGCTGCCAAGCACTGCGATACAGGCCACGGCAGTAGCAAAAGACAAGAATCTTTTTCTGTCCATAAGCATAATAAACGATTTTAAAATTGAACGATGAAACACTAAATTATGAATAAGTATTTTAATTGGTTCTTACTTGTTTCTACCTGCTTCTTATAGTTAGGTTTTGGTTTCCCTGCCCATCCCCGCCTCGGGCCATGCCGCATGCCGGGCGAATACCGGCGTGCGGGCGCGCGGGAGGGCATTTGCCTGCGCAAAAATACCCGTTTCCCCATAAACTCAAACACCCGGAAGTTTTTTTTACGTCGTTTTAACATCTTCCGCTTTCCCCCGGCGCTTTCCCGGGACCGCGCCGCCGCCCCCGGGCGTTTCCCCCGCCGCTTCCGGCAAGAAGCCTTGCCGCTCCCGGGACGCCCCGCGCGCCCTCCCGCAGGGGCAGGCGTGCGGGAAACCCGTCCCTCCCCGCCGCGCCGTGCCCTCGCGGCGGGGAGGGACGGGGAAAAGAAAAAGGGCATTTCCCTTTGACCGCCCCGCGCCGTTCACTATCTTTGCCGCTTTGAAGCGCCTTTTTTACCCCGAACGAATGAAAGAATTCTTCCGACTGATGCGGCGGTACATACCGCCTTACAAAAAGTACCTGGCATGGGCCGTGCTCTTCAACCTGCTTTCGGCCGTGCTGAACGTGTTCTCCTTCTCGCTGATCATCCCCATGCTCCAAATCCTCTTCAAGATGGAGACGAAAACCTACCACTACGTGGCGTGGGGGGAGGCGGACCTGAAGGACGCCGTGGTGAACAATTTCTACTACTACGTGCAGGAGCTCATCGTGCGGCAGGGCCCTTCGCTCACGCTCCTGTCCCTGGGCCTGTTCCTCATCGTGGCCACGTTGCTGAAGACGGGGTCCTACTTCGCCTCCTCGGCGGTGATGATACCCCTGCGCACGGGCATCGTGCGCGACATACGCATATCCGTATATAATAAGGTGTTGGGGCTGCCCCTCAGTTTCTTCTCCGCGGAGCGGAAAGGGGACATCATCGCGCGGATGAGCGGCGACGTGGGCGAAATCGAAAATTCCGTCACCAGCTCGCTCGACATGCTGGTGAAGAACCCCATACTCATCCTCATCTACTTCACCTCGCTCGTCGTCATCAGCTGGCAGCTCACGCTCTTCACCCTGCTGGTCTTGCCGCTGATGGGCTGGCTCATGGGCACCGTGGGGCGCAAGCTGAAGCAGAACTCGCTCACGGCGCAGGCGCGTTGGAGCGACACGATGAGCCAGCTGGAGGAGACCCTCGGCGGGCTGCGCATCATCAAGGCGTTCATCGCGGAAGGCAAGATGGCCAGGCGCTTCGCCCGCTGCAGCAACGACTACCGGAACGCGTCGATACGGGTGGCCATGCGCCAGACCTTGGCGCACCCGATGAGCGAGTTCCTCGGCACGTGCCTCATCGTCCTGGTCCTCTGGTTCGGCGGGTCGCTCATACTGGGGGAGAACTCGGACATCGAAGCCCCCACCTTCATCTATTACCTCGTCATCCTGTACAGCATCATCAACCCGCTGAAGGAGTTTTCCAAGGCGGGCTACAACATCCCGAAGGGGCTGGCCTCGATGGAACGCGTGGACAAGATCCTGCTGGCCGAGAACCCCATCCGCGAGACGCCCCACCCCAAGCCCCTCGACGAGCTGCGCGACCGCATCGAGTTCCGCGACCTTTCGTTCAGCTACGACGGGAAAAAGCAAGTGCTCAAGCACATCAACCTGACCGTGCGCAAGGGCATGACGCTGGCCATCGTGGGGCAGTCCGGCTCGGGAAAGTCCACTTTGGTGGACCTCCTGCCCCGCTACCATGACGTGCAGGAAGGGGATATCCTCATCGACGGGACAAGCATACGCAACGTGCGCATCCACGACCTGCGCTCACTCATAGGCAACGTAAACCAGGAAGCCATCCTCTTCAACGACTCGTTCTTCAACAACATCGCCTTCGGCATGGAGGAGGCCACGATGGAGCAGGTGGTGGAAGCGGCCAAGATAGCCAATGCCCACGACTTCATCATGGAGTCGGAACACGGATACGACACGCACATCGGCGACCGCGGGTGCCTCCTCTCCGGCGGGCAGCGCCAGCGCGTGAGCATCGCGCGGGCCATCCTCAAGAACCCGCCCATCCTGATCCTCGACGAGGCGACCTCCGCGCTCGACACCGAGAGCGAACGCCTCGTGCAGGAAGCCCTCGAGCGGCTGATGAAGACGCGCACGACGATCGCCATTGCCCACCGCCTCTCGACGATACGCAACGCCGACGAGATTTGCGTCATGCACGAGGGGAAAATCGTGGAACGCGGCACCCACGAGGAACTGCTCGCGCGCAACGGATACTACAAGCGCCTGAACGACATGCAGAGCCTCTGACGCCCGGAAGCCGCGCCGCGGGCAGGAAAAAGACACGGGACTCTTCCCGGAAAGCGCCGGGGCTTTTCCCGGAAACCGGAAACACTCCGAACCACATGGTACTGGCCATCGTCGTCCCTTGCTACAACGAAAGCGCCGTCCTCCCCGAGACGGCACGGCGCTTGACGCGCCTGCTCCGCCAGCTCGAGGAGGGGAAGAAGGTGGAGCGCGGCAGCTTCATCCTCTTCGTCGACGACGGGAGCAGCGACGGGACGTGGCCGATCATCAGCCGCCTCTACCACGAAAACCCCTACGTGCTGGGCATCAGCCTGTCCGCCAACGCGGGACACCAGAACGCCCTCCTGGCCGGGCTGCTCACCGCGCGGGGCATGGCCGACGCGGCCGTGTCGATAGACGCCGACTTGCAGGACGACGTTACGGCCATCGCCCGGATGGTGGATGCCCACCTCGGCGGCTATGAAATCGTCTACGGCGTGCGCCGCTCGCGGGAAACCGACTCGTTCTTCAAGCGCAACACCGCATTGGCCTTCTACCGGCTCATGCGCGCCTTGGGCGTGCGCTCGGTGTACAACCACGCCGACTTCCGCCTGATGGGGGCGCGTGCGCTGGACGCGCTGGCGGAATTCAAGGAACGCAACCTCTTCCTGCGGGGCATCGTCCCGCTGCTGGGCTACAATTCCACTTCCGTCTACTACGACCGGCGGGAACGCTTCGCCGGGGAGAGCAAATACCCCCTGCGCAAGATGCTCAACTTCGCGGTGGACGGCATCACGTCCTTCTCCGTGAAGCCCGTGCGCCTCATCTTCTTCACCGGGCTGATGCTGCTCCTCGTGAGCACCGCGGCCTTCATCTACGTTTTCTACGCCCTCTTCTCCGGACATGCCGTGGCGGGGTGGACGTCAATCATGCTTTCCCTGTGGTTCATCGGCAGCATCATCCTGCTGGCCATCGGGGTGATTGGCGAATACATCGGCAAGGTCTACACGGAAGTCAAGGAGCGTCCCCGCTACCACATAGGAACTTCACTCACCGACCCCAATGGAAAGAAAAATGACCACGACCCTGAAACGGGTGCTTGACAAACCCTTCTGGCGCGACTACCGCGTGCTCCTGGCCCTTTGGCTCATCCTGGCGCTGGCCGCCGGGCTGGCCAAGACGGACGGCGGGAGGCACAACAACTTTTTGATCTTCCGCTATGTCTACGACCATGTGGTGGGCTTCCTGCCGCTCTATGTGGAATATCCCGCGGAATACTTCGACCACAACCATTACGGCCCGGCTTTCAGCCTCATCATCGCCCCTTTCTCGCTGATGCCCGAGTGGTTGGGGCTGTTGGCCTGGCTCGTCGCGCTGGCGGGCTTGCTCTATGTGGCGGTACGCTGGCTGCCGCTGCGGAAAGGGCAGCACGTGTTCATCTATTGGTTCTGCGCCCATGAGCTGCTGACCGCCCTTTTCATGCAACAGTTCAATATCGCTACCGCCGCGCTCATCGTCCTGACGTGGGTTTGCGTCGAGAAAGAGCGCGACTTCTGGGCCGCTTTCTTCATCATGGTGGGCTTCTTCGTGAAGCTGTACGGCATCGTCGGCCTGGCTTTCTTCTTCTTCTCGCGCCACCGCGGCAAGCTGCTGCTCGGCTGCGTGCTGTGGGCGCTGGTGCTTTATGCCGGCCCCATGCTCCTCAGTTCCCCCGCTTACATCAACGGCCAGTATGCCGCATGGGTCGAACGCCTGCAGGTCAAGAACGCGGAGAACCTGTTCGCGCTCGCCCAGAACGTCTCCTTGCTGGGGCTTGTGCGTAAGATTTCGGGCTCCCCCGCCTACCCCGACTGGTGGCTCATACTGGGCGGGCTGGTGCTCTTTGCCCTCCCCTACCGGCGTACCGCCCAGTACCGCTACCGCGACTTCCGCCTGATGTGGCTGGCCTCGGTGCTGATGTTCGTCGTCCTGTTCAGCACGGGCAGCGAATCGAGCACCTACATTATCCCGTTCGTCGGCATCTGCCTGTGGTACTTGTGCGTGCCTTGGGAGCGTTCGCGCTGGGACGTGGCGCTGATGGCCTTCGCCTTCCTGCTGAGCAGCATGTCGCCTTCCGACCTGTTCCCGCGCTTCGTGCGCGAGGAATGGGTGAAACCCTACGCATTGAAGGCGCTTCCCGTGGCCCTCATCTGGCTGAAGCTGGTATGGGAGATGAACTTCCGCGACTACGCCCCCGCCCCGGAGGCGGCAGCCGCGCCGCTTCCCGGCAGCGGCGGGGAGGTTCAGCGGTAATACCCTTTTTCCTTTATTTCCCGGTAGACGCAGGGCGGAAGCCACCCTGCGGCGGCTTCGTCGTGCCCCTCGCGCAGGGCGCGGCGGACGGAGGTGGAGGAAACGGGGAAGAGCGGGGCGCGGACGAGGCGCACCTGCGGGGGGAACGAGGCTTCGTCCAAGGGGAATCCCGGACGGGGATAGACAAACAGCGGGGTGGTGGCGAGGATTTCCTCCCAACGGTACCAGCGGCGGAAGGAAAGCCAGTTGTCCGCACCCACGAGCAGGGCGAACGCCCGGCCGGGAAAGGTGGCGCGCAGGGCGGAGAGCGTATGCACCGTGTACGACGGGCGCGGCAGGCCGAACTCGAAGCCGCAGGCCTTCAGCCCGGGCTGCCCCGCCACGGCCATCTCCACGAGGCGCAGCCGCGCCTCGTCGGCAAGGAGCCCGCCACTTTCCTTCAGGGGGTTTTGCGGGGAGACCATGTACCACACCTCCGAGGCCAGCCCGTTTCCGACCAACGAGCGGCCCAAGGCGACATGGCCTTTGTGGACGGGATTGAACGAGCCGCCGTAGACAACGGTGGGCGGCGGGGATTCCATTGGTTTCATGCAGCGGTTTGCGGAAAAAGCGGCGGCGGTTTCCGGCAAGAATGCCGCCGCGCCGGATAAAAAATGCCGGGGCTATCCCTCCGCGGCGAGGAAGGCGCGTACCCGTTCCAGCACCTCGGACTGGGCGCGGGCCAAGTCGTCGTTCACCACCACGGCATCGTAGCGGTCGCGGAAGCCCAGTTCATACCCGGCCTTGGCCAGGCGGCCTTCGATGACCGCGGGGCTGTCCGTGGCGCGTTGCTCCAGGCGGTGGCGCAACTCCTCCAGCGAGGGCGGCATGATGAAGAGCAGGAAAGCCCGCGGGCCGTACAGTTTCTTGATGTTCAGGCCGCCGGCCACGTCGATGTCGAAGACGACATTCTCGCCCGCCGCCAGCTGCTTTTCCACCTGCGCCCGCAGCGTGCCGTAGAACCGCCCGGGGTAGACTTCCTCGTACTCGATGAATTCCCCGTCCCCGACCCGCCTCCGGAACTCTTCGGGCGTGACAAAGAAGTATTCCACCCCGTCGCGCTCCGCGCCGCGCGGGGGGCGGCTCGTGCAGGATATGGAGAAAGCCAGGTTCAGCTCGCGGTGTTCCTCCATGAGGTAACGTATGAGGGTCGATTTCCCCGAACCGGAAGGGGCGGAAAAGACGATGAGTTTGCCTGTTGCCATGGTAGCCGTGCGGTTGTTTTATAGTACGTTCAACACTTGTTCCTTTATCTGTTCCAGCTCATCCTTCATGCGGACCACGATGTTTTGCATCTCGGCCTGGTTCGACTTGCTGCCCAGGGTATTGATTTCGCGCCCCATCTCTTGGGCTATGAAGCCCAGCTTCTTGCCCTGCCCGTGCTCGCCTTCGAGCGTGTCGATGAAGTACTTCAGGTGGTTGCCCAAGCGCTGTTTCTCCTCGCTGACGTCGAGTTTCTCGATGTAATAGATCAGTTCCTGCTCCAGGCGGTTGCGGTCGTACTCCACGCCCTTTATCTTTTCCAGGTTTTCCACGATGCGACCGCGTATCTTCTCCACGCGCGCCTGCTCGTAGGGCTCCACTTCGGCCAGGAGGCGGCTTATGTTCCCGATTTTCGTGCGGAACATCTGCTCCAGCGCGGCGCCCTCCTGCCGCCGGAAAGCGGTGAGTTGGGCCAAAGCCTCCTCCACGGCCCGGCATGCGGCCTGCCACTGCCCGTCGTCCAGCGTGGCGTCCTCGCCCTTGGCGAGCACGTCAGGCATGCGCGCCAGCAGCGCCAACCAGTCCGAGGGCGGGGCAATGCCCAGTTCCGCGGCAAGGGACGCGAACTGACGGTAGTAGCCTTTGGCCAGGTCGGCACGGACGGGCGTGGCGGCTGCCGCGCCTTCCTTGTCTACCCAGACCGTAAAATCGACCTTCCCGCGCTCCACCGCCTTCGAGACGAGGGCGCGCAATTCCATCTCGCGCTCGCGGAAAAGGGGCGCGACGCGCACGCACAAGTCCAAGGACTTGCTGTTGAGCGACTTGATTTCTACATGGATTTTCTCAGAAGGGAGTTCCACCGTGGCTCTCCCGTAGCCGGTCATCGATAATATCATAGCTTGTTCCTTTCTCTTGTCTGTCAATGGACGTGTTTTTCCTTCTCCGAAATATAGACGCCGACGAGGATGAGCGCCGACCCGCACAGGGCGACCGGCGTGAGCGGCTCATGCAGGAGGAGCGAAGAGACGCAGAGCGCGGCGACGGGGTTCAGGTATAAATAGTTGGTACACACCACCACTCCCAGCTTCTTCACCACGAGGCTCCAGCTCAAATAGCAGAGCAACGAGGCGATGAGCCCCAGGTAAAGCAGGTTGAACCCTACCACCGGATTGCCCAGAAGGCTGCCGCTGGCGTTGAACGGCTCGAAGAGGAAGGCGGGAAGGATGGTGAGGATGCCGTAGAAAAAGACTTTGCGCGTCACGAAAGCCGTGGGGTAATGCCCCAGCTTCTTGAGCAGGATGCCATAGAACGCCCAGCACACGACGGCCGTCAGCGCGAGCATGTCGCCCAGCGGGTTCAGCGAAAGCACGAAATGGCCGTTGAGCACCACCATCGCCACGCCGCACAAGGCCAAAGCACCCCCGTAGAGGACATTCCGGCGGAACGGCTCGCCCCGCACGACGGCATGCGTCAGCAAGGCGGTGGCCAAGGGGATGATGGCCACGAGGATGCCCACGTTGGCCGAGGTGGTGTAGCGCAAGGCCGTGTTCTCCGTGAGGAAGTAGAGCGAACCGCCCGTGACGCCAGCCAGCGCAAGCAGGCCTTCGTCCTTCCACGAGCGCGCCTTCAGCGGGCTGCGCGCGAGGAAAAGCATCCCCGCATAGGCCAGGAGGAAACGCAGGCACATGATGGTGGCCGGCGTAAGGCCGTGGCGGATGAGGATTTTCGTGGAGGCAAACGTCGTGCCCCACACCACCGACGTGGCAATGGCCAGCAGGTGGTACTTCACAAGGCCTCCGCCCGCGGAGGAAACCCGGGCAGGCCCCAAGGCCGGTTGTCGCATGTCTTTGTCCATGGCAGCATGAAAACGGCACGCCAGCCCCGCCGCCTGCGCGGGGGAGGGCGCGCGCGCCACGGGTGCAAAGATACGGATTTTTCCACACCCCGGCGCACCTTGGCCGTCGAAAGCAGGCGGCAGGGGCAGCCACATGCCGTGCGAAAGCCGATTCCCTTCCGACTTTTTTGGCGGGTTGTGAAATAAAGCGTAATTTTGAGGCCGTTATTGCAGGCCGTACCACGAAGGCTTTTCCCAAAAAGCCTCGCCGCTTCCCGCCAAAAGCCCGGGTGCTTTCTCCCGGAAGTGCCGCCGCTTCCGCGGGAAGCCATGCCGTCTTCCCCCGCCGGGGGAAGGCATGTGTTATTGACGCACCCGCGGCTTGCCTACAACCGACGAAAGCCTTTTGAAGCCTATGAACCAATCCAAACCACGGCCGCCGCGCCGCGCCCGCGCCCAGGCGCAAGCGCCCGCCGCGCAACCTGCCACGGCCGCCAGGCGCAACCGCACCGCGGAAAAAGCCGCGCCCCTGCTGCTTGCCCTCCTCCTGGGCGGCCTGTCCTACGCGTTCCTGCTCTCCGGGCAGGCCGACATGCTGTTCCGCGCGCAGGAGCTCTCGCTGTTCCTGCCCACCGAACTGTTCTTCCGCGAGCAAATGGCCGTGCCCGGAGGGGCGGCCACCTACGCCGCGGCGTGGCTCACGCAGTTCCTCTACCACCCGGCCTTGGGCATCGCCCTGCTCGTCCTCCTGTGGTGGGCCGTCTTTGCCCTGTCCCTGTGGCTGTTCCGCGTGCCGCGACGGTGGATGCTCGCCGCCTGGATCGCGCCGGCCGCCCTCATGGCCATCCTCACCGAACCGGGCTATTGGATATACCACATGAAGACCGTGGGCTATCCCTTCCTGCCCACGGTAGGATTCCTCGGCACTATGCTCCTCCTCGCGGCCTACCGCGCCGCCACGCCCCGCATGCGTTGGGCCGTCATCCCCCTCGCCGCCATGGCCGGATACCCGCTCTTCGGGTTCTACGGCCTGCTCGCTTCATTCTATATGGCCATACTCTCCGTGCGCGGGGAAGCGCCGGTACGCACCCGCTGCCTGCAAGGGGCGCTGGCCGTGGCCTGCCTCCTGCTCGTGCCGGTGGCCTACTACTACGTCTATACGCAGCAATCCCTACCTTATATATACGTGCGGCTCTTGCCGTTCATCTACATCCCCTTCCACATCGATGCCCTCCAATACCTCCCCTATGCCGTGCTCGCCCTCTCGCCCCTGCCGCTTTGCCTGGCCGGAAGGACGGCGCAAGCGTCCCCCGCGCCGCGCAAGCCGCTCGCCACACGCTACTGGATAGGCGCGCAGGTGCTGCTCCTGGTGGCCATGGCGGCCTTCGCGCGCTGGTTCTGGTATGACGACCCGAACTTCCGCGCCGAGCTTTACATGCACCGCGCGGCATGGGAGCAACGCTGGGACGACATCATCACCCGCTCCTACAGGGAGCCCCAGGAGCCCACGCGCCTGATGGTGCTCTTCCGCAACCTGGCACTCCTGCGCCACGGAAGGGGTGGGGACGAAATGTTCCGCTTCAACCAAGGGGGCGCGCGCCCCAACGCGGCGTTCAACGAACGCATGCTGCAAGTAGGCGGGAAGGCCATTTACCTCAATTACGCCAAATTCAACTTCTGTTACCGGTGGGCATTGGAAGACGCCGTAGAGTACGGGTGGAAAATAGACTACCTGCGCTACATGGCCAAGTGCTCGATTTTCTCCGGGGACAAGCAGGTGGCACGGAAATACCTGGCCACGCTCGCCAAGACGCGCTACTATGCCGGATGGGCACACGAGCAGCTCGACCTGCTCGAACACCCGGAGAAACTGGCCCAAACGGAGGAATACAAGCACATCATGCCGCTCTACATCTACCGCAACCAGCTCGATGCCGACCAGAACCTCGCCGAGCTTTACTTGCTCAACTTCTTCTCCCGGACGTGGGCAGACAATGCCGAATACCAGGAAGTATCCATGATGTGTACCCTCATCATGAAGGACATACAGCTTTTCTGGCCGCGGTTCTTCAGCTACGCCGCCACCCACCAGCGCATCCCCCGCTACTACCAGGAGGCAGCCGTGCTCTACGCTTTCCTCGAACGGCAGTATGATCCCGAACTACTGCCCATAGACGACGACGTGAAGCAACGATTCACGCGCTTCCAAGCCGCAACGGCCACCAGCAGGCAGTACACGGAAGAGCAACTCGCCATCATGCTCCAGCCCGAATTCGGCGACACGTTCTGGTATTTCTACTTCCTCGTCCGCAACGTGCAGACCAACTAACCTACCCTAAACCCTTGGAACAATGACACACTACCGTAGATACGCCTTCTTCCTCGCCGCCCTGTTCCTCCTCTTCCTGGAGGGGTGCAAACCCGACGTGCCCGGCTCTTATACCGAACAACAACGGAAACCTGCCATCTTTCCCGACTACTGCGACGTAACGATACCCAGCAACATCGCCCCCTTGCGCTTCCTCATCGAGGAAGAGGGCGAAGACTTCGTGACCCGTTTCCGCTGCGGGGACAAAGAAATCGTCTGCGCCGGAGTGAAGGCGATGCCCGGGCTGGGCGACTGGAAGGACTTGCTCGAGGCGGCCAAAGGCAAGGACATCACCGTGGAAGTATTCGCCAAGAACGGGGGGGAATGGACGCGCTTCGAACCGTTTGCCTACCACGTGGCCGCGGAATCCATCGACGAATACCTCTCCTACCGCCTCATCGCGCCGTCCTACGTGACCTACGAATCACTGACCATCAACCAGCGGAACCTGACCAACTACGAGGAATCGGAAATATACAACAACATGCTGGCTTCCGAAGGGGAGGACGGGCAGTGCATCAACTGTCACTCCTACCAGAACTACTCCACGAAGAACATGCAGTTCCATGCGCGCCAAACCTACGGGGGTACCATGATTGTGGTCGATGGCGTGCCGCGCAAAGTAGACCTCAAGGCCGACAGCGCCGTCATTTCTTCCGGCGTTTACCCCGCTTGGCATCCGCAGCAGAAGGTCATCGCCTATTCCGTAAACATCACCGGGCAGTCGTTCCACACGAGGGACTTGGAGAAAGTCGAGGTGCAGGACAGCCATTCCGACCTCATCCTCTACGACGTGGAGGCCAATACGGTGCAGATAGCCGCCAACGAGCCCGACGAACTGGAGACTTTCCCGTGGTGGTCGCCGGAGGGAGATTACCTCTATTTCTGCTCGGCACATTACCATTATGACCAAAAAGGCGGCGACCGCGCCCTGATGGATGCCTACAAGGAGATACGATACAACCTGTACCGGATGCCTTACGACCCGGGAACGAAGACATTCGGACCGCGCGAACTGGTATTCGATGCCGACACGCTGGGCAAAAGCGCCACGCTGCCGCGCATCTCGCCCGACGGGCGGTGGCTCGTCTTCGCGCTCGGCGACTATGGGAACTTCCACATCTGGCACAAGAGCAGCGACCTGTGGATCATGGACCTCAAGGAAGCCGGCCAAGGGGCGGGCTTCGATACGGCACGAGCCACGGCACGGAAAATGGAAGGCATCAACTCCCCCGACGTGGAGAGCTACCACTCTTGGTCGAGCAACGGGCGGTGGATGGTGGTCAGCTCCCGCCGGATCGACGGTTCCTACACCCGCCCTTTCATAGCCTACGTGGACAAGGACGGAAAGGCACGCAAGCCCTTTGCCCTGCCCCAGAAAGACCCGGAGTTCTACTACGACTTTTACCGTTCCTACAACATACCCGAGTTCATGAAAGAACCCGTCGGCATCAGCCCCCAGCGCTTTGCACGCGCGTTCAAGCGCGAAGCCGTCAAAGCCGTTTACAAGGAATAAAACGGCATCCCCCATGCCCTCCACCGCTGCAGGGAGCACGTCAGGAGGGGCACAGCCCGCGCATCTGTTAAATCAGGGCATCCAAGAAGTCGGCCAAACGCCTTCGCTACCGCGAAAGCGCTTGGCCGACCGCCACGGTTCACCTATTTTTATGCCTGTGGATCTTACACTTGGGAACCCCGTGATACGGATGAGTCCATTAAAACTCAAATCCTATCTTAAAACCGATATTGTTCATAGCGCGCTTGGCTTCTACATAATAATACCCCCAGCCCCCGCCGAAGGTAGCTTTTTGCATCTGGTAATTGAATGTAACGTTCATGGCAAAATTATTAGATAAGCCGAAGCGACAACCAATACTCGGGTTAAAATAAAGACCCTCCGCATCCAATACGGAATATCCTACTTTCATGCCCACGAATGGCGTAACATTACTATTCAAGAAGTTGCAACGGAGATCCACAAAAATCGGAAGGATTGCGGCTTCCCAGTCAAAATCATAATGGAATCCGAACCCCGCCCCCACGAACAGGTACGGTATTATTTGACAACCATGCGACGTCGTAACTTCCGTATAGGGACCGGCATTATTACCTATACCGAAGCCACCGCCTACATCCACGAAACCCGCATATCCCTGCTTTGCCGCGAAATTGTTGCTCCATTGCCTCCCTGTCCTGGAATATTGGGCAGGATTCACGGCCGCTTCCTTCGTCATTTTCTGCACCTCACCTATCGGATAAGCAAAAATGCTCCCATCCGAAGTTTGGATTTTAATCGACTCATTCGGTACTTGCTCAATAACCGTACCTCTGATGACGCTGCCATTTTTCAGGTAAACCACATCTTCCATATAATTCTGGGCTACTGCGGAGGCCAAACCGGCCACGCACAAAACCAACGTAAATAATAACTTTTTCATCGTATTCTACTGATATTTATTGTCATTTGCTTAATGATTAGTTGGGTAGTCCAAAGGCCGGAGGAGACAATAAAAAAGCGTGGACTAATAACTTCGTCTACGCTTATCGAGGTATCGCCAAACACCATTGCCACATATACGGAGTAAAAGCCCACGCCACATGGCGTGAGCATCAACTTTTACTCTTGTGGCTTACTTTAATTTGGCGAATTTCGATAAGCAAGAATAAAGCTAACGCTTCTTTACCTTTATGTCTATTTCTGCAATGTTACATAGGCAATCCATTTTAATTTACGTCCCAAAATTACAAAAAGTCTTTATCCCAAGCAAAATGTTCCGCCGCAATCTACAAACCGGGCAGGCAGAAAACCCGTTTATGCCCCCATAAGGGCCAATCCACGGATTCCCTGCCTTCCGTTACCCGCCGTGCTGGCGGCAAAGGCGGGAATCTCATTGAGCCACAAAGCAACACTTCTTTGAGCCCGACAGCAACTCCGCCTTTTTATCCCCGCCCTATTTTTGCAACTGCAAAACAGAAGCGGGCAGTTCCGCACACTGCCCGACCGCATCCATGAACCACCTTTGGGGCATGGGCAGGAAGGAAAGAGCCTCCATCCCATCTTTCGGAGGAATTAAGAACGTACTTATAACCCCATCATAAAGAATACTATGGACAAAAAGACAATCATTGTGGTAGGAGCCGGGCAAGGCCTGGGCAACCATGTGGCAAAGAAATTCGGACAGGAGAAGTTCCGCGTAGTGCTGATGGCTCGTAACGGACAATCGCTGAAAGCCTATCAAGAACAACTCACAGGCGAAGGCATCGAAACGCATACCTTTGAAGCAGACGCCGCAAAGCCTGAATCATTGACCGCCGCCCTCGCACTGGCGATGCGGCAATTCGGTACGCCGGATGTCCTTATATACAATGTAGGCATCACGGCGGCGGACAACCCTGCGACAATGGACGGTGCGGAACTGATGCGCCACTACCAGATAGACGTGGCAAGCGCGTATGACTGCGTGCGCCAAGTAGCAAATGATGAGTTCGCCAAGAAGAACGGCGCCATCATCTTCACCGGCGGCGGACTGGCCACGCACCCTATGGCCCAGTTCACCCCGCTTTCACTCGACAAGGCGGCGTTGCGCACACTGGCTTACATCCTGCACGATGAACTGAAACCACGGGGAATCTTCGTCGGCACGGTAACCGTATGCGGGTCGATAGGCATCGACTCCTATTTTGCCCCGGCGCAAATAGCGGAAACCTACTGGCAAATGTACAATAAGCGCAGTGCTTGTGAGATCCGTTATGAATATCCCGAGCTGGAGGGCGTTGGACTTACCTCCGGGGAGTATTGGACAAAGGCCTATGAATTGCCGGGAAAGTATAAATAACCAAGAACGATGAAAACAAGACGATTACGAAACATGAAGGTATCCGCCGTCGGCATGGGGTGCATGGGCTTCAGCACTGCCTATGGCAAAATACCCGAAGAAAAAGAATCGGTTCGGCTGATGCGCGAGGCATACGACATGGGTTGCAATTTTTATGATACTGCCGAAATATATGCAACTTACCGCAATGAGGAACTTGTCGGGAAAGCCTTGAAACCTATCCGCAACGAGATCGTGTTGTACACGAAATATTCACCGGCAGCCCTGGCGTACATATATAATCATGATTCCTTATGTGGGCACTTTTAACTATAGCCTTGTTGATGGGCATGCTCGTCCCCGTCCAGACTGCGGCAAACGCACGGATGCGGGCGAGCATAGGCCCGGCGTTCGTTGTTACGTGCGTTTCGTTTGCAGTGTCTTCCCTGCTGCTGGCGGCAATTTCGACCGCATGGGGAATCCCGTTACTCCCATCCGCCACACAGATAGCCGGTGTGCCGTGGTGGGGGTGGACAGGCGGCATCATCGCCCTGTTCACCATCACCGCCACAATCCACCTGTTCCGTGCGATCGGACAGCTACAGACGGCCATCCTTCCCCTCTTGGGGCAGCTGCTGTTCAGCCTTGCCATTGACCATTTCGGGCTTTTCGGTTCGGTGCGCATCCCACTCTCGGCAATGCGCGCCGGGGCGATGCTCCTGCTGATAGGCGGCGTGCTGTTGGCAGTAGCCGTGCCGAGCCTTGGGAAGAAACAAGAGGCACACTTTTCTACGACCCGGCACGTCTTGCCCTGGCAGTTGACGGGCATCGCGGCAGGCTGCCTGATGGCCTCCATCGGCGCGATATACGGGAAGCTGGGCATTTGCCTTGGTTCGGCGGTACAGGCATCCACCGTGTCGTTCCTGATAGCGACCTCAGCTATTGCCACCATCTGCATCGGGAACGGAAAGATTGCCTACGTGCGCAAGTCTTTTGCCAAAGGAAACCCGTGGTGGATGTGGCTGGGTGGCGTGTGCGGTGCTGTTTCGGTATTCGGCAACGCATGGCTGATACCGCAAATTGGCACCGGAGCGTTCTTCATGGCATTCTTGCTCGGCCAGACGGCACTCAGCCTTCTGATGGAGGGACGCGGCTGGATGGGAGCGGTGAAGCGGCGCACTACTTCCGTCCAACTCGTCGGCATTGCGCTGATGGTGGCAGGGGTGGCGATGATTAGGCTGTAACCTGCCGGTTTGCGCTTTCCTTGCCAGCCAAGGCATTAGGCCACCCCGGATCCCACGCCGCCGGGATGCGGGAAACAGGGGAAAAGCTTGTCCAACCGGCGGCAAACCTTTAACTTCGCATTGTCATGTTAAAAGAATCACAAGTATATAAGCATTGGGACATAGTATATAGTTGCTTCGTGCCACACGAGATGCTCTCGGAATACCGGATGCCTGTCCACGTCCTCATCTACGTCTATTCGGGCGAAATGGTAGTGGAAGACAACGGGCACACGCTGAAAGCCGGCAAGGGAAGCTATGTGTTCATCAAGCGCGACCACCAAGTGAAGCTGCTGAAGCACGCGGCAGGCGATGCCCCCTACAAGGCCATTAGCATCCGCTTCGAACGCAGCTTCCTGCGCGGCTTCTTCAGCCGGTTGGACAAGACGGCATTGCCTGAGGGGGTGAAACGTGCCCGCGAGGCTGCCATCCTGCTGCCCCGGACGCCCGCGCTGCAAAGCCTTTTCCTCTCACTCTTCCCTTACACGGACGCAAACGCCAAGCCCAAAGACGAGATAATCCGGCTGAAAATGCAGGAAGCTCTATATTGCCTGCTCGATACGGACGCACGTTTCTACCCCACGCTGTTCGACTTCAACGAATCGTGGAAGATAGACTTGCTGCCCTTCATGGAAGCAAATTACACACAGGACATGACATTGGAAGAGTTTGCCACTTATACAGGCCGAAGCCTTGCCACTTTCAAACGTGACTTTGCCAAAGTAAGCGACCTCCCGCCGGAGAAATGGCTCATAAAAAGGCGGCTCGACAAGGCATACGAGATGCTCCACAAAGGAAAATACAAGCCATCCGACGTGTACGTGGCGGTAGGTTTCAAGAACCGCTCGCACTTCTCCTGCGCATTCAAACGGCAGTTCGGAGTGCCGCCGGGAAGGGTAGCCGTCCATGCATGAAAACCGGCGTTAAAAAAAACATGCATAAACACGGCAGAAGCGGCTATCCGGGTTGGATAGCCGCTTGACTTTTTAATAGCCCCTCTTGAGCCAATACACAAAATTTTGCGGAAACCGCTTGCCATATAATATATTGCCGTTGCATCTGGCAATGGCAGTAGCAGTGGCAATGGGCGCAACTTCCTGCAATGAGGATGAAGACCTTGGACAGGCTACCGACGGGCCGCCCAACCGGAGGGTCGAGGTTGAATTGGCCTACTCCCTCGGCGAGGGCCTGGGCGACATGGCCGATGTAGTGATCATGTATCCCATCACCCACTTCGAAGACAGCGCGGTTTGCGACACGCTGTCCAGCGGCCAGACATGGACGAAGACGCTGACCTACGACACCCCGGCGACAGTCGGCATGATCGTTTCGCCCCTGCGCGAGGCGGACGCCACCCCCGCAAGCGCAATCACGGTGCAATATGAATACAGCTGCACCGTCCGCCTGATGGAAGGCAACAGCGTCGTCGACATCAAGGAGCATTCAAGCTCGGAAGAACTCACGCTCAATTACGGGAACGACTCGCTCTTTTACGAACAGCTTGCCGCCGTGCTTGACCTCCAGGAACTGTTTTCGGTCGATGACAACGGCATAACGGAGATCGACTACACTATCGACGACAGCGACCTGGTAGAAGCAGGCGGGCTGCCGGAAGAAGACGAAGAGAACGTCACGATGGCAAACACGCTTTACTACGTCTCGACCGTCGACTTGGCGACCGACCACCAGTTCCTCCACGACAACATGGTGGCCCGCTTCAGCGACAGGCGGCAATATACGGCGGGGCAAGAGTTGTCCAAGGGCGACTTCCTCTTCCTCAAGGGCGGCGAGGCAAACTCGGTGGACAAAGAGGCGCTGCGGGCGAGCGCGGCAAACGGGGCGATATTCATACTCGACGAGATAGACTCCTACCAGACCCTTGCGGATTTCTGCACCACCATCGAAGCCCACAATTTTGTACCGGAAGGCACGGACGTGGCCGGGGACCTGTTCATCATTGCCGATGCCGCCGTGAACCTGTCGGACAACGACAGCTCCCCCTACTCGAGGCTCTTCTACAGGCTGTCGCCGAGGGACGATGAGGGCAACCATGTCAGCGACTACACGCAAGGCCATATCATAGACCAAGCCTTGGCCAGCATTCAAAAGGCGCTTTACGGCACAGGCACAAGCACGAACTTCCTCAATGCCTCGACGCGGAGCACTGATGACGAGCTGCAAGAGATGACGGAATTGGTAGCCGCGACAAAACTTTATCTATCCTATACGCATACACTGGGGAAGAATGATTACCAAAACCCCGGAAAAGCAGATATCACCGGTGACGTGTCTAATGTTTATAGCGTTGAATACGACATCTGGAATGCCTATTCCATCGATGAAGGGAGAAACTACTACTACATACACCAAGAGATCATGTGTTCTTTTGGGAATTGCTATGCAGGCGTGTACAACGCAGCCGTGACGACAGACGGCTGTCACACAATTGCCAAAGTATGCCAATGGTACGGCAAGGAGATCGAGACCACGACCACCCCCTACGGCAACGGTGCATTGAACATGGTAATTCATCGAAGCAGTCCCGAAACAACGCAAAGCTCCACGTCATACACCTCCGGCTTTTCATGGAATCTCTCAGGGGGGGGTAGGGTTTGATTCAGAAAGCGAGACCGGGTTGAATGCGGGAAGAATAAGCGGAGGCATATCGGTCAATACATCCCGTACTTATGCAATCGATGACGTAACCATATCAAACCGCTGTAGCCAGAATACCCAATCAGGTTGGAACTTCAGTCTCGCGGCAGCTTCCACAAGCTAC
Organism: uncultured Bacteroidaceae bacterium; assembly: GCA_964439955.1. Lineage (GTDB taxonomy): Bacteria > Bacteroidota > Bacteroidia > Bacteroidales > Bacteroidaceae > UBA1794. The sequence continues at coordinate 2,919 of CAYTPX010000025.1, read as the reverse complement.
GCGCCATTTTATACGGCATGTACCAGCATGCACGAAGGCGCGCAGTGTGGCAGGGAAACGTTCACGGCCGGGACGGATTGCATCATTTCATTCCAGGAAGCAAGCGAAGCCCCGCAAATGATAAGTACCAATAATGTAACGATCCGTTCTTCCTGCGGCAAGGCCGGACAGCTTTGCGGAGAAGAGAATAGGACAGTTACTTTAAAGAAAACGTTCACTTTGCCATTCCTGCAAGCCTCGGACTTCGACTGACACAGCGCAAGCGCCGGCCCTTGCGGACGGCAGCAACGGGAAAGGAAAAGGAAAGGCCGGACGGCGCATCTCCACAGCCTGCCAGGCGGACGGGCGCTGACGGCACGGAACAACCTCCCGTATCCCGGCATGGGGAAGTACCATGTTTACCCTGACATGGTACTTCCTTTTTTAGTGGAAACGGCTCGCCGACGCCCAAACCCTACCCGCCCGGCAGCCTGGCGCACCGGCCGGGACTTGGGATTGGCTTCAAGTTCGGTGTTGAACTGCGCCAGTTTCCCGTCAATGGCAACACGTCGCATGATAAGCATACTACCGTCCTTTTTTCCTTGTCTCGCTTCAATTTACCTTGCCCCGCATCAAAAAAAACAAGTCCCGCAAAACATAGATTTTGCAGGACTTGTCCTTTTGTTGTCGCTTTTCACCTTTTAAAAGTCTCGCCTACGGCTCGTCTTTCAAAAGGCTACCTGCTGAGCCAGCGAATCTTACGATTATCTTATTGTCCTTTCAAATGTTATTGAACTTTACTTTACGCTTCTTTCGGTTTAACTCGTGGTTGAACTTTTGTCTATCAAGAGTGGTTGAACAATGTTTATTATCTCGCTGTAAAGTTAGCACTTTTAGTTGGGGTGCGCAAGTAATAGCAAGAAATTTGAGTGTATAATCTTTCTTATTCAGGTGTTTATAACCACTTGAAAAGCTGTCTAATTCTAATTGCGGAAATATAGGATAAAGCGGCTTTCTTGGTAGGTGGTACTTTTTTCAGGTTCACCCTATGAAATGGATTTATTTCAAAAAAAGCCCCCCTAATGTATAATCCGGACAACTTATTTCTCCTGATAAACTATCAAACAAAAAGCAAAATCCAACCAGTCTTTATCTTCCGTGCAGTATTCTCTGAAACCAACCATTATATCTTTTCTTACTTAATCGACAAAGTATTTTAGCTGCTCTTTTAACGTCTTTGTCTTGTAATCCCTTATTCCCATTTGTCTTTATAAAAAATGTTTTCTGACAGTCTAAGACAACATCTTGGTCATCTATGATTATATATGATTGGCATTGTGGATTATGTTGCAGCCACAAATCAATCTCATATCCCTTCCATTTCCGCGTTGTACGAACCCCATAAAGGAACTGCAATTCATCAGGAGTAAGGGTTGGTGTAACATCAATTATTTCTCCTGGTAAATTTCTGCGTTTCCATATATCTTTCAAAATGGATAAGGCATTCTTGCATATCCTGCTGTCTTTCCATGATGAAGAAATAACGATTTGTGCATTGGTGGCTCTAATCAGTTCTCTGAAAGCGTCAATGCAATCAGGGGCAAATATTGCACCGTCTTTGTCAAACCAATCCATATTATGAATGGTGAGATATTTCTCATAATCAAAGGAGTGCAGTACCCCGTCTATGTCAAGAAACACTATCGGGCTACTATTGTCAGCTGACATGTCTTTCATATTTGACATTTATATGCTGTTTTTATATTGTCAGTTCCTAGTGAGTACCTTTTTCCAATCCTTCCAATAAAATAGGTTTCTTCAAAAAAGTCCTCTTGTCCTATGCCCGTTTTTCAGACGCTCTGACTTGTCTTTATTAAGAATGTCAGGAAGAAAAATGGGCAAATAAAAAGTTTAATCGTTCCATAAGAGGTTTACTATCTCTTTGAACACACTCCCGGCCATAAGCCCACCGCTCACAGGAAATCCTTGTTTGTTAATGGAAACGATAATACTGTATCGGGGGTTGTCAGCTGGCACGTAGCCGCAGAACTCCGCTGCATATTCATTACCCGAAAGCCGGATAGTTCCGGTTGCGCCAGCTACCCGTACTTTGTCAGACATGGCAGGTTTTCCCAATCCTTCAGCCACCGTATATTCCAATGCTTCCCCAATGCCAGTTCCTTTGGCAATAGTGCCTTTGGCGATGGCATTATAGAAAGTAAGGTTTTGTAGCGGAGTGGTCAGGATGCCATATCCAGAAGGATTATAAGCGAGACTTATGTCTTTCACTTGGTAGCCATATTTCGCAAGGGCTTTCGCAAAAGCCTGTCCGTCTCCAAATGCTTTTTCCGATATTTTGTAACTGGCTACGTTGGATGACTTCCCAAAACTTTTCTCTACAGTAAGTTCTCCATATCCTCCCCTGCGCCAGTTATAGTCGTGTACGGTATCATTGCCAACGACGCAAATGCCGTTTCCCACATTTACCGTATCAGCCAGTCTTATCTTTCCTGTCTCCAAAGCCGCCAACAGTGAGGCTGTGCGCACCAACCCTGACTCTTGGGGCGTGAATGCCGAACCGGCCATTGCTTTCACGTCCCCCGTCTGTACCTCCATCACGATAACCTGCCCCTTTGTAGCACCGATTTCGGTCAGCTTTTGTTGCAGGATGATTTCTGTTTGAGCCTGCAATGTACTGTCAATAGTGGGGATGTGTCCTGTTTGAGCCTGTCTTGAATTACATGCCGACAAGACGGCTGCAACGATAAATGCAAATGCTGCTTTCATCAGTTTTTGATTTATTTGAATTGTCCTATAAAGATAGAGGACTTTTTTCAGATTCACCCTATAAAATGGATTTATTTCAAAAAAAAGTCCTCCTGTTCTCACGTCTAATTTTCAACCTGTCTCATTCTTTCTTTTAAGAGTGTCAGGAAGAAA
>CAYTPX010000024.1:0-30274 GCA_964439955.1 uncultured Bacteroidaceae bacterium | reverse complement strand
TTTTTTATGTGTATGTAAACATTGACGGATTTTCCTGCTTCGGAGCCTACAGGTATAAATAAAGCAGATAGAATGCGTAGGTTCTCATCTTCAGAAGATTACAAGTTGACCATTCATGATTTTGCTGGTGAAGCATATACAAAACATGAAGGTATTTACGTGCATCCGAATATCAAGGACTTTAACAAGCCTATATTCCGGTATATGTCGTTAGAGCATGTGTTATCAATGCTCGATAAACGGGAGTTGTATGTTCCTAATCGAAAATCATTTAGCGATGCGAGTGAACGGGGAGGTAAAGTCAATCCTAAGAATACTTTTCCTCTTTCGCCGGTTTCAAGAAGCCGTAAGAAAACCAAGGCAGATGCTAAGCTCGTTTATGACAAATGGAGAGCTGCTTATTCAGTTTGTATATCTTGTTGGACGTATGATTCTCTTTCAGACACAGGAAATAATGGAGTGGATGAAAATTATTTGATGTGGAAGTCTTATGGTTGTAATAATATTTGCTGCCGTATAGAAACCACAATTAATGAGCTTATCCATTCTATTAAAGATAGGAATGGATTTGAGATACTTGCGTCAAATGTTGCATATGTGTCTGAGCATTTAAGTGACGGATTTGCCCAGCATTATATTTTTGAAAAGCCCATCTTTTATAGGGATGAAAAAGAGTTCAGGCTTTGCGTGCTGGCACAGGACGAATATGTTCAGTTGAAGATAGATCCTTTCTCTATGATTAGAAAGATTACATTATCTCTATAACAAAGGGGTACAGCAGCTTCTTGATAGAGAGTATAAAACGCAAGTATCCTGAGTGGAATATAGCGCTTGATAAATCAAATGTGATGGAGTTTGGGAAATAGCTTTAATATTGCTTCGTACAAATCATTTCATAAACTTAAAACATACGACATATGAAAACGATTTTTAAAGTCCTAATGGGTGCATTGCTGATAGCCGTTATTGTGTTTGTCGGAGGGAGGCTATATTTTTCTATGAAAAAGAAGGAGTATAGACAACAACTTGAAAATGCCATCAATAACAAATATCTGGAAGGCAAAGATGTTATAGGAGCCTTTTATTACTACGATAAAAATGATTCAACTACAATAAAAAAAGTTTCTGATTTTACTACTTTTGGTATATCTGAAACTTCTATTATTTGGAGCGGACGATATTTTAGCCATGCAGAAGTTGTCACAAAGATGATGCAAAGTGGTATTTACAAATGGTATGACTTTGAAGAATGCGCTACACTTAGGCCTTTTATGATAATTGTAAAAAAGACAAATAGAGGTTATGACATAATTGGAGAATTTATATTAGGCATTGGTTTAACTAATTTATATCCAGATTATCTTATAACACGAGAACCGTTTAGATTTAATTTTGGGAAAATAGAAACTAATTACATGTATAAAATCAAAATAGATGATATGATAAATTCATATTTCCAATACCTTTTTGAGGATAAATACAAAGACATAACCATACGCAATGAAATAACAAGGGAAAGCAATTTGCCTGAAAGAAACAAAAAATTTGACATGCTAAATGATTTAGTAATGAAGTTTATTGCTGTTGGAGATTCCAGCTTGTATTTTAGGGTAAATAAGTATTTTGAACTAAAATATGATGATTATTTCACGGAAATAGGAAGTAGTCCTATCGTATGGGAGACGGGCACTTATGGAAACCAAGCACAAACGTTATTCCGAAAAACTGTAACACTGCATTATTCAATACAGGAGAATGAGGGGGTATTAGAAAAGGAATACAAAAAGGGGATTATTAATTGTTTAATTGTAATCGAATCTATCTACTTGGCTCTATTATTTATGATACTATATTCTCGAAAGTGGAGATGAAGTTCTCTATTCGCGTATGGGCAGGGGACCATTCTGCTCTCATGGCCGTATTTGGTTATGGAGCAGGCCGTTATTGTTCATGCTATTTTTGCTGCATAAGACGTCCCATTACATCGATTCGGAAGCCTTTATGGTTTAATCTTTATTAATTTAGTACATGAGGACATTTATCCTTTTTGTTGTATTGAAAAAGGCAGTATATTTGCAAATAATTCGTTAGGCGACGAATAGTAATCCTCGCTGCATTAGAACTGGAGGCAATATGAAAAAGAACAAGTTAGTAGCCGTTTCCGCAGTATTGGCTGGAAGCATGTTTATGAGTTCCTGTATTGGTTCTCATGCGTTGTTCAACAAGGTTCTGGATTGGAACCAAAGTGTAAACAATAAGTGGGTAAACGAAATCCTGTACTTTGCTATGTGGTTGGTTCCCGTGTATGAAGTTTCACTTCTGGCCGACATGTGGATTTTCAACACCATTGAGTTCTGGTCGGGAAGCAATCCCATTGCCGCCGGTACGGTGAAGCACGTGAAAGGCTCCGATGGGCGCGAATACGCCATCACTACCACCCAAGAAGGATACCGCATCGAGCAAAGCGACCGTTCGATGGAATTGAAGTTTGACGAAAAGACGCAGACTTGGAGCGTCGTGGCCGACGGCAAGAGCCACAAGTTGGTGACTCTGAAGAAAGACGGCACGGCAGAAGTCTATACCGGCGAAGGCAACACCCTCTCCGTCACCTTGGACGCCGCAGGGGTTACGGCCATGCGCCAGTATGTGGCAGGCAATACTTATGCCGCGCGTTAAGTAAGATACGGAATTATATTATCTGTTAGTAGCATGCGTAAGCATGTGTTTAGGTTAAATAAGGTGTGTGGTGGTTTCGTGAGAAACTGCCACCTGTTTTTTCCATCCCTTGCCATCAGGCGGAAAGGCAGCAGCTGTCCGGGGGCTATGCTTATCTGGCTTGCGGAAACTTGGCATGGGGAAATGATTTACAGTAAGAGGGCTATTGGTTTGCTTTGCTGCCATTCTTCCGCCTAAAAAATAAGTTTCTTTCAAAAAATGAAAGAATTTGGGCGAAAATGGCAAAATTATATCTGCTTTTCCAAGTCTTTATCATATCTTTGGCGGCAAGATAGGAGGGTAATGGCAACTTCTCCACTATTTGCCTCCTTCGGTAACGGAATAACTTACAAACACACATGTGAATAAATACTATGTTTAACTAAAAAACGGAATCTTATGATGAAGAGAAAAAGAATCTTGTTGGCTGTTTTGTGTGCCACGTGCATGCCCTTGGCTACGGTACAGGCACAGACGCTTAACGAGGATTACACCTCGCATATAGCCAACGCAGGCTTTGAGGAAGGGCCGGACCTTGACAGCCCTTTCCCCGTCACTGGCTACTATGGGACATTTTACGCCCCGAAAGGTTGGACTGTGACTTATACGGCAGAGAGTCTGGAGTGGGGTTCGCAGCATTTCAAGTATGGTGTCTACTCGGACGATAATCCGGGCGAAAACGGCATGACTTCCGAGAGTGAGTATGTGGCAACGTTGCTTTACCCCACGGAAGGAGAAGGCTATTACCAGCAAGGATTTATGGCTTGGTATGCTACGGCACATAGTAGCGACGGCCCGATTATCATAATCGAGCAAACGGTCAATACGCTTCCTGCGGGTACTTATCGGCTTACCGTGGACGGTTGTGTATTGGAGCAAGATGAAAACGGATGGTTCATCGTCAATGGATATAACTTCTATGGGACGGTGGAAAATCCGACTGTCGGCACGACTACGCAGATAGAGTTCCCCCACTACATGCATGAGGCCATTTCAAATCCGGTCGGGACTCCTACCGTGGAACCGGAGCTGACAACGATGACAATGGAATTCGTTGTTACCGAAGACAATCAGCCGATACGCATCAGTTTCGACTATTCATATCCAGGTACGGCGGCTTACCCGCAGCAAATCTATTTGGATAACGTGACTTTGACCCGTACAGGTGACCGTGACTACATCGTCACGAGCATCAACGAGGAGACGGAGCGGAATTATGTGCCTTTGTTGGACGAGGCCTATAACAACATCGGTTACGAGTTCCTGCCCGCAGGATGGGAGGACGCTTATTTGAATTATTCCGGTGCAGTTCCAAGCGAAGTGGAGACAATGGAAGAAGCTTTGGCATGGCAACAGGAGGTAATCAATTTAACGGCCCGTATCGATTCGGTCATCGAATTGCGCGCAGACTTGCAGGAACTCGTTGATTCAGCGCTCATTGCCGAGGGATTGGAATTCGCGGGGCTTGCCGATTTGTCGGCTCTGCGCCAAGAGGCCCAGGACTCCTTGGAGATGACACTCCCGGGCGTTACCATTGAAGGGCTTTCTGCTCTTATCAACGCGCTCGACGCGGAACTCGTTGAGTACATATTCAGCGGTGCGTCGTCGGCTACAGACGATAACCCCCTCAACATGACGTTCATGATACAGAACCCGACGGTCGATGGCACGACAGGTGTCCAGACTTCCGATTGCGCACCGGGATGGACCATCTCGGCCACGGCTGGGAACAGCCAGGCCTACTTGGGTACGGGTAATGCATACGAGGACGGCACGGCTAACAACACTACCTATTTTAATGCATGGGACGGCACGGCCGGTGTTGTGGACTACACGGCTTCGCAGACCATCACGGGATTGCCCAACGGCGTATACCGCCTGACGGCAGAACTGACGGGCGACGGTGCCGGTATTGCCATGTTCGCACAGTCGGTTTCCGTTTACTATGCCACGGAGGCAGACGGGAGTAGTGTGTTCAAGACCTACACGGTGGACGGCATCATCGTGGCCGACGGTGTCCTGACCATCGGCGCTACCACCCAAGGCGACGAGCTGTGGGGTGGAACGTCTTTTGCCGGCACTTGGTTCAGTGCGGACAATTTCGCCTTGTATTTGACGGACGAGGATGTGAGTGGCATCGTGGACGTCTTGGCAGAGTCTATCGCAGAGGCCGAGGGTGTAGTGGAAGCCGACCGTGCTATTGCCTTGTTGGGCGATGTGGCAGCAGCCGAGGCTGTACTTGCGGAAGCCCGTCCGTTGCTTGACACCGACCCGGTAGACGTGGACGGCATTGTCGAAATTCTCCCGCAGGTGAAAGGTATCATGGACGATTTGCAGGTTTCGGTTGAGGCATACAACTCGATTTCGGCATTGATTTCCGAGGCTGGCCTCTATTTGTCGTCTGACTCTTCGACAGCAGAAAGCCTGCAGGTGCTCCAGGAGGCAATTAATGAAGCCGCTCTTTACTTGGATTCGGAGACTTCCGTGGCCACCGAGGCTGACAGCGTGATGAGTGTGTTGCGCACCGCAATCAACGGTGTTCGTGTGCATACCGCCCCGCAGGACGTAACGTTCCTTATTGTGAACCCGGACCAGAACGATGGGACGAATGGCTATGTCATGGAGTCGAATAATGTCGATTGGCAGGGTGTGACTGGCGCATCGGACTACTATGGGGTGCCTACCAACCATTTCTGTTATTGGCAGGGCTCCGTCAAGGAAGATGCCTCCTTCAACTGGTATCAAGTAATTTCGGATATACCGAACGGACGTTACACGCTCACCGTGAATGGGCTTTATGCCGCCGCAAACTTGGGTGATGGCAGCGATGTGCCCAACGACAGTGTCGTATTCTATGCTTACGGCGATACTCGTTATGAGAAACAAGTTCCCTTCACCGTGTACACGATTGGTATGGGTGGTGAGCTGACCGCTTCCGATTCGCTGCTCAAAGACAGCCGTACCTTGCTTTATACGTTGGACAGCGTGATAGTAAACGATGGCATGCTCACCTTCGGTGTGAAGAGCATCGGTTTCATCAACGCTACCACGGTACGTTGGTATGGTTTCCGCCTGACTTACCTCGGTGGTTCCGACGAAGTTCCGCCTACGGTAGGCATCATCGACACGGAGATGGCCGACGAGCAAGTTGAGGTGTATGCCCAGAACGGGCAGATTGTCGTAGTGGGTACGGATGACTACACCATCTACACGACAGGCGGAGTTCCCGTCGGACGGAACACCACCCTCATGCCGGGCATTTACATTGTGCGTGCCGGGTCGAAAGTGACGAAGGTGGCCGTAGATTAACCCCGAGGCACGATCCTTACGGATAAATATAATCTGCCGGGACTTTTCGGAGTCCCGGCAGTTTTTCTTTTTGCATCTTTTGAAATGGTGTTGTGCATAAAGGCGACGGGGCTGGCGGAAATATCGATAAAAATAGTTTTATTCGGCACATTTCACTGAAATAATGCCTATCTTTGCCGCACATAGATGGACAATACTATGGGAACTTTTCTTGAGCAGGGGCGGGCATTGGTGGCTTCCGGCCATACGGTCGAAGCAGTACGCCTGTTGGCACCCGCACGAAACGCCGGCGGCGATAGCTACGAGGGTGAACGGCGCGATGAATTGCTGAACGTCTTGGGCAATGCCTACCGTAAAGAAGAAAATTGGGCGGAAGCCATCGGTTGTTACTTGGAGGCCATGGAGCTGAATCCGGACTCGCCCGCTGCGGTGAACTATCGCATGGCAATCGATATTCTGGAATTCCGCGACAAGGACTTATTTAACCAATAAACCAAACCGCCCAAGAATAGGAAAACAAACGCGACTATGAGTATCAGCGGAGCAGTAGAAATCGACATACAGCGGTGCAAGGGATGCCTCCTTTGTGTGGAAGCATGCCCGAAAGATGTGTTGGAGTTGGCGAAGAACAAAGTGAACGCGCGGGGCTACGGCTATGTTGTGGCGGCGCGCGGGGATGAATGCATCGGTTGTGCCTCGTGCGGCATTGTCTGCCCGGATGGCTGCATCACGGTGTACCGCTTGAGAGAATAAGTGAGGAAGAACAAAACCTGAGTTGAGCACTATGACAGAAGAAACAGTCTTGATGAAGGGGAATGAGGCCATAGCCCATGCGGCTGTCCGCTGCGGATGTGACGGCTATTTCGGCTATCCTATCACACCCCAATCCGAAATACTTGAAACGCTTACCCTCTTGCGGCCTTGGGAAACGACCGGCATGGTCGTCTTGCAGGCCGAGAGCGAAGTGGCGAGCATCAATATGGTGTATGGCGGGGCCGGGAGCGGAAAGATGGTCATGACTTCCAGTTCCAGCCCGGGCATCAGTCTGATGCAAGAGGGCATCTCCTATATGGCCGGGGCGGAGTTGCCGGCACTCATCGTGAACGTCATGCGGGGTGGCCCGGGCTTAGGCACGATACAGCCTTCCCAAGCCGATTATTTCCAGACGGTGAAAGGGGGAGGACATGGCGATTACCATTTGATTGCCTTGGCTCCAGCCAGCGTCCAGGAAATGGCCGACTTTACGGGGCTGGGGTTTGAACTTGCTTTCAAATATAGGAATCCCGTGATGCTTCTCTCCGACGGTGTCATTGGGCAGATGATGGAGAAGGTGACGTTGCCGCCTGCCCGTCCGCGGCGGACGGAGGAGGAAATCGTGGCCCAATGCCCGTGGGCGACGGTAGGCCGGCGGCCTGGTCGGCCGCGCAATGTGATTACTTCGCTGGAGTTGCGCCCGGAGGAGATGGAAGCGAACAACATCCGCTTGCAGGAAAAGTACCGGCGCATCGAAGCCGACGAAGTGCGCTATGAGGCTATTGCGACGGATGACGCGGAATACCTCTTCGTGGCGTTTGGCTCGTGTGCGCGGATTGCACAGAAGGCTATGGAGATTGCCCGCGCGCGCGGCGTCAAAGTCGGACTCTTTCGCCCGATCACGCTCTATCCTTTTCCCATGCGTGAGTTGTCGGCGCTGGCCGGACATGTGAAAGGCATGCTGTCCGTGGAGTTGAACGCCGGGCAGATGGTGGAAGATATCCTCCTTGCCGTGGACGGTCGCTGCCGGGTTGAGTGGTTTGGCCGTTTGGGCGGCATCGTGCCCGACCCGGAGGAAGTGGTAGAGGCTTTAAAGAAAACGATAATGTAACGCTCCTTTGGGGTGGAAATATTGCAAGGGAAGAATACGCATGGACTTAGACCGGATACGATTCATATTGAATTTGCTCTTTATGGTAGGGGCTATTTCAGTGGTGGTATTGTATTATGTGATGCCAGCCACAAATCCGGTGCCGATGTTCATAGTCGGTACGTTGGCCGTGGTGGTGAAATTTTCCGAATACATGATTCGTGTGATGCAGAATACCCGCGAACGGAATAACCGGAAAAGGAGGAGATTCTAATAAGATGGATAGAGAAGAAATAATGAGGCGCGGTGAGGTCGTCTACAAACGGCCATCGCTGATGAATGACAACCCTATGCATTACTGCCCGGGGTGCAGCCACGGTGTGGTACACAAGTTGGTGGTTGAGGTCATAGAAGAGATGGGACTGGCCGAGAAATCCATCGGAGTTTGCCCGGTGGGGTGTGCCGTGTTCTTATATAACTATTTGGATATAGATGTCCAAGAAGCTGCCCACGGGCGTGCCCCTGCGGTGGCTACCGCGCTGAAGCGGCTTTGGCCGGATCGGCTGGTATTTACTTACCAAGGCGACGGTGACTTGGCGTGCATTGGTACGGCGGAAACGATACATGCCTTGAACCGGGGTGAGCACATTACGATTATTTTCATCAACAACGCCATTTATGGAATGACAGGCGGGCAAATGGCTCCTACCACTCTCGAGGGGATGAAAACCTCGACATGCCCTTATGGCCGGACACCGGAATTGCATGGTTTTCCTCTACACATGACGGAAATTGCTGCAACTTTACAGGGTACGGCTTACGTGACCCGCCAGAGTGTACATAATGTGGCAGCTATCCGTCGGGCGAAAAAAGCCATTCGCCATGCTTTTGAGAATTCGATGCAAGGGAAGGGTAGTAATTTGGTGGAGATTGTCTCTACGTGCAGTTCTGGGTGGAAGATGTCGCCAGTACAATCTAATAAATGGATGGAAGAACACATGTTCCCTTATTATCCTTTGGGTGACTTGAAAGACGTGGAACAATCTGTTTTCCAGAAATAAGGACAGGAGTGGCGAGCAAAATAGGTTATGAAAGAGGAAATCATTATTGCGGGTTTTGGAGGGCAAGGAGTTCTCTCAATGGGGAAGATCTTGGCCTATTCTGCCCTGATGGAGGGAAAGGAAGTGAGTTGGATGCCAGCTTATGGCCCGGAGCAACGAGGCGGAACGGCAAATGTGACGGTGATTGTGAGTGACAAACGTATCTCGTCTCCGATTCTGAGTACATATGATACGGCAATTATCCTAAACCAACCTTCCCTTGAGAAGTTCGAGAGCCGGGTGAAACCGGGTGGTGTTTTGATTTACGACGGCTATGGTATTTTGCAGCCGCCTGCCCGTAACGATATCGGGGTGTACCGTATTGATGCGATGGAAGCGGCGGGGCGGATGAGCAATGTGAAGGCTTTCAACATGATTGTATTGGGCGGTTTCTTGAAAATACGTCCGATTGTTTCATTGGAAAGCGTGTTGAGCGGATTGAAGAAGACACTTCCTCCCCGGCATCATAACCTTATTCCGATGAATGAAGAGGCTATCCGGGTTGGAATGCAAATTATTGAGAAAATTTAATAGTACCTTTATATGGATACACTAATCGAAAGGATAGAAAATCTCCTGCAAGAAGTCGAGAACCTCTCTGCGGATCGCGCGGAGACCATTGAGACTTTACGTATCAAGTACTTGAGCAAGAAGGGAATCCTTAATGATTTGATGAATGACTTCCGTTCGGTTCCTTCCGAACAAAAGAGGGAAGTCGGTATGAAACTCAATGAGTTGAAAATAAAAGCGCAGGATAAGATCAATTCCTTGAAAGCCCAATTCGAGGAACTGCAACATGCGGAAAAGAGCATCGACCTGACCCGTACAGCATATCCGATACCGTTGGGAATGCGCCATCCGCTCACAGTGGTGCGTAACGAAATCGTGGATATCTTTTCACGTATGGGCTTCAATATTGCCGAGGGACCTGAAATCGAAGATGATTGGCATGTTTTTTCTTCCCTGAACTTCGCGGACGACCATCCTGCCCGCGATATGCAGGATACGTTCTTTATCGAAGCGCATCCGGATATCATATTGCGTACCCATACAAGTAGCGTGCAGACGCGGGTTATGGAGCATTCGCAGCCGCCTATCCGTATTATTTGTCCGGGACGTGTCTACCGGAATGAGGCAATCAGCGCACGTGCTCATTGTTTCTTCCACCAAGTGGAGGGACTCTATGTGGATAAAAACGTTTCTTTTGCAGACCTGAAACAGGTACTATTGCAATTTGCCCAGGAGATGTTTGGCGTGGATACTAAAATCCGTCTTCGCCCTTCGTATTTCCCTTTCACGGAACCAAGCGCGGAGATGGACATCAGTTGCAATATATGCGGTGGAAAAGGGTGTTCTTTCTGTAAGCATACCGGATGGGTTGAAATACTGGGATGCGGAATGGTTGACCCGAATGTCTTGGAGGCTAATGGCATCGATAGTAGGCAGTATACTGGTTACGCCTTGGGGATGGGGGTAGAGCGTATTACCAACTTGAAGTACCAGGTAAAAGACTTGCGTCTGTTCTCTGAAAATGACGTACGTTTCCTAAGCGAGTTCCAATCGGCGTTGTAGTAAGCCGGCGTATTCATACACATTGTTGGGAGATTCTTGGAAGCTGGGTTGTTGCAACCCGGCTTCCTCTATGTGCAAAACTGTTAAATCCATATATCTCGTTATGACGAAAGATCGTCTATTCAGTTCCGATTACTTCTTCATTTTAGTAAGTAACTTCTTGTTTTTCTTTGCTTTCTATCTCATCCTTCCGATTTTCGCCCTGTTTTTGATGGAAGACCACGGGGTTGACAGTGCCTCGGCGGGTGCCATCTTGTCGTGTTATACTGTCGCTTCCTTGTTGATGCGTGCTTTTTCCGGTTATTTGGTCGATAGCTTTCCGCGTAAACCGCTCTATCTTTTCGGCTTTGTCCTTTTTACTTTGATATTTCTGGGTTATTCATGGGCTGGAACATTGTCTTTCATCATATTGCTGCGTATTATTCATGGCTTGGCTTTTGGCTTGGTTTCGGTCGGGGCGAATACCATCGTCATCGATATTACTCCTTCCTCGCGCCGCGGGGAAGCCATCGGGTATTATGGACTGATGAACAATTTTGCTTTGTGTTTAGGCCCTATGATCGGGCTCTTTCTCCATTCCGCCGGATGGAGTTACCACTCGATTTTTTATTTCTCTTTGCTTTCCGGGGCGTTGGGCATCGTAATGGCTTCTTTTGTACATACGCCATATAAGCCGCCTTTGAAGCGCGATCCGATTTCGCTCGACCGTTTCATCCTGGTTCGTGGCTTGCCTTGTGGCCTGAGCCTGCTTTTGTTGGCAATGCCCTATGGCATGACCACTACTTATATAGCAATCTACGCCCAACATCTGGGCATCCATGTCAGTACAGGACTTTTCTTTTCGTTCATGGCCGTGGGCTTAGGCATATCCCGCTTTTCCAGCGGCAAACAGGCTGACCGGGGGCGCGGAATCCATGTCATTAAGCTTGGCATGCTCTTAGCCGTACTGGTTTTTGTAGTTTTGGCATCGGTTCAGTCTTTGATGGCTTGGAAGGACGGGTTGGCCGAAGTCCTCTTCTTTGGTTCCGCATTATTTATGGGCATTTCCTACGGCACTATGTTTCCTGCGTTCAATACGCTTTTCGTGAACCTTGCTCCCAATTCCCGGCGGGGTACGGCTACTTCCACCTACCTTACTTCGTGGGATGTGGGAATTGCACTCGGCCTTCTTGTCGGGGGATGGATCAATGATGTGACAACTTTCGATCACGCTTATATGCTTGGCACGCTTGTTTGTATGCTTTCCGCGCTCTTCTTCCATTTCAAAGTAGCGCCTTTGTACGAGCGTTACAAACTGCGCTGAGCAAGTCCATGTTACCCTTTTGGGGCGCAGATGATTAAGATGTCCCGGAAAAAGGGAAGGAAAGTAATAAGATAGATTACTATGCGTAGAAAGAGAGCCCGTCGTATGCCAATAGGACCCGCGGGGGAAGAGTGTCATTTACTTCTTCATGCAGTCCGAGCCCATGGCTGATATGGATAAGGTAAGCCCTCTCAAGCGGGGTGATAGCTTGGATTCGTTTTATTTTTTCCAGCGCTTCTTCCAAATTCTGGTGCGTAGGGTGGGGTGTGATGCGTAGGGCATTCATGACCAGATGGGTAATTCCCGCCAATGCTTCAAGTCCTTCGTCTGGGAGTTCCGTCATGTCGGTAATGTAAGCCATCTTCCCTATCCTGTAACCAAGTATCGGCAGTTTCCCATGCCATACGCGCAAGGGGAGGATGGTGTCTCCTTTCAGGGAAAAAGCTTTTCCTGCTTCCGTCTTGTAAAGCATAAGTTTCGGGACACCGGGGTATTTATGTGTGGCAAAGCAATACGGCAGCCTATTCTGGATGGCTTTAGCCACATCCTCTTGGGCATAAATCGGGATGTCGCCCTGTCGGCAAAAGGGACGCAGGTCGTCGATTCCGCCGACGTGGTCGTAGTGCTCGTGTGTGAGCAGTACTCCGTCAATGGGGCCATAGGCCACGGCGAGCATTTGTTGCCGGAAGTCAGGGCCGCAGTCTATGAGGATTCGGTTTCCCCAGGCAGTCTCTACCAATGCGGAACAGCGAAGCCGGTGGTCGTGCGGATCGTGTGAAGTGCACACGGGGCACGTACAACCTATTTCAGGCACGCCTGTCGAAGTTCCGCTACCTAAGATTGTAACTTTCATCAGCCGGAGTATTTTTTATGAAATATAGTTGACCTCGGGTTGTAAGGCGATGTCGAACCGGGCATGCACATCGGCCGCAATCCGTTCGGCCAATCCGGCTATTTCCTTGCCAGACGCCCCTCCCCGGTTGACAAGCACCAAAGGTTGCCGTTCCCATACGGCCGCTTTCCCTAATGCGCGGCCTTTCCATCCGCACTGTTCAATGAGCCAAGCTGCCGGGATTTTGAACCTTCCTTCCGGGGCGGGGTAGGAGGGCAGCGTGGGATACCGGCGTTTCAAGGTTTGGAACTGTGCGCCGGATACGACGGGATTCATGAAGAAGCTACCCGCGTTACCCCATTCTGCAGGGTCGGGCAGCTTTTGCGCCCGCAGGGCAATGATGGCGTCGCGCACTTCTTGCAAGGAAGAACCGTTGCCGTGGGGTAACAACTCCGATAGGCCTTGGTAGTTCAAGTTCGGGCGGCCTCCTTTTGCCAAGGAAAAGTGGACATAGGTAATGAAATATTTTCCTTTCTCCCCTTGTTTGAACACGCTATTCCTGTAGGAGTACCCGCATTCCTCAATGGGGAATAGGTGTGGCGTTCCGTCGGCCAAGGCGATTGTTTCTACTTGTTCGATGCAGGTGCATGCTTCTGCCCCGTATGCCCCGATGTTTTGTACGGCGGCTGCGCCCACTTCACCCGGTATGCCGGAAAGGTTCTCTATGCCGCCCCATCCGTTCCGTACGCAGTGGGCAACCAAGTCGTCCCACGTTTCCCCCGACCCCACCCGCAGGCGAATATGGTTTTCCCTTTCATCTTCGACGTGGATGCCTTTGATGGCGGAGTGGAGCAGCGTGCCTTCGTAGTCGTTCAAGAAGAGAAGGTTGCTCCCGCGGCCTATGACGAGGCGTTTCCCTTCCGCGAGCCTCCCTCTTTCCAAAGTCCTTTGCAGTTCCCCCGCTTCAGAAAATTCAAGGAAGAGGCGGGCTTGTGCTTCGATTCCGAAAGTGTTGTGCGGAAGTAACGGGTGGTTTTCGTTTTTTCTCATAAGTATGCGTGTCGGGAAAGGGCTGGGCAGGTCAGTAGGCAGTGTCTTCGTAGCGGTACAGGTACCAATCGTCTATCCTGTTTTTCCTAAAGTAAAGCGCCTTGAAAAACGTGCCGTCCATTGAGCGTATGGTCATAATTTTGAGGCGTGATGTAGCGGTTTGCATAGAATCGGCCTGCCCGTAGACGATGTTGGTGAGTTGCTGGGTAGGCATGGGCACTTGCCATGCCATCCATTGCCCGACTTCCAAACGGAAATGCTCGGTGTTGAATCCTTCGTTTTCATCGGTAAAGTTGGTGATGAAGTCAATCGGGTTGCGCACGTGCCGCTTTTGGAAATCCGGGTCGGTGCTGAACTTCTTGTAGAACTCTAGGAACGGACCGTTGGGGTTGTCCAGCAAGGGGCTTTTTTCTATTAGTTCCAAGTACCATGCCCCTTGCCCGTTCCTGTAGAAATGGTATGTGCAGACTTCCTCCTCTCCTAAGAAAATCCATTCGAAGTGCCCTTCTTCCAGTTCCGTGCTGGTAGACAAGTCTAACTCGGCCTCGTTGTTTGAGATGAGGGTATATAATTCTTCCTCTCCAAGCAGGGAGACCGCCGTCCATTTTTCGGCTTCGATGAGCGTTTCTTTCCCGTCCTTTTCCCGTAGGCGCAGGGGGAAGTGGGTGCGTCTCCGCTGCAAGGCTGGGTCGGAAGTATAGGCCAACAGGAAATCGTCGAATACGATGTCTGAGTTGGTGGCTGGTTCGTCCAAACACGTCGTGTCGGCCTTTTCGGTAAATTCTCGCTGGGGTACGGCTTGGGCTTTTTCTTCTTCCGGGTTAGGTTTGCAGGCCGCGAGGAAGAGGAACGAGGCGGTACAGAAAAATGCGAATAGGCGGTTCATGGAACGCTTGCATGAAAACAAAACTCCGTGGAGGAGGGGAGGCCACCGTAGGAGGATTCAGAAGGGCAGGTCGTCGTCCGTCCCCCCGGTGCTGCTAAAGTCCGAGGTAGTGGCGGGGGTGGCGGGGAACGGCGTGGAAGCGTCCCCGGGTATGGGAGGAATCCCGGGCGCAGGTGCCGCGGCAGGCTGGGTGTTCCGGTCTATCTTCCAAGCTCGTATGTCGTTGTACCATCGGCCATTGTACTCGCGGGCGTCGATGTCGAAAGATACGGTGATGAGTTCTCCCTCTTGTATCTTGAACTGGTCGATGCGGTCGCCCCATAAGTTGAAGCAAAGCCGCCGCGGATATTGTTCGTTTACGGTTTCAATCACGTAGTCTTGTTTTCTCCACTCGTTGCCATTCCGGTTGCTGGTACCGCTTTGCAGGGGAAGGACGGCTATTACTTTTCCTGTTAATTCCATATCGTTGTCGGATTGTTTGCTTTTAGGTAGTCCGCCGCGAAATTACGACATTTTGTCGATTTGCCGTGCTTCCCGTTCCACTTTTTTTGCTTTGTCCTCTGTCTGGATACCGCCGCACGTGGCGCGCTCCGCTGCTTTCCGGAGGGGGAAAGGGCGGTTGTCCTAAGGAAAAGCCATGCCGGTTCTACCGGAAAGGTGCGGCGCTTTTAATAAAAAAAAGATGTAGGGCTTTTAGGGAAAAGCAGGAAGGGTTGTTTTGTAATATGCGGGGCGTTTCCCTCCTGTTGGCCGCGTCTCCCCCTTCGGCCTTTCAACTTATTTAACCCCTTTCCCTTTCACTGCTTCGGGATTTCGCCTAATTTTGTAGGCGAAAAACGAAGTCAACACTAACAAACTAAAATCGCAAGTATGAAATTCTTGACAGAAGAAAAACTGACAATCGTTGGCGCAGCCGGTATGATCGGCTCGAACATGGCACAAACTGCTGCCATGATGTCTTTAACCCCGAACATCTGTATGTACGATCCCTTTGCCCCCGCATTGGAAGGCGTGGCTGAAGAAATGTTCCACTGCTCGTTCGAAGGCGTGAACTTTACTTTCACTTCCGACATCAAGGAAGCGCTGACCGGTGCGAAGTATGTGATTTCTTCCGGTGGCGCAGCCCGCAAGGCCGGCATGACCCGTGAAGACTTGCTGAAGGGCAATGCGGCTATCGCCGAGGAATTAGGCAAAAACATCAAGACATACTGCCCGGACGTGAAACACGTCGTGATAATCTTCAACCCGGCTGACATTACGGGTCTGATTACCCTGCTGTATAGCGGATTGAAGCCTTCCCAGGTGAGCACGCTGGCAGCATTGGACAGCACGCGCCTGCAGAGCGCTTTGGCCAAGCACTTCGGTGTGCCCCAGAGCAAGGTGACAAATTGCCGCACCTACGGTGGCCATGGCGAGCAGATGGCAGTGTTCGCTTCCACGGCACAAGTGGACGGGAAGCCGCTTACGGAACTTATCGGCACGCCTTCCTTGACCAACGAACAATGGGTCGAGATGAAGCAGGCAGTCATCAAGGGCGGTGCCAACATCATCAATCTCCGTGGACGCTCTTCCTTCCAGAGCCCGGCTTATGTGTCGGTTGAAATGATTCGCGCTGCTATGGGTGGTGAACCGTTCAACTGGCCTGCAGGCCGTTATTGCTCATTCGAGGGCTTCGACCACATCATGATGGCCATGGAAGTGACCATTACCAAGAACGGGAGTGCCTACGAAGAGGTGACGGGTACACCCGAGGAGATGGAAGAACTGAAGAAGAGCTATGGGCACTTGTGTAACTTGCGCGATGAGGTTATCGCCATGGGTGTCCTTCCTCCCATAACCGAATGGAACAAGCTGAACCCGAATATCAACTAAGCGGATTGGGTATTACATAAAAGAATCACGGCCTTACGTCATCTTTCATGGGGAAAAGACGTAGGGCCGTGATTCTTTTTCCTGTAAAAGAGTGTGCTATTCCGAGTTCGTTCCCGTCGTGTGGGCTTTGTAGGATAGCTGGATATTTTAATCCTTGGAAGTTATGCAGGAACAGGCGCAGTGGTATGGGGATATATATCTTTAATCCCAAGGAATTGGGGGGGCGCCTGCAAAAAAATGACAGTCGCCGGACGCGCACTAAGGGAAGAGTTTGACGGAGTACTTAACGGATCATTTTTTTCAAGACCTTGCGGTGGAACTCGATTTCGGCCATGTGAATCTTGTAGATTTTCTCGTTTGTGAGGAAATCACGGAATTTCTCGTCGTATTCTTTCTCGATATTGGCTTTTTCGATACGTGAGTTGTTGATTAAGTCCAAAGCCTCCTTGTATTGTTCTTCGGTGAATTTTTCCTCATCCTTGTTGAGTTCGCGTTCGTTGTGGCTTATGATCCGGTTGAGGCGGCCTACCTTATTTTTCATTTCTCCGTATAGCGGCAGAAAGAGTGCCGACTCTTTTTCGTTCAAGCCCGCATGTTGGATGATAAAGTCATTCCGCGTGGCTTGGAATTCTTCCCAGCTCATTTTCTTTTGTGCATCGACGGAAATGAGTGGGAGCATGCCGACGAAGCAGAACACGGCTATGGACTTCAAGACATTCATTCCTTGTTTCTCGCTATATATAGTATTCAGTTGGCTTCGGAAATCATCAGTTGGTACAAATCATAATCATCGAGGCAGCTACCGTCGATGATGTCCCTTATCTCTTCCTCCGTATATCCTTCTTTTCCTTCTTCGGCTACGGATAGGGACAAGGTGTCCAACCTTGCCTCGTTGCCTTGCTGGTAGATGAGGAAAGAGAGGGAAACGGCTATTATGGCTACGGCTGCCACCCTCCACCAGATAGGGATGCCTTGGAAAAGGGTATGCAGGCTTCTTCTTTTGCTGGCTTTTCCCGTGCCCTCTTGGCAGGAGGAAGTAGGAGTGGAGGTCTCCGGGTGGAGCCGGGCTTGGTTCGCAGAGGAAATCTTTTTCATCAATTGTTCATGGAACTCCTCAAAGTATTTGTCCGGAACACGAAAAGGATTGCTTTGCCCGTATCGTTTCAATATCTCACCTTCTTTCCTCATGACTTGTTCCTCCTGCTTTTATTCATAAGACAGCATTTTGGGCAAATGGTTTAAAGCCGTTCTTCGATATATTTCTCTATTTTGCGGACAGCATGGAAGTAGGAAGCCTTCAGTGCTCCTACCGTAGTGCCCACGATTTCCGAGATTTCCTCATATTTCCTCTCCTCGAAATATTTCATGGTGAAGACCATGCGTTGCTTGGCCGGGAGGGTTTCGATGGCTTCCTGCAGCAGCCGCTCCGCATGGTCGCCGTTGAAGTAAGGGTCGCTTTCCAAGTTGTTCGCTTCCGAATATTCTTCCGAATCGATGGGCACGGTCTTTTCGCTCCTTTTGCGGCTGAGGAACGTCAGGCACTCGTTGAAGGCAATGCGGTAGAGCCACGTGGAGAGCCGGGAGTCGCCCCGGAAGTTTTCCAAACCGAACCATGCTTTCAGGAAAGTGTTTTGGAGCAGGTCGTTGGCATCGTCGTGGTCCGTCACCATCCGGCGTATTTGCCAGTACAACTGCTCGCTGTATTCCTTGACCACGCCGGAGAAAGCCCCATAGGCAGTAGCCGGGTCATGCAGTTGTGCCATTATCTCCTCTTCTTTGTGCTCCATTTGGTTCTTAAAAGTGCTTGCCTTTTCCTTGGAAACCGTGGGGCTTTTCCTGAAAAGGGCCATGGGTTTTCCAGAAAAGGGCAAGGGGGTTACTCAGATCGGACTGCCAAAGATACTATCTTTTTAGGAGTATTTCCCAAGAATTTAAGTTTTAGTTGTAACTTTGCCCAAAATAATAGTGCAATGGACTACCGAGAAGACATAAATACGGCTTGCCGCGTCATGGAGGGAGGGGGCATCATCCTTTACCCTACCGATACGATTTGGGGCATCGGGTGTGACGCTACCAATCCGGAGGCCGTGGACAAGGTTTACAAGCTCAAGCGCCGGGCGGACAGCAAGGCCATGATTGTTCTGGTGGACTCCGCGGCCAAGATAGACTTCTACGTGGATACTCCTTCCGGCCTTGCCTGGGATTTGATGGAAGCCGCCACCCGCCCGCTGACCATCATCTACGACCGGGCGCGCAACTTGGCACCCAATCTGCTGGCGGAGGACGGCAGCGTGGGAATAAGGGTCACGCAAGAGCGCTTTTCACGCGACTTGTGCCGCCGCTTCCGCAAGGCGGTGGTTTCCACTTCGGCCAACTTCAGCGGGTGTCCCTCGCCGCGCGCCTTTGCCGAGATTGACCCGGAACTGCTGGCGGCGGTCGATTACGTGGTCCAGTACGGGCAGGACGCGGCGGGGGCTGCGGGGAGACCTTCCAGCGTCGTCAAGCTGTTCCACGACGGGCAGGTGGAAATCATTCGGGAATGACACCTATGAAACATCTTGACTCCCGGAAACTCTTGGATTCTTTCATCCTGTGGAGGCAAACCCACATATCCGAGAAGAACTTCATCCTTTTCCTCAGCCTGCTCGTGGGCATCTTTACTGCTCTCGCAGCCTATATCTTGAAGTTGTTGATCCACTTCTTCCAGCATTTCCTTACCCTTAATTTCTCCCAAGACGGCGCAAATGGGCTTTATCTCGTATATCCCGTCATCGGCATCTTGTTGTCCGGCTGTTTTGTGCGCTACATCGTTCGCGACGACATAAGCCACGGCGTCACGAAGATTCTCTTTGCGATAGCCGGGCGAAGGGGAAAAATCAGGAGGCACAACATCTGGTCGTCCATCTGTGCCAGCTCGGTGACGATAGGTTTCGGCGGGTCGGTAGGGGCCGAGGCGCCCATCGTCTTGACCGGCTCGGCCATCGGCTCGAACCTCGGGACTCTCTTCCGGATGGACCATAAGACGCTCATGTTGCTCATAGGTTGTGGGGCGGCCGGGGCAGTGTCTGGGATATTTAAGGCGCCCATTGCGGGATTATGCTTTACCTTGGAAGTACTGATGATAGACCTTACGATGGCGTCGTTGTTGCCCTTGCTTGTCACTTCGGTCACGGCAGCCATTTTTTCTTACCTCCTGATGGGGGCGGACACGATATTTGATTTCAATTTGGACGAGGTTTTCCTCATGAGGCGCATACCTTATGTTATCTTGTTAGGTATCCTCTGTGGTTTGGTATCTCTCTATTTTACCCGGGCCATGGGTTGGATTGAGGGATTCTTCGGGCGGTGGAAAAATCCTTGGAAGCGCTTTGCAGTGGGGGCTTGCATTTTGAGCGTGCTCATTTTCCTCTTCCCGCCACTTTATGGGGAAGGATACGATACTATCGAGTTGCTAATCAATGGGACGACCCCGGGGCAGTGGAATTCGGTCATGGACAATTCCTTATTCTACAACTCCGGTTCGCTTTTGCTTCTCTATCTTGTCTTGATTGTCTTGTTCAAAGTCTTTGCTTCCAGCGCGACGAACGGAGGTGGGGGGTGCGGTGGTATCTTTGCGCCCAGTTTGTTCCTTGGTTGCATCACAGGGTTTGCGTTTTCGCACTTTAGCAACAGTTTTGACTTTACGGTATATTGTCCCGAAAAGAACTTCGCTCTGATAGGGATGGCAGGCGTAATGAGCGGGGTCATGCATGCCCCGCTCACCGGGATTTTCTTGATTGCGGAATTGACGGGGGGGTATGATTTGTTGCTGCCGCTGATGATTTGCTCCGTCTGCTCGTATTTGACAATCATCCTCTTCGAACCTCACAGTATCTATTCGATGCGTTTGGCAAAGAAGGGGCAGTTGCTGACCCATCACAAGGACAAAACCGTACTTTTGCTGATGACGGTGGACACGGTGCTGGAGCGAAACGAGCGGACCATTACTAAAGATTCGGATTTGCGGGAAATCGTTAATCTGCTCAGCCGTTTCAACCGGAACCTTCTTCCCGTGGTCGATAGCAAACAGTCGAACAAATTAATAGGAGTGGTTAGCTTGGATGACATACGGAACTTCATGTTCCGTCCGGAATTATACCATCGTTATACGGCAGCCCGCTTTATGAAGCCCATTCCCTTTCCCCTGCATATAAATGATACGATGGAACAAGTCATGCACGCTTTCGAAGAGACCAAATCATGGGAGCTTCCGGTCGTAGATGCCGACGGGACTTTTGTCGGGTTCGTGTTGAAATCGAAGATACTGGAGGCCTACCGTCGCTTGCTCATCCATTATAGCGAAGATTGACCCTGCGGTTTGCGGCAGTGGAGAGGCATGTCACCACAGAAGGATAGAACCAAGAACCCTTTAAATAAAGCAGAAATGGAAAAAAAAGATTTGCGTATCGTATATATGGGTACTCCCGAGTTTGCCGTGGAGGCTTTGGATCAACTGGTATCCCATGATTACAATGTCGTCGGGGTTGTGACTATGCCGGACAAGCCGGGCGGGAGAGGCCAAAAGCTCCGCTTTTCGCCCGTCAAAGAGTATGCCTTGGCTCACAACCTGCCCCTGATGCAGCCCACATCGCTGAAGGATGAATTTTTTTTGAGTGAACTGGGGCGCTTGAAGGCCGATTTGCAGATTGTCGTTGCTTTCCGCATGTTGCCCCAAGTGGTATGGGGGATGCCCCGTTTGGGCACGTTTAATTTGCATGCCTCGCTGCTCCCGAAATACCGGGGGGCGGCACCTATAAATTGGGCTATTATCAATGGGGAGACGGAGACGGGACTTACGACTTTCTTCCTGGAGCAGGGAATGGATACGGGGAAGGTTATCCGCCAGGTCCGGATGCCGATATCGGAAACGGATGACGTGGGTACGTTGCACGACCGCCTGATGGTGGAAGGTGGAAAGCTCGTGCTGGCGACCGTGGATGCAATCCTTTGCGGCGAAGCCCGTCCGGTTTCCCAGTCCGAGTTAGCCCCGGAAACAACTCCCACTCCCGCGCCCAAGATTTTCAAGGAAACATGCCAGATAGACTGGACGTTGCCGGGAAAAAGGGTCTACGACCTTATCCGCGGCCTCTCGCCTTATCCCGCGGCACGGACTTCCATTCCCAACCAGAAGGGTGAGGCCGTGGAGTTGAAAGTCTATGCCTCCCGCTTTGTCCCTTCCCCGGCCGTGGACGTTGCTGCGGGCACTTGGCATACCGACGGGAAGCGGTATATGCGTTTTGCCGTGCCCGATGGTTATGTAGAGCTGTTGTCCGTGCAGCAGCCCGGTAAGCGCCGCATGGATATCGAGGACTTTTTGCGGGGGTTTACCCCTTCCGCCCACGAATAAGCAGGGGTATCTGAATGCCGACAGGTTGGCCGGACGAAGCCATGGGGCAGGGCATGGCCCGCCTTTTGGCCATCCATGGGGGAGGGGGCTTTGCCGCCTTTTGCAGGCCCATGCCGGGGGACGGGGTGGAAGCCCCCTTGTTTTGCAATCCTGTTGCAAGGGGAAGGCGCTACCTTTGCGGCGGTTTCGGTGAGGATCGCTGCCGCTTTCATGAAAAACGGCAGGCATTTTTCATGAAAACCCTTGTATGAATTGAAAGATATGGCTAAACGTGTCGTTCCCGTGTTGGAAATGAGTTGCGCGGTTTGTGCGGCGAATGTGGAGGATAAGGTGAAACATTTGCCCGGCGTGCGCAACGCTTCTGTGAATTTTGCCGCGGCCAATTTGTCGGTAGACTATGACGAGAAGCAGATAACCCTCGAAGAAATCCGTAGCCAGGTGCAGTCCATCGGCTACGATTTGGTGGTCGAAGAAGCCGATGCAGCCCCGCCCGGGGCGGGACAACGTAGCCGGACGGGCCGCAAGGTGCTTGTCGCATGGCTGTTGGGCGTACCCGTCATGGTAATTTCCATGGTGCACGGTATCCCGTATGCTCCGTGGATTCTTTTGTTGCTCACCACGCCCATCTTGTCCTATGCCGGGCGCGGCTTCTATGTACGGGCATGGAAATTGCTGCGCAACGGCACGGCCAACATGGATACGCTGGTCAGTTTGAGCACCTTGATTGCCTATTCCTTCAGCCTCTTCAATACGGTTTATCCGGAATTCTGGCTGCAACGGGGCATGGAAGCGCATGTCTATTACGAGGCCGCCGCCATGATTGTCTGTTTCGTGCTCATCGGCAAATGGATGGAAGAGCGTGCCAAGGGCAATACCACTTCGGCCATCAAGGGGCTGATGGGGCTGCAACCCCGCACGGCCATCCTCTTGCGGGGGGATGAGGCGGTGGAGGTCGTGATTTCCGACTTGCGCGCGGGTGACCGCCTGCGTGTCCGTCCGGGTGAGAAAGTGCCGGTTGACGGTCGGGTATGCGGCGGTAGCTCGTATGTGGACGAAAGCATGCTCACCGGCGAGCCTGTCCCCGTGCGGAAAGAGGAAGGCGCCCGGGTATGGGCCGGCACGCTTAACCAAAAAGGGGTATTGGTCGTAGAGGCCGAGCATACGGCCTCCGGCACGTTGCTGGCGCAGATAATCCGCATGGTACAGGAGGCGCAAGGGAGCAAGGCTCCCGTGCAGAAGCTGGCCGACCGTGTCAGCCGCATATTCGTGCCTGCGGTTGTCGGCATTTCCTTGCTCACTTTCTTCCTGTGGCTTGCCCTCGGCGGCACCCATGCCTTTGCTTATGCCCTGCTCTCGGCGGTCTCCGTGCTGGTCATCGCTTGTCCCTGCGCGCTGGGGCTGGCCACTCCCACAGCCTTGACCGTAGGCATCGGGCGGGCGGCGCAGAGGCATATCCTCATCAAGGACGCGACGGCACTCGAGAAGCTCTGCAAGGTGGATGCCGTGGTCTTGGACAAGACCGGGACGCTCACCGAGGGAAAGCCCGAAGTGACCGGCATCGCTTGGTCGATACCCGAGGCTGGGCGTCCGCAGGCCATGGCCTTGCTCCAGGCGGCCGAGGCTAGTTCCGAACACCCTTATGCGGCGGCCATCGCGCGCTGTCCCGCCTTGCCCGGGCAAGTGGCTGCGGGCGGGCTGCAAGACTTCCAAAGCCTCACGGGCCGCGGCATCGGGTTTACCCACGAAGGCCTTGCCTATTGGGCCGGAAGCCCTCGCCTGGCCGAGGAAAAGGGAGCCGCGTGGAGTGATGCCCAGCGGGACTTTGCCCGGGAACGGGCGCAGGAAGGGGGCAGTTTGATTTGCTATGGTTGCGGCCCGCGCCTCATGGCCGTGCTTTCCGTGGCCGACCCCGTGCGGGATACCTCTGCCGAGGCTGTCCGCCTCTTGCGCGAGGAGGGGGTCGAGGTACATATCCTGACGGGCGACTCTGCCCCTTCGGCCGCTGCGGTGGCCCGCGCCTTGGGCGTGGGGCGTGTGGAGGCCGGCGTGTTGCCGCAGGGAAAGGAAGACTATGTGCGCCGCCTCCAGGCCGGAGGCCACGTGGTGGCCATGGCGGGCGACGGCATCAACGACTCGCAGGCTTTGGCCCGTGCCGACGTAAGCATAGCGATGGGTCGCGGGACTGACATTGCCATGGACGTGGCCATGCTCACCTTGATGACCCCCGACCTGCGCCTGCTCCCCGAGGCCATCCGCCTTTCGCGCCGCACGGTACGCATTATCCGCGAGAACCTCTTCTGGGCTTTCATTTACAACTTGATCGGAATCCCCATTGCGGCGGGTGTACTCTACCCCTTTTGCGGGCTTTTGTTCGAACCCATGTGGGCCAGTGCGGCCATGGCCTTCAGTTCCGTCTCGGTAGTGGCCAACAGTTTGCGCCTGAGGCGCTGAATGGCGGCGGGAAAACGGCGGGGCTTGGCGGGCGTGCCCTTCCCCTTTTGCGGGAAAGCGGCAGGCCTTGTCCCGAAAAGCCTTGCATGTTTCCCGGAAAAGGGGCGGCCTTTTTGCGGAGCGGGGATTGGCCTTTGGGGAAAAGTTTTCCGCCCTTGCGGGAAAAGATTTATATTTGCCCTTCCAAATCGGTGTCCCGGATTGAAAAGCCGGGGCATGGAGAAAAGAAAGATAACGTTCAATTCAAGAAAAAGGAAAACATAAGAATGGCAACAATGCACTTTAAGACAAATGCGAAATGCGCCGGTTGCGTGGCGCGTATAGGTGAAGAACTGGATAAGCACATGCCTCGCGGGCAGTGGTCGATAGACCTCTCCACGGCTGAGCGTAGGCTGACCGTCGATTCCGGCTGTACGGCGGACGAGGTTGTGCGGTGGGTAGGTGAAGCAGGCTTCAAGGCCGAGCCGCTTGCCTGAGTGCCTTTCCCCGGTGTCTCAACCAAGAACGGACGGACTATGGAAGAAGAACGCGCGCACGGCGCTGCCCCCTCCGGCCAGGAGCCGGAACTGACCTTGCTGGGGCGGCAGACGGTTTACCGGCAAGATTATGCCCCCGAGGTGTTGGAATACTTTGCCAACAAACACCCGGAGCGGGACTATTGGGTACGCTTCAATTGCCCTGAATTTACAGCGCTGTGCCCCATCACGGGACAGCCTGACTTTGCGGAAATACGTATCGCGTATGTCCCTGACGGGCGTCTGGTAGAGAGCAAAAGCCTGAAGCTTTATTTGTTCAGTTTCCGCAACCACGGGAGCTTCCATGAAGACTGCGTGAATGTCATCTTGCGCGATTTGGTCGCCTTGTTGGCGCCGAAGTACATGGAAGTGAAAGGCTATTTCCTTCCCCGTGGAGGGATTTCGATTTATCCCTATGCCAATTACGGGAAGCCGGATACCCGCTACGAGGCTTGGGCCGAGGAGCGGATGAAAATGCAGGACTTGGCGCGCTGAAAGGCGCGCCAAGTCTTTTTCTACGGGGCGGCGTCCCTTTACTCTATTTCCAGCCCCAGTTCGTCACGGAGGCGGCGCAGGGCTGGGCTTATCTCTTGCATCTTTTGGAAGCGTTCGCTTTGGGTCAGGGCCATTTGCTGCTGGATTTCGCTTTCCCGGAGGCTAACAGCCATGTGGCAAGGGCGGTGTAACTGTCGGGAGAGGTATTGCTCTACGAGGGGACGGATGCGGAGAAGGTCTTTCTCCAGCATGCTGCCGTCCACGACGACCTCAAAGTCTCCCTTGGAAGCGTCCCGTACTTCGGGCATCAATCCCAGCATGCGCACTTGGAGCGCCTTGTCCTCTTGGGGCAGTTGTTGGGCAAATCCGCGCCATTGGATGCGGAGGCCGGCCTCGGAAAGCGGTGGGGGCGGGTTGTTTCCCGCCTCGTATGGGGCCGGTTCTTCCGACACCTTGGGGGCAGGGACTGCCGCGTCTCCAGGCAAGGTTTGGCCGTAGGATGCGTTTTGCCCTGCGGAAGCGTTCTTCTGTTGCGCTTGCATTTTCTTGATGGAGAAGCCGAAGTCGGCTTTGTGGCGGAGCGGTACGGGCGATGCCGCGGTGGCAACCGGTGCGGGGGCGGGCGCTGTGGAATGGATAGGTTGTGCCTGGGCGGCGGGCGTGTCGTGGGGATTGGGTTGTGGCGTGGTGGAAGTCGGTTGGGAGGCCGCCGGTTGCGGCGTGGGTTGCCCGGCGGGGTGGAACAGGGTTTTCAACTTTTTAGGGCCACGCCCCGCGCTGTCCGAATCGTCTGCGTCGCCTCCCTCTTCGGCAAGCTGGGCAATCTGGATGAGGGTCAGTTCGATGAGGAAACGCTTGTTGTTGCTTATGCGGTAATTGAGGTCGCAGTCGTTGCAGAGTTTCATGGCCCGTTCGATGAAACGGGGCGGGCATTGGGTCGATTGTCTACGGTATCGTTCGCGTACGGAGTGGCTTGCCTCGAGGAGGGGCAGCGTGGCTTCGTCGCGGCTTACCAAGAGATCGCGGAAGTGGTTGGCCAAACCATTGATGAAGTGGGGCGCGTCGAACCCCTTGTGCAGTATCTCGTCGAAAATGAGCAGTATGTCGCTTACTTGGTGCTTGAGGAAATGTTCGGTCAGGCGGAAGTAATATTCATAGTTGAGCACGTTGAGGTCTTCGATCACTTGCTCGTAGGTCACCTTTGCCCCTCCGGAATAGCTCACGACCTGGTCGAAGATGGAGAGTGCGTCACGCATCCCCCCGTCGGCTTTTTGGGCGATTACGTTTAACGCCTCCGGGTCGGCCTCGATTTGCTCTTGGGCTGCGACGAAAGCGAGGTGCTTTACGATGTCGCTTACGCCCATGCGGTTGAAGTCGTAGACTTGGCATCGGGAGAGGATGGTGGGCAGGATTTTGTGCTTTTCGGTAGTGGCTAGGATGAACACCGCGTGGGCAGGCGGCTCCTCGAGGGTCTTGAGGAAAGCGTTGAACGCGGCGGAACTGAGCATGTGCACCTCGTCGATGATGAATACCTTGTAGGCTCCGATTTGCGGGGGTATGCGCACTTGGTCGACTAATTGGCGTATGTCGTCCACGCTGTTGTTGCTGGCCGCGTCCAACTCATGTATGTTAAGCGCCCTCTGCTCGTTGAAAGCGCGGCATGATTCGCATTCGTCGCAGGCTTCCCCCTCCGGGGTGGGGTGGAGGCAGTTGATGGTTTTGGCAAAGATGCGCGCGCAGGTTGTCTTTCCCACCCCCCGGGGGCCGCAGAAAAGGTAGGCATGCGCCAGCCTGTGGGAGCGGATGGCGTTTTTCAGGGTGGTGGTCAGGGCCTGTTGCCCTACCACGCTGTCGAAGGCCGTGGGGCGGTATTTGCGGGCCGATACGATATATTGACTCATAAGCGTTCCGTGTTTTCGGGAAAAGTATGGGGGCTTTCCGGGAATAGCACTGGCGCTTTCCGCGGAAAGCGCCAAGGGGCGTCGTGGATAAGCCTTGGCAAATTTAGGGAAAAATATAAGGTGGCGATGGAGAATCACTGCATTTTTTATACATTTGTGCCGTTCATCACCGAATTCTCAGGAAATGGGGAAACTCAAAAACGTCTGGCTTTTCGTGCGCCGCAGGAGTAATAAGTACGTGATCACGGTACTGTTCTTCTTCGGGCTTATAGGCTTTGTGGGCGACAGCAGCGTGTACCAACGCATCTTGAACATGCACCGCTTGATGGAACTCGACCGGCAAATCGCGGCTTACAACGAAGAATATGAACGGGATACTCGCCAGTTGGAGGAACTGAAGACGAATCCTTTGGAGGTGGAACGTACGGCACGCGAGCGTTATTTCATGAAGAAGCCGAACGAAGATGTGTTCGTCTTCGAAGAAGACTTGCTTGCCCTTCCCCCGGGTGTGTCGGTTTCCGCAGGTGAACCCGGCGATGAGGACGATTTTTCCCGCATAGCAAATGACCAGCCATGAAGCAATTTCTGACTAAACTTTATATCCCGGGTGCCTTGTGCGTCCTGGTGGGGCTTATGGCCTACTTCCCTTTCCGGGCGGGGGCGCCGTATATCTTGATAGCGGGCGGGCTTTTAATGTCCGTTGCCCAGTACTTTATGCCGGTACGTACAAAAAATCCCGTCATCGAACGCTTGTATCGACAACGGGTTTTTAGTACCTTGTTTCTCGTAGTGGCCGGCATTTTGATGATTTGCATGCCGCGTGGGAACGAGTGGGTATTGCTGGTGGCTATTTCCGCGCTCATCCAGTTGTACACGGCTTTCCGTATTCCGGCCTTGGAGCGGCGGGATGCAGAAAAGGAGTGAGCTGGAATTGCAGGGAAACGCTTATTTGTCGGATGAGAAAAGCTCGGTAGAGAGGTAGCGTTCGCCTCCGTCGGGCAAGAGGATCACGATGCGTTTCCCCTTGTTCTCGGGACGCTCTGCCAGCCGTGTGGCAGCCCAAACGGCCGCTCCTGATGAGATTCCTACCAAAAGCCCTTCCCTGTGTGCCAATTCACGGGCTGTTTGGATTGCTTCGTCTCCGGGAACGTCTATTACCTCGTCTACTATCCCGGCATTGTAGTTGCCCGGGACAAATCCGGCGCCGATGCCTTGGATTTTATGGGCACCGCTTTTCCCTTGGGTCAAGACGGGACTCTCGGCAGGTTCTGCCCCGATGATTTGGATTTGCGGATTGTGCGCTTTCAAGGCTTTTCCTGTTCCGCTTACAGTGCCGCCCGTTCCCACTCCGGCCACGAAGAAGTCAAGGTCTCCGCCGGTGTCTTTCCAGATTTCCTCGGCTGTCGTGCGTATGTGGATTGCCGGGTTGGCCGGATTCTCGAACTGTTGGGGAATGAATGAGCCGGGGATTCCTTGGTGCAACTCTTCGGCCTTGCGGATAGAGCCGCGCATGCCTTCAGGGCCGGGTGTAAGGATAACTTCCGCACCAAGCGCCTTTACTAAATTCCTGCGCTCTATGCTCATTGTCTCAGGCATGGTGAGTATGAGTTTGTAGCCTTTGACTGCGGCTACGAACGCCAAACCGATTCCTGTATTCCCGCTGGTCGGTTCGATAAGTGTTGCTCCGGGTTTGAGCAATCCTTGCGCTTCTGCCTCTTCGATCATAGCCAGCGCGACGCGGTCTTTTACGCTTCCGGCGGGATTGAAGTACTCGAGTTTTGCAATTAAAGTTGCTTGCAAATCATGGTAGGCACTGTATGAAGTTAATTCCAATAAAGGGGTATTCCCTATGAGTTCTGTTAGTTTTTTTGCAATCTTTCCCATGGTCTTGTATGTTTTTGGGTGGATATATATTTTTTGTATAGCTTAATGGGCAAATAGGTATTCCCGTAAAGAATCGGGCCGGGTATTTTTTAGTCGGATGATGCCTTGGTTGTCCAGTAAATAGAGGGCGGAAGAATTCCTCATGTAGTAGGTCTCTTCCATGAAAACAGCTTCTTTTACATCATACGTATGAGTCCAATCCGCCGGAAGATGGCGGATATAGGATTTCCATGCGGGGATATCTTGCGAGTGAAGCTGTATGGTAATGATGCTGAGGCGGGGAAATTGGGAGGAAATCCGGCTTATTTCATTAATCACTTCTTGGCATGCGGCACAATCGAGGTCGTAAAAAAGCAAAAGGATGTAATCTGTTTGATGGAACTTTGGTAGCAATTCGTATAAAGTTGTATTGCTCCCGTCAGATAGCCCCAAGAGTAAATCGTTGGGGCGAGTGCCTATTTGGTTTTGGAGTATCTTCGGTAGTAGCATTGCGGCTCTCATTTTACTTCCAGTCTCTTCTTCCGGTCGGGAAGCACGGTATCTGAGTACAAAAGAGTAGAGTGTTTCGTTATACATTGGCGACTCTTCGTCCCAAAGATACTTCTCCAAGAGGTTATTAACCCAATAGTAAGAAGAATTTGTTGTGTCGCAATCGGCGGATAGATTTAGGACAAAATAAAGCGCGTATTGTTGGCTTACCGAGTCACACAGGGGTAAAAAGGAAAGGAAGTCAACCAACTTTTGTTCACCCTCTGTAGCTTTTTCCGTATGGCTATAAAGGTAAAAATCATTTGCCTTGGTATTTTTCCACCAATTACGGGCTATAAATCCAGCTTTAGCCTGCCTTGTTATACAATAAGCAGGAGGAACAGGTATTCCGCTTTGGGGGGCGAATTGTAAATATAGGTTGTCTTTTGCAAAAA
Source organism: uncultured Bacteroidaceae bacterium (assembly GCA_964439955.1). Classification (GTDB taxonomy): domain Bacteria; phylum Bacteroidota; class Bacteroidia; order Bacteroidales; family Bacteroidaceae; genus UBA1794. The sequence goes on along the minus strand of CAYTPX010000024.1, from coordinate 237 downwards.
GGGAATCCGTGATGGTGCTTTTGTCTATAAAAAGAGAGTCATCCGCTGTTACGTTGTGTGCCGTTGTAATGAAGGAAACAAGGAAGATCACGACAGATTTTAGAATCAGCCAAGAAGGATAAGCAGGTTCAATCATGTGATTCTCATATAAAAATCAAATACTTTAGAAAGAAAATACCGCATTCGATATTTCTTTCCAAAGTATGGAGCGAAAAACGGGACTCGAACCCGCGACCC
>CAYTPX010000023.1:0-30626 GCA_964439955.1 uncultured Bacteroidaceae bacterium | reverse complement strand
ACCTGGGACCTCCAGATTATGAGTCTGTTGCTCTAACCAACTGAGCTACAAGTCCCCGTTCCCGCATATAAAAACGCGGCCTTCCTTCCCGCAAGCCCCATGCCTTTCCGGAAAAAGGGGAGGCACTTGCCCGTAAAAGGGGTGGCGGAAATCGGGGGCGAAGGTAAGGCTTTTTAGCCAATCCGCCAAAGCCCCATATAAAAAACCACCGTTCCTTTAAGAATCTTTAAAAAGAAATCGTGAAACCATGCTCCTTGCCCACATTATATATATCTTTGCGCCGCATTTTACTGCACCTCTTCCGGAAGAAACCATACGGAGAGGAGCCGGAAACTGCGGAAACTTCCAAGCGAAAAGACGAATGGGGAACAAAGCGAACCGCAAGGCCAACATACGGGTACATTTAGGCATGCAAGGGTTGACGAGCGGCATCAGCATCACGTTGGTGCTGGTTTTGGTCGGAATGATCGTACTCTCGTTGCTGACTGCACACAACCTAAGCCGGTATGTGCGGGAGAATATCAGTTTCACCGTATACGCCGACCCGGATGCGGAAGAGGCCGACATCTTGGCTTTGCAGGCCGACTTGGAAAAGCAACCCTACGTAAAGGGGACAACCTATATTTCCGCGGCACAAGCCTTGGAGGAACAGACCCGGGAACTGGGCGCCGACCCGGAGGAATTCCTCGGCTATAACCCCTACACCCCCATGATCGAAGTAAAGCTCAAGGCAAGCTACGCAAACACCGACAGCATCCGCCAAATAGAGCAACAGATAGGGCAAAGCATACAGATAGCCGAGGTGTCCTACCAGCCGGACTTGATTGATTCCGTAAACCGGAACATCCGTTTCATCGCCCTCGTCCTTGCCGCCCTTGCTGCCCTTTTCACACTCATTTCCTTCGTCCTCATCAGCAACACGATGCGTTTGGCCGTCTACAGCAAGCGTTTCCTCATCCACACCATGCAGCTCGTGGGCGCGGGGTGGGGCTTTATCCGCTACCCCTTCGTCATGAGCTGCGTCGGCATGGGGCTGCTGGCCGGGGTCGTCGCTTGCCTTTTGCTGGGAGGGGGCGTTTTCTGGGTTACCCGCTACGAACCGGGAATCTCCGCCATCCTTACCCCGCAAACCGCCCTCGCCAGCGCCGCGGCCGTACTCCTTTCCGGGGTCGCCATCACAGGGCTTTCGGCGCTGCTCTCCATAAACCATTATCTGCGCATGCGAGATGACCGCCTGTTCCACACGTAAGGGCGAGCCAAGCCCACCGCAGGGAAGACAGGAAATACCCGGGAATTATCCACAAGAATTCATATAATATGGACAGAAACAATTTAGCACTCGAGAAAAAGAACTACATCATCCTCACCGTAGGCATGGCGGCCGTCATCATAGGCTTCATCCTCATGTCCGGCTCCGGCTCCACGCTTGAGCAGTTCAACCCGGATATCTTTTCTTGGCGCCGCATCCGCTTGGCTCCCGTCGTATGCCTCTTGGGCTTCATCACCATCGGTTACGGAATCATCTGCCCTGTTAAAAACACCAAGCAAACGCAAGAAAAGAAATAGGAGAAACAAGAACAATGCAAGACATGACCCTCTGGCAGACCATAGTGGTAGCCATCGTAGAAGGACTGACCGAATTTTTGCCCGTTTCCAGCACGGGACACATGATCATCACGCAAAACCTCATGGGCGTGGAGAGCACCCCGTTTGTAAAAGCCTTTACGGTCATCATCCAATTCGGCGCCATCCTCTCGGTAATCGTCCTCTACCACAAACGTTTCTTCCGGCTCAACCGCACCCCCGCCCCTAAGGGCTCCTCGCCCTTGAAGCAGTTCCTCCACAAATGGGACTTCTATTGGAAATTGTTCGTAGCCTTCATACCGGCCGCAATCATCGGCTATTTGTTCAGTGACTATGTGGACATGATGCTCGGCAGCGTGGAAATCGTGGCCGTGATGCTGGTCGTCGGCGGCGTGTTCATGCTCTTTTGCGACCGCATCTTCCACAAAGGGAAGGACGACATGCATCAACTGACGGAACGCAAAGCCCTATACATCGGGCTGTTCCAGTGCATAGCCATGATTCCCGGCGTTTCCCGTTCGATGGCCACCATCGTGGGCGGGATGGCGCAAAACATGTCGCGCAAGGCAGCTGCGGAATTCTCTTTCTTCTTGGCCGTCCCCACGATGTTTGCCGCAACGGCTTACAGCATCCTCAAGTTTTTCAAAGACGAGGAGAGCATCCAAGTCATCCGCGACAACATCGGCATCCTGCTTTTGGGCAGCCTTGTAGCTTTCGTCGTGGCCATGCTGGCCATCAAGTTCTTCATCGATTTCCTGACCAAGTACGGCTTCAAGGCATTTGGCTGGTACCGGATTATCGTAGGCTTTATCATTTTGGCAATGCTCCTTACGGGCCATGAACTGACCTTTGCAGAATAGATGGCGGAATTCATTGACAATAACACGCTACCCCGCAGGCTCACGGTCGAAGAAGCCCAAGAAGGGCTCGTCTTTTGCTTGGACAAACCGCTGGAATGGACTTCGGCCAACTTGGTGGCAAAAGTGAAATTTCCCCTTTTGCGCAGGCTTCGCCTGAAAAAGCTCAAGGTGGGCCACGCAGGGACGCTCGACCCGTTGGCCACGGGCGTAATGCTTGTCTGCACCGGGCGCGCCACAAAACTCATAGAAGAGCTCCAATCCGGGAAGAAAGAGTATGTCGCCACCCTGAAGCTTGGCGCCACGACGCCTTCTTTCGACTTGGAACACGAAATAGACTTCACCTTTCCCACGGAGCACATCACCCGAGAACTGGTCGGGCAAGTCCTCCCCCGGTTTGTCGGGCACATCGAGCAAGTCCCCCCTGCCTATTCGGCTTGCAAGGTGAAAGGGAAGAAAGCCTACGACCTGGCCCGTGCCGGGAAAGAACCGGAGTTGAAGGCAAAGCCCCTCGTCATCGACGAAATAGAGTTGCTCGACTGTTCCCTCCCGATGCTGACGCTACGCATCGTCTGCGGCAAAGGGACATATATCCGCGCCCTCGCGCGCGACATCGGCAAGGCACTCGGCAGCGGGGCACACCTCACAGCCCTCAGGCGGACGCGCGTGGGCAACGTCAAAGCCAGCCAATGCCTCAGTGCGGAAGCCTTCCAACAATGGATAGACTGCGCCCTGCCCAGGGAAACCGTTTCGGCAAACGGGGAAAACCGCTGCGGCAAACCCGGAAAAGACGCGGCACTTTTCCCGGAAAGCGCCCCAAGCGTACCCAACGACAAGCAACATTAACAAAACAAATACCCATAGGGAGAGAAGAAATGAAATTATCGCAATTCAAATTCAAACTGCCTGAGAAGAAGATAGCTCAATACCCCTCTTACTACCGCGACGAATGCAAACTCATGGTCGTACACCGCAAGACAGGCGAGATAGAGCATAAGATATTCAAAGACATCCTCGGGTATTTCAGCGAAAAAGACTTGTTCGTCTTCAACGACACGAAAGTATTCCCCGCACGCCTCTACGGCAACAAGGAAAAGACCGGCGCGCGCATCGAGGTGTTCCTCCTGCGCGAGCTGAACGAGGAGATGCGCCTATGGGACGTACTTGTCGACCCCGCGCGGAAAATACGCATCGGCAACAAGCTTTACTTCGGCGAAGACAACTCGATGGTAGCCGAAGTGATTGACAACACCACCTCGCGCGGGCGCACCCTGCGCTTCCTCTACGACGGTCCCCACGACGAATTCAAGAAAGCCCTCTATGCCTTGGGCGAAACCCCCATACCCCACTCCATCATCGACCGCCCCGTCGAAGAAATCGACAACGAGCGCTTCCAAAGTATCTTCGCGCGCAACGAAGGAGCCGTCACCGCCCCCACGGCCAACCTGCATTTCAGCCGCGAACTGATGAAGCGCATGGAAATAAACGGCATCGAATCAACCTTCCTCACCGTACACGCCGGGCTGGGCAACTTCCGCGAAATCGACGTCGAAGACCTGACCAAACACAAGATGGACTCCGAACAAATGAACATCCCGGAAGAGACCGTGGCGAAAATCAACACGGCCAAAGACGAGGAACGCCAAGTATGCGCCGTAGGAACCACCGTAATGCGCGCCCTGGAGAGCACCGTAAGCACCGACGGGCATATCAAGGTCTACAACGGATGGACCAACAAATTCATCTTCCCCCCGTATGACTTCACCGTGGCCACGGCCATGATATCCAACTTCCACCTCCCCCTCTCCACCTTGCTCATGATGGTAGCCGCCTTCGGGGGATACGAAACCATCATGAACGCCTACGAGGTGGCCCTCAAGGAAGACTATTCTTTCGGCACCTACGGAGACGCCATGCTCATCGTGGACTAACCCCAAAGGAGGCAACGTATGGTAGAAACTTATTTCTCATTAGGCAGCAACCTCGGAAACAAAAAAGAAAACCTGGACCAAGCCATAGACGCCATCAAGGAACGGGTGGGCACCATCACGAAAAACTCCGGGTATTACTACACCGAGCCTTGGAAGATGGCCTCAAGGAACACGTTCGCCAATGCCGTAATCGCAGTGGAAACCGAACTTACCCCCTTGGCCCTGCTCTTTGCCCTGCAAGGAATCGAGCGGGAAATGGGGCGGACGACCAAAACCCGGCAAGGAATCTACCAAGACCGCGTCATCGACATCGACATCCTGACCTACGGGAAGCTGAAACTGGAAACCTACGAACTAACCATCCCCCACCCCCTCATGTGGCAACGCCCCTTCGTCATGAGGGGCATGACGCTGATAGACCCGCGGTTTATCGAAGAAGATTTCCAGAAATCATTCTGCGAGGAAACCCAAGCACCCCAAATAAACTAAGATAAATGAGCTATCTATTCACATCCGAATCGGTGTCAGAAGGACACCCCGACAAGGTGGCCGACCAAATATCGGACGCCATACTGGACGAATTGCTGGCATTTGACCCCAATTCAAAAGTAGCATGCGAAACACTAGTAACCACCGGACAGGTAGTACTGGCTGGAGAAGTGAAATCTAAAGCCTACGTGGACATGCAAGAGATTGCACGCCGCACCGTCAAGCGCATCGGCTATACGAAAGGAGAGTACATGTTCGAAGGCAACTCCTGCGGCGTATTCAGCGCCATCCACGAGCAAAGCGCCGACATCAACCGGGGCGTCGAACGGGAAGACCCCATGGCCCAAGGGGCCGGCGACCAAGGAATGATGTTCGGCTACGCCACCAACGAGACGGAAAACTACATGCCCCTCGCCCTCGACCTGGCACACCGCATCCTCATCGAGCTGGCCGCCATCCGCCGCGAAGGAAGGGAAATGACATACTTGCGCCCCGACTCGAAAAGCCAGGTGACAATCGAATACGACGACGCGGGGAAACCCGCCCGGATCGACACCATAGTCATCTCCACGCAACACGACGAATTCCTGCCCGACGACGCGGAAATGCTCCGCCGCATCGAGGAAGACATCAAGGACATCCTGCTGCCCCGCGTAAAGTCCCGCATCAAACAGCCCGAAGTGCTGGCACTTTTCGACAAAAGTACCCGCTATCTTGTCAATCCGACTGGCAAGTTCGTCATCGGAGGCCCGCATGGCGACACAGGATTGACCGGGCGCAAGATTATCGTGGACACCTACGGCGGCAAGGGAGCCCACGGGGGAGGGGCCTTCAGCGGCAAAGACCCGTCCAAGGTAGACCGCAGCGCCGCCTACGCAGCCCGCCACATTGCCAAAAACATGGTGGCCGCCGGCGTAGCCGATGAAATGCTCGTGCAAATCTCCTACGCCATAGGCAAGGCAGAACCCGTCAATATTTATGTGAACACCTACGGCCGCAGCCATTTGGACTGCCCCGACGGGCAAATCGCGCAATGGATTGGAGAAAACATAGACCTCCGGCCCAAAGCCATCGAAGAGCGCCTGAAGCTACGGCTGCCCATATACAGCGAAACGGCCACCTACGGACACATGGGACGCACGCCGGAAACCGTCACCAAGCACTTCGAAAGCCGCTACTCCGCCCCCCGCGACATCACGGTCGAGCTCTTCACATGGGAGAAACTGGACTACGTGGACAAAATCCGCAAAGCCTTCGGACTCTAAAACCCAAGGAAGAAACGGCATGAGAGAAGTCTGTGTCTATGCAGCCTCAAGCCCCAAAGTATCGGCTGACTACTACGAAGCCGCCTACCGCACCGGGCAACTCCTAGCCCGGTGCGGCTTTGGCGTCATAAACGGGGCAGGGAAAGAAGGGCTAATGCGGGCGCTTTCCGACGGTGCCCTCGCCGAAGGCGGGCAAGTGACCGGCATCATCCCCCGCTTCATGCTGGAAAAAGGCTGGCAATACGACGCACTTACCCACATCGTCCCCACCTCCTCCATGCACGAGCGCAAGCTCCTCATGGCCAAGCGCAGTTGCGCGGCCATCGCCCTGCCCGGCGGATACGGCACGCTTGAGGAACTGGCCGAGATAATCACTTGGAAACAACTCGGCATATACCCCCATCCCGTCGTCATCCTCAATACCAACGGCTTCTACGCCCCCCTGCTCGACTGGTTCCGCCAAGCGGTAGAAGAGAAATTCATCAGTACCTGCCATGCCTCCCTCTGGCAAACAGCCGCCACGCCCCAAGAGGCCGTGGAAGCCGTGCGGCAGGCCCTTACCCCCAACCCGGCACGCGTCCAATACCCGATCCTGCAGGAATGAACGGAACTCCCTTGCCCTACCTCCCGGCAAATGACAGCTGGGTCATGCTCTTGGTGCTGGCCTTCCTGCTGGCTTCCTGCCACATCCTTGCCTACGACCATGCCCTCCTTGGTGAAGAACTCAAGAAAATATTCGTCCCCGGCCAAGACAACCGGAGCACCCGCCAAGCCACTTCCTCCAGCATGCGCCACTTCCTCTTCCTCCAGGTGCAGACAGCCCTGCTCGTCGCCCTGATTTTCACATGCTGTACTTGGGGAATCCGTCCGAAGCCAAGCACTTTTTACCAAAACATCCTGCACTTTTCCCTACTTGCGGCAGTGGTTTTCGCCTGTAGCGCCATAAGGATTTTGCTTTACATGCTGGTTGGATGGATTTTCTTCCGCAAGGAACAGGCCGCTTCCTGGATGCGCTGCTACTTTACCCTTGAGAACATCATCTCCTTCTGCCTGCTCGCCGTCGCCTTGCTCTGCATTTATACCGACATAGAGCCACGAAAATGTGTTACTGCGGGGTTGGTTCTATTATTTTTGCTTAAATCTCTCCTCTTTTTCAAGGGAATTTACCTGTTCAGCCTCCCCGTGGTTAGCAGGTTCTACTTTATTTTGTATCTTTGTGCCCTCGAAATCGTCCCCATAATCTTCACGGTTTCGGGATTACATGCAGCAAACAATATCTTGTCACTAAACATTTGAATTGTGAGCATCCGCAGAATTCTTATCTCTCAGCCCAAACCCACGACCGAGAAATCCCCATATTTTGACATCGCGGCAAGGTACGGGGTAGAAATTGTTTTCCACCCATTCATCAAAGTAGAAGCGGTTTCGTCCAAAGAATTCAGACAACAGAAGATTTCTATCTTGGAGCATACTGCGGTCATCTTCACCTCGCGGCACGCTATCGACCACTTTTTCAACCTCTGCGAGGAAATGCGCGTCGTCATCCCCGAGACCATGAAATATTTCTGCCTCTCGGAATCCATCTCGCTCTACATCCAAAAGTACGTACAGTACCGCAAAAGGAAAATCTTCTTTGGCGAAGGCAACAAGTTTGAAGACCTCAAACCCATTATCCTCAAGCATCCCAAAGAAAAATACTTCACCCCTGTGAGCGACGTGCACAGCAACGAAGTGCCCGATTTCATGGATGCGCATAAGATAACCCACTCCGAAGGCGTCATGTACCGCACGGTCAGCAACGAGTTCCAAGGAGGGCAACTGGCCGATTTCGACCTCCTCGTCTTCTTTACCCCCGCGGGAATCGCCTCGTTACTGAAGAACTTCCCCAACTACCAACAAGGCGACCAGAGGATCGGATGCTTCGGGCCGCAGACGGCCAAGGCCGTCATCGACGCAGGCCTGCGCCTCGACCTGCAAGCCCCCACGCCGGAAGCGCCCTCCATCACTGCCGCCCTTGACCAATACATCAAGAGGGAAAACGGCGTGAAATAGCAATGCCGAATGGAGAGGCATCCGACTTTCCCGAAAAAAGACATACGCAGCCAAGCCGTCCCCCGCGGCTTGGCTACGCTTTATGCTGCCGCACAGCTTCCCTACCGCAAGTTGAAGAAGAGCGAACACCTGTGCCGCAAGTTGCCCATCGACCATCTATTCGCGAAAAACGCCCCCGATCTCCTCAGCACCACCTGCTTCCCCCTGCGCGCCCTCTGCCGCCCCGTGCCCGAAGCGCTGCAAACCGAGGGGCAACCGTGCGTCGAAGTCCTCTTCAGCGTCTCCAAACGCTCATTCAAGCGCGCCGTCCGCCGCAACCGGGCCAAGCGCCAGATGCGCGAGGCCTACCGCCTCCTGCGCCACGACTTCATGGAGACAGCCGCAAGCACCGGCCTACGCTACAGCCTGGCCTTCGTATGGATGGGGAAAAGCTCCCACTCCACCGCCCAAGTCGCCCGCGCCATGGGCGAAGTGCTCGCCCGGCTCAACACACGCCTGCAAGGAAGCCGGGCTTCTTCCCAAAACCCTTCCCCGGACCCGGCCGCCCCTTCCGGCGAAACAGCCCCCGCACTATGAGACGCCTCTTGCTCTTCCTGCGCAAAGCGGCCACGTTCCTGCTCCTGCTCCCCGTCTACTTCTACCGCTACGCCCTCTCCCCCATGTTCCCCCCCACGTGCCGGTTCACCCCGACGTGCTCGCAATACGCCGTCGAGGCGCTCAAGAAGCACGGCCCCGCCAAGGGACTTTGGCTCACCCTGCGCCGCCTTCTCCGCTGCCATCCCTGGGGCGGCAGCGGGTATGACCCCGTACCCTGAACCAAGACCCTTGCAGGTACACGCAACAGCCCCGCCGTGCCGCGCAGAAAGCGCCAGCATTCTGCGGGAAAAGCCTTGGCACTTTCCACCGGAAGGCGAGGCGCTTTTCCGGACGGGCAGCACACGTTTTTCCGTGGAAAAACGTACCTTTGCCTGCCGATATGAAGTACTCCATCACAGCCCCCCGGCGGCTTGAAGGCACGATGAACCTGCCGGCATCAAAAAGCGTCAGCAACCGCGCACTCCTCCTGCAGGCCTTGGCCAAAGGGCCGCTGGCCAAACTGGACAACCTCTCGGACTGCGACGACACGCTCGTCATGGCCCACGCCTTGGAACACCCGCACCTGAGGGAAGTGGACATCAAGGCGGCGGGGACGGCCATGCGCTTCCTGACGGCCTTTTACGCGGTGACGCCCGGCGAGCGTACCCTAACGGGGACCGAACGGATGAAGCAGCGCCCCATCGGGGTGCTGGCCGACGCGTTGCGCAGCCTCGGGGCTGACATCGAGTACCTCGGCAACCCCGGCTTCCCCCCCCTGCGTATCCGCGGGCGGAAGCTGGCCGGGAAAAGCCTGAAGCTGCCCGCCAGCGTCAGTTCGCAGTACGTCTCCGCCCTGCTCATGGTAGCCCCTCTCCTGCCCGAGGGACTGGACTTGGAGTTGGAAGGCACGGTCGTTTCGCGGCCTTACATCGACCTTACCTTGGAAATGATGCGCTCCTTCGGCGCGCAAGCCCGCTGGACGGACGAACCGGGGGCTGCGGGAGCGAACGGGAACGGGAGGCTACGCGTGGAACCGGTGCCTTACCGGCCTACGGAATACACCGTGGAAAACGACTGGAGCGCAGCCTCGTATGCCTACGAGATGCTCGCCCTTGCCCCCGGGGGCGGAAGCCTTTTCCTGCCCCACCTGTACCCGGGAAGCCACCAAGGCGACAGTTGCGTGGCGGGGCTGTTCGCCCCGCTGGGCATCCACACGGAATTTACGGACGGGGGAGTGCGCTTGACATGCGGAAAGCCCCTCCTCGCCCCGGGCGAAACGTATGAGGCAGACTTCCTGCGCTGCCCCGACTTGGCCCAGACCCTCGTGGTGACGTGCCCGCTGCTGGGCATCCCGTTCCGGTTCAGTGGGCTGCAAAGCCTGAAAATCAAGGAGACGGACCGCATCGCGGCCCTACGCGCGGAAATGCGGAAGCTGGGCTTCTCCATCGGAGAGGCCAACGACGGATGCCAAGGCACCGTGCTCCACTGGACACCGGGGCAAGACTCCCCCGGCGACCTTCCGCCCTGCGGGGCGGAAGCCCCCATCGCCACCTACGAAGACCACCGCATGGCCATGGCTTTCGCGCCCGCGGCACTGAAAACGGGGCACATAGTAATCGAAAACCCCGAAGTAGTCAGCAAGTCTTTTCCGGCCTACTGGGACGTGCTGCGCCGCGCAGCTTTCTCCATCGAGGAACAACCCTGAAGACGAAAAGCGCCGCCTGTCCCCAACGGAAGTGCAGGCACTTCCCCGGACAACAGGCAGCGCTTTCCACCGAAAGCCCCGGCGCTTTTGCAAGAAAACGCCAAGGCTTCCCGTCAAGAACGCCTATTCTATGTATTGCACTTTCTGTGCGTCGCGCGGTTTGGCAGCAGGGCTTTCATCGGGATAACCCACGCCGATGGCATAAAGCAACTGGTAACCAGCGGGCAAGTTGAGCTTCTCAAGGAAAGGAGAGGCGGCTTCTGACTTAAAGAAGGCCACCGGGCCGCCCAAACAGCAAGTACCCAGCCCCAGCGACTGCGCCGCAATCAGCATGTTGCCCCCCATGAGGCCGCAATCGATTTGGCCGCTCCCGTCCTCGGGCGAGGCGATGAAGATGACTGCCGGCGCATTGCGGAACATGTTCTTGAAAGACTTGTCCTCGGCGACACGCGGGTTCTGCTCCACATAGAGGGCGGTCAAGTCCGAAATAAACGCCGGATCGGTAACAACCCGCACTTGCCACGGCTGCTTGTTCATGCCGCTCGGCGCATTGATCCCGCATTCTACAATTTGCTCCAGCAGTTCTTTGGGAACGGCTTGGTCCTTATATTGGCGGATGCTGCGCCGTTCCATAATCGTGCGGATTACTTCGTTGTCAGTGGCTGCTTGCGCAGACAGCTCCACTGCCGTAACAGGCAAGAAGAGGCACCCCAGCAACAGGGGGAGGAAAAACTTTTTGTTCATAAGCAGTTAGTTTCGGTTAGCGCGCTTACGCTCGTTTTCGTCGAGGATTATCTTGCGCAAGCGCATATGTTTGGGAGTTATCTCGACATATTCGTCTTCTTTTATGTACTCCAACGCTTCTTCCAAGGAGAAAATAACGGGCGGTACGAGACGGGCTTTCTCGTCGGACCCGGAAGCACGCATGTTCGTGAGCTTTTTCGACTTGGTTACATTGACAACCAAGTCGTTTTCTTTGCAATGTTCCCCCACTACCTGTCCGGCGTACACCTCCTCTTGCGGGTGAATGAAGAACTTGCCGCGGTCTTGCAGCTTGTCTATGGCATAAGCGAAGCTAGTTCCGCCCTCCATGGCTATCATCGACCCGTTCGTGCGGCGTTGGATGTCGCCTTTATACGGCTGGTATTCTTTAAAGCGGTGGGCCATGATGGCTTCGCCTTGCGAGGCCGTCAGGACGTTGTTGCGCAATCCGATGATACCGCGGGAGGGAATAAGGAATTCCAAGTTTACCCGGTCGCCCACGCTCTCCATGCTCGTCATTTCGCCCTTGCGCCGCGTGGCCATGTCTATAATCTTGCTGGCAAATTCCTCCGGCACATTGACAGTCAACTCCTCGATGGGTTCGCATTTTACGCCGCCAATTTCCTTGATGATGACCTGCGGCTGCCCCACTTGCAGCTCGTATCCTTCGCGGCGCATGGTCTCTATCAGCACAGAGAGGTGCAACACGCCACGGCCGAATACAAGCCATTTCCCGTCATCCCCGACCCTTTTCTCGACGCGCAACGCCAGATTCTTCTCAAGCTCCCGGTCCAACCGGTCCTGGATATGGCGCGATGTAACAAACTTGCCGTCCTGCCCGTAAAAAGGCGAGTCGTTTATGGTAAAAAGCATGCTCATCGTGGGCTCGTCCACCGCAATTGGCGGCAAAGGCTCGGGCACTTCGTAGTCGCACACAGTATCTCCTATCTCAAACTGCTCCAGCCCTACCAAGGCGCATATATCCCCGGAGGAAACGGACTCGGTCTTTTTCCTGCCCATGCCTTCGAAAACGTGGAGTTCCTTTATCTTGGCTTTCACTTCGCTCCGGTCGCGCTTGACAAGCGTCACGTTCATTCCCTCGCGCAGCGTGCCCCGGTGTACGCGGCCTATCGCAATCCGGCCTGTATAACTGGAGTAATCGAGCGAAGTAATAAGCATCTGCGGCGTTCCCTCGAGCTGTTCGGGCGCGGGGATGTGTTCGACGATCGCGTCCAGCAAGGGCAATATATTATCGGTGGGCTGCTTCCAATCGGTACTCATCCACCCGTTCTTGGCCGAGCCGTAAATGACGGGGAAGTCCAACTGCTCTTCCGTGGCATTGAGGCTGAACATCAGGTCAAAGACCATCTCGTAAACTTCCTCCGGCCTGCAATTCGGCTTGTCTACCTTATTGACCACGACCAGCGGCTTAAGGCCTATTTCCAAGGCCTTCTGCAGGACGAAACGCGTCTGCGGCATCGGCCCCTCGAAGGCATCGACCAAAAGGATGCAACCGTCGGCCATGTTGAGCACGCGCTCCACTTCGCCCCCGAAATCACTGTGCCCCGGGGTGTCGATGATGTTGATCTTTGTCCCCTTGTAGTTGATGGAAACGTTCTTTGACAGGATGGTTATTCCGCGTTCTCGCTCCAAGTCATTGTTGTCCAATATGAGTTCTCCTTTGCTTTGGTTCTCCCGAAAGAGATTTCCCGCAAGGAGCATTTTGTCAACCAGCGTGGTCTTGCCATGATCCACGTGTGCGATGATGGCGATGTTCCTGATGTTTTGCATAAAATCACATGTCTGTCCTGCTGCGGAATCCGCGCAGATCTTGGTCGCAAAGGTACGGAAAAAAACTTTGCGCCGCAGGGCTTTGCATGAAAAGATGCGGCGCTTGGGGCTAAAAGTGCCGCCGCTTTTGGCGGGAAACGCCGCCTCTTTTTCCAATTCCGCGGCAGGGGCCGGGCGGATTCGCCCCTTTTTCCTAACTTTGCGGCACGGTTGAATGAAAAAAACGACGACGGAACAGCTTATGAAAACCACGCATTCCTTTCCGGCGGCCTTGCTGGCCGCCGCCCTTGCGCTGCCCTTGGCCGCGCAAAGTCCCGCCCCCCTGACGCTGGAGCAGGTGGTGAACGGCGGGTTAATCCATACCGAATACGCGCCTTCCCCCGTCTGGATGGCCAACGGCGGGAGTTATTCGCGCATCGAGCCGGCAGGAAACGGCGAAGGCGTGGAAGTGGCCTCCTACAATGTGGCCGACGAATCGCGCCAAGTGCTCATCCCCTCCTCCATGTTGCGCGACCCGGAGAGCGGGAAGGCGCTCGCCGTACGCAGCCTGGTATGGAGCGATGACAACAAGAAGGTGCTCATCTACAACAACACGCGGCGCGTCTGGCGGTACGACACACGCGGCGACTACTGGCTGCTCGACCTTTCTTCCGGCGCGCTGCGCCAGCTGGGGAAAGGCCTGCCCGGAAGTTCCCTGATGTTTGCCAAGTTCTCGCCCGACGGGGCGAACGTGGCCTACGTGTGCCGCAACAATATCTACATCGAGCCTGCCACCGCCGAGGGCAGCGTGCAGCCACGGCAACTGACAACGGACGGGGGCGAACACATCGTGAACGGCACGTTCGACTGGGTTTACGAGGAAGAATTTTCCTGCCGCGACGGTTTCCGCTTCAGCCCCGACGGGCGTTTCATCGCATACTGGCAGAGCGACACGCAAGGGACGGGCGTGTTCGACATGATAGACAACGTGGATTCCATCTACCCCACCGTGCTCCACTTCCCCTACCCCAAGGCCGGGACGATGAACTCGGCGGTGAAAGTGGGCTACATCCCCGTCGGGGGCGGCGAGACGCACTGGGTGGAGCTGCCCGGCGACCCGCGTGAGATGTACATCCCCCGCATGGAATTCATCCCCGGAAGCAACGAATTGTTCATACAGCAGATGAACCGCGAGCAAAACACCAACCGCGTCTGGACCGTAGCCCTCGCCGAAGGGGCGGCACCGCAGAACATCTTCACCGAGAACGACGCCGCCTGGGTCGAAACGAACGACCAAATCATCTGGCTCGACGGGGCGCGCTACTTCACTTGGATGAGTGAACGCAGCGGATTCCGCCACCTTTACCGCGTAAGCCGCGACGGGAAGGAAATAACCCCCATCACCTCCGGCGACTTCGACCTTATCCAAATCGTCGGGACCGACTTGGACAAGCAACTCCTCTACTTCATCGCCTCGCCCGACAACTACACGCAACGCTACCTCTACAGCGCATCCCTCAAGAAAGGGCGCACCCCTTCCTGCCAACGCCTCAGCCCCGAAGGACAGGAAGGGCAGCACTCCTACCAGATGTCGCCTACGGGAAAATGGGCCGTGCACAGCTTCAGCAACGCGCAGACGCCGCCCGTGGCCGAAATCCTCTCCTTCCCCGGGCACAAGCCTGTACGCACCCTGACAACCAACGAGCGCGCCCGCGCCGAATACCAAGCGCTCGGGCTGCGCCCCAAGCAGTTCCTCAAGGTGAAGAGCGACTCCCTCCTCCTTGACGCATGGATGATTCTCCCGGCCGACTTCGACTCGACGGGGAAAAAGTACCCGATGATCGTGGACGTCTACGGCGAACCTGCCAGCTCGACGGTGCAGGATGTCTGGGGCGGGGGCGACCTTTGGCACCAATACTTGGCGCAACTGGGCTACGTCGTGGTGAGCATCGACAACCGCGGCGCGGCAGCTCCCAGGGGACGCGAGTGGCGCAAGTGCATCTACGGCGAGGTGGGCACACTGGCCAGCCGCGACCAGGCAAACGGGGTGCTCGACCTGCTGGAACGCTTCCCGTGGCTCGACCCCTCCCGCGTGGGAATCACCGGTTGGAGCGGCGGGGGAAGCCAGACGCTCAACTGCATGTTCCGTTACCCGAAAGTCTTTGCCACGGGCATTGCCGTGGCCTTCGTAGCCGACCAGCGGCTTTATGACACCATCTACCAGGAACGCTACATGAACACCCCGCAGAACAACCCCGAGGGCTACCGCAAAGGTTCCCCCATCACGTATGCCGGGGGGCTCGAGGGCAACCTTTTGCTCATCCACGGCACGGGAGACGACAACGTGCACTACCAGAATTGCGAAATGCTGGTGAACGAGCTTGTCAAGCACGGCAAGGTTTTCTCCCAAGTCTCTTACCCGATGCGTTCCCACTCCATCAACGAACGCGAGGGAACGACGCTCCACCTGCGCAAGACCATGGCCGACTACTGGCAGAAGAACCTTTAGTTTCCCCATTCCCTTGCAAGGCCCGTACCGCGCGACTGCACGGTACGGGCCTTTCCCATTGCCCCGCCGTGGGGGAAGCCTTGCCCGTCCCCACGGGAAGCCCCGGCGCTTCCCGCGGCAAGCATCGCCGCTCTTTCCGGAAAGTGCCGGGGCTTTTGCCAAGAAGTACCGCCTCCGCGGGACGGGGGCTACGGCTCTTGGGGGAGAGGGGCGGGTGCCAATTCCCAATATACGGAGAAGCGGTTGCGGAAAATGCCGTAGAGCGGCACGAAGCGGAGCGTGCTCCCGTCCGAAGTAGCACGGGTGGTGAACTCCAGAGGCTTGCCCGGCTCCGGCTCAAGCCAAGAGAGGTCGGCCGCGTTGCCCGTGATTTCCGGGATGTCCATTTGCGCCTGGTACACCTTGGGCACGCCGCCATAGAAATTGTCGGTCGTATTGACCAGCTTTTCCGTCACGCCTTCCGTCCCCAAATCCCCGGCCAGGACGACCGGCCCGTATAGGATGGCGGCCGTCTGCGGCGCGTCGGCCAGCGTTTCGGCATGCAGCTGCATGGGCAGGACAAGGCGCACCTCGTCGCCCGCCTTCCACGTCCGCTTGATGCGGCAGTAGCCGTCGCGCCCGGGGCGCACCTTCTGCGGCTCGCCGTTGAGGGTGATTTGCATCGTCTCCCTGCACCAGTAAGGCACGCGCACGGCCAGCGTGAAGCGTTTCTCGCGCCCCCCGAAGCGCAGCGTGCTGGCGCCCTCCTCGGGGAAGCGGGTGGTTTGCTCCAGGAGTATCCCCTCCTCGCGCCAAGTGAGGCGGGAGGCGATGAACTGGTTCACGTAGATTTCATCGTCGGAATGCAGGTATATCGACTCGGCGTAGCGCACCGGGTTTTCCATTCCCGTGCCAGTGCAGCACCAGAACACCTCCGCGCTGTTCTGCCCGAACGTCTTGAATCCGCCCGGGGCCAGCGTGTGGAAGTACATGAAGTTGCCGTTTTCCGGGTGGATGCTCCCCAGTATGTGGTTGAAGAGAGCCCGTTCCACGTAGTCGGCATACTTGCTTTCCGGATGGATGCAGCACAAGCGTTCGGAAAGCAGTATCAAGTTATACGAGCAGCAAGTCTCCCCGGCCTTTGCGCCCAGTTCGTGCGAAAGGGAATCCGCGCCGTGGTTCCAATGCTCGGCATACCCGGTGGAACCGTTGCTATACATGCGCCCTCCTTCCACGACGAACTCCCAGAAGTTCTCCGCCGCTTTCCGGTAGAGCTTCCCGCCCGTCATCTCATACATGCGGGCTGCCGCCGTAAACTGGGGAATCGTGGCGTTGGCGTGGCGGTAGTTGTACGGCTTTGCGGGGTCGTTCAGCACGTCGTGCCCCTGCGCCGCGGGCAGGAGCTTGTCGGCTTGCTGGAAGAGGAGCGCGCAGTCCAGGTAGCGGGGCTGGCGCGTGAGGAAGTAGAGCTGGAGCAGCGCGTCGCTGAAGCCGCCCTGTTCCATTTCGTCCAGCGCGGCTTCCCACTGCCCGGAGGGCATCGCGCGGATGTTGCGGGCGCGCCCGCAGAAGTAGTCGCCCATGTTGGTTGCCAAGGCCAGCGCCTGGTAGTTGTGCCCGATGCAGTACGCGTCGATGAGCCCCTGCAGGATCTTATGCTGCGTGTAGTAGGGCGCCCAGCCCCGCCCCGTGGCTTCCACCGTGTCGAGCATGGCCTCGGGCGAGGCGCCCAAGTATCCCCCGCCCAGTTCCTGCTGGCATTGGTCGAGCACCATGACGGTGTGGTCGAGTTTCTCCTTGCATTCCTCCGAGCCGGTGAGCGCATAAAGGCGGCTCATGGCGCTGAGGTAGTGCCCCAAAGTATGCCCCTTCAGGTCGGTTTGTTCCCAGCCCCCGTAGGGCTTCACGCGGGGCGGGTTTTTGAGGCCTGCGGTCTCCAGGAAGAAATAGAGCAGGCGGTCGGGGTCGAGGCCGAGGAGGAAGCGCTCGTTGAGCTTCTGCCGCTGGAGGAAAGGCCCGTCGAGCAGTTGCACGGTGCCCGTGGGAAAGGGTTGGAGGCGCGTGTGTTCCGTCAGGGAGTCGCGCCCTGCCTGGACACCGCCGCCGGGGGCAGGGGCCGCGGGACAGGGGCTTTGCGGCAGGAGGCACAGGGCGAGCAGGGCGCAGAGCGCCGCGACCGCCCGGGAGCGGCGGGGCTGCCGCGGAAAAGTGGCGGCACTTTTCGGGAAAAGGGGAAACACTTTGTTCAGTTTCATGCGGGATTGTTTAAAGTTTCATGCGGAGGTTGTTCGGGAGGGGCGCAGCCCATTGTCGTACTGTATGTAGAAACTGAAGCCGAAAAGCAGGGTGAATAGGGCGTAGGCCTTGCCCCCGATGAGGAAGACGCTGGCGCTTTTGCTTGCGTCCGTCAGCGCAGTCTTTCGATTAGCCCGTCGAGGGTGAGCATCTGCTGCTCCCCCTTTTCCATGTCCTTGAGGGTGATTTTCCCCTCGCTCAGCTCCGTTTCGCCGACGATCGCGACGAAAGGGATGCCTTTCGCGTTGGCGTAGCCCAGTTGCTTCTTCATCTTGGCCGCGTCGGGGTACAGCTCGGCGCGGATGCCCGCGGCGCGGATGCGGGAAAGGGCGGGCATGCAGGCCGCGGCCTCCGCCGCGCCAAAGTTGATGAAGAGCAGCTGCGTGCCGCGCGTGGCGTCCTTTGGGTAGAGGTCCAGCTGGTTGAGCACGTCGAAGATGCGGTCGGCGCCGAAAGAGATGCCCACCCCGCTCACGCCGGGCAGGCCGAAAATGCCCGTAAGGTTGTCGTACCGGCCGCCGCCCGTGATGCTTCCTATCTCCACGTCCAGCGCCTTCACCTCGAAGATAGCCCCCGTGTAGTAATTCAGCCCGCGCGCCAGCGTCAAGTCCAGCTCCATTTCGTTTTTCAGCCCCGCCTTTTCGAGCATGCCGAGGATGAAACGGCACTCCTCTATGCCCTTGGCGCCCGTCTCGCTCACCCCGCCGACCAGTTGCTCCAGCGCGTCGAGCTTCCCGCCGTTCGTCCCTTGCAGGAGGATGAGGGGCTGCAGCCGCTCGATGGCGGCGGGCGTGAGGCCCTTGGCGGCGAGTTCCTCGTTCACCTGCCGCAGCCCTACCTTTTCGAGCTTGTCGATGGCCACCGTAATGTCCGTGATTTTCTCGGGCGCGCCTATGGATTCGGCAATACCGCCGAGGATTTTCCGGTTATTGAGCTTGATCCGGACGCGGACGCCAAGGCGGGCGAAAACTTCATCGACGATTTGCATCAGTTCCACCTCGTTCATCAGCGAGTCGCTCCCCACTATGTCGGCGTCGCACTGGTAGAATTCGCGGTAGCGCCCCTTCTGTGGCCGGTCGGCGCGCCACACGGGCTGGATTTGGTAACGCTTGAAGGGGAAAGCCAGTTCCTCGCGGTGCATGACCACGTAGCGGGCGAAGGGAACCGTAAGGTCGTAGCGCAACCCCTTCTCGCAGAATTTGGAGGCGAGCTTGGGGGCGTTGCGCGAAAGCAGCTCCTCGTCGGTCAGGTTCTTGAAGTAATCGCCCGAATTCTGTATCTTGAAAAGCAATTTGTCGCCCTCCTCGCCATACTTTCCCATGAGGGTGGAGAGGTTTTCCATGCTGGGTGTCTCGATTTGCTCGAAGCCGTAGAGCCGGTAGACTTGCCGGATGGTTTCGAAAATGTAGTTCCGCTTGGCCATTTCGGCGGGCGAGAAGTCGCGGGTTCCTTTCGGGATGCTGGGTCTTTGTGCCATGGTGTTTGGAAAAAGGGGCAAGGCTTTCCGGGGGAAGCCTCGCGTGTTTTCAGGAAAAGTGCCGCCGCTTTCCGGGGGAAGCGCCGGCATTCCCGGCCAAGTGCCCCGCCGCGCCCCCTCGGGACGGCGGCGCAAAAGTACGAAATCCGCGCGAAACGTCCAACGCGGCGGGGCATTTCGTCCCGCCGCGCAGGGGCTTTCCCTTCCCCGGGCCGGGTCTGCCCCGGGAGGCGGTCAGGGTTGTTGGGCAGTCATGCGGAAGTATTTGTCGAGGACGAGGAGGGCGATGAGCCGTTCGCGGCGGCGGTCCATGAACTGGGCACGCCATTCGTGGGCGTGGCGCAAGATTTCCTCGGCCTCGTCCGGGTGGGCTGAGAAATAGCGGACGCGCTCTTCCAGGTCGGCGAAGTCCGGCCGGATTTCGACGTAGTGGTAATCGGGGACAAGGCGGCCTTCCATGTACCAAGTCTCGCACGTGGGGCGCGGCATCACGGCCAGCGAGTTGCTGCCCATGACCCACTTCAGGTTGGAAGCCACGTCGTTTCCCTCCAAGCTGAGGATGAATTGGTAGTCGAGGTGCTGGTAGAGGGTCATCTTGGGGCGGCGCCACTCGGGGCAGACGCAGCGTGCACCCGCGATTTCACCCACGTCGCACACGTCCGAGCCGTACCACATCCGGCAGAAATCCCTGCGCCGCGCCTTGCCGTCTATCTCGCCGCGGAAGATGGCGCGGGGCTGTTTCCGGCGGAAGGGCTTGCGGTCGTGGATGAAGATGAAGTGGCGCACCTTGTCGAGGTTGAGGAGCACGGAATTTTCGTTGCCGTCCCCCACGGGGCGGCTCTTGCAGACGGAGGGAAAGGGGAGCAGCGTATTGACGTCGCCGAAGCGGTAGTTCCAACGCAGGTGGGAGGGGAAGTAGCGCAAGTACTCGTAAGTGTCGAAAAAGTAGACCGACCCATGGCCGCCGCGGAGGCTGAAGTCGCCTATCCGCCCCTTGTCTTCCGCCAAGGGGGCAGGGGCAGCCAGGCGGCAGTAGTAGTTTACGCGGTCGAGTATGTAGTCCTTGTCGGGCCTTTGCTCGAGACTCCTCATGAGCGCCCCGCGCCGCGCGCGGAAAAGGGCGTCGGGCAGGAGGTAGGCGCGGGCCACGTTGCGCAGGTAGTAGGGCAACTTCCGGTTCTTGCCGCTGTGGAGGAGATAGTTTAGCATGGGGCTTGTTTTTTCGGGTGCTGGCCGGGGTTGGCCCCCGCGGCAGGGTTTCTGGCAGGAAGTGCCGCGCCTTTCGCGGGAAAGCGCAGGCACTTTTCCCACAAAGGGTCAGGACTTCTTGGGGCAACCGGCCACGAGGTCTTCGCCCAGGTGCGTCGTGGCCTCGCGGTGCTCCCTGTCTTTCACTTCCTTGGCCTTGCGGGCGTAGACAATCATGCGCAACGACTGGTCGTAGGTCAGGTAGTTCCAGAGCCAGTTGAGCATGACCACGACCTTGTTGCGGATGCCCAAAATGGAACGGAGGTGCACCACGAGCCAAAGGAACCAAGCCAGCCAGCCTTGGAACTTGACTTTCTTGAATTCCGCCACGGCGCGGTTGCGCCCCACCGTGGCCATCGCCCCGAGGTTGCGGTAGCGGAAAGGCTTGAGTTTGCCCTTGCCTTTCTCGAGGCGGCGCAGGTTGGCGGCCAAAAGGTTGCCTTGCTGTATGGCCACCTGCGCCAGTTGCGGGTGGCCGTAGGGGTAGTTCTTGTCGGAGGTCTGCAAGCACTGGTCGCCGATGGCGAAGATGTTTTCCATCCCCTCCACGCGGTTGTAGGCATCGACCTTGATTCTCCCGCCGCGGCCTATCACTTCGTCGGGGAAGCCCTTGACGTACTGCGCGCGCACACCGCTCACCCAGATGAACGTGCGGGTCGGGATTTCCATACCGTCCTCCAGTATCACCTTATGGTCTGCAAAGTCCACGACTTTGCGGTGCAGCAATACATTGACACCCATCTTGCGGAGGAAGTTTTCCGCCGCATGGCTCGACTCTTCGGAGAGGCCCGAGAGGAGGCGTCCTGCGGCCTCGATGAGGTAGATGTGCAGCTCGGAGCTGTCCAAGTCGGGGTAGTCGGCGGGCAACACGTAGCGCTTCATCTCGGAGAGCACGCCGGCAATCTCCACGCCCGTCGCCCCTCCGCCGACGATCACTATGTTCAGCAACTCGCGGCGCTCCTGCTCGGTGGCGCAGGTCGCACTGCGTTCGAGGTTGCCGAGCAGTGCGTTGCGCAGGCCCATGGCTTCGGCCACAGTCTTCATCGGCATGGCTTCTTCCTCGATGCGCGCATTGCCGAAGAAGTTGGTGGTAGTGCCTGCGGCGAATACGATGTAGTCGTAGGTCATCTTGCCTATCGACGTCTGGATCATATTACGCTGGGGGCAGATGGCGCGCACCTCGGCCATGCGGAAATAGAAGTCCTTCCGTTTGCGGAAGATCTTGCGGAAAGGGAAAGAAATGGAGCTGGGCTCGATGCCGGACGAAGCGATCTGGTAGATGAGCGGCGGGAACTGGTGGTAGTTGTTCTTGTCTACGAGTACGACTTGCATGCCCGATTTCTTGAGCTTGTTGGCCAGTTTCAGCCCGCCGAAGCCTCCTCCTACGATAACGACGCGCTTCTTGTCGGTCTTTTCTATGTTTACACTCATGATTCCTTGTAGATGTGTGTTTATAAAATGTGTCCCTATGGTTCTTTTCCGCCTGCTTTCCGGCCGCAAGAAAGTGTACCTGTTAAATTTTGCGCAAAGGAACGGAAAAAAAACGACATAGGCAATTTCTCGCGCTGTTTCTCGTTTCCCCTTTCCCGTTGCACCCCACAGCGGGGCGCGGGGCAGCCCGTTGGCCGCCGGGGCTTGCGGCTTCCGGGGCGGAGCATTGGCATTTTCCGGAAAAACATGCAGCACTTCCGGGAAAAAGCAGCAAGGCTTTTTTGCGCATCCCGCGGCGGTTTCCACCCGGTCTTTTTGCGTTTTTTAGCGTTTAGCTTGCGTCTTTTTCCGCAAATGCCTATCTATAGGGGTAGAAAACAACTTGAACGGACATGAAACTGACCTTGCATTTCCGACCCGACCGGCGGCGCGAACTGGAGCGGCTGGTGCGCGGCGAGTACGACCGGATGTACCGTTTCGCCCTATTCCGCACGGCCTCGGAAGAAGATGCCCAGGATCTCGTGCAGGAAGTCCTGCTGCGCCTGCTCGGCGACACGGACGCCTTGGCCGGCATCGGCAACCTGAGGGCCTACGTCTACCGCGCCCTCTCCAATGAGTGCCTCCGCTTCTGCCAGCGGCGGAAGGCTTTTCCGCAGGCCGGCGAGAAAGAAATCCCCGACTGCCCCGCCGAGGAAAACGGCTGGCAGCAGGAGTATGAGCGCGTGCGTCGCATGCTGGAGCGCATACCTGCGGAGCAGGCCGACGTGATCTGTCTGCATACGGTCGACGGCATGCGCTTTGCCGAGATTGCCGACATGCTGGAATTGCCGCTTTCCACTGTAAAGTCCCGTTTTCAGCGCGGCGTGGAACGGGTAAGAGATTTGTTGAAACAAGAAAAACGATTAGACGAAAGAAAGGAGAACTTATGATGAACTGTGAAAAACTGAGGTCCGATTTTTACTTGCTCCGCGAGGCTCCCGACTCGAAGGAGGCGCAGGAAATGCGCTGCCACTTGGAGCATTGCCCCGACTGTGCCCGCTATGTGCGCGAGATGGGGCAGGCACTCGACTGGCTTACGCCGCGCCGCAACCCGCAACCCCCTGCCGCTTTCAGCCGGAAAATGCGGAACTTTCCGGGAAAAGCGGCGGCACGCTCCGGGAAAAGACGCGGCACTTTTGCCCGCCTCTCCCGCCCCGGGCGGATGGCTGCGGCAGTGGCCCTGCTCGTCGGGTGCGCCGCGCTGCTGGCCCTGTGGCTACTCCCCTCGCGCCTGACGGCCGGGCAGAGCCTGACGCCCGCCGAGGCTGCGCCCTACTTCGCCCGCGCCATCGAAGCACAGCCCCGCACGATGCAAATAGAGATGCTCATCCGTACGCCGCGCAGCGAGAACTTTGCCGCAATCGATGCGGACAGTGCTTTCGTAACCCACAGGCTTACGACCCTCGCCGACGGGCGCAAACTGCTCTGGCGCATGGAGAAAACGGGCGGACGCACCGTGGTTTGCGACGGCGAGCGGCAGTGGATGTGGGGTCCGGACTTCGCCGTCTGCGTCACCGGCTCGCGGGAAGCAGGCTTCGTCGAGGGGTTTTCGCTCCTGTTGCGCCCCGACGAAATCTTGGCTGCCGAGCAGGAAGCCGCCGAGCGCGGCGAGGGAATCGGCTATGAGTTGCAGGAAACGGACGGGGAGACGCGCCTCACGGTCAATGCCCCGCGGCAGGATGCTGCGTACAACAGCATGGGCTTCGACCATACGCTGGGCAACTCGGAAAACAGCCGTACCTACGTTTTCGACCGCCGCACGGGGCGTCTGAAGAGTTTCTCCATCGTCCTCCGCCGAGGGGATGAGGAGGTAGAGGTGGCGCGCAGTGTGGCCATCCGCTACGACCTGCCCGTCGACCGCGCCACCTTGCTGGCCCTGCCGGTGCTGCCCCCCATGCCCGACGGCACGGCACGGCAGTGGGTGGATGCCGATGTGGCAGGCAACGAGGGCATTGCCCCCCGTCGTTCGGCAAGGACTGCCGCACGGCGCATTGTGGAAGCCTTGGCCCGTGGCAGCTTGATGACGGTGGAAACAGCCTTGACCTTCTATCCCGATACCGCCTTGTTGCTGCGCACGTATGGCGGGATGCAGGTGCATGAGGTGGGCAAGGCATATCGCTCCGGCAGTTATGCAGGCTGGTATGTGCCCGTGCGCTGTACCTTGCGCGACGGGCGGCAGAGCACGCTGACGCTGGCCTTGTGCAACGACAATGCGAGCCGCCGGTGGTATGTGGATGGGGGGCTTTAGTCCTTGTACATGGCCATGTATCACAGCCTTGCAGGTTGCGGGACTTCCGGTGGGAAGCCCCGCAATTTTTTGTTCCTCCCTCTGCCGCTCTTGGGAAAAAGCGGCAAGGCTTTTCCCGGAAGACGGCGGGGATTCCCCGTCCTCCTGCGGCGCGGGAGGGGTTCAGTCCCCGTGGGGATGGCGGATGTTGCGGGGGTGGTGCTCGATAATCTCGCTGCGGAGCCGGTTGCGGTCGAGATGGGCGTAGATTTCCGTCGTGTCGATGTTCTCGTGGCCCAGCATCATCTGGATGGCGCGCAGGTTGGCCCCGCCCTCGAGCAAGTGGGTGGCGAAGGAATGGCGCAGCGTGTGGGGGCTGACGGTCTTGCCGATTCCCGCCAAGGCCGCCCACTCCTTTATCAAATGGAACACCATGATGCGCGAAAGGCGCGTGCCCCTGCGGGAGAGGAAGAGGTAGTCGCCGTGGCCGGGCTTGGCGGACTGCTCCATGCGCTGGGGCAGGTAGAGCGAAATCTCGTGGATGGCGGCGTGAGAAATAGGCACGAGCCTCTGCTTGCGCCCCTTGCCTTCGACCCGTATGTACTGCTCCTGGGGGAAATAATCGCTCAGGCAAAGCGTGCACAGCTCCGTGACGCGCAGGCCGCAGCCGTAGAGCGTTTCGAGCATGGCGCGGTTGCGTTGGCCGAGAGGGGCGGCGCGGTCAATGGACTGCTCCATGCGGTTGATCTCGTCGAGGGTAAGGACTTCCGGCAAGTGCCGCCCCAGGCGGGGCACGGGTATGAGCTCCGTCGGGTCGTCCTCGATGCGCCCGGAGAGGAGGAGGAAGCGGTAGAACGACTTTATGCCGCTCACGATGCGGCACTGCGAACGCGCCCCGATGCCGATGTCATGCAGCCCGGAAAGGAACGCCTCGAGCGTCTGGCGCGAAGCCCCGAGGGGCGGGACGCCCTCGAGCAGGAGGAAAGACAAGAGCTTACCAAGGTCGGACAAATAGGCCTCCACCGTGTTCCGCGAAAGGGAGCGCGAAAGGACCAAATAGCGGCGGTATTCCTCGACGAGACGAGCGGTTTCTTCTTTTTTCACGGGCGCAGGCATAAGCATGTGCTTTCTTTTGCGTATCTTTGCGCCGCGAAATTAGGCTTTTTACATGAGACTTTTGATTTTGAACGGCCCGAATCTCAACCTTTTGGGGCAGCGTGAACCGGAAATTTACGGGCAGGACACGATGGAAGCCCTGCTCGAACGGCTCAGGGCGTCCTACCACGGACGGGCGGAGATAGAGTACCTCCAAAGCAACCACGAAGGTGTACTCATCGACGCGCTGCACGAGGCCGGTTACCGATGCGACGGCATCATACTGAACGCGGGCGCTTACACGCACACGTCCGTCGCCCTGCACGACGCCATCAAGGCCATCCCCGCGCCCGTGGTGGAGGTACATATATCTAACGTGCACACGCGCGAACCTTTCCGCCGCACCTCGATGATTTCGCCCGCCTGCTGCGGAGTGATCAGCGGCTTCGGGATGGACTCCTACCGCCTCGGCGTGGAAGCGCTCTTGGCGCGGCCCGGGAAGTAGGCGGGCAGTACCCGGCCGGAAAAGCACTGGGGCTTTTGGCGGCAAACGCCAAGGCTTCCGGGAAAAAGCCCCGCATTTTTCACCTAACATACACAACACTTCAACCACATGAACAACAAGCGCACAAAAATAGTAGCCTCCATATCCGACAAACGATGCGAGGTAGAGTTTATCAAACGGCTGTACGACGAAGGGATGAACGTGGTGCGGATGAACACGGCCCACGCCTCACCCGAGGGTTTGCGGAAGATAATCCGCAACGTGCGCAGCGTCTCCAACCAAATCGGCATCCTCATCGACACGAAAGGCCCCGAGGTACGCACCACGAACTGCGCCGCGGGCCCCATCAGCTTCCGCACAGGTGAGGAAACCACCCTCGCCGGCGACCCGGAAGGACTGACCGGGCACGACCGCATCTGCGTCACATACCCCCACTTCGTGGATGACGTGGAAGAGGGCGCGCACGTACTGTTCGACGACGGGCTGCTCGATTTCGTCGTGACCGGCAAGGAACCCGGCAAAAGGCTCTTCCTGCGCGCGCAAAACGACGGCGAGCTGGGCAGCCGCAAGAGCGTAAACGTGCCGGGGACGCGCATCAACCTGCCGGCCCTCACCGAGAAAGACCGCAGGAACATACTGCTCGCCATCGAGGAAGACATCGACTTCATAGCCCATTCCTTCGTGCGGAACAAACAAGACGTGCTGGCCGTACAGGAAATACTCAACGAAAACCACAGCGACATCAAGATCATTGCCAAGATAGAGAACCAGGAGGGCGTGGACAACATCGACGAAATCCTCGACGTGGCCTACGGCGTGATGGTGGCGCGCGGCGACTTGGGCATCGAAGTGCCCATCGAACAAATCCCGGGCATCCAGCAAAAGCTCATCAACCGGTGCATCATGCGCAAGAAGCCCGCCATCGTGGCCACGCAGATGCTGCACTCCATGATACAAAACCCGCGCCCCACGCGCGCCGAGGTGACGGACATCGCCAACGCCATATACTGCCACGCCGACGCCATCATGCTCAGCGGCGAGACGGCCTACGGGAAATACCCCGTGGAGGCAGTGCGCACGATGGCTACCGTGGCACGCGAGGTGGAGCGCACCAACCCCGACGAGAACAACATACGCATCCCCCTGTCCAAGGAGGAAGACATCACGGAGTTCTTGGCCAAGCAAGCCGTAAAAGCCACCCAGCGCATGAGCATCCGCGCCATACTGACCGACTCGTACACGGGACGGACGGCGCGCCACGTGGCAGCGTTCCACGCCCAATACCCCGTGCTCGCCATTTGCTACCGCGAGAAGACGATGCGCCTCCTTGCCCTCTCCTACGGTGTAATCCCCATCTACCAGGAAGAAAAGAGCAACGCCCGCGCCTATTTCTTCTCCGCCCTTTACCGGTTGATGCGCGACCACAAGATTACGGAAGAAGACCGGGTGGCCTACCTGAGCGGCAGCTACGGGGAAGGGGGCGGTACCACTTTCTTGGAACTCAACCGCGTAGGCGACATACTGAACAGCGCGAAAGACTACTTCCTGCCCACCTTCGCCACAAGGTAGGCGCAGGGCACAGGGAAAAACGCCTGCGCTCCCGGACGGAAACGCCCGCGCTTTTCCCGGAAAGGCCTGCCACTCCATGCAAAAAGACTTGGAAGAATACATCCTCGCCCACAGCGACCCCGAGGGAGAGTACCTCTACAAGCTCTACCGCGACACGAACGTCTACCTCCTCCACGGGCGCATGGCCTCGGGACACCTGCAAGGGCGCATCCTGAAGATGCTGGTGCGCATGGTACGCCCGCGGCGCATCTTGGAGATAGGCACGTTCAGCGGATACTCCGCCCTATGCCTGGCCGAAGGCTTCACATGCCCCGACGGCCTACTCCACACCTTCGAAACAAACGACGAGCTGGAGGACTTCACCCGACCCCGCGTCGAGAACTCGCCCGTGGGACGGCACATACGCCTCCACTACGGGAACGTCTTCGAGGAACTCCCCACGCTGGGCGAAACGTTCGACATGGCCTTCATCGACGCCGACAAGCGGCAATACATCGACTACTACGAGCTATGCCTCCCTTACCTGCGCCCCGGCGGATTCATACTAGCCGACAACACGCTCTGGGACGGGCACGTGACCGACCCGGCCTATGGCCGCGACGCACAAACGCAAGGCATAAGCCGCTTCAACGACCACGTGGCAGCCGACCCGCGCGTGGAGAAAGTGATACTCCCCCTGCGCGACGGGCTGACCCTCATCTGCAAAAAACCGGAAAACGGGGAACGCGCGATACAATAATAGGAAGCAGGAAAACGTTCTCCACTATAAAGAAACGACGAAAAATGGAAACCACACGCCAAAACAAAATAGCCCGCCTCCTGCAAAAGGAGCTGAGCGAAATCTTCATGAGGCAGACCCAAGCCTGGGGAAAGGGCATACTCGTCTCCGTCAGTGCCGTGCGCGTCAGCCCCGACCTAAGCGTGGCGAAGGCATACATCAGCATATTCCCCTCCGCCAAGGCCAAGGAACTCTGCGAGAACATCAACACCAACCAGAAATCCATACGCTACGAACTGGGAAGCCGGGTGCGCCACCAGCTGAGGATCATACCCGAACTGCGCTTCTTCGTCGATGATTCGCTTGACTACATAGAGCACATCGACGAACTCCTGAAGTAGCTACCCCCGCTTGGCCCGCCCCGACCGACACGATGAACTTCCCTTTCTACATAGCCCGACGGTATCTTTTCTCGAAAAAAAGCCACAACGCCATCAATTGGATCTCGGCGATTTCCGTCTGCGGAGTGGCTTTCGCCACGCTGGCCTTGGTATGCACGCTGTCCGTGTTCAACGGATTCCAAGAAATGGTGGCGGGCATCTTCACTTCCTTCGACCCAGACCTGAAAATCGTCTCCGCAAAAGGGAACACCTTCGACACTTCCGACCCGAAGTTAGCCGCGCTACGCGAAATGCCCGAAGTAGAAACCTACACGGAGAGCCTCGAGGAACAGGCGCTCATCGTGTTCGACAACAAACAGGTGGCGGCTACGCTGAAAGGCGTGGACGACAATTTCCGGGAACTTACCCGAATCGAGGACGTGCTCTACGGCAACGGCTACTTCAGCCTGCGCGACTCCCTGTTCGACTACGGGATTATGGGGATTGACTTGGCCGCCCGCCTGGGAATCGCCGTCATCCGCAACGAACCGCTGGAGGTATACGTACCCATACGCGGCGCGGAGGTAGACCCGGCCAACCCTTCTTCTTCCCTGCGCCGCGAACGCCTGCTCAGCCCCGGCATAGTTTTCGCGCTCAACCAAAGCAAATACGACGGCCACTACGTGCTTACGCCCATCTCCTTCGTGCGCCGCATCCTCGGGTACGGGCAGCACGAGTCCAGCGCCATCGAGCTGAAAATAAGGGGCGGCAAGGGAGAGGCCGAAAAGATGCACGACCGCCTGCAAGAGTCGTTGGGCGGAGACTACATCGTGCAAGACCGCTACGAGCAACAGGCAGAGGTCTTCCGCATCATGAAGATAGAAAAGCTCATTTCCTACATCTTCCTCACCTTCATCCTGCTCATCGCCAGCTTCAACGTCATAGGTTCCCTCTCGATGCTCATCATCGACAAGCAAAAAGACATTGCCACGTTGCGCAACCTCGGTGCCGACAACCGCACCATCCGCCGCATCTTCCTTTTCGAAGGCCGCCTCATTTCGCTCTTCGGCGCGTCCATCGGCATCGGCATCGGCCTCCTGCTCTGCTTCTTGCAGCAGGAATACGGCCTCATCGGCCTCGGGTCGGGCAAGGAGGAGGGCATCTTCGTGGTCAATGCCTACCCGGTCAGCATACAATGGGGGGACATCCTGCTCATTTTCCTCACCGTCCTGGCCGTCGGCTTCCTCTCCGTCTGGTATCCCGTCCGCTATTTGAGCCGCAAAGCCTCCAAGGACTGACCGGCCCGCCACGCGGCCGCCCGCAGCCTCCCCCGCCGGGCCGGCGGGGAAGCCCTGCCCCTTTTCCCGGAAAGCCCCGCCACTTTTCCCCGGGAGCGGTGGCACTTTCCCGCCGGATACCAAAGCCTTCCCCAAAGGAAGCCAAGCTGAGGCATCGGCCGCACAAGACAGAAAAGCGCCGGAAAAGGCCGCCACATAAAAACGAGGCCAACCCTTCCGGCACGAAGAAACGGGGAAAAGCCAAGGGATTGCCCCGGCTCACGCGCAACCTTTAGCTGACATTTATCACCGTATTGCCGCTAACCAAAGGAGTGCACTCCATACCTGCGGGTAATTCGGCCGCACCTCCCTTAATAAGGAAGCAAAGGAAAAGCGACAAAATCAATTTGTCGGAACCTTCATCGGAAAGCGTCCCGCCAGAAAGCATGACCTGCGTGCCGTCTACCGCCGTGACAGAATTGATGGAGATTTGCAATTGCCCTTCCTTGCCCAGAATGCCGTTTTTCTTGGCACGCACCACTTGAGCCTTGGCCAGCGAGCCCGCAGGGATGACCGTCACGCCATCGACCTAGATGTCGCGCGTCACTTTGCAGTCAATAACCTGCCCCACCGAGACAGAGCCCCCGCTTATCGTGGTGCCCAGTTGCACCGTTATAGGCGTTCCGCCCTTCAATACGACCTCCTTGGCCGCAACCGAAGTAGAGGAGGCGAGTAACAAAACCGCTGCCAGCCGGAAAGCATTTTTCCAAGCTGCCTTACATTTTGAGTAATTCATGATAGATAAATGTTTAAATGAGTAAATGATAATTTATTATTACTGTCCGATAAAATTTTTCAAGGCTTTAAAATTAGGGCTGACTTCATT
>CAYTPX010000022.1:0-31047 GCA_964439955.1 uncultured Bacteroidaceae bacterium | reverse complement strand
ACGATTCTCGTTTCCAAGGCGAGAAGCAGTACTTCAAAGATCGGATGCACTTGAATGACGTGGGAGCTGAGTACTATTCGAGGCTTGTGGCTCCGGAGATAGCCCGTTTGGCAGGCGTTTGGGGCAAGGGGGCTGCTGTAATGTCGCCGATGGAGTAGGCTGTGCGGGCGCGGGTGGGGCTTTCAATCGGATGCCCCAATAGGGGCTTTTCCACTGCTGGCGGGCGCGGGCGTAAGATGTTGTTGCCGCGGGGAGTCGTAAATATAGCGCTCTTAGCCGGGAGATGCAAGCCGGGAAGCCATAAGGTGCAACGCTCTGTCCCGAAAGTGCAGGCACTTTCCTCGAAAACATGCAGCGGTTTTCGCCCGCCCCTGCTGCGCCCAGGGCCGATGGAGCGCCTCGCCCGCCAGCAAGTCTTTGCCTGCAAGGGCATAGCCCCGTGCGTAGCCCCCGGGGGTGGCAGTCCACGGGTGGAGGGCCGGATTGGGAAGTTGTATGTTCACCATGCGAAGATTCCCCACGAAGTAAGCAAAATGAGAAGACCGAGGGCGCATAGGGCATAGACCCGCGGCCCGGCGTGCAGCATGCGCAGCAGGATGCCTCCCTCGCATGCCCACAGAAGGGTACCGAGCAGCCCGTAGATTCGGAAGGCATGCTCCGCGTCGAGAAAAAATCCCCCGAGCAAGGCGACAGCCGTGCGGGCTGCGAACATGAGCGCGTTGAGCTTCATTTCGGTTTTCTGCCGGTCTTGTGCGTCGAAGAGGCTGCTGATGGGCGAAAAGCAGAGCACTAAGATCTGCC
This sequence comes from uncultured Bacteroidaceae bacterium, assembly GCA_964439955.1. Taxonomy (GTDB): domain Bacteria; phylum Bacteroidota; class Bacteroidia; order Bacteroidales; family Bacteroidaceae; genus UBA1794. The sequence goes on along the minus strand of CAYTPX010000022.1, from coordinate 30,246 downwards.
AGGGGCACAGATAGAGGGCATAGCGCCCGGTGTTTATCCATTTTGCGCCGAGCAACAGGCCGAAAATACGTTCCTCGCCCGCCAGAAGCAGGAAGAAAAAGACCAGACCGCCTGCGGCCCCGGCGAAAAGTAGGATGGAATAGGCCAGGCGGCGGGTCTGTTCGGGCGTTTGCACTATCGCTTTTTTGTAGAATACTTGGCCTATGGAGTTGGAGATGAACATGACGGGCAAATAGAGCAAGGCTGTGGCCATGGTGAGGAAGCCTATTTCGCGTTCGGGGTAGAAGAATGCGAAAATAAGGATGGGCAAGTTGGTGGAAGCGCTGTTGAGCAGGGAGGCGGGGAGCTGGAATTTGGGGAAGTTGGCATAGCTCCGGGCGGCACGGCGCAAGGCCTGGCGCGTGGTGTGGCGGAGGGCTTGGGCGATGGCGTGGCGCTTTCTCCAATAGCTGAGGCAGGCTCCGGCGTTGCCTGCCACGCTTCCGGCAATGAGCCCGTTGACTTGCGGCACGAGGCTGAGGGCTATGCGCGCGGCGGCCTGCGTGAGGCTGCGCGTAATGCTTGAGGTTGCGATGCGGCGGTAGGCCTCGGTGTAGTTGCTGAAGTAGTTGAGCGCCTGCAAGAGGGCTGCGCTTACAAGGTAGAGCGGGAGCATGTATTTGTGGGGCATGGGCACTTTCTCGCCCAAGCCCGCCGCATCGGTCGCAAGGAAGGACGCCGTGAGCAAAAGGCTGAAGCCCACGGCCACGCAGAGGGTGAGGCTGAAGAGGGCGTGCGCCTCGGCAAGGGTGCGGCTACGCACGATAGCGTACTCGTAGGCGCCGGTGGAAACGATGAGGAGCAGGGCCGCACAGTTGTTGAAGACGCCCATCTCGCCGAACTCGGCGGGGGTGTAGAGCCGCGCAAGGAGCAGGGATACGAGCACGGAGGTGAGTTGCGCCACGGCCGTACCCACGCTGAGTGTGCCGGCCTGGCGTGCCGTGGTGGAGTGGCGGATGCGGGTGAGGCGGTCTTTGAGCATCGGCTTTCTCCTCTTAACGCGCGAGCCACTCCTCGGGGTTGAGCTGGTTTTTCTCTTTCCGGAGCTGGAAGTGGAGCGTGGTGCGCCCGCCGTCGGCGGGGTCGGAGAATATGGTACCGATCGTTTGGCGGGTGGAAATCTTCTGCCCCACCGACACACTGACGGACGAGAGGTTGCAGTAGACGGAAAGATATGTGCCGTGGCGGACGATTACGTTGGCCAGTCCGCCGACGTGGAAGATGGAGGCTACTTCGCCTTCGTAGATGCTTCGCGCCTGTGCCCCTTGTTGTCCTTGGATGTTGATGCCTTTGTTGTCGAGATAGACGTTGCGGGTTCCCTCGACGCGGTAGCGCCCGTAGTGCCCGGTGATGAGGCAGTGTCCGGTGATGGGCATGGGGAGGCGGCCTTTGTTGGAGGCGAAGGTGCCGGTGAGCTTGGCGTCTTCCGAGCTCATGTGGTAGGAGTCCATAGGTTGGGTCTTGGACTTTTGGGAGGGAGTGCCGCCGCTTTTCTCTGGGCGTGCCTCGCCTTTTCCTTTTTGGGCTTGGGCTTTTTTGCGGGCGGCTGCCTCGGCTTCGCGCTTGCGGCGGGCTTCTTCTTCGGCGCGCTTGCGCGCTTTCTCCACTTCGATAGCCACGAGGCGGTCGATCTGCTGGTTGAGTTTGTCCGATTCGCTGCGTTGGCGTTTGATTTCCTGTTGTATTTTCTTTTGTTGCTTTTGCAGTTCGGCCACGAGCGTTTTCTTTTCTTGCTCCTGCGCTTGCAGTTTCTCCTGTTGCGCCTGCGCTTCGGCCAAGAGGCTGGACTTGGCCCGGTGGGCGCTTTCCAGTTCCTCGCGTTTGCGCTTCATTTTCTCCTGTTGCTTGCTGATGGCCCCGGCCAAGACTTGTTGGTATTGGGCGTAGTCCTTGAGGTACCGGCTGCGGCGGTAAGCCTCTTGGAGGGAAGAGGCCGAGAAAACGAACATGAGCTTCTCCTGTAGCGACCGCGCGCGGTATAAACGCTGGAGGGAGCGGGCGTATTTTTCCCTCCGCGCCTGCAGTTGCCGGGCGAGGCTGTCGAGTTGTTGGTTGAGGCGCTTCATTTCCGCGTCGATGTGGCGCACGTCTTCTTGGATTCCTGCGATGTATCTTTTCCTTTCCTCTATCTGGCTGTTCAGGGTGGAGAGGTTTTGCAGTTGTGCGCGCACGTCTTTTTGGGTCGTGTTGAGGAGCTTTTCCTTTTGCTCGATTTGCTTTTGCAGCTGGGCGCGTTTGTCTTGGAGCGCACGTATGGTGCTGTTCGTTTGCGCATGCAGGGCAAAGGATGCGGAGGCCAGGAGCAGGAGAAGCAAGAAGCGCATGGCGGTCGGGGGTTATAGGGCGGGGAGGAGTTTGAGCAGCTCGCCTGGTTCGACCCTCTGGTAGCGCGATGAGGGTGTGGCGTCGCTCTTCCAGTCGGAAACCTCAAGCTTGTTGAGGGCGACTTCCAAGGTGAGCGGCGTTTCTCCCCAGTTGAGTTGTACCTTGATGCGGGTGGGGAAAGCGCGTGTGCCGGTGGTTTCGTAGCCGGCATACTGCCAGGTGCATGCGTGGCGGCTGCCTTTCTTGGCCACGGAGGTGGAGGCGATGCGCTGGCTCGTGGCATCGATGTCGAAGGCGCAGTCCAGCCCTTGCCCGGCAGTGCTGAGGCGGTAGATGTTTCCGGCGGCGCGGGTGGAGGATTTCATGGCGTCGGTTTGGTCGGGGGTGAGCCCCTTCAGGCCGGGTTGGAAGAGGGTTGCGCTGAAGAGCGCCTGCAGGGCGTAGAAGTCGAGCCCCGTCCCGGAGCGCGCGGCGAGGTACTCGACAGGCTCGTCGAGGTAGCGTTTGTGGATGCGGTCTATGATGACGATCCGTTCGGGGTTGGCCTCAATGCGCACGGCCTCCGTGCCGATGAGGGGTACTTGCAGGGATATTTGCAGGGCTTCGTCGCGCTTGAGGCGGAGGGTGCCGGTGAGGGAGAAGTCTTTCTGCCCGAGGGTGAAGTTGAAGCGTGCCTTGCTTGAGTAGGAACCCTCCCAAGAGAGGGATTGTTGCTGGAGCATCTTGCGTGCTTCCTCGCTGGTGGCGGCGGAGGAGGCGGGTGTGTCTTCGGCTTCGGCGACGGCGTGTTTGCGCGTGCTGCACGCGGCGAGCGCCAAGAGGAGCAAGGCTATGGGGAAAGCGCGGCGGCACTTTTGGCGGAAAGCCTTGGCACTTTTCTCCCGGAGTGCGGGGGCTTTTCGGGGGTGTGCGGGGTGTTGGGGTGTGTTCATCGGGCTTTCTTGATTTTTTGTTCCACTTCTTTCGGGTTTTCGATGCCCGCCTCGATGGCTTTCTGCCAGAAGCCGACGGCTTCTTCCTTTAGGCCGAGGGCGGAGTAGATGTCGCCCGCGTGGTCGAGGAGCTCGGCGCTTTTTTCTTTGTCCAAGGCCAGGCAGCGGTCGATGTAGGTGCGGGCTTCTTCTTCCCTGCCGAGGCGGTGGAGAACCCAGGCATAGGTGTCGAGGTAGGTGCTGTTGTAGGGTTCTTCTTCGATGGTTATTTTGCTCATCCGCTCGGCCTTGTGCAGGTCTCCCTGCGGCTGGAGGCTGATGTAGTAGGCGTAGTTGTTGAGCGAACCGATGTTGCGCGGGTTGTAGGCCAGCGAGGAATCGTAGGCGGCGAAGGCTTCCTCTTCGCGTTTGAGCAGGTGGAAGAGGTCGCCCGATACGGCCCAGAAGTCGGAGACGAGCTGGTCATTGACCCTTTCGGGCAGGTGGGCGAGGGCGTTTTGCGCGGTGTTGAGGGCGTCTTCATAGCGGTCTTCCTGGTAGTAGGCCGCAGTGAGGTAGTAGTGGAACGCGAGGTCGTCGGGCGTCTCGGGCTGTTCTTTGGTGATGGGGAGGCAGAGGTCGATGATGGTTTCGGCGTCTTGCCTTGAGATGGCATCCAGCAGGAGTTGTTGGCGCACAAGGGTGTTCGACGGGTCCCTTGCGAGCAGCAGCTCGAGAGCCGGGGCGGCTTTTGCGCGCAAGCCGCGCGAGAGCAGGTACTGGGCGTAGAGCATGAGCAGGTTGTTGTCTTCCGTTTCTTGCTGCATCACGCAGTCGAAGAGTTGGAGGACGCGGGTGCTGTCGATGGGGCTCTCCTCGGCTTCCCGTATGAGGTGTGCCATGATTTGCCCTTTGATTTCGCTGCTGGCGAGTGAGTCGAGCAGTAGTCCTTCGATGGTGCGTATGTAGTTTGCGCTGTCGGCCACGGTCTCGTAGTACGTTGCCAGCGAGGTCCGGGCCAGTTCGTTGCCAGGGTCTTGCTCCAAGGCGGTCTGGTATTCGGAAAGAGCCTGCGGGTATTGGTTCTGTGAGAGGTATAGGTCGCCGAGCAAACAGCGGTAGCGCGGCTCGTCGGGGTAGGCCACGATGAGCGCGGCGACTTCGCGGAAGGCCTCCTCGGGCTTGTGCTGGAAGAGGAAAAGCTGCGACTTGCGCAGGCTGATCTCTTCGCTCTTTCCGTTCTTCTGTTCGAGGCTGTCGAGCAGGAGTATGGCTTGTTCGAACCGCGCGGTCTGGGGGTATAGGTCGAGGAGCTGGTAGATCGGCTCTTCGCGTTGCGGGTATCGGCTGCGCATCCTTTCGTACATGGCGATGGCTTCCTCGTACCTCCCCTTGCTCACGTACAGCCCGGCCAGCTGCGAGGCATACCAATAATTGCCCGGCGCAAGGCGGCAAGCCTTCTCCATGCAGGCGAATCCGAGGGAATCCATGCGCAGGGACAGGTAGAAGGGGGCGAGCGCGTATTGGACATCGGCAGAGGCCGAGTCGAGGCGCTCGCAGTAGCGGAACATTTCGAAGGCATCGGTCAGCCGGTTGGCAGCCTGAAGCCGCACGGCCTCGAGGTAGAAATAGTCGAACCGTGCTTGCCGCGCCTCTTGCGCGCGGGCGGCATTGCCCCAGAGGAGCGTGGCGAGGAGCAGGGTGAGCAGGTGTCTCATGGCTTGGCTACTCCCTTCCTGTATGCCCGAAGCCGCCCTCGCCGCGTTCGGTGCTGTCGAGTTCGCAGGTTTCCTCCCATTCGGCGCGTTCGTGGCGCGCCACTACCATCTGTGCGATGCGTTCCCCGGGGTTAAGGGTGAAGGGGGTTTCCGAGAGGTTGGCCAGTATGATCCCGATTTCCCCGCGGTAGTCCGCGTCGATTGTGCCGGGGCTGTTGAGCACGGTGATGCCGTGTTTGAGTGCCAAGCCGCTGCGGGGGCGTATTTGCGCCTCGTAGCCTTCGGGCAGGGCGATGCGCAGTCCGGTGGGGATGAGCCTGCGCTCCATGGGGGCCAGTACGATGGGTTCGGCCAGCTCGGCCCGCAGGTCCATGCCGGCCGACTGGGGGGTTGCGTAGTGGGGGAGCGGGTGGGAGGAACGGTTGATGATGCGTATTTTCATAGGAGTCGCTGTTGGGATTGGTCCCGCCTGCTGTCCCGGTTGCCGGGCGGGGCGGTGGTTGGTTGGGGGAGTGCGGGCGTTTTCCCGGGAAGTGGCGTGCCTTATTCTTTATATATTATAGGCGCGTTGCTCAGGTGTATGGGCCTTTCGTTGGAGTTCTCTTGGTAGAAGGTTTCGATGTGGCGTATCTTCTTCTCCTCGAGTATCTCGTTCACGGCGATGAGTATGCCCGTCTCTTCCACGTTGCCGAAGTCGTCGTTGATGGCCGTGCCGAATACTTTCATCGTGGGCGACAGGCTCATGTAGGCATTCACCAAGGGCGGGATGTTGTAACCCATGCGGCGGATGCAGGTATTGAGTATGTGGTAGTCTTCCTTGAAGCTCTCCTTGCAGAAGAGCGCCTTGAGTTCTTCGGGATTGGCCTCTATCTGGATGGGGCTGAGCGGGTAGACGAGTTTGTCGGGGTCGGGGAAGTGTTTCTGGAGGAAGTAGAGTATCATGTCGCGTCCCTTGCGTATGTAGCTTGGGTACATCGTGAACTTCCCGAAGAAGTAGCGCACGTTGGGCAGGACAATGGTAAGGGCGCCCAGCCCGTCCCACAGGTTGTCGAGCGCAAAGAGGCTCTTGGCCCCCATGCGGGAGCTTTGGTATTCGACCGAAACGAAGCTCCTTCCCAGTTCGACGGTATAGGGGAGGTAGTCTTTGATGAAGTAGTCGGAGAAGTAGAACATGTGGGCGGTGGCCAGGACAGGCTGCCCTCTCTCGTCGATCTTCACGTCCTTTCCGGCCAAGTAGCGGTATCCTCCGAGTATTTCCTCTTCCTCGGGGTTCCAGACGATGAGCTGCTTGTAGGGCGTTTCCATGGTGTCGAACTCGTCGATGTCCATGCTTTTCCCCGTTCCGCCCCCCGCTTCCCGGAAGGCTATTTCGCGCAAACGGCCGATTTCACGCATGGTCTGGGGGGAGTCATGCGCGGTAAGGACGTAAATCTCATTGCCGCTCTTGTTCGTGGTCCGAAGCCTTTTCTCGGGCGTAAGCTCCGCTTTCAGGAGTTCCCGGCTGATGGGGGCTATGATATCCTCTGTCATTGTAATAATAAGTCCTTTCGTTTTTCTGTTCGTGTGTTTAGAGTTTGTATACGATGTCGCGCACGTATTGGCCCCATTCCTTGGGGCTTTTGGAAGAATCGAACGTCGCCCAGGGGATGGGCTTGCCTATGGTCAGGGTGAATTCCTTGCCGCGGTTTTTCATCATCTCGTCGGCCAAGTACATCATCTCTATGTTGAACTTCAAGTTCAGTGCGGCCCTCAGGTTGGCCAGGCGGTAGAAAAAGTCAGAATTGCAGCCGCTGAAGTGCAGGGGCACTACGTCGCGCCGCGTCTTGACGCTCTGCACGATGAACTGCTTGCCCCACTGCGGGTCGCGGACCACGCCGCCGTGGCGGCGGGAACACAGCCCGGCGGGGAAGAAAATGAAGTGGTTCGGGCTGGAGAGCCCTTCGCTGATTTGCCGGGGCAACTGGCGCGACTGGGAGCCGGTCTTGTTGATCGGCACGCAAAGGGGTGCTAATCCTTCGACGTTCATCAGCAGGTCGTTCACCAAGTAGCGTATCTTCCCCCCGTAGTGGTCGCCCAAGACAGCCCCCACGCCTACGCCGTCGATGGCGCCCAGCGGGTGGTTGCACACGAAGATGCAGGGGGCGTCCTCGCGCGCGGGGAGGTTTTCCTCCCCTTCGAGGCGTATGGTCACGTTGAGGAAGCGCAGGATGGCGTGCAAGTACTCTACCCCTTTCAAGCCGTGCGCGTCGCGGATGAATTGGTTCACCTCGTCTTCGTGTGCGATACGGCGCAAATAATTGACCACGAACCGGGGGATATAACGGTATTTGCCGGGGGCTTTCTCGCGTAAGATCCGGTCGATGTCGATAAGTTGCAGAGGTGTCTCGCTCATTTGTCTCGAGGCAAAAAACAATTTCAACGGGCAAAGATACTTTATCTTTCCCTATCTTTCCCCCTTTTTGGCTTCCTTTTTTCTCAAGGGCCTTGCATTTTCCTTGGAAAAGTGCAGGCGTTTTTTGCGGCAAGTAGCAATAGTTTTTGGGAAAAGGGCAGGTGCTTTTGGAAAGATACGTACCTTTGCCAGCCGATTATGCCTGCCGACTTAGCCGATTTCGACCACCCTTTGCTGGGCCATGTCCGCCTCGTCCCCGACAAGCGCGCCCGCAATTTCATCTTCCGCTACCCGAACCGCGGGGAATTGTGCGTGACATGCCCGCCCGGGGCGCGCAGTGCCGACGTGGAAGCGGCACTGCGCGCCCGCGAAAGCGCCCTTCTTCGCCTGCGCGGGCGCGCCGCCCCGGCCGAGGCGTTTGTGCCCGGTTTCCGCATCGAAGCCCCCCTCTATTCCTTTTCACTGGAGCAGTCGGATCTCTCCTCCATGCGCTTGGAAAGTTGGCCTGCAGGGTCGCCGGACGCTTTCCGCCTGCTTTTGCCCCGGCGCTGCGACGCGTCGCGCCCGGAGGTGCAGGACGCCGTGCGGCAAGTGGCGCTCGACACGATGCGGCGCACGGCACGGCGTTGCCTCCCGCCCCTCGTGGAGGAACGGGCGCGGCGGCACGGCTTCCGTTACGCGGCGGTACACGTGCGCAAGGCGCACAGCCGTTGGGGCAGCTGCTCCTCGCGGAAAGGGATTTCGCTGAGCCTCTTCCTGGTGCTCCTGCCGTTGCATTTGGTGGATTACGTGGTTTGCCACGAGCTTTGCCACACGGTCGAGATGAACCATGGCCCGCGCTTCTGGCAACTGCTGCAGCGCGTTGTCGCCTCCGACCCGCGCCTCCTGCGCCGCGAGCTGGCGGGTCATGGGTCGCGCCTGCGTGCCCTGTTCCGGTGAGGGCGGCGTGTCTTTTTACAAGAGAGTAACGCCTTTGTCTTCCCCATGCAACACGGGCGTCCCATTTTTGCACTGCCCAAAAAGAAATGGGGCATGGAAAAATGAAATACCTTTTTATCGTACAAGGCGAAGGCCATGGCCATCTGACGCAAGCCGTGGCACTCGAAGAAATCCTGAGGGCACGCGGCCACGAGATAACGGGCGTGCTCGTCGGGAAAAACGACCCCGCCGCCGGGCTTCCGGACTTCTTCCTTTCCCGCACCAAGGCGCCGGTTTCCCGCTTTTTCAGCCCCGGGATCATGGTAAACCCCGACGGGAAGCGGGGCAACCTCCTGCGCAGCGCGGGGCAGGCATGCAGGCATTTGCCCCGCTGCATGCGCTCCATGCGGCGGCTTAAGAAGCATATCGAGCGCAGCGGCGCCGACGTGGTGGTGAACTTCTACGAGGTAGTTTGCGGGCTTACCTATCTGTTTTTCTCCCCTTCCGTACCGCAAGTGTGCATTGCCCACCAGTACATTTTCCTCCACCCGCAGTTTGCATTCCCCCTTTTCAGCGGGCGTCGGCGGCTGCGCCTGCTGCGCTTCTTCACGCGCCTGACGTGCCTTGAGTCGGCCGAATGCCTGGCTCTTTCCTTCTATCCTCTGCCCGCCGACGAGCGCGCGGGGCTGGTGGTCGTGCCGCCCCTCTTGCGTGCCGAGGTATTGCGCGGCAAGCCGTGCGAAGGCGGCTACGTGCATGGCTATATGCTCAACGCCGGTTTCTTGGAAGAGTTGCTCGCTTGGCACGCCCGGCACCCGCAGGTGCGCCTCCAATTCTACCGGCATGACCCGGAAGCGCCCTTGGCCGAGGTGGTGGACGGGACGCTCGTCTTGCTCCAGCCCGACGGGGCTTCGTTCCTCAGGAGCATGGCCGGGTGCCGGGCTTATGCCACGACGGCCGGCTTCGAGTCCGTGTGTGAGGCCTTGTTTATGGGCAAGCCGGTGATGATGGTGCCTACCCATGTGGAACAGGAGTGCAACGCTTTCGACGCGGCGCGCTACGGCGCGGGCATCATTTCCGACGGCTTCGACCTCACGCCCCTCATGGATTTTGCCCGCACCTACCGCCCCAAGGAGGAGTTCCCCGCGTGGGCGCGCAGCGCAGGCGGCGTGATTGCCGCCCGCTTGGAGCGTGTGGCCGCCCTTTCCGTGCAGCACCGCCCGTCCCGCCGCCCTGCGCCTTCGGGCCAAGGGTGGCAACCTTCGGGCGCGCAGGCGTAGCCGCCCCGGGGAGAAAGTGCCGCCGTTTTTCCCGCAAAGCGCCAAGGCTTTTTGCAGGAAGCCCCACGGTTTTTCCCAGGCCGCGCCGGAGGCTTCGGGAAGTGCCCCGGGCCGCCTGCCGCCGTATGCAGCCCCTTTTTCCGGGGGGTGCGGGGGCTTTTCCGCCTTACTGCCCGGTTTTTCGGCGGCATGAGGCTTCATTTTTTGTGAAAAAACGGATTTTTTTTAGGAAAAGTTTTGTGGGATAGAAATAAACAGTATCTTTGTTGGTGAATCAAACCTTCATCCACTATGAAAACATCAATATTTATCCGAGGTATCTTTCTCGTAAGTTTGCTGTTGCTTTTCCCCTTTTCCCGGGTCAGTGCGCAGTTAGTCGAGAAAAAGCCTACCATCATTGGCGTATGGCAGAAAGCCGTATATCAACAGTCTTCCCCGCTTCCGACGGTAAAGTACCTGCCCATTTTCAAGTTCCTCAACGAAGATGGCTCCTTCTACCAGTTGGATACGCACGAGAAGAAGGCTTTCATCATACACGTAGGCACTTTTGAAATGTCAAACGACACTTCTTACGTGGAACGCATCGTCGATTCGCCGTATGCAGGCTTCAAAGGCCGGGAAAGCTTGGTGAAATACCATTTGGACGCGAGCGGAAAGACGCTGACCACCGAGTGGTATGACATGGAGACCCAGTCGTGGACGCCGGAGATATACATCCGTATCGAAGCTCCCGAGTTCGATGTAGAATAATGGCCAAGCGGTCTTGTTACGAACCTGAAGTGAAACCCAAACAAAGTAAAACCTGAAGATCATGAAAGCATATCGTCTTTTGGGCTGCTTACTTGCAGCAAGTTTGCTATTCTCGTTTCCTGCCGGTGCAGGGGCGCAGGGGAAAAGCGAGAACCCGCTGGTCGGGATCTGGCAACGTGTGGTGAAAGAAGAAGGAAACACCAGCAACGGCGGGATAGAATACATGTACGAGTTCAAAGTCTTGCGGGCGGACGGCACGTTTTACAACATGAATATGCTGAACGGCGGCAAGACTAATATCCGGGACAAGGGTGGTTATGAAATACAGAGCGACTCCATCTATGTGGAGCGCATAACCGGTTCGGCGTTGGACATGTTCAAAGACCGGGACAGCCGCATGCGGTATCGCCTTTCCCCTGACGGGTTGATGCTCTACACCGAGTGGTATTACGACGCGCTCAAGCTCTGGATGCCGGAACTATGGGTGAAAGTCATAGTACCCGAGGAGGAATGAATCATTTTCGTAGAGTCTTGATATGGACAAGGCGGCGCATTATCCGGATTGGGTAATGTGCCGTTTTTTCTGTCCGTCCCCTCCGCCGTAGGGAAGCGCCGGGAGGGTTGCGGGCAAATGGTGCGTCTTGGCCGGGGAAGCGGTGGGCTGGCATGGAAAAGCCTTGGCGCTTTGTCTTGGAAACGCCAAGGTTTTTTGCGGGAAGCGGCGTGGCTTTTCCCGGGGAGTGCAGGGGGATTCCCCGCCAACCGTCCTGGGAATCCCGCACGCCGCGCGGGGCTTCCCGCCCGGGGACAAGTAGCTTGTGCGGCCTTGCCCGGCAGGCCGGGGGCGGGAGGCGGGTGTGTTTAGGGCGGAAGGTCAGTCCAAGAGGCGGTAGAGCCCCCCATAGAGCGTGCGGACGATGCCCTTCATTTCCAATTCGAAGAGCAGCGGCGAGAGTTTATGGACAGGCAAGTCGCATTCTACGACAAGGGTATTGAGCGGTGCTCCCTCGGGAAAGCGGCGCAAGGCCTGCACCACGCGCTTTTGCCCGTCGCTCAGTTCGGGGAAAAGTTCCCGTTGGACGGGTGTCCGTTGCGCCTCCTTTCCGGTCGGCCAGTTGAGGGCTTTTGCGAAGTCCTCTGCCGAAGTGACGAGCGCGGCCTTGTTGTCCCGGATAAGGCGGTTGCACCCTTCCGAGCATTCGTCGCCGATCCTCCCGGGGAATGCGAAGCACTCGCGGTTGTAGCTCTGCGCTATTCCGGAAGTAATCAGCGCTCCTCCCTTGGAAGCAGACTCAACGACGAGCGTGGCTTCGCATATCCCGGCAATGACGCGGTTGCGTCTCACGAAGTTCTGCCGCTCGGGGCGCGTCCCGGCGGGGAATTCTGTCAGGACGCCCCCGTTGCGTGTCATTTCTGCCGCCGTATTGCGGTGTACGGGCGGGTAAATCGTGTCGATGCCATGCGCCAATACGCCGATGGTAGGCAACCCGTGGGCCAAAGCGGCGCGGTGCGCGCAAATATCTACGCCGTAAGCCAGCCCGCTCACTATGAGTGTCCCGGGACAGAGGCTGGCCAAATCGCGGACGAAGGCCTCGCACAGCGAAGAGCCATAGGGCGTCATGCGGCGGGTGCCTACGATTGCCACGGAACGGGCGGCGTTCATCGTGGCCGTGCCGCGGTAGTAGAGCACGGGCGGCGCGTCGTTGCATTCGCGCAGGCGCTCCGGATAGTCGTCATCCCAGTAGGAAATGATGCGGTAGCCGCCTTTCTCTGCTTCCAGGCATGCCGCTTCGGCGTAGCGGAACGCCTCGTCGCGGGCGGCGAGTGCGGCCTTTAGCCGTGTCGCGCTGCCGGAAGCCAGGCTTTCCATCTCCTCTTCCGTCATGGCGAACAGCCGTTCCGCGCTTCCGGCGGCTTGCAGGAGGGCGCAGGCCGTGTGCAGCCCGATGCCGCGGATGCGGGTCAAAGCCAGCGTGGCGAGGGTCTCTTGCGGGGTGGGCTTCATGGGTTGAGGAAGGGTTGGAAGGCTTCGTCGAAAAGGTCGCAACCGCCCAGCCGGCCGCCTATGAGGCATACGGTCTCTACGCTTGCCCGCAGGCTGAGCCGCCCGTCGGACTTGCGGTAGATGTCTTGCAGGAATACATATTTGATGCCTTCCTTCCGCAAGGCGAGCTTGCTGGTGAAGAGGTCACCGCTGCGCAACGGGGCCTTGAAGGCCATGTTGATCCGCGCCACCACCGGGTCTATCCCCTCTTCGTGGAGGCGGGCGAAGCTCAATCCTGCGGAGGCGAGGAACTCGTGCCGCGTGTGTTCCATGTAGTGCTGGTAGTGCGCGTTATTGACAATGCCTTGCAAGTCGCATTCGTAGTCGCGCACTTTCATTTCGATTTCGAAGATGTATTTTTGCATCGTGCTATGGGTTTTCGGTAAAACTGCCTGCGCTTTTTCCCGCAAGCCTTGCCGCTTTGGGCGCAAAGTGCCGGGGGAATCCGGCCATGCGCCCCGGCCTTGGGGGCGGGAGGTCAGGGGTGGTGGTGCTTTTCCTGTGCCTCTTGCCAGCGTTGCGCCCGGTCTTTCACCTGCGAGGCGGGCACTATTTTGTATAACTTGTCGTTCGGGCGTACCTTCACGGGGGTCTTTGTGGAGAAATGCGCGCCTTTTTCCACGGTTTCCACAGGCTCCAGCCCGACGCGCGCTTCTTCGAGCGCCAGGTAGGCTGCCCCGGTGGTCGGCCCGGTGATGAGCAGTTTGTCGCCGCGCTGCAACGTCCCGGCCTCGGCCACGAACTCTGCCACGCCGAGCCGCGTGAAGTATTTCACGGCGCGCCCTATGTAGACCTTCGTTTCCGTGGCGTCCGAGCCGTAGCGCGTGCTCCATTCGCCCAGGCGCTGCCCCAGGTAGTAGCCGTCCCAGAAGCCGCGGTTGAAGACAGTGGCAAGCCGGCGGTCCCATTCGTCCTTGCGTTCTTCCGTGAAGCCGCCCCGGCGGCAGGCCTCGGCGGCTTCCTTGTAGCAACTTGTTACGGTGCTGACGTATTCCGGCCCGCGTGCCCTTCCTTCAATCTTGAAGACACGCACGCCGGCCTCCAGCATCTCGTCCAGGAAGCGCACCGTCTTCAGGTCCTTGGGTGACATGATGTATTGGTTGTCCACCTCCAGTTCCACCTCCGAGTCGCGGTCCTTGACGAGGTATCCCCTGCGGCATATCTGCACGCATGCCCCGCGGTTGGCCGAAGAGCCTTGCTCGTGGAGCGAGAGGTAGCACTTGCCCGAGACGGCCATGCACAGCGCGCCGTGGCAAAACATCTCGATGCGCACGGGGTTTCCCGAAGGGCCGCAGATTTTTTCCCGCTGTATGGTCTCGTAGATGTGGCGCACTTGCTTCAGGTCCAGCTCGCGCGCCAGTACGGCCACGTCGGCGAACCGGGCGTAGAAGCGCAGGGCTTCGGCGTTGCTGATGTTGAGCTGCGTGGAAAGATGCACTTCCAGCCCGGCCTCCCGCGCGTAGCTTAGTGCGGCGACGTCCGAGGCTATGACGGCCGATATGCCGGCCTCGCGGGCCGCATCGATGGTGCGGCGCATCAATTCCATGTCTTCGTCGTAGAGGATGGTATTGACCGTCAGGTAGCTCCGCACGCCGCTCCGGCTGCACCGTTCCGCAATTTCCGGCAAGTCGCCCAAGGTGAACGTCTTGGCCGAGTGAGCGCGCATGTTGAGGTGTCCCACCCCGAAGTACACGGAGTCCGCCCCCGCCCGGATGGCCGCGGCAAGGGATTCGCGCGAGCCTGCGGGGGCCATGATTTCAATCGCTTCTTGTTTGTATTCTTCGTATTGCATAAGTCGGTCGTTTCTTCAGCGGGCGGGACGCAAAAGTGCCGCATCCGGCTTGCAAAAGTACTGCATCTCTCCGGAAAAAGCGCTGCATGTCCCGTGCAAAAGTGCCGTATGTTTCGTTTTCGGGGTTAGCTGTCCCCGTCCCGCCACGCGGCGGATGGCCTTGCAAGTCTCCCATGGAGTTCTTGTCTTATGTGCGCCACCATTTCTTGATTGAGGCCGTAGAATTGATAGATGAAAGCCTGTATTTTTTCGTCCATGCCCGGCTCTCCGACGCGTTCCACGCAGGAAGCAAGCAACTCGTCTTCTGCTTTTCCCAAGAAAGGAAGCGGGAGTTGTACCAGGTTGCCTTGCAGGATTTTGATTTCCCCGAAGAGTTTCAGGTGGAGATATTGGTAAAGCTCCGAATTGAGCAGGGCCAGTAGCGAGCGGACCGAGAGCTTCTCGACCGAAGGCACGAGGATGTTGGCGCTGTTGAGCACCAGGCTTCCCGAAAGGTCGAGGGCAAATGCCAGTTTTTTCCCGATGAATTTGTAGACGAACTTGGGGACGGCGCGGTAAAGCGCCTCGTCGGCCACCTGTTGCATCTCCTCCCTTTTATAAAATATATAGTTGCGTGGGGCGTCCAATGCGTAGCGGTTTACTTCTTTGCCCGTATAGATGGGTTCCATGCCGGGTCGTTTTTCGGGCGAAAGCTTGCCGCGGTTGTCGCCGGTCACTATGCCTAACGCCCATTTGCTGCGCGACAGGTCTTGTTCCCTCCGGCGTTCCACTTGCGAGATGATGTGGCGGTCGATGCCGCGCAAGAGGGGAAAGACGCAGTTCTGCCCGTAGCTTAGGGTTTCGCGCGGCAGGGAGTAGGGCGTCCCCCTGCCCCGCACGACGATTTCCTGCGGAGGATCTGCCGTGCGGGACAGGGTCAGCGCGAGGCAACCGGTAGTGACCCCGGAAAAAACTTTCCCGAAGAAGTCGATTGCGGCCAGCGTGTTTTGCCCCAGCAGGTAGTGGCGGATGTCGGCATGCTGCCGCACGTTGAGGATGGACTCCGGCAGGAGGAAGCGGATTTGCCCGCCGGGGCGCAAGTGTTCGTGTGCCCGTACGAGGAAATAGGAGAAGCTCTCGCGTGAAGTGATGAAGGGCATTCCGGCAAGGGTCTTTTTCTTTTTGTCCCCCCAAGGCGGGTTGGAGATGATGAGGTCGTAGCCCGTTCCGTGGGAGGTGGCGGCGCTTTCGGCAGGAAGTGCCGCGTGTTTTGCAGGAAAGCCCTGCATGTTTTCTGCAAAAGTGCCGCATCCTTCCTCCAGGAAGTCGGCCTGCCGGATGGGCGGGGCTATGCGCGTTTGCGGGAAACGGGCGAAGAAATTGAACTTGGCCAGCAGCACGGCGGTGGGGTCGAGGTCGATGCCTTCCAGGTTTTCGGGGCATGTCCCGGGGATGTGGAGCAGGAATGCCCCGCTGCCGCAGCAAGGGTCCAGGATTTTGGTATCGCTCTTGACGGTCAGCCCTTCGCACATCTTGTCCACAATCCCGGGCGGGGTAAAGTAGGAACCCCGCGTGTTCTTTTCCCCTTCGGCCACGAGGCTCTGGTAGACCGCCCCGAGGAAGTCGCGTTCGTCGCGCGGGTAGGGGAATCCTTCGCTGAGGTACGTGTCGGCCGGATGTGCGTTTTCGTGCAGGAAGCCCGCGACGAGCTGCCGGGCAGCGGGCGTGAACGGGCAGCCGCGCAGCAGGTTGAGGCCGAGGGAGTAGAGGGCGTCTTCGGTCGGGAGGCCGTGTCGGCGAATGTAGTCCACGGCGTTTTCCACCAAAGCGAGGTTGTCCCGGTGTGTAAGGTATTCGGCCGGGACGGACAGCCGCTCCGATCGGGTCTTGTTGGCCCGTGCCTTCAGGCGGTTTTGCGGGTTGGAAACGTGCAGGCGCGCCCAGTTCCGGGCCGTTGCGCCGGATATGTCCGGGTTGGCCGTTGCCGTTTGGGCCGTGGTCTCTTGCGGGGAGTGGGGCATAGGTGCGGGGGCAGTATGGGTTTTATCGGGAGGGAACGGGAAAAATCCCCTTGCCCGGCTGGGGCGTGGCGCGGGCATCCGTTTCCGCCGGTGCGCGGCAGATGCTGCAGGGGTGCAGCGCGGCGGGGGATTCCAGTTCCATTGTGTCCCGTTTTTTGTCGGTAAATCGGGGTGCAAAGTAAGCCTTTTTTGCGGTAATCCGCCGTGCTTGGGTCGGAAATGTGCAGTGCGCTGCGGGAAAAAGCGTATTTTTGTGCCCCCTTTCCGCCCGTGCTTTTCCCGGTTTGCGCTTGCGCTTGGGGCAAAAAGCGCTGGCTCTTTTCCCGGGAAGCGCCGGTGTTTTCCCTTTCCGGCGGCGTTGCTGCCGCCTGCATGACGGGGCACGGGGGACGGGAGGGGCGCATATTTTGTCAAGAACATGAGGATAGGATCGATCGAACTGGGTGAGAAACCCGTGATGCTCGCACCGATGGAGGACGTGACCGACGCGGCTTTCCGCTTGCTCTGCAAGGAATTTGGCGCGGATATGGTGTACACCGAGTTTATTTCGTGCGACGCTTTGGTGCGCGACATACCGAGCACGTTGCAGAAGCTGGGTATTTCCTCGGAAAAGGAGCGCCCCGTGGCCATGCAGATCTATGGCCGCGAGGTGGAGGCCATGGCGGAAGCCGCGCGGCGCGTGGAGGCGGCGGGCGCCGACGTGCTGGACATCAATTTCGGATGCCCGGTGAAGAAGGTGGCAGGAAAGGGTGCGGGGGCGGGGATGCTCCGCGATGTCCCGAAAATGCTGGAGATAACGCGTGCCGTGGTGCAGGCCGTCCGGATTCCCGTTACGGTGAAAACGCGCCTCGGGTGGGACGATAAGAGCAAGGACATCGTGGACTTGGCCGAGCGGCTGCAAGACTGCGGCATACAAGCCTTGACCATCCACGGCCGCACCCGCGCTCAAATGTACACGGGGACGGCAGACTGGTCACTCATCGGAGCGGTGAAGGAGAACCCGCGCATGGCTATTCCCGTCGTCGGCAACGGCGACATTGCCTCCGCCGCGCAGGCGGCCGGGGCGTTTGCCCGCTACGGGGTGGACGGAATCATGATAGGGCGTGCTACGTTCGGGCGGCCTTGGATATTCGAGGAGGTGAAGCATTTTCTCCGTACCGGCAGCCTCCCGGATTCGAAGCCCTTTGGCTGGTATCTCGGTGTCCTGCGGAGGCAGGCGCGGGAGAGCGTGCTCCAGGCACAAAGGCGCAGCGACGGGCGGCTCGCGGCGAGCCTAGTCGAGCGGCACGGCATCATACATGTGCGCCGCCACCTTGCCGCTTCGGTCTTGTTCAAGGGGCTTCCCGATTTCCGGAAGACGCGCATTGCCATGCTCCGGGCGGACAGTTTGGAGGAATTGTCCGGCATCTTGGACAGCGTGGAGGAGCGTTTCGGCTCCCTCTACCCTCCGTTTGCGGACGAGGGCGGCGCGACGCTTTGAGCGGGGCTGCCCTGCGGGTTTGCCCCGGGCGGGGCGTTTTTAGCTGTGGGGCGGGCGGCGCTCTTGGCTTTTCTTCTCGTAGAAGCGGATTTTCACGTAGGCTTCTTCCGTTTCCTTCTGCAGTTTCCCTATTTCACGCAGGTTCTCGTAGCAGCGGTACACGGCGGCGATGGCTTTCCGGTCGGCGGCCGTGAGCGGTACTGCCACGCTTCCCGAGGCGGTGAGGAAGTCGAGTTTCAAGTCCTGCCTCTCGTTCTGGGCTATGAACGCGGCGATTTCTTCGGCGCCTTGCGTGGTGGTGTAGTCTACCTTGCGCCCCGTCCCTTGGGTGAAGGCTTCCCCTTGTTCAACGCGCACCTCCTTTTCTCCCAAGCTCACGCGGATTCCGTTGTGTTGGGCAGCCTTTCCGCCGCGGCCCACCGAGGTCAGCACCAAGTTGCCGCCTTCGCTGACTTGGGCGCGCAGGTAGTTTCGCGACAGGTTGGCTTCCTCCAGTTGCGAGGGAGCCATGTAGTTCCCCTCTTCCTCGTATTGGTCGTCCTTGACGAGGGTGAGCCCTTTGCGCAACTCGCGCCCTTGTCCTTCCAAGGCGAGGCGCATGCTGTCGGCCCGGGCTATTTGCTCTTGGGCGGAAGTGATGACGATGCGGTTCTTCAAGTCCAAGCCTTTTTGCCGCGTCTCGAAGGCTTTCGGGTAGGAGGCCTTGATGCTGTCGATAAGCTGGTAGGCCAGTTCGTCGTTGCCGTCGCGGAAGGCTTCCTCCGCTTGTGTGTAGATTTCCCGGGCCCGCTCCTCCTGTTGCTGGCTGTCGTCGCAGGAGGCGGCGGAAAGGCATGCGGCGCAAAGCGCAAAAAGCACCAAGCCTTTTCTGGAAAGAGCTTGAGCTTTTGGGTGAAAGTCCATAGGCTTTTTCTTTTTTGTGCAGCCACAAATGTACGGTTTTTCTGCTAATCCCCGGCTTCTGGCCTGCGGTTTTGCTTAAAAAACGTATCTTTGTGCCCCGAAAAACAAGCAACTTTCCCATGATAGAGACACGTCTTGACGAGCTGGGGCAGGCACTCGACCGTCCCGTCTTCCGCCTCATTTCTGAGGTGGCCGATGCGCTGGGCCGGGAATGTTACGTGGTGGGCGGATGGGTGCGCGACTTCTTTTTGCAGCGTCCTTCCACGGATATCGACATAGTGGCCGTGGGGAGCGGCATCGAGTTGGCCTCCGCCTTCGCCAAGCGCTTGGGCAAGCGGGCTAATCTGGCGGTGTTCCGTAATTTCGGCACTGCGCAGGTCAAGTGGAAGGGCATGGAGATTGAATTCGTTGGCGCGCGGAAAGAATCGTATAGTCGCGACTCGCGCAAGCCGGTGGTGGAAGACGGTTCGCTCGAAGACGACCAGAACCGGCGCGACTTCACCGTGAATGCCTTGGCCGCGTGCCTCAACAATTCCCGTTTCGGCGAGCTCATCGACCCGTTCGGGGGGCTCTATGATTTGGAAGACAAGGTGCTCCGCACGCCACTCGACCCGGACATCACGTTTAGCGACGACCCTTTGCGCATGATGCGCTGCGTGCGTTTCGCGACGCAACTCGGTTTTTCCATAGAGCCCCGCACCTTTGAGGCATTGTCCCGCAATGCGGAACGGATAGGCATAATCTCGGCCGAAAGGGTGACGGAGGAACTGAACAAGATCATCCTCGCCCCGTTGCCTCCCTCGGTGGGTTTCGTCCTGCTGGACGAGTGCGGTTTGCTCGACCGCGTCTTCCCCGAGCTGAAACGCTTGCAGGGCGTGGAAATCCGGTCTGGCCGGGCGCACAAGGACAACTTCTACCATACGCTCGAGGTGCTGGACAACGTGGCAAAAGCCGCGCCGGGCAATCTTTGGTTGCTCTGGGCAGCGCTCCTCCACGACATCGGAAAGCCGGCGACCAAGCGGTGGGAACCGAGGTTGGGCTGGACGTTCCACAACCACAACTACGTGGGAGGGAAAATGGTGCCGTCGCTTTTCCGCAGGATGAAGCTCCCGATGGGTGAAAGGCAAATGAAATATGTGAAGAAGCTCGTCGATCTCCACATGCGGCCCATAGCCATTGCCGATGAAGGGGTGACGGATTCGGCCGTGCGGCGCTTGCTTTTCGAAGCGGGCGACGACATCGACGACCTGATGACGCTGTGCGAAGCCGACATCACTTCGAAGAATGAGCAACGGAAGCAGCGCTTTTTGGACAACTTCCGCCTCGTCCGCCAAAAACTGATTGACTTGGAAGAGCGCGACCGCATCCGCAACTTCCAACCGCCCGTGCGCGGGGAGGAAATCATGGAAGTCTTCGGGCTTTCCCCTTGCGCCGAGGTGGGGAAGCTGAAGGCGGCCATCAAAGACGCCATCCTCAACGGAGAAATCCCCAATGAGCATGGAGCGGCCTACGCCTACCTTTTGGAGAAGGCCGCGGCCATGGGGCTCCACCCCGTGGGCGGCCGTGCCCCTGAACCATAGCGCCTTCGGGGGTAGGCCTTGCCGTGTTCCCTCCCGGGCGGCATGGCTTTTCCTGCTTGTCCCACACCCTTCCCGCTGCTTTGCCGGGGCGGATGCCTATGTTTGCACGGCGCTTGCCCCGGAAAACCTTGGCACTTTTTGCGGAAACCGCCGCCGTTTCTTACGGTTTGCGCCGCCGCTTTTCCCGAACCGACACGCCCATGGACGAACAAAGCAACCCGCAGCTCGAGCTGGCCCGCCGCTACGTGGAGGAGACCGGGCAGCACGTATTCCTCACCGGCAAAGCCGGTACGGGGAAAACCACTTTCTTGCGCCGGCTGAAGGCGGCGTCGCGCAAGCGCATGATTGTTACCGCCCCCACGGGCGTGGCTGCCGTCAATGCCGGCGGGGTCACGCTGCATTCCTTCTTCCAGTTGCCCTTTTCGCCTTACGTCCCGGGCGGCTTGCCCGCCGTGCGCGGCGGCCGCCCGGCGTGGATGCAGCGCCTTTCCCGTGAAAAGGCGCGTATCGTGCGTTCGTTGGATTTGCTTGTGATTGACGAGGTGAGCATGGTGCGCGCCGACCTGCTCGACCAAGTGGACAGCACGCTGCGCCTCTATCGCCATAGCGACGAGCCTTTCGGCGGTGTGCAGCTGCTGCTCATCGGCGACTTGCAGCAGTTGGCGCCCGTGGCCAAGGACGACGAGCGCCGGCTCTTGCTTGAAAGCGGGGCTTACGACACACTTTACTTCTTCGGCAGCCAGGCTTTGCGGAAGACGCGCTACGTGACCATCGAATTGCAGACCGTCTACCGCCAGACCGACCCCCGCTTCCTCGACCTGCTCAACGGTGTCCGCGCGGGCGGCGCGGAGGGGGCTGCCGCCTTGGCGGCGCTCAACGGGCGCTACTGCCCCGGCTTCCGCCCCGAGGGGCAGCGCGGTTATATCATGCTTACGACCCACAACCGGCAGGCGCAGGAGGTCAATGGGCGATGTCTCTCGCAGTTGCCCGGGAAGGCTTGGGAGTACGGCCCCGAAGTGGAGGGCGACTTCCCCGAGGCACTCTATCCTGTGGCACCGATTCTCCGCCTGAAAGAAGGGGCGCAAGTCATGTTTCTCAGGAACGACACGGAAGTTCCCCGGCGTTTCTACAACGGGAAGATCGGGCGGGTACACCGCCTTTCGGCTGGACGCATCGAGGTCATCTGCGACGATTGGGCGTCGCCCGTGGCAGTGGAGCAGGCCGTTTGGGAGAACACGCAATACCGCCTCAACGAAGACTCGCGTGCGATAGAGGAGACCGTGGCCGGGACGTTCCGCCACTATCCCCTCCGCTTGGCTTGGGCCATCACGATCCACAAGAGCCAAGGCCTCACTTTCGACCGCGTCATCATAGACGCCGGGCAATCTTTTGCGCATGGGCAGGTCTACGTCGCCCTGTCCCGTTGCCGTAGCTTGCAGGGCTTGGTCTTGAGCACGCCGCTGGGGGCGGGCAATTTGATAGACGACCCCGTTGTCTCGGCCTTCGGCCATACGGCCAAGGCGACGACCCCCACGGAGGAAACCCTCGAGGCCGACCGGCGTCTCTTCCTCTTGAAGTCGCTCGACGAACTGTTCGATTTCCGCCCTTTGTTTGCTGCATTGGGGCAACTGGGACGTATTTTGGATGAACACCTTTACCGCACTTACCCCCAACTCTTGGCGGGCTGGAAGGAAATGCTCGCGCTCATGCCCGCCCAGTTGCTGGAAGTGAGCGGTAAGTTTGCCCGCCAGTACCGCCCCCTTGCCTTGGAACCGGAGGGTGGCGCGGCTGCTGCCCACCGTTTGCAGGAGCGCGTGGCCGCCGCGGCTACCTACTTCGGAGGCCGTGTGGCGGCATTGCGCCCTCTTTTGCTGGCTGCCGAAGCGGTGGAAACCGACAATAAGACGGTGGGGAGGCGTTGGAAGGAAGCCTTTGCCGAGGCACGCCTGCTTGTTGGGGCAAAGCAACGGCTCATGGGGTATGCGGCTACCGGGTTCGACGTGCGCGGCTATCTTGCTGAACGCGCCCTCGCCTTGTTGCCCGATGAGCCGGAAACGGCGAAAGCCGCCCGCCGCAAACGCGGCTTGGGGAAGGCCGACGTGCCCTCCGACCTGCTCCACCCAGTGCTTTTCGACGCGCTCCGCCGCTGGAGGAGCGGGCGCGCTTCCGAAGCGGGGCTGCCGCCCTACATGGTCCTCCAGCAGAAGGCGCTCATGGGGATTGCCAATTTGTGCCCGGCCACATTGGCCGATTTGTCGCGGGTGCCTTACGTCGGGAAGAAAACCGTGGAGCAATACGGTGAGGAACTTTTGGCCATCGTGGCTGAATACCGCGGCAATCCGGAACGATGAGCATGCCCCCTTTATGGAATGGCCGTGCCCCGCAGGCCGCTATCCTTGCGTGTCTTCGGCGAAAAGTGCAGTCCTTTGGTGCAAAAGCCTTGCCCCTTTCCGGGGGAAGCGCCTGCGCTTTTCCCCTCTTGCGGCGGGGGATAAAGGAAACCGCGCCTTGCGCCGCGGGGTGCAGGCAGGGCGCGGTTGTGGAAGGTGCGGGCGGGAGTGCCCCGTTGGCGCGGCTTCTTGGGCAGGGGCTACTGCAAGAGCTTTTCTTGGATGAGGCGCTTCAGCTCGTCTTTGGGGAGGGCGCCTATTTGGGGCACGGGTTCTTTCCCGGGTGCCATGAGGAGCAGCGTGGGGTAGGCCTGCACGCCGATGGCCGCCGCGGCTTCGGTTTCTTTTTCCGCGTCGAGCTTATAGAAATCGACCTGCCCGGCGAATTCCGTGGCGAGTTCGTCCAAGATGGGGGCGAGCTGCTTGCATGGGCCGCACCATACGGCATAGATGTCCAAGACCGCCGGGCGTTCGCCCAAAAACTGGAACTCTTTGTTCGTGTAGTCGAAGAGTTTCGTGCGCAACTCTTGCTGGGTGATGTACGTTGATTGTACGCCGGGTTGTGCGCTGGCCTGCGTTTGCCCGGAGGCAACCGTGCTCTCTTCTTGCCCGTCTTGTGCCTTTTGGGCGCAACCGGTGGTTGCGGCGAGTGTCAGGCAGAAGGAAAGGATAAATGGAATCTGTCTCATAGTGAGGAAAGTTTTGTGGGTTTTGTACTGTTTATGGGCGCAAAATTACGGTTTTGCGCCTATTCTTGGCAAATTCCCGTGTCCTTATTTCCCTTTCCCGAAGCCGCTGTGCCGTTTTTATCGCCCGGTCGCTTGCAGGTACTCCCGTTTCTTGAGCGCGTAGCGCGCGTAGGCATCGGCGTATTGGTCATGGGCTTGGCAGAAGAGGGTTTGCGCGTCGAGCAGGTCGGCCATGCTGCATGTGCCTGCGGCGTAGTAGTCCGTTTGCAGGCGCAGGTTCTCTTCGGCTTGCTTGATGTTGCTCAATGCCAGTTGGATCTGGCGGAAAGCATCGTTGAACTCGTCCCAACAGTTTTGCATGTGGATGAGAAGGAGCTGGCTCTTGTCCTGTAGTTCGCTTTCGGCACTCTTCACCTTCAGCTTTTCGCCTTTCACTTCGTGCGAACCGCCCCACCAGTCCGTCAGTGGGATGCTCACCGTGGCAAAACCTATCCAGTGCGAACGTGAATGGTCGAGCAGGTTTTCCCAGGCATAGCCTCCTCCGACAGCTACGGTGGGGAGGTTCTTTCCCAATGCGAGCTTTTGTTGCAGGCGGCTTGCCTTCACGTTTTGTTGGAGCAGGCCGTATTCTTGGGTTAGCAACAGGGCGTTTTCAGGTGCGGTGTAGAGTGCCTGGGGGGCGGGGGGAAGGGAATCGGCCAGTTGGTAGTCTATTTCTATGTTTTCCTCGGCGTGCCCCATGTATTGTGCCAATAGCCGGAGCGAGGTGCGCAGCCCGTTTTCGGCCGAGATGCGGTTGTTGTGCATTTCGTTGCGGCGCAGTTGTACGCGGAGCAGGTCGTTTCGCGTGTTGATGCCCGCGTCCACGGAGTTCTGTACGTCCTTTTCGAAACGTTCCAGCTGGGCTTCGGCTGCGGCGATGGTACGGAGTTTCTCTTTGAGTGAGACTATCTGCCAGAAGTATTGCTCGGTGGTGAGCAAGACCTCGTTGCGCGAGAGGCTTTGTTGCAGCCGGTTGGCTGTTACCCCTACCTCGGCCAGCCGGTTCTTGTTCACGATTTGCCCGCCGGTGAAGAGCGGGAGCGTGGCGGCCACAGTGCCAATCATTCCGTCGTCTACCATCGAGATTGTTTGCCCGGGTAGAAGATCCGTCTTGATGAGCCCCCGGTCGGCCGTGAATGCCCCTCCCGTGGCTTCTATGGAGGGGAAGTAGTGTGTGAAGGCCAACCTTTTTTCTTGTTGGGCTACCTCGAGGTCGCGCTCGGCATTCTTTATTTTGATGTTGTTGCGGAGCGCTTCGTCCAAGCACTGCTCCAGCGTGTAGGTTGATTGTGCAGGGAGCGGCGCGGTAGTACTGCAAACCGCCAAAATGAGTGAGCTAAATAGGAAAATGCGACGTTTCATTGCTCAAAAAGTTCTAAGTTTTACGGATTGGAGAGTGGTTCAAAGTGTTTCGAGCGTTTGGGCTTTTGCCCGCTTGCGTGTCGAGCGGCGGAAGAAAAGCAAGTAGGCTGCGGGCAAAACGGTAAGGATGAATACCAAGGTGAGCAGTGTGCCGTAGAAAATAACCGTGCCCATCGGCATCCAAAGCGAGCTCTTTCCTAAGATCATGGGTATGACGCCCATCGACGCGGCGGCCGAGGTAAGGAAGATGGGGCGCATGCGTCGGCTGGCAGAGTGCTCGATGGCTTCGGAAACATTCATGTGCCCGTTTTGCCGGAGTTCCTCGGCAAAGTCTATCATGATGATGCCGTTGCGCACGATAATCCCCATCAGGCTTACGAGTCCCAAGAAGCAAGTGATGCTCAAGCTCAACCCACTGGCGAGGAGTCCCAGCCCGGCGCCCAAGAGGCAGAGCGCCATGCTGGAGAAGATGAGGAACGCGACGCTTATCCGCTTGTAGTGGAGCAGCAAGATGAAGAATATTATGGCTGCGGCTATGGCCAGTCCGTTGATGATGAACGGCAGGTTTTCGCTGTTTTGTTCCTTCTCCCCGGCATAGGTGAGGTTGATTTGGGGCGGCAGCTTGAGCCGGTTGTCTATTGCCTCTTGCACGCGAGCCGTGGCGGCCATGATGTTCGTGCCACGCGTTACGTCGGCTTGTATTGTGATGCAACGCACCCCGTTGCGGCGTACGATTTGCCCCTCTTGCCAGCTGGGCACGATGTCCGCCACTTGCCGCAGGGGCACGTGGGCCAGCCCGCCGAAAGCGGGTATCAGCTCGTTGGCCGGGTCGGTATTGCGCGCACTGTCGGCCTTGTTGCTCCTGAGCACGACGGGGGTATCGTTGTCGCCTTCCCAGATTTTGGCCACGGCCAATCCACTGCCGTAGCGCAAGGCCATCGTCGTTTCCACCCCGGTATTGGTGATGCCCAGCCGGGAGGCCTCGTCTTCGTGCAATATGATGGAAATGGCCGAGAGGGGTTCTAACGCGTCGGTGCGGACGAAAGCGATCTCGGGCATTTGCCGTAGCAGTGCCGCGATTTCATCGGCATAACGTTTCAGGCTGTCGGGCGACTCTTGGCTGCTGAGGCGGATTTCGATGGGGTAGACGGCCTGCGAGTAACTCAGCTGCTTGAAGCGCACGGTGGCTTGGGGAAAATGGTTGGTGTACTTCGGGGCGTATTCGTCAAGCAAGGCTACAGTCTCCTGGGGGCCGGAGGTATTGACGATGAACTGGGCGTAGTTCGTGCCTGCGATTTGGGGGGCGTAGCTCGTCTGGAAGCGGGGGGAGGAACATCCGATGAAGGATGCGACCGACTGCACGCGGGGGTCTTGGCGCAGGATGCGCGCCATGCTGTCGGCCACGGAGGCCGTGGCCTGGATGGAGCTGCCCGTGGGGAGGCTGATTTCCACGGCAAACTGGTTGCGGTCGGCATTGGGCATGATTTGCAGGGGACGGTTGAAGAGCAAGGTTGCCCCGGCCACTACGCTAAGCAGGCCGCATGCGAGTGTCACCTTTGGGTGTGCCAGGCAGGTGTGCAGGGCGCGGTCGTAAAAGCGTTGCATGGTTTCGAGAACAGAGCCGCGTCTTTTCCCGTTTGGTGCGGGGCTTTTCGGCTGAAGGGGCTGGCGTATGAACCAGAACTGGAGGAAGGGGACGAAGAATACGGCCACGAGCAGCGAAATGACTAGGATGAGCGTGATAGCCCACGGGAAGCTGGTGAGGAAGTCATGAATCATTCCCGTCGTGGTGAACAGGAACGGGAAGAAAGTGATGCTTATGGCAAGCGTGGCCGAGAGGATGGACTTGAAGAAGTGGGTGGCGCTTTCTATCGACGCATGCCAGCGCGAACAGCCTTCGCCCAACTTCTCGAGGTAGCAGTCGATGATGACGATGGAATTATCCACGATCATGCCCAAGGTAGTGATGAGCGCGGCCAGGGTGACCGTGTTCAGTTCTATGCCGAAGGCGTAGAAGAGGCTCAAGGAAATGAAGATGGTTATGGGGATTGTGGAAGCGGCCACCAACGCCACGCGCAGGGGCAGGAGGAGTATCACGACGAGTATGACGGCCACGATGGCGATGACTAACTCGTGCAGGAAATTGGACACGCTGCCGCTTACGACGCGCGATTGGTCGGTGATGGAGTATATTTCCACGTCGGAGGGAAGCGTTTGCCGGATGTCTTCGATGGCTTGGTGCACGTCTTCCCCCATCTTCACGATGTTTTTCCCCTGTTTCATCTCCACGCTGAGCAGGAGGCATTTCACCCCGTTGTACTCGATGTAGCTATCCGGGTCGGGGTATTCCCGTCTTATGCGGGCCACGTCGCGGAGGCGTATGTTGTTGCCGGCGGGGTCGGTATAGATTATCTGCTGCCCGATTTCGAATTCGTTGTTGAACGAGCGGGTCACGTGGATGGGGTGGGTATAGGTTGGGTTCTTCACCCTCCCGCCGCTGGTGGCAAAGCCCTTGGTGAGCAGGGTTATGGCGATGGCCTGTTCGTCGAGCCCGTATTGCGAGAGCCGGGCGGGGTCAAGCTCTACTGTAATCTGCTCTTTGCGCAACCCGCTGACGGAGAGGCGTCCTACGCTGGGGATGCGACGCAGGCGGTCTTGCAGCCCGTCCATATAGTCGTCGAGTTCGGGGTATGTCTTGTCGCGGCTCTCCATAGCCAGGAGCAAGGCCGATGTGTCGCCGAAATCGTCAAGCACTTGTACGGCCAGTACGTTGGAGGGGAGTTGGGACTTGAAGTTGTCGATGCCGTGCTTGAACTTGCTCCAGAACCCATCTTTGTCGTTGAGTTCGTCGTTGAGTTCCACCTGTATGTAAACTATCCCGTCGCGGCTCTGGGAGAATGTCTTTGCCTTTTTTACTTCTTTGTAGCTGAAGATGTAGTTTTCGAGCGGCTTGGCCACCTGCTCGGCCATCTCCTTGGCGGTATTGCCCGGTGCTACGGCCACGACGAGCCCTTGGCGGACGGTGAAGTCGGGGAATTCGTTCTTGCGCATCTGCGGCAGGCTGTAGATGCCGAAGGCTATGAGGCAGCACACCGCCAGTATGGCTATCTTGTGGTAGTGCATGGCCCATTCCACAGGGTTACGTTTTTTTCCTTTCATTGCTCTGTGCCTTTCTCCCGGCTCAGCGGGTGGTTACTAAGGTTTGTTCGCTCACTTTCTGCTGGCCGCTGCAGATGACTTGGTCGCCGGCCTCCAGGCCGGAGGTGATGGCCACGCCTTGTGCGGTGAACTCACCGCAACTTACCGGACGCTTGTGGGCGCGTCCTTCTTCTACTGTCCAGACGAAGTTCTGGTTGTGCTCGTCGATTTGGACAAGAGATGCGGGGAGTATGGGGAAAAGCACGGGCGCTTTTCCCGAAAAGTCCAGCGTGGCTTTTGCCACCATGCCGGGCATGAGCCCACGGACGGGCTGGTCGAGGGCTATCTTCACCTCGTAGGAGCGGGCGAGGGGATTGGCGGCGATACCTTTCTCGCAGACTTTCCCGCTTAAGGTGCGCCCTCCTAAGGCCGGAATCCCAATGGCCGCTTCCTGGCCGATGGTTATCTGTGCTATTTCGGCTTCGGGCACGGCTATCTTCACCTTGAGCCTGTCGGTGGAAAGGAGGGTGCCTATGGAGAGGCCCGGGGTTATGTTTTGCCCGGGTTCCACGTTCTTGGCCGAGATGACGCCGGAGGATGGGGCGTAGAGCTTGCAGTCGTCCAGGTTCTTGCGCGCTATGGCTTCTTGGGCCTTGGCGCGTTGGAGGCTGCTCTCGGCCTCTATCCATTGGATTTCGGGCAGGCTTCCTTTCTCATGCAGCACCTTGTAGCGCTCGTAAGCGTCCTGGGTCTGGAGGAGCGTGGCACGCGATATCTCGTAGAGGTTCTGGTACGAAGCGGGGTCGAGTGTGGCCAGGAGTTGTCCTTTCTCTATGCGGTCGCCCAGTTCGAAGTGTACGGATTGTACTGTGCCGGAGGTGGAAAAGCTGATTGACGTTTGCCTGTTCTCCTGCACTGTGCCGGAGTAAGGTTTGCTCTGGAGCGGGGCGGAGGCGGACACGGTGAGTATCGACACGCGTATGGGCTGGGTAGCTTCCGCCTTTCCGTTTACCGCTTTTTGGCATGAGCCTAAGCCAAGCAGGAGTAAGCCGCATGCGCAATAGTAATACGTCTTTTTCATATTTGTTGGAGCTTTTGGTTGTTTTATTGCCAAAGTAAGCCCCTTTCCAGAAAAATGGAGTAGGTCTTTTTTCCGGAATGGTGGGCAAAATTTCAGGAGATATCCGGAAAAGGAAAAATAGTATAGTAATTCTGTGCTTTTATTGGTTTCTTTTTCTGCAGTGGTACTTAAATTTGCATCAGAAATACATAGTGGGGATGGAAGAAAAAATCGAATTTACAGATTTGAATTTAGCGCTAAGCGACGGATTTGTTTTCTGCGACGACCAGTTCTTTCTGGTGGATAAATTGGAAGCGACTACAGATTCTAGGATTCTGCGCTTGGATTTCAGCATCGGGTGGTGTTGCCTTGCCGGGACTGCCACGCTTTACCTGAATGGGGAGCGGCGCGAAATTCGTCCGAACAATTTGATTATTTGCCAACCGAATTTCGTCGTGGAGCGAAGCATGCTTAGTATGGATTTTGATGGCTTTGGCATAGGTCTTTCACAGGCTTGTTTGGCACAGTTGGTGCAGACGTTGGGCACGACATGGAAGATGAAAGTCTTTTTGGAGCGCAATCCCATTCTGCGGCTGACGCAGGAGAATGTGGACAGTTTAAGGGAATGTTACATGTTGCTGCGGCGCAAGTTGCAAGACGGGCGTCCCTACCATTATCGTAAGGAAATGGTAAAGGCATTGATGGAGGCCATGTTTTATGAATTGGCTGGCATTTTGCGGAGTTATGGGCAGGACATTTTTTACGACCGGTATAGCTCGGGCGAGAATTTGTTTCATCATTATCTTGACCTGCTCGTTTCGGCTTATCCCCGGCCTCGTTCGGTGGCGTGGTATGCGAGGCAGTTGAACGTGACGCCCAAGTATCTTTCGGCTATTTGTAAGCAAATAGGAGGAAAAACGGCTTCGGACTTGCTGAACACCTATGTATTGAATGACGTGAAAGCCATGTTGGGGCAATCGGGAAAGAGTATTAAGGAGGTTGCTTATGCTTTGGGTTTTTCTGATTTGTCTGTTTTCGGGCGGTATGTGAAGAAGAATTTGGGATTTTCTCCGCGGCGTTACCGGGAACAATCGCTTAAGTCGCGTGAAAACGGGGAGGATTCGGAAAATGGGGCAGGAAATGGATGCCCTGTGAGCCCGGGGGCTTTCGCATAGCGACTACAGGTAGCCCGGTTCTGCGCTGACGTGCAAATCGTGCAAGTTCATGGGGTTGGCAAGGTTCTTCGGCAACCTTGGTAGGAAAAATGTTCTTATCTCAGAAAAGGGGAGCTTGGTATAGCGCGTTTGGGGGAAAGGTAAAAAGTTGCAGGGCATCTGCTTTCCTAAGCAGATGCCCTGCAACTTTTTACCTTTCCCTTGTGTATTTCTGTGTAGCGGGAGCCGGGATTGAACCGGCGACCTCATGATTATGAA
>CAYTPX010000021.1:0-31873 GCA_964439955.1 uncultured Bacteroidaceae bacterium | reverse complement strand
GTGCGGGAAAGAATTTGATATTCGTGCACCTTGCTTTTTGCTTTACCGCAAGGCGTTTCCGGTCCTTAGGCGCGGAGGTATCGGCAGGAGGGCGGGGGTACGTCTGCCTGCGCAGCTCCTTCTTGCGGAAAGCCGTTGCGCGGATACGAAAAAGTGCCCCGGCTCTCAAGTAGGAGCGGAGGCACTTTTGGGGGAAACTTTCGCCACTCCAAGGCGGTGCTCACGTGTGGCGGGTCACAAACTTGCGGAAGCGTTCCAGCCCGTCTGCCAATACTTGGCGCGGGCAAGCGATGTTCCAGCGCATGAAGCCCTCAAGCTCCGATCCATACATGCTGCCGGCATTCAGCCACAGGCGCACTTCTTCTTTCAGCAGATGCTCGAGTTCTTCGGAATCCTTTCCCAATGCTGTGCAGTCCATCCATACGAGATACGTCCCTTCCAACTCGGTAATCGGGAAATGGGGCAGGTGTGCACGGCAGAAATCACGCATGTAAAGGAAGTTGGCGTATAAGTATGCGCGTAATTCGTCAAGCCAACTTTCCCCTTCGTTGTATGCTGCTATCGTCGCTGCTACGCCGAAAGGGTTCACGTCGCATACCTCGTTGATGTTGATAGCCTTGTCTATCCGCTGTTTCCATTCTTGGTTAGACACGACGATGTTGGCGATTTGCAATCCGGCTATGTTGAATGCCTTGGTGGGGGAGACGCACGTGATGGAATGGTGCAGGAATTCTTCTGACAGGGAGGCAAAAGGCGTATAGTCATGGCCGGGGTAGGTCAATTCGCCGTGTATTTCGTCGGACACAACTACCACGCCGTTCCGTATGCAGATGTCGCCGATACGTTCCAGTTCCTCCCGTGTCCAGACGCGCCCCACGGGATTGTGCGGGTTGCACAACAACATGAGGCGGACACGCGGGTCGGAAGCCGCACGTTCCAAGCCATCGAAGTCGATGTGGTACGTCCCGTTGTCGCGTACCAACGGGTTGGTTACGAGTTCGCATCCATTGTTACGGATGGAAGAGAAGAAACAGTTGTAAACCGGGGTCTGCACCAATACCCGTTCGCCGGGCGCGGCCAAGGCCTTGATGATGGCCGAAAGGGCGGGAACCACGCCGGAGGTGTAGAGTATCCAGCCGTTTTCGATGTTCCAACTGTGCCGCCGGCGAAACCAGTTTATCGTTGCCTCAAAATAGGCTTGGGGCACGCGGGTATAGCCGAATATGCCGTGCTCCATGCGGCGTTGCAGTGCTTCCCTCACGGCAGGGGCGGTGCGGAAATCCATGTCGGCTACCCACATGGGAAGCATGTCGGTTTCCGGCGCGGAGTCCCATTTGTAGGAATAAGTCCCCCGGCGTAGCACGATTTCGTCGAAGTCGTATTTCATAAAGTCAATCGGGGCAAGTCTGGTTGTCCCACAGTTTCAGTTCGCAATCGGCTGGGGCCTTGATGTTTTCGTCGAGTATGATTTCTCCGTAGCTTTCAGCCGTAATGCTTCCGGTACGTGGATTTTTCACACTGCGTATGGGTCCCTTTATGGTGGCCTGTACGCTGCTGTACTCGAAAGCTAGGTCGCAGTCGTCGGCCAGTGTACAATTCTCCAGAATGAGGTCGTGTGCGTAGCATAAAGGTTGTGTCCCCGATATTTTGCAGTTCACCAGCCGCAAGCGATGGGAGTGCCATCCGAGATATTCCCCCTCGAGTACCGAGTCGTAGACGGTAACATCTTCGGTGTTCCAAAAAGCATCCTTCGAATCGATTACCGCATTGCGTATTTCTACGTTCTTGCAGTATTGGAAGGAGTAGTTCCCTTGTTGCTTGTAATCGGCAATCCTTATGTTTTCGCTGTGCATGAATAAATAGTCGGCGTTTTGCACTTCCACGTTCTTCAGTTGGACGTTGCGGCATTTCCAGAGGGTCTCCAGGGCGTTGGGAATACGTACGTTTTCCAAACGGATGCCGTCCATTTCGCGAAACATCTTCGGGGCTTCCACCAGCGTGTCGCTCATTTCCAAATCGCGGGAATACCAAAGTGCGGCCCGCGCCCCTTCAGTGAATAAACAGTCCTTCACGAAAAAGCCGTTTACATGCCAGAAAGGGTATTTTCCCTCGAAGCGGCAGTTGATGGCCTTGATGTTGCTGCATTCTTTGAGGGCAGATTCGCCAACGTGTATCGTGACATCCTCGAGATAAAGATTGTGGGATGCGAACAGAGGGCGTTCGCCCCCGAATTCGGCATGGGTGATTTGTTTCATTGTAGCGATGATTTTTTGTATATTATCTAATAATTATACTTCGTGGGATTCCCTGTATTTCGGTTTATGCCCGCAAAGGTAAAAGGGGAAAACAGGGGTGTCTGTAAACATATTACGGTTCTTATGAACGGAATTACGGTTTGTCCTTTATTTCATCCACTTCCCCCTTTCCAGCCGAATGAGGAAGATGCTTCCACGGAAACAAAGCTCTATGCACATGGCGAGCCACACTCCTTTCAATCCCATGGAGGAGGCTAATGAGGCCGCCAGCGTAAGGCGTACGGCCCAGATGCTGAAGAAATTCATCAAGCAGGGCACAAGGGTGTTTCCCGTGCCGACAAAGACGCCGTATGCTATAATGGCGGCGGCAAACATGGGTTCGGCGAAGGCTTCGATGCGCAACGCCATGACGCCGAGGGAACGTATTTCTTCGACCGGAGTCATGATACCGATGATTTGGGGGGCTGCAATATACATGATGACCCCCATCAAGCCCATGACAGCCATGCCGAGGTAGACCGTGATGTGGGCGAAACGGAACGTAAGTTTGTTCCTTCCGGCTCCGAGGCTTTGCCCTGTCAGCGTAGTGGCCGCTTCGGCAATCCCGTATCCTGGCATGTAGCATAGGCTTTCTGCGGTGATGGCAAACGAATTGGCTGCAATGGCAAATATCCCGAGCGGTGCGATGATGACCGTCGTCATTATCTGTGCGCCGCAAATCACGGAGTGCTCCAAGGCCATGGGGAAACTTATGCGTGCAGCCTTGCGCAACATGTTGCGGGTAGGCCGGAAACTTCCCCGCGTCCCTATGAGTTTCAACTCCGAAGAGCGCCGGTACATGTAGAGCGTCATAAGTACCGCGGTCAGCAATTCTGCCAAGCCCGTGCCCAAAATCGCTCCTTCCACGCCTAATCCTGCCCCGGGGATTTTCCAAATGGAATTGAATATTTGGATATCGCGGGTGGGGAATATCAGAAAGAAATTAAAGATAATATCTTCCACGCACATCAAGACATTGAGTATGCTCGGCACTTTTATGTTCCCGCTGCATCGCAACATTCCGCCCGATAAGGAGTTCAACTGGAGGGTGGGGAGGAAAAGGGAAAAAATCAGGAAGTAGAGCGAGGCGTCACGCCGTATGGCACTGTCGCCGCCCAGCCAGCTTGGGAGGATTCCGCTAATGGAAATGCCCACGAGTGCCAACAATATGCTAAAGGAGGATACGGCCACGAACGATTGGCGGAGTATGGATCGCGCCGAATCGCTGTCGCCGGCGCCGATGGCATGCGCCACTTGTACGGTGAAGCCCGTGGCCGCGGCGCCACACAGTCCGCCGAACAGCCACGTAGTAGTAGACACAAGCCCGATGGAGGCTGAGGCATTGGCGCCCAGGCTGCCCACCATGGATGCGTCGATGTACTGCATGGCGATAGAAGACAGTTGTGCCACGATGGCCGGTATGCTGAGTTGTACGACCAACTGTAGTTGTTGCCGGAAAGAGAGAGGCTGTTTCTTTCGGATGAGCAGCAACAACTGTTCCGTAGTATTTAGCCTTTGTTTTTTCATGCTTGCTCAGGTCGGCACACGGTTTTCCCGTTTTTTATTTGCGTAAACCCGAAGCCGTCCGATTTTGCGGGGAAAAAGTAAGATACTTTAGGGAGGGATACCATACCTGGATTACGGATGACGGGAAGGAGCACATGGCTTTTTCACTACGGGGATGGTTTCAGTCGAAGAAATTCCACGAAAGCCCGAATTTCAAGATACTGGGATTGATTGGATAGTGCGGTGTAAGGAAATAGTTACCCGTGCTTTGGTTCAGGTGGTACATCTGTACGAAAAAGCGGGTCTGCTTCAGGTGGAAGTTGATGTACGCGGTCAATATGGGATAGCCGCCTATGTCTACTTGGTCGTCGGGAGACTGAAGGTGGAACTGGCCAATGGCCGGAGTATAGGCCAGTGCCTTGTATTTCGTAAAGTAACGCACGTCAACTCCCAACTGCAGGCGGAGTACTCGCTTTGCCAAGTAAGCGTCGATGTAGAGATTATGGTAAAGCGACAAAGTGGGAAGCGGCAGTTCGCTTGAGGTGGATTCCTGCCAATGGACTTCGTTGTCCAGATGGAGGATGCCCAATTTGAAGTCTTGGCAAAGCATGGCGTTCAGCACTTGTATTCCCCGTGAGGCCTGTGCCGGCACTGCATATTCGTTAAGGTAGGTATAGTTCTGTATGTTTTCCATGCCAAAGAGCAACCGTGTGCGCCAGCGCTGGATGTTGATTTCCCCTTCCACCCGGGTACGGAATTCTTTGCTCATGTCGTCGTTATCCCAGCGGTAGTGGTTCGAATGGTAGTGGCGCAGGTAGAAAGCCGGGAGCTGGTTGCTGATTTTTCCCCGTGCAATGAGGGAAACCGTATCTTTCCACAGGCGGAAGTTCATGTCCAAACTGCCGCGCACGTCAAACTGGCCAATGGCTTTCCCAAGCAGCCCTATCGAACCGATGACGTCGTAATGCAAGAAGCGGCCTTGCCGTTTGCTCAATTCCCCGCCTACATACACTTCGTTTTCCTTGTACGTCTCCATGGCCGTGCCGGTTGAATCGCTTGGCATGAGGCTCACATTGCGGAATTCGTGCTCAAAGAAAACCCGCAACCCGGCTTGGGCGTATTTGTTGAATCCTTCCAGCAGGGAGACGGAGAAGGTGTTGCGGATGGAGAAATAGTTAGTGCTGTCGGCACTCATGTTGTCCGACCGGAGATAAGTGTTCGGATAACTGAAAGACGGGAGGTTGGCCGACTGGTCGTTGTCCGATTGGAACGAATGCTTGTTCGTCTGTATTCGCATCGTGTGGGTGAACAACGTCACCGGTATGTATTCTTCGATGCGCATGGTGTCTTGTGGGATGGAGTCGTTCGTGGCGGCTTGGGTAGAGTCGCGAGGGATGATTGTTTCTTCCGTGCGGATAAAGCCGATGTTGTAGGAGTGGGTGAAGAAAATGTCGTGCAGGCGGTTCCGGTTCCAAGCGCTTGCTCCTCCATCGTCGAATACGATGGGCATCTCGTCGGCATCGAATTGCCGCGTACCCTGTGCCATGGCTTCGGGGTCGGTAACGTACCGGTCGTCGGTGATGCCGCCGTTCTCGGCCATCTTCAGGTAGTAGTATCCGTAAAGCAGCTTGGCTTCGTAGCGCTCTCCCAGATAGCTGGCGAAGAGTGAGCCGTTGAATTGCGAATTGCTCTGGTTCTGGTAGTAGCCCAAGGCGTATAAGTAGTCTATATTGAATCCTACTGCGAACTCTTTACCTGCATTACGTGAAAAATAGGTCTTGAATCGTTTTTCGGAATGTGAACCGCTTCCGGCAAAAAAATAGGAGATATTGGTATAAGGAAGCTTTGAATTGGTGAAAGGGAAGTCGGCCGGCTCGGTATAAAAGAAGCTATACGGGTCAAGCCAATAGAGCTGTGAAAAAGAAGTCCTCTCGTTCCAGATGCGCGACTGGCGCGGGCTGCCGAGGTTGCCCAAGTGGTTGTAGTGCCCCGTGAGGCCTTCCGTGTGGTTCGTGTTGGGGAAATTCAAAAAGGAGCTATCGGCTCCCACCAGACGGACCGTGCCAAAACGGTCGTCCACC
This sequence comes from uncultured Bacteroidaceae bacterium, assembly GCA_964439955.1. Taxonomy (GTDB): domain Bacteria; phylum Bacteroidota; class Bacteroidia; order Bacteroidales; family Bacteroidaceae; genus UBA1794. The sequence goes on along the minus strand of CAYTPX010000021.1, from coordinate 25,992 downwards.
TTCCACTGGTATGGGGCCGGGTCTATGTCGTCGGTATCTATCCATACGGAATCTTTAGGAATCTCCCCGTTCGGGAGTTCAGTCGTTGCGGCATAAGTGGGATCCATGTTCGTATTGACCACCTGGGCGCACAGGACCAAAGGAAAAAGGGCCGACAGAAAAAAGAGGAGCAGGTTCTTTTTCATAAGCCCCGCAAAGGTAGGAAATAAAAATGAAAGCATCGGCCGGAAATGGGGGAAAGATGGGGTAGGTGGAGTGAATGGCCGCTTCTGTCGCCACGCGCGGGAACAGGGAAAACTCTTTTTGCTGTACTATGTTTGGCCGGGGGAAAGAAAAAATGTATTTTCGCACGGTCAGAATACACAAAACCAGAGAGAACCATGTTAAAGTATCGTATGAACCCCCATTTGCTTCCCGCCTTAGCGCTGGCATCGGGCTTGCTTTGCGCATGCAGCAAAGAGAGAAAAACGGAAAACGGCGAGCCGCAGGTGGATAAGACGGAAGTGCCTGGGCACGTGGAGGGGAAGGGGGAGGACGGTAACGCCCTGCCTTCCTCGGAAGCCATCGAAAGGGCTTCCCAAGTCATCAAGCACCTCGATGTGGTGAAAAACCAAGATGAAATGAAAGTCGCCGTCGAGAGCTTGTCGCAGAACGTAGCCCTTTTGCAGGACTTGCTGAAGAAGTACCGGGCGACCGGTGAGGAAAAATTTAAGCGGCAGGCGTTGGAAGTAGCCCAGAAGGCCAATGAAATCCGGGAAAAGATACGCAAGGCCGACGTCGTGCCCGAAGGGCGGCGGATGACGGAAGCCGGGGATTTATTCGGAGAGTTGGAGAAGGCTTGGTCGGAACTCCAATGATTTTTTCTGTTTTCCCTTGCCGCTTTCCGGGAAGAGTGCCTGCACTTTTTGGTATTTCCTCCGCCACTTCTCCCGTTTTTGGGCTATCTTTGTCGAGTGAACTTTTTAAACCTTAGTCAAAAACTCTTAAACCATAACCCACGAAATCCCATGATCTGGAATGAAACCATGGAGTGCATGGATCGCGAGACATTGCGCAAGATTCAAAGTGCACGCCTTAAGAAAATCGTAGAGTACGTGTATCATAACACTCCGTTCTACCGCAAAAAGATGCAGGAGATGGGCTTGACCCCGGACGATATACAGTCAATCGACGACATCGTGAAGTTGCCTTTCACCACGAAGTTCGACTTACGCGACAACTACCCGTTCGGCCTGTGCGCAGTGCCGATGTCTGAGATTTGCCGCATTCATGCTTCCTCCGGGACAACGGGCCGTCCCACGGTAGTGGCCTATACCCGCAAGGATTTGCGCGTATGGTCGGAGTGCGTGTCCCGCTGCTTTTATGCCTATGGGGCGACCAATAAGGACATTTTCCAAGTCTCTTACGGGTACGGCCTCTTCACCGGCGGATTGGGCGCCCACCAAGGTGCCGAAAACATCAATGCCTCCGTCATACCTATGTCGAGTGGAAATACGGCCAAACAGATACAATTGATGCACGACTTGGGGGCTACGGCTATTTGCTGCACGCCTTCTTATGCGCTTTACTTGGCCGAAGCCATCAAGGAATCGGGAATCCCGCACGATGAGTTCAAGTTACGCATCGGAGCTTTCGGCGCTGAGCCGTGGACGGAGGGCATGCGCAAAGAACTTGAAGAGAAATTGGGGCTGAAGGCCTACGACATCTATGGCTTGAGCGAGGTGGCTGGGCCGGGCGTAGGCTACGAATGCGAATGCCAGCACGGGACCCATCTGAACGAAGACCACTATTTCCCCGAAATCATAGACCCGCAGACATTAGAGCCGGTGGAACCGGGACAAACCGGCGAGCTTGTATTTACACATCTCACCAAGGAGGGCATGCCGCTGCTCCGCTATCGTACAAAAGACCTCACCGCCCTTCACTATGGCAAGTGTTCTTGCGGGAGGACGCTTGTCCGGATGGACCGGATCATGGGGCGGAGCGACGATATGCTGATTATTCGCGGTGTAAACGTGTTCCCTTCGCAGATCGAGTCTGTCGTTTTGGAAATGCCACAGTTTGAGCCGCATTATCTGCTCGTTGTGGATCGGGTGAACAATACTGACACGATGGAGCTGCGCGTGGAGGTGCGTCCGGATTTCTACAGCGACGAAATCAACAAATTGCTGGCTTTGAAGAAAATGTTGCATGGCCGTTTGCAAAGCGTGCTGGGACTTTCGGTAGACATAAAGCTCGTGGAACCGAAAAGTATTGAGCGCAGTACAGGGAAAGCCAAGCGGGTAATCGACAACCGTAAGCTTTGATTCTTCTTTATACTCTCTTCTTTTAAAAACAAGATTATCATGGAAGCAAAACAATTGTCCATTTTTTTGGAGAACAAGACCGGGCGTTTGACTGAAGTGACCCAAGTATTGGCCCGCGAAGGGATCAACCTCTCCGCCTTATGTATTGCCGAGAATGCCGATTTCGGCATATTGCGCGGCGTTGTTTCCGAACCGGATCGCGCGTTTCAGGTGCTCAAAGACCACCGTTTCGCCGTCAGTATTACCAATGTCATAGGCTTTTCTTGCCCTAATACCCCAGGTAGCCTGGCACAGGTGCTTGCTTATTTGTCGGAGGCGGGTGTCTTTATCGAATATATGTATTCTTTTGCCAACGGAGATTGCGCCAACGTCATCATCCGCCCCACGGACTTACAGCAATGTATCCATGTCTTGCAAGAAAAACGGGTAGATTTGTTGGCGGCTAGCGACCTTTACAAATTGTAGACATCTTGTAAAAGCGTCCGGTTGCCATCAGTCTGCTCCCAAGCCGCCTCTTAGCTTTTTCCCAAGCAAGGAGGCGGCTTTTAGTTTTTTCCCGCGTCCCCGAAGCGGCAAAGGGAGCGGCAGTCACAGTATGTGCAGAGGCTTTTATCGCGGCAGGCGTAGAAGGGGACAGCTGAGTCAAATACTTCTTTCAACAGGATTTCCAGCCGTGAGCGGAATTCCTCTCCATATTCTTTCGAGAAATCTTTCACTTCGGTTGCTTTGCGCGGCTCTCCCATGAAAATTGCAGGGTTGTATCGTGGCGCAGCAGCCAATTTGGGATAGAATAGGACGGGTTGTACCGGACACATCCGTTGACATCTTCCGGTGTCCCCGGCAACGCTATTCACCGCCATGTGTCCGGCTATGGCCGAATAAAAGAAGGCTTGGAAGACATAGTGGGGGCGGTCTTTTGCCGGGGTGAAAAGTTCTTCCAGCGAAGCGGCATTCCTTTGTTTCCGGCTTCCGGTCTTATAATCCACAATGCGTAAAGCCGTATCCTTTCCACCCGCCGTCGGGTTCGTGTCCAGCCTGTCCAACCTGTCGATAGTGCCACCGATGCGGAGTAAAATCCGGGGGCGGCCGGGGAGTTCGACGGCGATGTCTTCCCTGACCTCCTGCTCGCAAGCCAAAACTGCGAAAGGAGTTTGCTGGCTGTCGTGGCGCAACAAGTTCAAGACGAAGGTTTTTATCACGTTACGGTAAATGAGGTGCAATCCGTTATAGTGCAGTTTTTCTCCTTTCTTCAGGCGGAAAAGTTTCTCGGCGAATACATTGTCCAGTAAAAGTTCAATCTTTTCTTTGTCTTCCAGAAAGGAACGTATGCTTGCTTGGCTCACCATTTTCTTTGAGTCGGGCAGCAAATCGGTATAAAGTCTCTGTGCGGCGTAGTGGAAGAGCGTGCCGAGTTGTGCCGGGTCCATGTCGTCGGTTGTCTCTCGTGGGGCACGTAGTTGCAGGACATGTTGTAGATAGAAACAGAGCGGGCAGTCAATGTAATTGTTCAAGGCCGACGGCGAAAGGAAGGCTTCCGGGTTTTTCCGGATATCATAGCGTTCCAATAGGAGTTGGTATACCTCTTTTGTTTTTTCCACTCCGTCCAGTTCAAACGATATGGTATCCTGCCGGGGGACCAATGCTGCACGTTCAATCGAATAGCCGGTGTCTCCTTGTACCGGGATAGACGGGCATTCCAGCAAGAACTGGAGTAAAAAGCGGGATGCCTCACGGGAAACGGCATTTTCAGAATAATCGTTGTAGAGGAAAGTCACTTCTTCCGCCCGTTGGATTAGCCGGTAAAAGTAATAGGCGTAGACCGCATTCTCATGTTCCGGTGTGGTCATGCCGAAAGCCTTGCGTAGGTTGTACGGGACAAAAGAGACGTAGCGGTTGCTGTGCTTGGGAAGAAGTCCTTCGCCCAGCGATAATATGGCCACGCGTTTGAAGTCCAGGTTGCGCGTTTCAAGGATTCCCATGATTTGCAGCCCGGCTGCCGGTTCTCCATGGAAAGGCACTGACAGTTGTTGCAGCAATTTCGCAAGCAAGGTGTGGAGGGTATCGGGCTGGATGTCAAGTATTCCTTCTTCTATGAGGGAGCCCACGTGGCGCAATGTGGTATAGGTCTTGAAAAGAGCCTCATGGTATAATTGGTTGAACAGGTCATTGTTTTCCCCGTTGTTCTGTCGCTCGCGATAGGCCGCGGCTATGCCCTTTACGACGTCCAGCAGGTATCCTACCAGTTCCCTTTGTCCGGTGTGCGGGGTAAAGAGCAAGGTTGCCGCTTCGTCGGCATGCAATTCTTCAGGGGACGGGAAGAGGCGCATGCCCTGCTGCAACTCTTTGGCCAGCCGGCCACCCTCTTTGGAAAGGAGGGCGAAGCAACTGTGGCGCAGTACATGCATGACTTTCTCCAGGCGGAAACAGTCGTGCCGGGCGTCGTAGCCTTGGATTTGCAGGTCGAGCAGCATGCCGATAAAGTCAACGATGGGGGTCTGCCGCAAGGGAAATCCCATGGTAACGTTCACTTCCTTCACCGTGGGTGAAAGCGAGTGGCACACGGGCATGAGCAATGCCTCATTGCAAAGCACGATGGCATTTTCCCGTTCCGGGCATCCTGCGGGCAGGTTGGCCGTCCATTCTGCCATATGGCGGGCTTGCGCATTCTCCGTTTGCGCCGACAGGCAGCGCACCTTTTTAGGGCGGGAAAGGCAGTCGAACGCATCCTCATGCAGGGCCTGCGGGAAATCGGCCAAGTTGCGCCGGATGAATTCCCCGGCCTCATGGTAGGGGTTATCCTTGTAAAACCGGTCGTAGTCCCAATAGAAAAGCGCCTTCCCCGTGCCTTGGATTTGGCGGAAAAGGGCATGTTCGGACTTGTTGAGCACGTTAAATCCCACAAAGGCATAGCAGTCGTAGTCGCTTAGGCCGTCGCCTGTGGGCTGTTCTACGGCTTGGCGATAACGCATGCCTTCGTAGCCGATGCCCGAGTGGGCAAGGCTTTCACGGAAGCGATGGTAAATCTTGTCCAACACGTTCCAGAGCCTCAGGAACCGGTCCTTTAGTTCTGTCTTACGGTCGGGGCTGAAGTTGGAAAAGAACAAGCGTATGGCCTCCACTTGCTCATCGGTCAGGAAATCATTGGAGCGGGTGATTTCGCGCAAGTCGCTCAAGTTTTGGAAGAGGCTGTCGGCATCAACTAAATTTTTGTCCAAGTCATCGAAGTCGGAGATGAGCAATTCGCCCCAAAAGTAGAAATCGTCGAGCGTTTCCAGGCTGCCTGTTTCTTCGCAAAAGATGCGGTGCAGTTCGCACACCATGCGTATCGGGTCGGCCGGGAGCAGTTGTGTCCTGCGTGCCATCAATTCGCTGATGGTAAGGTAGGCCGGTGCCCAAATTGGGGTTTCGCGCAGCAGGGCGAGGCAATCGTTGAAGAACAATCCGGCGCGCTTATTGGGGAATATGACCGCCGTGCGGGCAAGGTTGCCGTCTTGGCGGCGGTATAGGTCGTGTGCGACGAGCGAAAGGAAACTTTCCATGCGGTGGCGCTTTATATTAAGGTAAGGAGGTATTCTCAGTTTATGGGTTCGATTCGGTTGGGATAAACATACCAAAGGTATCCTTCCACGTGGGGATGCCCCATTTCGCGCAGCAGCTTCATGTAGCCGGCCACTTGCTCCCGGTATTCTTCACGGGCAGTCCCGAATTTGAAGTCTACTACTACGACGCGGTTGTCCAAGGTCATGACCCGGTCAGGCCGGTGGATTCGGCAAATGCGCCCGCCCGGTTCCCGCGAGAGGATGCCGCACTCGTTGTAGACCTTGGCTGTACCGTCGTACCAATGCCTTGCCTGGGGATGGGAGAGGGCCTTGCGGGCTATGCGGCGCGCTTTCTCCAGTTCCTCACGGGTAAATACGCCTTCGGAGTAAAGTTGTTCTAAGGCCGGCTCCAAGTCGTTGGCCGTGCGGATGGAAGCGAACAGGGCGTGGAGCGTTTTCCCTTGGTCGAGGTAGTTTTGCCCTTCGCCTTCCTCTTCGCCGCCCCGGGCGATGAACGATGCCGAGCGGTTGGACTGCCGGAACTCCATGCGGAACGAGTGGGAACGCATGGCGGCGGCAGTTTCCTCTTTGGCCGGAAGGAACGGGTTGGTGCTGCCTGGCGCGCGTTGTTTGCCGGGGGAGGGGGCGGCGAAGAGCGGTTGCCCGAAGTGGAAGACTTGCACCTTTTCCGGGCAAGTCCCGGCACTTCCTGTCAAAAGCCCTTCGCCTTTTTCCGCTTCGCCTTGTGGCTCTTCCTGGTTTTCCTCGCCCCATTCCGCACCGGGCAGGGCATCGGGCGGGACGTTTTGCAAGGCCGTTTCCATGAGGCTGCCTAAGGATTTCCCCTTTCCTTGGCTCCAGACGACCAGCCGTTCCTTGGGGCGTGTCAGGGCGACGTAGAGCAAATTCAGGTTGTCCACCCATTGCTGGAGCTTTTCTTGCTCGTAATGGCTGTGGAACAGGGAGTGGTTCATCTCTTTCACGTAGGGCACGGGCAGGATGGGCGGCCCTTCGAACAGTTCTTCCCGGGGCGTTTCGCACCAAAGGATGTCGCCGTTCCGCTCCAGTTCCCAGTCGCAAAAGGGCAGGAGGACCGTATGGAACTCCAATCCCTTGGCGGCATGTATGGTGAGGATGCGTATCCCGTCGGCCGAATTGCCCGGTATGGTTTGCCGCGAGAGCGTGTCGTCCCAGAAGGAGAGGAAGTCGCTTAGGTTGGAATTCCCGAGGCGGAGGTATTCTTGCACCTTGTCAAAGAAGAAAAGCAGGTAGGCATCTTGGCCTTCGATGCGCTCCAGTCCGAGGATTCGGTAGAGGCGTTCCAGCAATTCCTGCAAAGGGAGTGCATGGAGGTGCCCCTCTTTGTACCAGCCCTCGGGGAGGCCGTCGGTGAAGGGTGGGCGGCTTGCACCGGGAGGGGAGGGGGAAAGCACGGCATGCGACGCCCTCCCGTTGCCTCCGACCGCTTCTTGCCAGTGTACGGCGAAGGTGGCCGCCGCCAGCCGGTCTTCCTTGTCGGCCAGTACCCGCAGGGCTTCGACCAGCAAGCCTACGGCCACCGATGCGTCCAAGCGGTAGGTCTCGTTGCTGACGAGGTTGATTTCCGGCGCATGGAGGCTGAAGTAACCGGCCACGGCGGCAATGTCTTTCTTATAGCGGAAGAGCAGGGCGATGTCTTTCTGCCGTACTCCGGCCGAGAGCAGGCCGCGTATGGTGGACAGGAGCTGTGCGCCGGTGGCTTCGAGGTATGCGGTCTTATCTTTCGTCTCCAGCATGCGCAGCTCGACGGTGCCGGAGGGCGTGCCGGGAGGATAGTGCTGCATTACGTCTGAGTAAGCAGCCCCGAGCGCCTCCCCGCTGGCGGAACATTCGGCGGCATATTGCCTGTTGAGCTGTTCGACAAGGCGGGGAAACAAAAAGTTATTGAAGAGTATGATATTTGCATCACTCCTCCGGTTTGTGTCCAACCGCCTTTCCTCGACGGGAAAGGGGCCGAACCGTCCTCGGAGGCCGTTCAAGATTTTCCATTCACCGCCCCGCCAGCGGTAAATGCTCTGCTTTACGTCGCCCACGATGAGGGAACTTTCGTTGTGGGCGAGGCATTCCTTGAGCAGCAATTCGAAGTTTTTCCATTGCAGGAGCGAAGTGTCTTGGAATTCGTCTATCATGACGTGGCGGATTTGGGTACCGCTTTTTTCGAACACGAAGGAGAAATCATCGTTGCCGATGAGCGCATGGAGCAGGCTGTTCGTATCGGCCAAGAGGAAACGCCCTAAGCGGTCGTTCTCTTGCTGTACGGAATCGCTGATGCGGGAGAGCAGCCCGATGTTGTAAATATGGGTCAAGGCCAAGCGGAGCGTGTGGTAAAGGGGGAGGTGGGCTTTGCGGAATTTTTCTGCCTCGTCGAGCAAGGGAAGCAAGAGACGCCCGCCGAGGCTGGCAATCTCTTCCCTCCTTGGGTGGGTGGCAGCCGTCCATCCTTCTTCACCCGCCATGAGTTTGAGCAAAGTGGGCTTTAGGATTTCCCCATCAGACAGTTCCGTGTAGTCTCCCAATCTTTGGAAATAGCTGAAGAGGGGAAAGTTCTTTTTCTTTTTGAAGTCGTCGCTGCTCAAATTGTTCTGCTCAAGAATCTGTTTGAAACGGTCGGAAAAGGTACGGAATCCCTTTTCTATCTCTTTCCGCTTCTTGAGCAGGCGGGAACGGTAGGCGGGGATAAATCCCGGCTGCGTGAGGCATCGGTGCATTTCTTGCTTGTATCGGGCAAAGTCTTCCCGGAAGATTTCTTTTCCAAAGTCGTTTATCCGTTGGACAACGTTCCAGCTTTTTCCTTCCCCGGTTTGTTCGTCCATATAGTCTAAAATCCAAGTCAGCAATTCGCTGCCTTGTTTCACGTCGCGCAGGAGGTTTTCGACAGCTTCCTTGACGACTTTGTCCTGGTCCAGCTCTATGTCTAAGCCGGGGCTGAGCTCCAGTTCGCGGGCAAGGTTGCGCATGACGGACTGGAAGAAAGAGTCTATCGTCTCGACGCGGAAACGGCCGAAATCATGTACTATCCTTGTGAGCGCTTCTTGGGTCCTTTCCCGGATAACCTGCCCCGGGAGTCCGGTACTTTCGCGCAGTACGTTTAGGTAAGGCGTCCCTTCGGGTTGGTTATGGCTTAGGGCGTAGAGTTGCCCAAGGATGCGCTCCTTCATCTCGGCGGTGGCCTTGTGGGTAAACGTGACGGCGAGGATGTGGCGGTAGGACTGGGGGTCGGCCAGCAGCAGCTTGATGTACTCGACGGCCAGCGTGAAGGTTTTGCCCGAACCGGCCGAGGCCTTATACACGATCAGTTTGCTCATGCGTCTGCAAGTTTTGTGAAACGGGAGGGAAAGGTACGGAAAAAACGGGAATAAACCGGGCACGGCATCGTGAAAACGCGCGGCCACGGTCTTATTTGCCGCCCGTGAGGAACGTGAGAAACGGGCTACGCCGCACGACAAGGCGTACCAAGGCTATGGGGACGAGCGCGCCTAAGAGGAGTGCCAGGCAAAGGGCCGCGAAATAGGCCGGAGGGGTGTAAAGCCCGGTGTGCTCATAGGCGAGGCGGACGGCATAGACCCCGGCCATGTGGAACAGGTAGATCTGGGCACTGTACTTGCCTAACAAGTCCAAAAGGTTTCCGATGCGTGAGGAGAGGGTCGGGCGTCCTTGGCTTTCGGAAGAGGGGAAGAGTACACTGGCAAGGCACAGTACGGAAAAAGTGGCGCATGTGCCGCGTAAAACATGCAGCATTTTTCCCCAATTCCCTTGCAGGTCTGTAAGGAAAGCGGCCACATATACGGCCGTTGCCATCCAGAAATAGGGGGAAAGCCGCGTTGGCGGGTGGCGGAAAAGGGGGTAAAAGCACATGCCGGCGTAGAAATAGATGAGGAAATTCCCCACATAGCCCAAGTAGAAAACGGGGGGCATGGGGGTGAACAGCAAAACGATTGCCATGACGCCCAGCCAAGGATAGCATCCTCCGGGCAGGCGGGTAGTGAGTATGGCCAATAAAAAGATGAGGAACAGGGCGTAGACAAACCAAAGGAATTCTGCCGACCCGCCGACGTTTTTATAGCAAATAGAGAGTAAATAGGAAAAAGTAACGGGCTGGCGTACTGCCGTGAAATGGCCCAAGAGGAAATTGGTCCCGGCAATTAATAAGGAGATGGAGAAGTAAGGCACCAACAGGCGCTTGGATTTCTTGGAGATGAAGCGGGGTATGCCTATGGGCTGGCCGGAAGCGGACGCCCGTGAGAGGGAGTTTTGGAACAAGAACCCGGCCAAGATCATGAAGAGCGGCATGTGGAACGTATATATCCAATCCTTCAAGGCCAGGTAGCTTCCCGGCATATAGCTTGGGCATGTGAAATGCCCGGCAATCACCAACAAGATTCCGAAACCTTTGGCTATGGAAACGAAACGGTAGGAATTGGAGGAGGGTTGCATGCAAGGGAAGGGGCGCAAGAGGGGGGAGCGTCAAGGATTATACCGCTCGCTCTGGAGCAAGCCACTGTCTTCGCACCACGAAAGGGAAGCGTTGTATTTCCGGAGGCTTGTTTCATAGTATGGGACTGTGGGCGGGATATAGGTCGTCAGCCCGCAAACCCGTGAAGAATTGTAAGGCAAGAGAAGGGTTGCCCCATCGGACGTCACGCTAAGATAGTCTAAATGGGCGTATTGCGTGATGACTTCACCTAATTGTTGGCGGAGCTGTGCTGCGGTCTCGGCGGAGGCAATGCTATCGATGAGCAACCCGATGTCGTATAGGGGGTAGTCGGGATATTCTACGGGCGTATTGCTCTCGGCCTCATACAACTGCATGTCGGTACGCCGTACGGAGGCAAGGCGGTCGAGGACGCCGTCTTCTGACAACATCTGGTTGAACGAAACGGCGAAATCACTTAACTTAGTCAAGTCGTATAGGGCACAAGAGGCAAAATCGTCCCATGTATTGGCATTCGTCGCATAGGATGTCGTATATTGGTTGATGGCCCGGGTCAAATTGTATTCATCCATTGTAATTAAATCCGTAAGCACCGATTCATAGGGGAAGCCCATTCCGGGTACGTTGTTGGGTGCAGCTATCATATAGCTGGCATAGTCTTTCAATTCGTAGGCCGTTTCTATATTTCCCATCAGGCATGCATCGAACAAGATATAATGCAGATGGGGAATGCCTTCGAGCGCTTCCCTGAGATCTGTAATGTTCATCGTATAGGATAGCCCATAACCAGTATAATTCCCATTTTCATCGGAATAAATGGCTTCCGACCCAAAAGCCAAAGATTGTATCGGTGAGGAAATGTATTGGCTCAATTCTGTGTAAGAATAAAAACTATATAGGCTTCCATTGCCGTGGGAACTTAAAATGAGCCCCAAACTGTCAGCCGGGTACGCGGAATAAGCATCGTTGAGTACTTGGTTCATGACCGTCGGGTCGGTGGAGTATTGGCTTTCGTATGTCTTTATGACTTCCTCCGCTACAGTCCCGTTGCTTTCCTTGTATAGGCGCGAAAGGGTAGGGCTGTCTCCGTCGTCGATATAAATGAGCCAATTTGTCCCGTCCGGGGCATTCTTGTATCCATTCATCATCGCATTGATATTGTAATGGTAATATGAAATAAGGTTATTCTCTGCTATCATATAAACCAAGACTGTCCGAGAGAGCGAGGAGGATGTAGGATTTCGCCGTGTCAAGTCATCTCCGTCGTCGGTACTACAAGATGCTAAGAAAACGCAGGAAAGGAAAAGAATGGGAAGCCGGGTGAGGGACAATTGAAATCGCATACTTGGTTTTATTGGGTTATCGGGTTCGTAAACTTAAAATCACTTTGCGGCAAAATCCTCCAATATACTTCTTTGTCGTACCTCTTCATCACTTTTTGGAGTTGTTTGTTTGTTTTCTTGGGGGATTCGCTAAAGAAAATGATACAAGTAGGGAGTTCAACACCCCTATCCAACAGGTAACTTCGCATTTGGTCGCTATATAGCCCACGTTGCAACAGGATTCCATGGGAACCTATTTGGGCACTGTCGAGCTGCTGTATGTCGGTCAAGAATGCTGTGGAATCGGCAAACGAGAAAGAGAAGCCAAACAAATAGACAGTCTCATAATCTATTTGTTCATCCTTGGCCTTTTGTGTACTTCTTCCCCTCGCGGATGTGGTTGAAACCGATAGGCCGACTGCCAATATAACAGCCAATAAGTGAAAAACTCTTTTCTTCATTTTAATAGTATGGGCGAAAGTAAAAATGGGAACATGCTATCTCTTTTCTCAATTACCCTAAATAAGATTTTAATAACTCGCAGCGGGAATTGGCACGCAGGCGGCGTATCGCTTTTTCTTTTATCTGCCGGACACGTTCACGCGTAAGGCCGAACTTGTCGCCAATCTCTTCTAATGTCATTTCTTGTGTACCGATGCCAAAAAACATCTGGATGATGTCCTTTTCGCGTTCCGACAAAGTGGAGAGCGCCCGATCAATTTCTTTCGACAACGATTCGTTGATTAAGGAACGATCGGCCATGGGAGAATCATCATTGACCAATACATCCAACAAACTGTTGTCCTCCCCTTCCACAAAAGGTGCATCTACCGAAATATGGCGTCCCGACACTTTTAAGGTATCCGCAATCTTGTCCACGGGAATATCCAGCTCGTCGGCTAATTCTTCAGGCGAGGGACGCCGTTCGTTTTCTTGCTCAAATTTGGAGAATGCCTTGCTGATTTTGTTCAACGACCCCACTTGGTTGAGTGGCAAACGGACAATGCGGCTTTGTTCCGCCAAGGCCTGCAATATGGATTGCCGTATCCACCATACGGCATACGAGATGAACTTAAAACCACGGGTCTCGTCGAATTTTTCAGCAGCCTTTATCAGTCCCAAGTTCCCCTCATTGATCAAATCCGGCAAACTCAGTCCTTGGTTTTGGTATTGTTTGGCAACCGACACCACAAAACGGAGGTTTGCTTTTGTCAACTTCTCCAGTGCTGCGCGGTCATGCTTGCGGATGCGTTGTGCGAGTTCTACTTCTTCTTCTACCGTAATCAAGTCCTCACGCCCGATTTCTTGAAGGTATTTGTCCAGAGAGGCGCTCTCCCTGTTCGTAATACTTTTGGTAATTTTTAATTGTCTCATCCTTATCTTACAACGAAATGGTATGCAAATATACAACTTCTCTCGATTGTTCAAACGGGCGGATGCCGTTTTTATTGTCATCCGCCCGTTCTTTTTTGTTCCAGTCCACAGGAAATGTTTTTCCTTGCCGGACTTCATCCTATATTGCTCCGGTCATTTTTTTGTCTCTTGCGAGAGGTCGATGGCCAAAGGTATGCGTTTCCCGACAGAATTCATGGCTATGATGAACAACGTCTGGTCCGGGTCTTGCGTGGCGGCTTTGAATACGCTTTCCATGTCGTCCACGGTCTTGATGATTTGGTCATTGACGCGAAGGATAATGAAGCCTTTCTCCACGCCGGCGTCCTTCATCGGCCCGGCTTTTACGCCGGTAACCTCGATGCCGTACCGTATGTTCAACCGGTTTTTCGTCTCATCCGATACTTCCCGGAAGGCAGCCCCCAGAATCTCCATGCCCACATTCTTCACAATCTGCGTATTGCCTTGGGAGTTCTTGAGTGTCACATTGACCGTGTGTTCCTTCTTTTCCCGGTAATAAGTCACCTTTACTTTTGTCCCCGGGGCCAGCTGGGCTATCGTTTCCTGAAGCTCGCCCATGGAATGTACCTTCTTGTCGTTGATAGCCGTGATGACGTCGTTCTTCTTCAACCCGGCTTCTTCCGCTGCGCTTCCTTCCGTCACTTCCGAGATGTATACGCCATCGACGATGCCCAGGTCTTCCTTCTTCGAGAGTTCGTCACTGTTATCACCCCCCAGAATGCCCAGTACGGCACGTTGTACGATCCCGTATTCCTTCAAGTCATTTACGACTTTCTGCATGATGCTCGTCGGGATGGCAAAGCCATAGCCGCTGTAGCTTCCCGTGGAAGAGATGATGGCGGCGTTGATGCCCACCAATTCGCCCCGGGTGTTTACCAGTGCGCCCCCGCTGTTGCCTTGGTTGATGGCTGCGTCCGTTTGTATGAACGACTCGATGCCCGAGCCCCCCATGCCGATGTTACGCGCTTTGGCGCTCACGATGCCGGCCGTTACGGTAGAAGAGAGGTTGAGGGGATTCCCTACCGCCAGCACCCATTCGCCTACCTTCAACTGTTCGCTATCCCCCACGGGCAGGGTAGGGAGGTCTTTCGCGTCTATTTTAATCAGCGCCAAGTCGGTGGCTGCGTCTTGGCCGATGAGGCGGGCTTTAAATTCCCTCTTGTCGTTCAGCGTGACGGTCAATTCGTCACTTTGGTCTACTACGTGGTTATTGGTCACGATATAACCGTCGCTTGAGAGAATCACGCCCGAGCCGATTCCTTCACGTTTGGGCGTTTCGACCTGGCGCTCTTGCGAGCGGTTGGGCATCCCGAAGAAATCGCCGAAAAAGTCGCTGAACGGGTCGCGCATCTGTATGGTGGTTTTTTTCGGATTGATGGTGGCCCTTATGTGTACTACCGCATGTACGGAGGCTTCCGCCGCGGAAGTCAGGTCTACCATACCCCCGCCTACGGCGGCCTCAGTGGCAGGCTTGGGCGCGATTTGGACAAGTTGTTTTGACTTGGAAGCGATTTCCGACACAGAAGTCCCTTTGTTCCCAGCAATTATGCCGCTCATGCCCGCGCCGACAATGGCGGCGACGGCCAATCCTGCTACTACTTTTGTTGTTTCTTTCATAGGATATCGATATTATAGTTAGTATTCTTCTTTTATGTTAATTCGGATGCTCCATTAACTATCTGCGACAAAGAAACAACAAACTGCGTTCATTACCGGGGAAAACGCTTGGTTTTTTATTTCTTTTAATGCAGGACTTACGCAATTAACGGAAGGAAACAGAGGGGTAGGGCGGGATAGTATTTTTTGTCTCTCCCGGGGTCTTTTTGTCAGAAAACCTGCCAAACGACCCGGCCATTTTGGCCTTCTCCCATCCTTTCCCGTAGGTGTGATTTTGATAGATTCGGCTTGCATGACCGTGCCTATGCCCCACATGGGAAAAGGATTCCGCGAGACCGGGAGCTGCACTGCGTGCCTGCCGGAAAAACGCTTAGGCTTCCGGGAAAAAGCCTTGCCGGTTGAGGGTGAAAAACCTGCCGCTTTCCGTCGCCCGGTGCAGCCCTTTTCCCATTGGAGGGAAGGAGAAAGGTGGCCTGCATGCCCGTCATACTTTGGACGTCTGGCATTTTTCAGGGACAAGCAGCCATTTAACCGAAAGATTATTCCTACATTTGCCTGCACAAAACGGGGAAACAGTGGACCGGTTCGCCGCTTGCCTGCGGGGCAAGAGGAAAGTCCGGGCAACGTAGGGCATCCCGCTTTCTAACGGAAAGTCATCCGCGAGGGTGAATCCGTGCAGAAGAGAACGACCGCCCGCCCTATGGCGGGTAAGGGTGAGAAGGTGGGGTAAGAGCCCACCAGCGGCGGCGGTGACGCAGCCGGCTGTGCACATCGGGAGTTGAAAGACCATGTAAACCGGCGTTTGAAGGCTGCCCGCTTGAGCCGGAGGGTAGGTCGATAGAGCCATAAGGCGACTTATGGAGTAGATAAATGGCGAGCACTTGGCTTGGCGGCCAAGACAGAACCCGGCTTATAGGTCCGCTGTTCTCCCGTTTCCTTTACCCAAAGATTTAAGGAAAAGCCTTATGGGCATCGGCAAACTCATAACATCCGTCCGTCATTTCTTTTCCGTAGGCCTCTGGCAGACCCATGAGGGTGAGCGGCGTTTGCTGCTGTATGTGAAGAAATTCCTGGGCATCTTGGTCATTTCGGTGCGTGAGTTCTTGCGCGACGGGGTAAGTAACCGCGCCTCTGCCCTGACCTACAGCACGCTCCTCTCCTGCATCCCTATTTTGGCCATCCTCTTCGCCATTACGCGCGGCTTCGGGGTAGGCGACGCGTTGGAGGGGTTTCTGTACGAAACCTTCAATACCCAGCAAGAGGTGGCCGACTACTTGATGCAATTCGTGAATTCCTATTTGCAAGAAGCCCATAATGGCTTGTTCCTAGGTATCGGAATCATTGCCTTGTTGGTCACGGTGGTAAACCTTACAAGCAACATCGAAACAGCCTTCAACGATATTTGGGAAGTGCGCAAGCCTCGTACCTTTTACCGGAAAGTAACCGACTATTTCTCCATTTTCCTGCTCCTTCCTATTTTTATTGTCATATCGAGCGGGTTGTCCATCTTCATAGGCACGATGGCGCGCGAAATGCATGACTTCATAATCTTGGGGCGCATGATCAAATTCCTCATCCGTTTTTCCCCTTACTTCATGTCTTGGCTGATGTTTACCGGGCTTTATGTGTTCATGCCGAACACCAAGGTCCGGTTTCTCCCTGCGCTGGTTTCCGGGATGGTGGCTGGAACTGTTTACCAGCTGTTCCAATTCCTCTATATCAACGGGCAATTTTCGCTTTCCAAGTACAATGCTGTCTATGGGAGCTTTGCCGCCTTGCCCTTACTGCTGTTGTGGCTGCAAATCTCGTGGATGATTATTTTGTACGGCGCCGAGGTTTGCTATGCAATACAAAACGCCCATAATTTTTCCTATGGTGGAAATGCCGGAAACTTATCCCGGAAAAGCAAGGACTTTGCCTGCATCTTGGTTGCTTCGATAATCTACAAACGTTTTTACCGCGACGAAAAGCCTTTGACCTCAATGGGAATCGCTACGTCCAGCCAGCTCCCGATCCGTTTGGTACACCAGACACTCAACATGTTGCAACGCTTAGGGATTATCCATGGCGCGCTTTCCGACGAAGAGGGCGGCGAGGAAGAAACCTACTATTTGCCCTCGAAAGATGTGCACCATCTTACAGTGGGCTGTTTGCTGCGATGCGTTTATGTGGAGGGCAACGCCCGTTCGGGATTCCACCCGGAGCAAATCAATCTTCCGCTATGGGAAGCTCTGGACCCCGGGCGGTGTGGTGGGGAAGCCGCCCAGCCGGAAACCTCCGGGGGGAGCGCGTGTGTTCTCGACAGGTTACTCATCGAATTGCCGGAACAAGCGGCGGAAGGGAAGAAAAACGCAGGCACTTTTTGAGAAAAGGGGCGGCGGTTTCCTTGGAAAGTGCCGTGCTTTCCTTTAACCGGCTCATTGTTCCACGGGAAAGCCGCTTCAGCGGTTGATAGCCCCGCATGAGGGGCACTTCCCTTTTTCGCTGAGCAAAGTCCCGCAACGCCCGCAACGGTAGCGGTAAATCTGGGGGCGGCGGAGTATCTTCCGTGCCAGCACCCACAAAAAGGCCGGCAAGAGGAGGTAGCCTACCCATAGGCGGACTGTCCAGATGAAGAGCAAATAGCAGAAAATGCAACACAGGAGCAACGCGGAAAGGTAGAGCAAGGCAAATTTCAGCTTGATCATTTTCAGGACTTCTTCCACCGTTGCTATCAGAATGACGATGAATCCCCAAGCCCCCAGCAAGAAAAGCGCCAAGGCCGGGCGTACTTTGAAAGGATTCAGCGTGGGGTTGAAGTAAAAATGTTCCCATGCCTCGGGGCAAAACATCTGCATGCTCTCGTAAATCGTGGCGCAAAACGCCGTCACGAAGCACAGCAAGAGGGGATAGGCGCTGTCTATTTCATGGAAAAAGATACGTCGGAGTTCCTTTTTCCTCCGTCGGTGTACCCAATAATAAGCAAGGGACAAGACGAAAACGGCAAGGAAAATGCGGGTGTGCAGGGCGCTGAACAGGCGTATCCCGTAAGAAATCGGGTTGATGGGCGTGAGGAAACGCTCCACTTCCTCCTCGTGAATCCATCCTTGCACTTGCTGGTCGTGGGCCAACTTTACCCATATCGTATCTATGCTGTCGGAAGGATTGGCCATGAACTCCGCTACTGCCACGGTGTCGCCGCGGAACAATGTGTCATACAGCCCGCTAATGGGAAACCGTGCCAGGAGCAACGTGTCCGCTTGCACCATGAGGTTGGTCCCGAACGTGTAGTGGTATCTGTACAAATAGGTAATCGAATCCTGCTCGCGCAGGGACAAGCTGTCCCATTCCGCCCCGTCCGGTTTCTCGTAGCGGCACGAGAACAGCCCCCCGGCGGCTATTTGCAGGCCGAGGAGAAACAAGAGTATGGAGGAAAGGCGTGGGCGTTTCATTGGGAAAGCTATGGGTGATTCAAGTTAATCCGTCGGGGGCGAGGACAAACATCTCGCACCGGTTGCAGTCGAAGCGGAGCGGAAAGCGCAGGTTGCCCCTGCGCAGGTAGAGGGGGGCTTCCCGCCTTTCTCCAGGCTTGCGGGGGGCGCGGAGGCAAATGCCCAGCTCTTTGCGCAGGCAGTAGCGGGTATGCATCAGGACCGCCCCGCGGGGCGGGGTCGCCTCGTAGGCGGGTTCTATCGTGTCCACCCCGCATTCCCGGTAGAAAAGCCAAGCCTCGCGGTTCAACACGTTGCCCCGGTAGGAAAGTTCCTTTTCCGGGTATCCGGGAAAATGCCCGGGACAAGTGCCACTTGCCACATGGTAGTTCAGCATGCGTGCCCGGCGGAGCGACTCGGTCGCAGCCCGTTTCCATTCGTTCAGCCGTGCTTGGGGGAGGAAATAGGAAGCGGAGAGCCGGATTTCCACGTCGCTTTCGGGACAGGAAAAGGCCGTGTTCCCCAATCTGGAGAGGGCGGAACGGATTAAGCCTTCCTGCGGGGAGCGGGCTCGCTCCTTGGCATCGACGAATGAAAGGGAAACGCCGATGCCGTCTTCGTCTTCCATTTCCAGGCAAAACCCAAAGCCCGTTTCCCGCAGGCATATATGCACCCGGATGGTGCGTGTGGCCGTCGGCCGGGCGAGGGTATGCGCGAATTGGCAGTCCCGGTTGCGGAAAATCGTAGCGCCTTCCAGCCCCTTTCCTTCGAGCGGCGGCATCTCTTTGGGATTGCAGTACAGTTCTCCCCCTTCGGCCCGGTTGACCATCAGGCCGGTTTGCCGCCCCTTGGCGATAATCAGGGCGCCGTCGCCATTATGGAAGCGGGTCGCGGGTGAAAAATAAGCCACGCTAATCCGATTCTCCTGCACGGTGGTAACAATGCCCATGGGTTCTCCCTTGGAGACCGGCGGGGCAGAGAGCGAAAAGCCTTGGCGCTTTTCGCGTATCCCGCCTCCGCTTTTCGTGTATCCCGCCTCCGCTTCCCGCGTATGCTCCAGGAAATAATGGGTGAATCCCCGGTTGAAACTTTTATAAGGGTCGGGTGTAAAGCGGAAAGCGGTGCGGCCGGACGAAGGACGGGCGTACTGCCCGGGATGGGAAGCGAAGTAGGAATCTATCTTTTTCCGGTAGAAAGCGGTCAGGTTCTTTACGTATTCCATGTCTTTGAGGCGACCTTCGATCTTCAACGAGGAAACCCCGGCTTCCAAGAGCATCCCGATCCGGTCGCTTTGGTTCAAGTCCTTTAGCGAAAGGAGCGGTTGTTTCTCGACAAGTGCCGTCCCTTGGGCGTCACAGAGGTCGTAAGTCAGCCGGCAGGCCTGCGCGCAACAGCCTTTGTTGGCGCTCCTTCCATACATGTATTGGGAGAGGTAGCATTGACCGCTGTAGCTGACGCATAAAGCCCCATGCACGAAGGCCTCGAGCTTGGCCTCCGGGCAATGGCCGTGGATGGCTTTTATCTCTCCTGCGGACAGTTCGCGCGCGAGGACTATCTGTTCCATGCCGCAATCGTGCAGGAAAGCCACCTTTTCCGCAGTCCGGTTGTCGGTCTGCGTGCTGGCGTGGAGCGGGAGCGGGAAGCGGTTGCCCGGCAAGCCCCGGGCATATTGGGCCAAGCGCCGGAACAATCCCATGTCCTGCACGATCAACGCGTCGACCCCGGCGCGTGCCAGGCTGAAAGCCATGGCGCAGGCTTGCGGGAGTTCTTCGTCGGTCAGCAAGGTGTTGAGCGCCACATACACCTTGGCCCGGTAAAAATGGACAAAGGCTGCCAGTTCCGCTATGTCGGCCAGCGGGTTTCCCGCCGCAACGCGTGCGCTGAACGACTCTGCCCCTATGTAGACCGCGTCCGCGCCATGGCGGACGGCTTCCATGCCGCATGTCTTGTCTTTGGCAGGGGCAAGCAGTTCGATAAATCGGGGCGCATGCCGGGGGGAAGGGTCAGCCGATTTTCTCGATGTCATATGGCGTTTGCTGGTACACATAGTAGTTTAGCCAGTTGGTGAACAGCAAGTTTGCATGGGCACGCCATGTGACAACGGGTGGAAGCCGGGGGTCGTCGTTCGGATAGTAGTTCTTCGGCATGCCGATGGGCAGCCCTTTTTCTAAATCGCGCCGGTACTCGATGTCTAAGGTGTTGGGAGAATATTCCGAATGGCCCGTCACGAAAATCTCCCGCCCTCCCCGGGCCATGACCATATATACGCCGGCTTCCTCTGATTCGCTCAGCAGTTCCAGTTCCTTGACCTTCAGGATGTCTTCACGGCGCACTTCGGTATGGCGGCTATGCGGCACGTAGAATAAATCGTCGAAGCCGCGGAAAATCGGGCAGAAGGGTTGCAATGTGTGGTGGGGGAACACGCCGAACATCTTTTCCGGCAGCGGGTATTTCGGAATGCCGTAGTGGTAGTACAACCCGGCTTGCGCCGCCCAGCAGATGTAGAGGGTGGAGGTGACGTGGTTGCGTGCCCAGTCGAAAATTCCGGTAATTTCTTCCCAATAATTCACTTCCTCGAATGCCATGTTCTCCACCGGTGCGCCCGTAATGATCATGCCGTCGTATTTCTCGGCTTTCATGAGTTCGAAATCCCGGTAGAACTGTTTCATGTGTTCGATGGGGGTATTCTTGGAGGTATGGCTCTTTACCTTCATCAGGCACAGTTCTATTTGCAAGGGGGAGTTGGAAAGCAAACGGATGAGGTCGGTTTCTGTCGTAATCTTCAGGGGCATCAGGTTTAAGACGGCAATCCGGAGCGGGCGTATGTCTTGCCCCGCGGCCCGGGTCGTATTCATCACGAAGATGTTTTCCTTCTCCAAAGCCCGTATGGCAGGCAGTTTGTCGGGTAAATTAAGCGGCATAATGCAGGAGTTCCTTAGGGTGATAACCACGCAAAGATACGGTTTTTATTGCTTCGTAATGGGAAATGCTATTAAAAAAGGGGAAAGGGAAAGGGTAAAAAGGGGAGGCGGAAAGGAAAATCGGCGGGAAAGTCGTACATTTGCACTGCCACTTTTTACGAAAACCGCTGCACCCGATGACGAAAACCTCCGCAACTTTTTTCTCTTTCCTTTTCTCCTTTTTGTTTTCGCAGTTTACCGTCGGTCAAGAAGCCGGGGAAGATAATGCCCCCTTCCACCCGCGGGGCGTGGGGCAAGAGGCGGACAGCGACAC
Organism: uncultured Bacteroidaceae bacterium; assembly: GCA_964439955.1. Classification (GTDB taxonomy): domain Bacteria; phylum Bacteroidota; class Bacteroidia; order Bacteroidales; family Bacteroidaceae; genus UBA1794. The sequence goes on along the minus strand of CAYTPX010000021.1, from coordinate 4,680 downwards.
GAAAATCGACGTTCCCGCCCGGCGTTCCGCTTCGGCTTTCGGCATCGACGTTTCGCATTACCAGGGGACCATAGATTGGGAAAAGGTGAAGTTAAGCGGCCAACATCCGGTGGAGTTCATGTTTGCCAAGGCTTCGCAAGGGGTAACCATCCTCGATGAGCAGTATTTGCGCAATATGGACGAGGCGCGTCGGGTCGGGATACTGGTCGGGAGCTACCATTACTTTTCCTCGGGGGGGAGCGGGACGGAGCAATGTGATTTCTTCATGTCGGCGATTGGCGACGTGCCACAGGATTTGTTGCCGGTAGTGGACGTGGAAGAGTGCCCCCGCAGCTGGGGGCCGAGGAGCTTGCGGCGGAATTTGCGCGACTTCCTGTTGCGGATGGAGCAGAAATACGGCATGCGCCCGATTATTTATACGAACGTGTTTTTTTATAATATGTATTTGGCGGACGGATTCAAGGACTACATTTTGTTTATCGCCCGTTATTCGGACGAAGAGCCTGTGCTCGTTGATGGGGCGGAATGGACGGTTTGGCAGTTTTCGGAGCGAGGCCGTGTAGGCGGGATACGCCACAATGTAGACTTGGACTGCATCAATGGGAAATATACCTTGGAGGACTTGATGATTTATCCGGCCAAACACCGCTTCCGCTCGGGCAACCCGTTTAACCCCCACATTGCCCCCAACCCGTTGCCCTATGATGCCGGGCTGGAACCGTAAGGATTATTGATAGATACCTCAAATAAGAACGAATCCTACTATGCGTACTTTTATTTTTTCGTTGTTGGCGTTTTCCACCTCTATTTGCCTGCATGCCCAGACGGTGCAGGAGTATTTCTTGGACATGCCGGAGGAACTTATGCCTTATCTTACGGCCACGAACCGGGCTGACATGCCCGATTTCTTGAGCAGCAACATGCAGGCCCGGGTGAAGAACCGGTTTGGGGAACAAACCCAAATGCTCCAACTTACGGATACATACCTAAGTATGATGCCGGACTCGGCTTCCTTGTTGCAAATCAAGCTGCTCCCGTTGGCAAACGGGCGGCAGGTGATAGCCATGGCCTATACGTTGAGGGGCCCGGCGGCGGATAGCGACTTGGCTTTTTACACTACCGAATGGGAAAAACTCCCCTCTGAGGCTTATTTCCAACGGCCGGCGGCCGAAGAGTTCTTCTTGCCGGAGGATTCATTGATACAGGCAGGAATTGATGCCACCGACAGTTTGGCGAAAAACAATGCGTGGCAGAAATTCAAGGAAGCCCCGTTCATGGAATATATCCTTTCTGCGGACGGCGATGAATTGCGTATCAAGTCGTCGCTGGATCTGTATCTCGACGAGGAAAACCGCCCGAGGATGACGAAATACCTCAGGCGAAGCCCTTTGTTGCAGGTATGGAGAAACGGGCGATTTGAACGGTCGGACATTGAATAGCCCCTATTGAAGGAAGGGGTGTCGGGCATAGGGAAACGAAAACCTCCGCATGATTGCAAACAATCATGCGGAGGTTCTATGTTTCCGGCTTGTATGGGAACGCTTTTTAGTGTTGGGGGGAGGGCTGTTTCTTCAGATACCAGTCGTACAAAAGCCTTACGCCCTCGTCCAATTCTACCTTATGTTTCCATCCGAGGCTTTGGAGTCTGGAGGGATTGGTCAGCTTGCGCATGGTCCCGTCGGGCTTGGAGTCGTTGAATACGATATCCCCGTCAAATCCGACCGTGTGGGCCACCAACCGGGCAAGCTCCCGTATCGTGAGTTCTTTGCCCGTGCCGATATTGATGTGGCAGTTGCGGATTTCTTTTTCATCTCCGTGCAAGTCCTTGAAATCGACGTGTTCCATGACAAAGACACAAGCATCGGCCATATCCTCGCTCCATAAGAATTCGCGTAGCGGAGTTCCGGTCCCCCAGATCTCCACACTTACTTTCCCGTTGTTCCTGCAAATACCATATTTTTCCAATTTGGCGGAAATGTCGCTTTCTGGGGCATCTCCGTCCACCCCCTCTACCGGATAGCGGGCAAAATCCTTGCGGATGGCTTCCCAATCGGAAGCAAGTAGGCATTTTCCTAAGTGCAATTTCCGAATTAAGGCGGGTAGGACATGGCTGCGCTCTAAGTCGAAATTATCATTAGGACCGTATAGGTTGGTCGGCATCACCGCAATAAAATTGGTTCCATACTGCAAGTTGAAACTCTCACACATCTTTAATCCGGCGATTTTCGCCAAGGCATAGGGTTCGTTTGTATATTCCAAAGGCGACGTGAGCAGGCAATTCTCGGGCATAGGCTGGGGAGCTTCACGAGGATAGATGCATGTGCTGCCCAAAAAGAGCAGCTTCTTGACCCCTGTGCGCCATGAGTTGTATATAATGTTATTCTGGATTTGCAAATTGCGGTAAATGAAATCGGCGCGGTACAGACTATTGGCCACGATTCCGCCGACAAAGGCGGCGGCTAAAAATACATATTCCGGCCTTTCCTCATCGAAAAAGCGGGTGACTGCGGGCTGTTCGCATAAATCTAATTCCGCATGGGTGCGTAATACGAAGTTTGTATATCCTTTGCGCTTCAGGTTTTCCAAGATGGCAGAACCTACCAATCCGCGATGCCCTGCCACAAATATCTTAGCGTTTTTCTCCATTGTTGTAAAACTTGGGTTAAGATTCTTGTTTTGCGGCTTTCGTCCGGCGTACATATTCCATGTCGCTCTTTACCATGATGCGCACCAATTCTTCAAAGGAGGTCTTCCGTGGATTCCAACCGAGCAGGTTCTTGGCTTTTGTCGGGTCGCCCAACAACTGTTCTACCTCACAGGGACGAAAATATTTTGGGTCTACTTCCACCAAGACTTGTCCTGTGGATTTGTCGATGCCTTTTTCCTCCACCCCAGTGCCTTGCCATTCCAAGTCGATGCCCGTTTCCTTGAACGCAAGCGTACAGAATTCACGCACACTGTGCATCTCGCCTGTAGCGATGACGAAGTCCTCCGGCGTGTCGTGCTGTAGGATCAGCCACATACATTCTACGTAATCGCGTGCATAACCCCAGTCACGGCGTGCATCCAAGTTGCCAAGATACAATTTCTTTTGTTCTCCTTGCGCGATGCGGGCGGCAGCTAACGTAATCTTGCGCGTGACGAAATTTTCGCCCCTGCGCTCGCTCTCATGATTGAAGAGGATTCCATTTACAGCATACATGCCATAGCTTTCGCGGTAGTTCTTCGTAATCCAAAAGCCATATTGTTTCGCTACGCCGTATGGGGAACGTGGGTAAAAAGGGGTAGTCTCTTTCTGTGGAACTTCCTGTACTTTTCCGAAAAGTTCCGACGTGGAGGCTTGATAAATGCGGGTCTTTTTTTCCAGTCCCAGCATCCTTACCGCCTCCAGCATGCGGAGAGTGCCCAATGCGTCGGCATCGGCCGTATATTCTGGCACGTCGAAGCTCACTTTCACGTGGCTTTGTGCCGCCAAGTTATAGATTTCGTCGGGTTGGATAAGTTGGATAATACGGATGAGCGAACTGCTGTCTGTCATATCTCCCCAATGGAGATTGATCGTACGTTGTTGTTTCATGTCACATACCCACTCGTCAAAATAAAGATGTTCAATACGACCGGTATTGAACGACGAGGAGCGGCGCAATATGCCATGTACCTCGTATCCTTTCGAAAGGAGGAATTCTGCTAAGAAGGAACCGTCTTGGCCGGTTATCCCTGTAATCAATGCTTTTTTCATAATGAATCTTAGGATTATGGGGGAAGTCTGCGGCTACAAAGGTAGTGTTTTCGTCCGATATCACAGGCAGGAGGGAAAGTTATCCCGTTTTTTTCTTTTATATTTGCCGCTGTCTTAATAACATAATCACCAATACCCAACAAACTATGAAGACCGGCGTTTTAACGACCTTATTAGTGGCATTATTTGCATTTCCCTGTCATTCGCAGGCTCAACAACAGGATAACGATGAACGAGTACCCCTTTTCGGATCTAATAAGTCGAAGAAAAAAGGTGAAAAAGAGGACTATTCCGCCTATTTGGCGGGAGCTGTCCCGGTAGTAGACGGGCAGGTTTGCTTTTCCCAAACGTTCGAGAGCGGCATGAAACGGGAGGAAATGGTAGAAGCCCTGAAGGCTTGGGCGGAAAAGAGGTTTGTCCCCCAAGAAGCCAGTCTGGCCAAGCAGGCTACCTCGCCCGGGATATTTGGCTACGACGCGGCACAAGGCAAACTGAAGGTACAGGGCGATGAATATATAGTTTTCAAGGATAAGGCGCTGGTCTTGGATCAAACGCGGATTTATTACACGCTTTCTTTGGATTGCAGCGACGGGAACTGCGTGGTAACGATGTCACGTATCTATTATGATTACAACGACACTCAAAGTGAGGAAACGATTTCCCGCATAACGGCAGAGAACCAGATTACCGACGAATATGCTTTGCGCAAGCAGGGTACGAAGTTGGTACGGGGTACTGGGACTAAATTTAGGGTACGCACCATCGATTTGAAAGACGACCTGTTCGCCCAAATACAATCGATAGTGGAATAATTCGGCTTTAAGGATAAGATATATAAGGAAAGGCGGCGGGAATCTATGTCATATTCGACAGATTCCCGCCGCCTTTCCTTATATATTACTATCAGTTTCCCCTGTTATTCCCAGCCCAGCGGTTCGATG
>CAYTPX010000020.1:0-32893 GCA_964439955.1 uncultured Bacteroidaceae bacterium | reverse complement strand
TTTCCGGAAAAGGCATAAGGCTTCTCGGGAAAGGGTGCGGCGGTTTTCCCGGAAAGCCTTGTGCTTTTAGTGGGAAGGCTTTGCCCTGTCCGGGAATGGGCGAATATGATGTTCCCCTCTTCCCCGCCGCCTGCGGGGAAGAGGGGAACGGATTTTGTGGAGGCGGCGTGCGCCTTATGTGCCGGATGGCGCGCGGAAGCGGGGTGTGGCTTAGTACTCGGGCGGAAGGCCGTTGAGCTGCGCCTTGGTAAACACGGGGCCGTCTTTGCAGACGTAGAGCTTGCCCACGTTGCACCGCCCGCACTTGCCGATTCCGCACTTCATGCGGTTCTCGAGCGTGGTGAAGATGTCTTCGTCCTTGAAGCCGAGTTTTTCCAAGACCGGGAAGGAAAACTTGATCATGACGGGTGGCCCGCAGACGATGGCTATGGTGTCCTTCGGGGAAGGGGCTACCTGTTCCAGCACGGTGGGGACGAATCCTACTTTCCCTTTCCATCCGGGTGTCTCCCCGCCCGGGTCTACGGTGGCGAAGAGTTGTACGTCGGGCCGTTCGTCCCACTCTTTCAGTTCGTTCTTGTAGACCAAGTCGTCCACGGACTTGGCTCCGTAGAGGATTGTCACGTCGCCAAATTCCCCGCGGCGGTCGAGTATGTTCCAGATGAGGCAGCGCATGGGCGGCAAGGCAATGCCTCCGGCGACAAACAGGAGGTTCTTTCCCTTCCAGTCCTCGATGGGGAACGTGTTCCCGAAAGGGCCGCGGAAGCCCATGGCCTGCCCTTCTTCCAAGCGGGCAAGCCCGGAAGTGACGCGTCCTGCTTGGCGGAACGTACACTCGACGTATCCTTTCCGCGTGGGCGGGGAGGCGATGCAGAATGTGCTTTCCCCTTCGCCAAAGGCAGAGTACTCGGCAAACTGGCCGGCCTTGAACTGGAAGCCCTCGGCCTCCTCCGGGTTGGCGAAACGCAGGCGGAGCGTTTTGATTCCGGGGGCTTCGGGTATTACCCGCTCCACGGTCATGACGTAGGGCAGGTAGGGGTTGTCTATCAGTTTGTCCATCTTTTCTTATTTCTGGGCAATAGAAGTTAAGTGTTCCAATAGGTTCATGTCTACCGGACATGCGCGGGAGCATCGCCCGCAGCCTGTGCAACCGGTTTGGGCGAGGCGTCCGGGCATGTAGGAGAACTTGTGCAAGATACGTTGCCGCCAGCGGGTTGCCTGGGTGGGGCGGGGGTTATGGCCGGAGGTGTGCCGGGTGAAGAGGGCGAACGCGCACGAATCCCAGCAGCGGATGCGCCTCCCCCGGCGGATGCCGTGCGGGTCTTCCTGGATGTCGAAGCAGGCGCAGGTGGGGCACACATAGGCGCAGGCCCCGCATCCGAGGCATCTTCCCGATTGCTCTTCCCATATCGGCGAATCGAAGGCATCCTTCAGCCGGGCGCGTATCTCCTCGCGCGTGAAGCGGGCGGGGAGTCGGGCCAAGGCGGCTTCCTTTTCGGAAAAAGCGGGAGCCTCTTCCCCGATTTCGCTGGCTTCGTTGAAGATTTCAGGGGCAAGGGGGGCGGCCAGGGCGGCCCCTTTTTCGCTGCCGACCTCTACCAGCGCGGTGCCCGAGGGGAGCTTTGTTACCAGGATGTCGCACCCGTCCTTCTTCCCGGGGCCGCCCCCCACGGAGGTGCAGAAGCAGTATTCGTCGGCTTGCAGGCAACTGAACGCCACGAGTGCCGTGCGCTCCAGCCGGGCATTGTAGAGGTTGTCCTTGTAGTCCCAGTTGAAGATGGCCGAAAGCGGGGCGAAACCGGTTGCGTCGCAGGGGTGTGCGCGCCAGATGACGGTGTGGGGGTAGCTGTCGGGGGCGGGCTGGGTGAGCGTGACGGTTGTCCCCTCCCGCCGGTAGGAGAAGAGGATGTCGGCTTTGGGGAAGGCGGCTTGCTTGGCCGACTGGAGGGTTTGGATTTGGGTGTCGTCGGCCACCTCCCGGGGGGAGCGTATGGTTTGGAAGTCGGTATGCCCCTCCCGGGTGGCCGGGGCTACCACCCGGTAGCCTGCGGCTATGATTTTTTCCAACCAGCTGTCTAAGTCGGTATGCTTTATCTGGTAGTTTTTCATAATGGTGTGTGGACGGTTTTTTAGTGGATGAAGTTCTCCTTGTCGTCGGGGCTGAAGGTGGAGAGCACGTTCCCTTGGGCGGGCCGGTCCGGGCCGAACTCCCGATTGATTTCTTGGGTCAGTTTTTTCGTCAGGAGGTGTATCGGGAGATGGAGCGGGCATGCGGCATAGCAGGCCCCGCATCCCGTACACCGTCCGGCCATGTGCATGACCCGGTTGATTTGCCACTCCATGTTGGGCAAGGTGGAAGCCCACGGCAGGATCCACTGGGGGCGGTTGTCCTCGACGATGCAACGCGTGCAGTAGCAGAGCGGGCATGCAGCCCGGCAGGCGTAGCATTTGAAGCACTTGGAGAGGCACTCTTTCCAATAAGCCCAGCGCTCTTCGCGGCTCATGGCGTCGATTTTTTCCAAAAGTGCCTCCGCTTCCGGGTTAGGGGGCGGAGGGTTTCCGGCAAGGTGTTTCCTGATGCTTCCGGCGTCGGGCAGTTGGTTGAGGTTTCCCTCGGGGGTTACGGTAAGGAAGAGGAACTTTTCGGGGTCGATCTGGTTTTCTTGCATCAGTTGGAGCACGCTTTTCAGCACTTGGGGCGTGGCCGTCACGCCGATCCGCCCCTCTTTCAGGAGTTCCTTTTTCGTCAAATAGACGGAAATGTTGTTCGTACACCGCTCGTCCAGCACGAGTTGCCCGGCCTCCTTGGCGTCCGTGCAGAAGAAGGGGCGCGTTTTCCGCGGGTTGCTCCCCTCCCGGTAGCCGATGACCATGCTGGCCGTCCCTCCGGAAAGTAGGGCGGCGATGTCTTTTGTCCACTGGTTGTTCATTGTGCGGCCTCCGTTTCTTCAATGTAGTTCGCGACTCTCTTGTATTCGTCATAAGGGCCTAATTCGCGTATCTGGGCTACCGTCTCGTTTACCACTTCGGCCCATTTGGCACCTTCGGCGGCCGATACCCAGAAGTATTTGATGCGCCGTATGTCGATGCCCAAGAAGTCGAGCAGGCCGCGGAATACGATCCACCTCCGGCGGGCGTGGAAGTTGCCTGAAGTATAGTGGCAGTCGTTGGGGTGGCAGCCGGATACGATGATTCCGTCAGCCCCCCCGGCGAAGGCTTTGAGCAGGAGCATGAAGTCGATGCGGCCGGTACATGGAAAGCGCACGATTTCCACGTTGGTCGCATACTTCATCCGGCTCGTCCCCGTGAGGTCTGCCCCGGCATAGGTGCACCAATTGCAGACAAAGGCGATGATGCGCGGTTCGAATGCGCTCTTATTTTCGTCCATAAGTCAGTATTCCTTTTTCGTTTTTATTCGTGGTTCAACAATGCCGTTACCTCGGCATACATCTGTTCGTTGGAGTATCCTTGGATGTCGATGGACTTGGAGCGGCAGAAAGAGACGCAGGTCCCGCATCCTTGGCACAGGCCGGGGTTGATTTTTGCCACGGTCTTGACGACGTTTCCTTGCCGGTCTTTGATTTCTTCGCGCTCGATGGCCTGATAGGGGCAGGCGGTCTGGCACATGAAGCAGCCCACGCATGTGCTGTAGACGGGGGGCGCGCAACGGTTGACCACTGCAATGAGCGGTTCGCGCACCAGGTTGTCTTGCGACAAGAGGGAGACCACCTTGGCCGCCGCCCCGGAGGCCGTGGCCACAGTCTCCGGTATGTCCTTGGGGGCTTGGCAGGCTCCCGCCAGGTAGATGCCTGCCGTATTGGTCTCGACGGGGCGCAGTTTGGGGTGCGCCTCGGCGAAGAACTTGTACGGGTCATAGGAAATGTGGAGTTTCTGTGCCAGTTCTTCTGCACCGGGGTTGGACACTCCGGCCGTGGCCAATACGACTAAGTCGGCTTCTATCTCCACCGGTTGCGCGCCCAGCAGCGTGTCTACGCCCTTTACGACGAGTTTCCCGTTCTTTTCATATACCCTTGCTACGCGGCCTCGCACGTAGTTGACCTTGTCTTCCTCGATGGCCCGGCGGACAAATTCTTCGTAGTTCTTCCCCCCGGCCCGTATGTCCATGTAAAATACGGTGGATTCCCCGTCGTGTACCTTGTGTTGGTACAACATGGCGTGCTTGGCGGTGTACATGCAACATATCTTCGAGCAGTAGGGAATCCCCTTGGCCGGGTCACGCGACCCGCAGCATGCTATGAAAACGACTTTCTTGGGGACGGCTCCATCCGAGGGGCGGCGTATTTCCCCCATTGTGGGTCCGGAGGCCGAGGCCAAACGCTCGAACTGGATTCCGGTAATGACATCCTTGAATTTCCCATAGCCATATTCCGGGAAGAAGGCCGTGGGTAGCACGCGGAAGCCGGTCGTGACGACGATTGCGCCCACGTCTTCGGTGATGAAGCGGTCTTCTTGGCCGAAAGTGATGGCTCCCGTAGGGCAGAACTTTTCGCAGGCGCGGCATTTCCCTTTTTGGTAATAGTTGCAATGCGCCTTGTCGATTACGGGCTTGTTCGGTACGGCTTGCGGGAAGGGCACGTAGATTGCCGTGCGGTTGCCCAGCCCTTCATTGAACTCACCGGGGATTTTCTTGTTGGGGCATTTGGTAGTGCAGAGCCCGCAGCCCGTGCATTTCTTTTCGTCTACGCTTTTTGCCTTCAGGCGTATGGTGGCTTTGAAATTGCCGATGAACCCTTCGAGGTTTTCCAGTTCGGCATAAGTATGGAGCGTAATGTTGGGATGCTGGGCGACTTCCACCATTCTCGGCGTGAGGATACACTGGGAACAATCGAGGGTGGGGAAAGTCTCGGAGAGTTGGGCCATGTGCCCGCCGATGGAAGGCTCTTTTTCGATAAGGATTACTTGCTGCCCGCAGTTCGCAATGTCGAGGCTGGCTTGGATGCCCGCAATTCCCCCGCCAATGACGAGTGCCTTTTTCGTAATCGGTACTTTGATTGAGGTGAGCGGCTGGTTGCGTTTCACTTTTTCTACGAGGCCTTGCACGATTTCGATGGCCTTTTGGGTTGTCGCTTCGCCCTTTTCATGTACCCATGAGCAGTGTTCCCTCAGGTTGGCTATCTCGCACAGGTAGGGATTCAGCCCAGCTTCGGCACAGGCGCGCCGGAATGTCGGCTCGTGCATGCGGGGGGAACAGGAACCTACCACGACGCCGTCCAGATGGTGTTCTTGGACGGCTTGCTTGATGAGTTGTTGCCCGGGTTCGGAACACATATATTTATAGTCTACCGCATAGGCTACTCCGTCCATCTCGCCCGCAGCTTGGGCCACGCGCCCGCAATCGACCGTAGCGCTTATGTTTTCGCCGCAATGGCAAATGAATACTCCTATTTTAGACATGGGTTGATTTCTTTTTAAGAGGATGGTGGATTATTGGAAAAACAGGTGTGCCCTTTTGGGGCGGGCCCGTTGGAAGTTACCATTTGGGGACGGGTACAAAATGGCGGTCAAGCCCCAGTTCTTCCCGGGGGATGCCCGCGGAAAGGCCTATGAGCTGGGTGATGAAGAGCACGGGGATGCCTATGTCTTGCCCAAGGTAGCGGTTGGCCGCCGGCCGGCGCATGTCCAGGTTGGAATGGCACATGGGGCAGGCCACGACAACCGCCTCCGCCCCGCGCTGGGCGGCATCGGCAAGGATATCGCCCGAGAGGCGTCCTACCGACCGGGTGCGGGCGATGGAAAGTCCCGCGCCGCAGCATTCTGTCTTGAATGCCCAGTCTAAGGATTCCGCCCCGCAGAGCTTAGCCAGTTCGTCCATCGACTGCGGGTCTTCCACGCGGTCGAATTGGAGGATCTTGTGCGGGCGTACCAAGAGGCAGCCGTAGTAGCAGGCCACTTTCTTCCGTACCGGGTGGGGGATGTCTTGCCCGAGGAGCGGCTTGATGTATTGGTCGGCCCACTGCAAGACATTGCGTATCTTCAGTTTCCCCCCATAGGGCATCCGTATCGTGTCGCAAATCTGTTTGCGTAGTTCCTCGTTGTGGGCTAAGGTGTGTTGCGTCGTGGCCAGCCGCCCGAAGCAGGCGGCGCAGGGAACGACTATTTCCTCCATGCCCTGCGCCTCGGCCAATGCCAAGATACGGGCGGGCAAGGCCAGCGAGAGCTGGCGGTCCATGGCGTGTGCGGAACTCGCCCCGCAGCAGTTCCAGCCGTCTATCTCTTTGAGCGGAAGGGAGAAGTGGCGCGCCAAGGCCAGGACCGATTCGTTGTACTCGCGGGATGTGCCTTCCAAGGAGCATCCCGGATAGAAACCTATTTCTTTCATGATTCTTCCTCTTGGAGTTATGGTGGCGCTTTATTCGGCCTTGGCGGGCTTGCCTTGTGTGCGGGCGAATATTTCTTGCACGGCCTTTTTCCCTTTGGCCCGCGGGGGGAGCATCCCGAGCTTGCCTTTGGCCAGCATGGCGGGCGCTACTGCCATGTCTTGCAGCAGGTGGCGGGAACGCAACTTGTATTCCGCGACGAGGTCGAGCTCGCCCAAGCGGCCATTGCGCCGCACGCTTCCAAGGAACGACTTGTGGAAAGCGACGATGTCGGAAGCCTCTTTCGGGATGCGGCCGGCTTTACGGGCTTCGACGCGCAGGCAGTCCATGAGTACGGGGATGTCCACTTCCTTTGGGCAGCGCCCGATGCATTGCTCGCAGCCCACGCAAAACCAAATGGCGCGGCTCGAGAGTACCTTCCGGTAGGCAGCATCCGTGCCGGTCTGGAGCAGGCGCATGAGGAGCGACGGCGGGAAATCCATTTCGGCGGCCATCGGGCAGCCTGCGGTGCACTTGCCGCACTGGTAGCAGTCGCGTGCCTGGACTCCGCATAGTGCCTCCAAGCGGTCTGGGAGGAGGGAGGATGGTTCGTTTTTCATAGCCCTGTGTTAGTATGAAGTCTTGTCCATTTATGCCCGTAAATATAACGAAAAAGCATGGGAACAAGTTTTTGTTCCATGAAAAAGCGCCTGTTTTCGTGAATTTTCCCTGCCGGGGCGGGTGGAAAGGGCTTTATGGGATGTGGAAAGGGGCAGTGTTTTTTCAGATTTCCTGCGGCACTTTTGGAGAAAAGTGCCGCAGGGGTTTTCCAAGTGCGCCGTGTCAGTTGCCGGTGCGGCCAAGCCAAGGGCAGGAAAACTCGTATTCCCCCGACCCTATAATGTAGGTGCAACGATCGCCGGCCTTTCCGGCATAGCGTATTTCGCCGTGCCCGGCTATGGGCTTCCCGCTTTCCTCCACGTCGTCGGGATTGCTGGCCGGGAGGCAGACGGTTGCTTGCGTGTTGGGCGGCACCGTGACCCGGTAGACGAAGCGTTGCTCCCCGGTTATCTCCCACCGGCTTCCGATGAGGCCGTAGGGTGAACGGAACGTGGCCGAGGCATGGCGCATGTCGCCCACGGGTTCGGGGCATAAGGTGAATTCTTTGAATGCCTTGCCCCCGGGGGCAGGGCGTATGCCGCCTAAGCCTTGGTAGAACCACCCTATCAGGTGGCCAAGCATGCAGTGGTTGTGGGAGGCGGTTTTCAGGGCTGCCCATGACTCGGTGAGCGAAGTGGCACCCTGTTTGATTTGGTAGCCGTAGCCGGGCTTGTCGGTCTGCTTGTTCATCTCGTACAGGACTTCCGCGCATCCGTTGTCGGAGAGGGCTTGTATGAGGAAGTTGAAGCCGATGTCGCCAGATGTCATGCTGTTCCCGTGCAGGCGTATGTCGGCGACGAGTTGCTGGAGGCAGCCGTCGCGGTCTTTTTCTTCGGCCAGCCCCAGGCAGAGGGCCATGGCGTTTGCCGTTTGGCTGCCTTGGTCGTAATATCCTTTTTCCGGGTTGAAGAATTTTTGGTTGAAGGCTCTTTTGACTTCGGCTGCCCGCTGCCCGTAGAGTTGGGACAGGCTATCTTTCCCGAGCAGCTGTGCGGCTTGGGCCATGATGCGCAAGTCGTGGTAGTAGATGGCGGTTGGCGTCAGTCCGCGCGAGGTGAGTTGGCTGTAACCGGGATGTGCGGGCCCTATGTCATACCAGTCGCCCAGTCCGTGGTATAAGATGTTTCCCTCGGCGCGTCCCGCCAAGTAGTCGGTGTAGCGTGCCATCATGTCGAAATGTTCCTCGAGGGCGCTCTTGTCCCCATACCATTCGTAGAGGAACCACGGCAGTATGATCCCGGCGCTGCCCCACTCGGGAGAATCGCGGAAGTCCTCGCCGAAGGCCGTGTACTCGGGCGCGGTGCTTGGTATGAGCCCATTGGGCAGTTGGGAGTCCTGCATGTCGTCGATGATCTTGTGGAACAACTGTTGCATGTCGTAGCAATACGACAAGGAACGGCTCATCAGGTGGGGAACCTCAAGCCATCCTAATTTTTCCCTGTGCGGGCAGTCGGTGATGACGTGGCTCAGGTTGCTTTTGATAGACCAGTCGATGAGGGAATAGATGGCATTGAACAGGCTGTCGGAGCAGTCGAATGTGCCGACGGCCTCGGCGCTGTTGGAGGTGTGCAGCATTTGCAGGTCTTCGATCACGGGCAATCCGGGCGAAGCCTCGTGCCCGGCAGGTACGGCGTTTTCTACTTGCACGTAGCGGAAGCCGTAGTAGGTGAACGAAGGCGTCCATGTTTCGCTCTTCCCTCCTGCGAGGGTGTAGGAGAACAGGTAGGGTTGCCCGCTGCTGCGTTGGTCGGCCAAGCTGTCCGCCGTCAAGTATTCGGCTGGGCGCAGGGTGATTTTTGCTCCCCGGCTGCCCCTGGCCGTTAATTGTATGATGCCGGAGGCATTTTGCCCGAAATCGTAGATGAAAATGCCCGGCTTGGGTTCATAGATGCGGATTGCCCCGAAGCGTTCCCTGGCCTTCAACGGGAGCGATTCCTGCGGGGCGAGTTTCCCGTTGCCGGGGAGTTCCGTGGCGTTTGCCCAGCCGGAGTCGTCGAATCCCGCTTTTTCCCATCCTTCCGGCTCCAAGGTCGCGTCGTAGTCTTCCCCGCCATAGATGCTGGAGAAGGTGAGGGGGCTGTGCGAAACCTTCCAGCTTTTGTCCGTGCAGAGTTCGCTTGTGCTCCCGTCGGCATAGTCGATTCGTATTTTGCCTATCATCTTGGGCGCAGAGAAGGTGCTGATGAGCTTGTGGTAGCGGTCGTTTGTACGGGGAATGTGTAGGAATCCGTTGCCCAGGCGCACGGTAACCACGTTTTCCCCTTTGTGTATCAGGTGGGTTATGTCGTATGTCACGTATAAGGACTTGCGGTCGTAGCGACTCCAGGCAGGGTCTAAGAAATGATCGCTGGCCTTTTCCCCGTTTATGCAGAGTTCGAAGTGCCCCAAGCCCGACACGTAGGCGTGCGCGGCGCGTATTTTCTTGTCTACACGGAACTCTTTCCTGAATTGGGGCATCCGCGGTTCTATGAATTCTTGGGAGTGTGGAGTTTCTGGCGCTTGGTATCTGGGGAAGATGAGGTGCTGCGGGCTTATCGTGTCCATTGCGATCCAGCGCGCGGGATGCCAGTCGGCGTCCTCGAGCGGCCCGGTTTGGAATTGCTGCATTTCGCTCCATTGCGGCTCGTGGCCGAGGTTGCCCCAGACTTTTACCTTCCAATAATAGCTTTGGAAGGGCCGGAGGGATTGTCCTTCGTAGGGAATGTGGAGCGATTCTTCCGTTTCGCGCTTCCCGGAATCCCACAAAAGCCCTTCTTCCTTGCTTAGGGCCGTGGGGGTATCAGCCACTATGATGCGGTAGGCTTTTTGCATGACGCCGCGGGAACTGGCTTTTAACTGCCAAGAGAAGGCCGGTCGCCCGGTTGCTATGTGGGCAGGGCTGGCTTGTTGTTCGCAACGTGTTTCGCAGGGCTGCGTCTTTTGCGCGTTCGTGGCGGCGCTTATTGCCGAAAGTGCCAGCGCAAAAAAGAAAAGGCGTAGGTTTTTCATGGGGATGATGGGGGTAGCTGGCGGGGTTGTTGTAAGGGGGATGTGTGGAGTGGCGGAATCTGCCGTAGGGGAGCGCCCGGCCCGTCGGGGGCAAGGCGCTTCCCTACGATGGATTCGTTACCGGACTCCGTGCATCATTGTGACCATCTTTTTCACGCAGCAGAGCATCAATACGCCAGCAATGGCGCTCATGCAGCAGAACAGGAGGAAGAAGTCGTGGAGGTTGGCTATTTCGTAGCCTAAGAAATGCTTGACGACGGTGCTCCCGTCGGGGGCTACGGGCAGGAGACCGGCCAAGAGCCCGGCAAGTTTGTTGCTGGCGGCCGTACTCATGAGCCATACGCCCATCAGTAACGAGGCAAAGCGGGCGGGCGCTAATTTGCTGACGAGGGACAATCCGATCGGCGACAGGCAGAGCTCGCCGATGGTGTGCAGGAAATAGAGCCCTATGAGCCAGAGCATACAGACCTTTGTGCTGGAGTCGACGCCTTGTACGCCGAAAGATATTAGCAAGTATCCCAATGCCAGGAGGAGCAAGCCTATGGATTGCTTCATAGGCGAGGCCGGCTCTTTCTTATGCTTGTTCAGGAAAGACCAGATGGAGGCCATGATGGGGGCGAAGAGGACAACGAAAATCGCGTTCACGCTTTGGAAGTAGGAGGCGGGCATTTCCCACCCGAAGATGTGGCGGTCTATGTTGCGGTCGGCAAAGAGGGTGAGTGAACTCCCTGCCTGTTCGAAGGCGGCCCAGAAGAAGATGACGAAAAAAGCCACGATGTAGATGACGTAGATGCGGGAGCGTTCCAATTTGGTCAAGGACTTGTCGGAGGCAATGAATATCGGAATGATGATGCAAGTGGTGTAGATAAGCGAACCAATCCAGTCTGTATTTTCGAAAAGTCCTATCCCGGCATCACCGAATGAGGAATAGTTAATGGAAAAAAGCAGGAACAAGACGATGGCTCCTATGCTTATGCCGGCCACGCGCGCCTTCGTATGGGCTGGATTCGCTTCCGGATTTTCTTGGCCGGTTGCGGCGGGTTGATCGTTGCGTGCCTTGCTGGTTTCCGGTTTGAGGCCGATTTGTTTCCCTTCGGGAGTGTGGAGGTATTTGTTCCCCAATGACTTAAACACGGTCAAGCCTATCAGCATCCCGATTGCGGCAGATAGGAATCCCCACTTGAAGTCGGCGGGATTGTCCGTGTCCCCCACGAATCCGCACCAAAGGGGGGCGATCGTGGCACCTAGGTTGATGCCCATATAAAAAATGGTGAAGGCCGAGTCCTTACGCTTGTCGGTGGGAGCGTACAAATCGCCCACCATCGTGGAGATATTCGGCTTGAAAAAGCCATTTCCCAGAATCAGTAATCCGAGTCCGCAGAACATGAGCCATTTGGCGAAGCCCCGTTCGCCGAAAACGTCAGCGAAGAGCGTGGAGTCGAAGCACAAGGCGCTAAAGAACATGAGGAACTGTCCTGTCGCCATAAGTAAGCTGCCGGTCGTAATGGAGCGACGGTTTCCCCAGTAACGGTCAGCGATATATCCCCCCAGCAAAGGGGTAAGGTACACTAAACCTGTATAACTTCCGTAAATGCTTGCGGCTTCTTTGTCACTTAATAGCAATGCTTTTGTCATATAGAGGACGAATAGCGCACGCATTCCGTAGTAGCTGAATCGTTCCCACATTTCGGTTGCAAAGAGTAGGTATAAACCCTTGGGATGTCCTTGATGTTTGCTCATTTTTGTTATCCTTTTTGTTGAATTAGCGGCAAAATTACGTTCATTTCTCTGAATATCCAACAGAAATGTTACCTTTGCGCGGAAAAAACCGCCCAATTATAAATATTTGATGAAATGAAGATTTTTGAAGCCGAGCAGATAAGGGAAATTGATCGATACACGATTCAGAACGAGCCGATATCCGAGGTAGACTTGATGGAGCGGGCTGCCTCCGCTTTCGTCCATGCTATCAAGGAGCGATTCCCGAAGGAGGTTCCGGTGCATGTATTTGCGGGGCCGGGCAATAACGGGGGGGATGCCTTGGCGGTCGCCCGCCTGTTGCAGGACGCGGGCTATGCCTCGGTTTGTACATACCTCTTTAATCCGTACGACCGTTTGAGCCCGTCCTGCGAAACGAACCGCGAATTCCTGCGGAGCCGTACGTCGAAGCGCCAGTTTGTTGAAGTGACGCGGGGAGTACGGTTCGATTTCCCTTACATAAGCCAAGGCATGCTGGTCGTTGATGGCCTGTTCGGGACGGGTTTGTCCCGCCCGTTGGAAGGCGCCTTTGCGTCGATTGTGAAGTTTCTGAACCAGTCGGGCGCCACCATTGCTTCCATCGATTTGCCTTCGGGGCTGATGGCGGAAGACAACACGGACAACGACCCAGAACATATCGTGCGGGCTTCTTACACATTTACTTTCCAGCACCCGAAACTATGCTTCTTCTTTCCGGAAACGGCCGTTTACTTGGGGGACTGGCAAATTTTGGACATTAAGTTGAGTCCCGAGGCCATTCGCATTCTCGACACGTCATATTTCCGTGTAGAGCATGACGATGTGAAGGCATTCGTCCGCCCTTTGTCGAAGTTCGCGCATAAGGGGGTGCAGGGCCACGGCCTGCTTATTGCTGGCAGCTATGGGATGGGCGGTGCCGCCTTGCTGGCTGCCGGGGGGGCATTGCATTCGGGTATCGGGAAGCTCACTGTCCACACCCCGGCGGTGAACGTGCCGGTCTTGCAAATAGGGCGTCCGGAGGCTGTGCTCTCCATCGACCCTTCAGAGTGCGTCTTCAGCCGTGCGCCGAAAGTGGAGGGCTATAATGCCTTGGCCGTCGGGCCGGGATTGGGCACTTCGGACGAGGCGGTGGCGGCTTTCTCCGCCCTTTTGGACGGGCTCGGGCGGAAGTCTTTGGTGCTCGATGCCGACGCGCTCAACATCATCGCCAAGCGTCTCCCCTTGTTGAGGAAGCTGCCCCAGAATACGATTATTACGCCGCACCCGAAGGAGCTGGAGCGTATCCTGGGGGATTGCCAGAACGCTTATGAACGGCTGCAAATGGCGCGCGAGCTGGCCCAGGCGGCCAACCTGATAATCGTTTTGAAAAGTGCCTATACGGCTTCGGTATTCCCCGACAAGTCCGTTTACTTCAACACGACCGGCAACCCGGGAATGGCCACTGCCGGAAGCGGCGACGTCTTGACCGGCGTCCTCCTTTCGCTCCTGGCGCAGGGCTACGCGCCGCGCCAGGCCACCATCTTGGGCGTTTACCTGCACGGGATGGCCGGCGATGTCGCGGCGCGCGAGGTAGGAATGCGGGGCATGACGGCCAGCGACATAGTGCGGGCGCTTCCCAAGGCTTGGGAGCAACTCGAAAAGTAGCCCGCCGCCTTCCCCCTCCCCCGGGCGCGGGATGGCGGGAGAACCCCGGCACTTGATGCGGGAAGTGCCGGGGCTTTTTTATGCAAGTGCTGCATTTCTTGGGCAAAAAACTCTGCATTTACGGGGAAAAGCCTTACATTTGCCAAGAAAAGCGGAAAACCGAATCGAAATGAAGCATATCTTGTTTTTTTCTGCCCTGCTGTGCTCCTGCCTCCTTCCGGCGCAGACGGAAGTCTCCGCCTACGGGAGCGACAAGGCGCAGACCGGGGGTATTACCTATATGTTGCCCCGGAACCGGATCATGGTGACGGTGACGGCAGTGAAGAAGACGTACACCCCGGGGCAGTATTGCCGCTACGCAGAAGAATACCTGCGCCTCCCCGACGTTCAGCCCGAGGCCTCGGTACAGTGGGAGCTGCAAAAAGTGGAAGCATATTGCGCGGCCGTGCCCGACCCGCGGAAGGTTTTTTTCGTCCAACTCACGGGGAAGAGCATCACCTCCCGCGCCCAGCTTTCGCCCGAGGGCATGTTGCTGGCCATCAACGACCGGCAAGACTATACGCCTCCCCAAGCCCCCCAGCCGGTAGAGGTAGTGCCCCAGAAGAAGCCCTCCCCGGAGGAATATTATACGAAGGACATCATACGGGCGGCCTCGGCCATGGCCACGGCGCGCCTCATTGCCGATGAAATCTATCAAATCCGCGAGCGGCGCAATGACCTGACCCGGGGCGAACTGGAAAACATGCCCCAAGACGGGGCTTCCATGCAGATCGTGTTGAAGCAGATGAACGAGCAGGAAGCGGCCTTGTCTTCCGTTTTTTGTGGGACCACAGAGGAAGATGTGAAGCAATTCACCTTCGTGGTGGAGCCGGATGCGGAAGTCGAGGAAGCCGTGTTGTTCCGTTTTTCCAAGAAACTGGGGGTTGTCGATGCCGACAACCTGGCTGGAGAGCCGGTTTACTATAGCCTGACGAGCCAGCGCACCGTGCCGGACAAGACCCCGCGCACGGAAGAGGAACAGAAGCGCGTGGACAAGATGATGAAGGAGGCCGAGAAGCGGGCCCGGAAGGGTGAGTCGCAGCTGATGGCGGGCGTTGTCTATAATGTCCCGGAGCGTGTCGATTTCGCGGTCTATACGCCGCAAAGCGACTTGTTCGTGGCCGAGTATAAGATAGCGCAGATGGGGAACACGGATGTACTGCTGAACGAGTTGTTCGACAAGAAGAGCACATTCCATGTATTGTTCAACCCCCAGGACGGCTCACTGCTGAAAGTTTGGCAGGACGGGATGGAGTGACCTCGGGCAGCGGCCCGGCACAGTTTTCAGGAAAGTTATGCACAAGACGGTACAAATCCTTGGTAAAACGTTTGGTTTGACCTTCACACCCGAAGCCATCGCACGGCGCGTCCAAGACATGGCCGGGCGCATCAGCCGTGATTTGCGGGAGAAAGACCCGTTGTTCTTGGGCGTTCTGAATGGTTCGTTCGTCTTTGTTGCCGATTTGTTGCGTAGCCTCGACTTCCCCGCCCAGGTCTCTTTTGTGAAAATGGCCTCTTATGAGGGGACTTCTTCCACGGGCATGGTACGGGAGTTGATTGGCCTTTCGGAAAAGATTGAGGGGCGTTGCGTGGTCGTGGTGGAGGATATCATCGATTCGGGGCTTACAATGTCCCGTTTGCTGGGGCTTTTGCAGGAATACCGCCCTTCGGAGGTGCATGTCGCCGTGCTTTTTCTGAAGCCGGACAACCTGAAAGCCGCTTCTTTGCCGATTGACTACGCGCTTTTCCGCATCCCGAATGACTTTATCGTAGGCTATGGTTTGGACTACGAAGGATACGGGCGGAACTTGCCCGGCATTTATACGCTTATTCAAAACGAACTAAAATAAGAAACCTACTTATGTTGAACATCGTAATCTTCGGTGCTCCCGGCTCCGGGAAGGGCACCCAAAGCGAGAAAATCGTGGAAAAATACCAGTTGAACCACATCTCCACCGGCGATGTGCTGCGTGCCGAAATAAAGAATGGCACGGAGCTGGGTCAGACTGCCAAGCAATATATCGACCAAGGGCAGCTTATCCCCGACGAGTTGATGGTGGAAATCTTGGCTTCCGTGCTCGACAGCTTCGGGGCGGAGAGCAAGGGTGTCATTTTCGACGGTTTCCCCCGTACAATCCCCCAAGCCGAGGCGTTGAAGCGGATGCTCCAGGAGCGGGACCAGGAAGTGAGCGTGATGCTCGACTTGGAAGTTCCCGAGGAAGAACTGATGGACCGCCTGATCAAGCGGGGGCAAACCAGTGGCCGTGCGGACGATAACGAGGAAACCATCAAGAGGCGCCTCGTGGTCTACCATGAGCAAACCGCTCCGCTGAAGGACTATTATAAGGAGGAGGGCTCCTATCGCCACATCAACGGCTTTGGGGAATTGGAGCGCATCTTTGCGGATATTTGCAAGGCCATTGAGGAAGCCTGACCGCCTCTTTTCCCCGATCGTCTTGCCTCCCCGGGTGGAAGGGCGGGGAGGCAGGCATCTTTTCCCGGTTTCATACGGCACTTTTTAGCATAACCCTTTCCCCTTTTTTGTAAAAGTCGATAGCCAATGCCCGAATCAAACTTTGTCGATTACGTGAAAATCTATTGCCGCTCCGGCAAGGGAGGCCGCGGCTCTGCCCACATGCGCCGCGAGAAGTTCGTCCCCAATGGAGGCCCGGATGGCGGCGACGGCGGGCGGGGTGGCCATGTCATCCTGCGCGGAAACCGGAACTATTGGACTTTGCTCCATTTGCGCTATGCCCGCCATGCCTTTGCCACGCATGGGGGAAATGGCGGGCGGGGCCGCAGTTTTGGGAAGGACGGTGAGGACAAGGTAATCGAAGTGCCGTGCGGTACGGTAGTCTACAATGCGGAGACGGGGGAGTATATCTGCGATGTGACGGGGCATGGGCAGGAAGTCGTCCTCCTGCGCGGCGGCCGCGGGGGGTTGGGCAACTGGCATTTCCGGACTGCCACGCGGCAGGCGCCCCGTTTTGCCCAGCCTGGCGAGCCGATGCAGGAGATGGTCGTCATTTTGGAGCTGAAGCTCTTGGCAGATGTCGGCTTGGTCGGCTTCCCCAATGCGGGGAAGTCCACGTTGCTCTCCACGCTTTCGGCCGCGCGCCCCAAGATCGCCGATTATCCCTTTACCACTATGGAACCCAATCTCGGCATCGTCTCCTATCGCGACGGGAAGTCCTTCGTGATGGCCGACATTCCCGGCATAATCGAGGGGGCGAGCGAGGGGAAAGGGTTGGGGCTTCGTTTCTTGAGGCACATCGAGCGCAACTCGGTCTTGCTCTTCATGGTTTCGGCGGACAGCGACGATATAGCCAAAGAGTATGCCGTTTTGCTGAAGGAACTGGAGAATTTCAATCCGGACATGTTGAATAAGCAACGCATCTTGGCCATCACGAAGAGCGACATGCTCGACGAAGAGCTCATGGAAGCTATCGAAGAAACCCTGCCGCCTGTACCTCATCTCTTTATATCCTCCGTGGCCCAATACCATCTACAGGAGTTGAAAGACTTGCTTTGGCACGAACTGGTAAAAGAGGAAAACAAATTGGAGGTTGCCCCAGCCGGAGGACATATCGACCGCCTCGTCCATCGGCCCAAACCGGCTGCTTCCCTACCCCAAGAGTTAGCCTTGGAGGGCGAAGACGAGGACTTCGACTTTGAATATGTGGACGGGGATGAGGAAGAAGACGATGCCGGCTGGGAGGAAGGATGGGACGGGGAATCACCCACAGGCCGTACTTGAGAAAGGATGCCTCTTTGTGCCGTCTGACAAAAGTTGAGCCATGAACCATACCGCGCGATCCTCCTTTGTGCCTGTTCCGCCCTTGTCCGGGGTGGCGGGCGTGGAGACTTTCGTAACCACCCGCTTCGGCGGGTTTAGCTCGGCTCCTTTTACTTCCTTCAACTGCTCCCCTTTTGTCTTGGACCCGGATGCGAACCTGAACCTCATGCTTTTGTCCGACCGTTTGGGGATGCCGCTTTCCCGCATTATCATCCCTCACCAAGTCCACAAGACCCGGGTCTTTTGCGTAGATTCTTATTTCATGGGTTGGAGCGCGGCGCGCCAGCGTGCGAATTTGGAGGGGGTCGATGCGTTGGTGACGGATATTCCCGACTGTTTCCTTTGCGTGACGACAGCCGATTGCTTGCCGGTTTTCCTTTACGACCCTGTCCATCGCGCCATCGGCATGGCACACAGCGGGTGGAGGGGGACGGTGGCCCATATCGCAACGGAGGTGCTTGCTGCCATGAACCGCTACTATCGGACCGACCCGGCTTCGGTGTCGGTGGCTTTCGGACCTTGCATCTCCAGCCGTTTCTTCGTGGTGGGCGATGAGGTCTATGAGGCTTTCCGCGTAGCGGGTTTCCCGATGGGGCAGGTAGCCCTGCATTGCACGCGGATTGAACGGCAGGGAACCGTTTATTTCCGTTGGCATATTTCGTTGCAAGAGGCAGTCGTTTCCGATTTGTGCCGTGCCGGTGTGCCCGAAAGGCAGATATTTCGCTGCCCGCTCTGCTCCTATGCCGACGAGCGCTTCTATTCCGTGCGCCGGGAGGGCATGCAGACGGGCCGCACGCTCAGTGGGATTCGTTTGCTAACGCCTGGCGCGGATACGGGCCGGTAAGGATGGGAGGGGATATGGAGGAACAGAACCCGTTGAAGAAGCACCGCCGCCGCGTCGAGTCGATCGTGCGCGATTTCATTTTACGGCGTTGCCTTACGCCAAACACCTTCGGGGTAGAGGAGGACGGGGGCGGTTCTTTCCCGCCCGTGGGCTTGTGGCTTGTGGCTTTGAGCGGCGGGGCTGACAGTGTATGCCTGTTCCGCATGTTGCTCCGGCTGGGCTTCCGCATCGAAGCGGCACACTGCAATTTCCATTTGCGTGGAGCGGAAAGCGACCGCGATGAACGCTTCGTGCGTGACTTGTGCGCTGCCTGGGGTGTAAGGCTTCATGTCGCTTCGTTCGACACGCGGGCGGAAGTTGCCCGGACGGGGGAATCGATTGAGATGGCTGCACGGCGTTTACGTTACGAGTGGTTCGGCCGCTTGCGTGCAGAGCGTTCTGCCG
Organism: uncultured Bacteroidaceae bacterium; assembly: GCA_964439955.1. Taxonomy (GTDB): domain Bacteria; phylum Bacteroidota; class Bacteroidia; order Bacteroidales; family Bacteroidaceae; genus UBA1794. Next base: position 14,427 of record CAYTPX010000020.1, on the reverse strand, counting down.
ATTGCATTGCCGTGGCGCACCACAAGGAAGATTCCGCCGAGACCCTTTTGCTCAACTTGCTCCGTGGCAGCGGGTTGCGGGGGCTGTGTGGCATTCGCCCACGCAACGGACAGGTCGTGCGCCCGCTTTTGCCCTTGGGCAGGGGTGACATTGAGTTGTACTTGAAGGCTTTGGGACAAGGCTACGTGACTGATTCCACCAATTTGCAGCCCGACTGCCGACGAAACGAGGTGCGCTTACGCTTGCTCCCGCTTATGGCGGGAATAAACCCTTCGGTCTGCGATACGCTGGCTGCCACGGCCGGGCGTCTGGCCGAGGCCGAGGCCGTCTACCGCGCGGCAATCGACGCCGCACGCACCACGGCATTTGACGGGCGGCGCATCCCTTTTTCCGCACTTCGTGGTTTTCCTTCGCCCGAAGCGCTTTTCCACGAGCTGGTTGCTCCTTACGGCTTTACCGCGGCGCAGGAGGAGGCTCTCCTGCGTGCCGGGCATTCCGGCGTGCGTGTCTACTCGGAGCGTTGGGAATTGTTGCGCGACCGCGACGCGTTCTTGCTTTTCCCCCGTACGGTGGAGCCCGTTTCCCTGCAAGCCGACTGCACCCGCCCCGGAAGCCTCTCCCTGCGTCCCTTTGGCCTTGGCCTGCGCCTCGAATGGGATAGTTTCCCGATACCGGCCCAAGGCTTCGCGATTCCCCGCGAGGCGACGGTCTTTTGTGCCGATGCCGACGCATTCCGTGGCAACGGGAAGCTGCTCTTGCGTACGCCTTGCGAGGGCGACCGTTTCCTTCCTTTCGGGATGAGGGGGTCGAAACTTGTGAGCGATTTCCTGACCGACCGCAAGTTCGACCGGCGGCGTAAAGCCCTCCAGCCACTTTTGCTCGATGGCGAACGGATCGCATGGGTGGTGGGGTTGCGTCCTGCCCGTCCTTTTTGCCTGACGGCTTCCACGCGCCGTGTCCTCCGCTTCCGTTTGTTGCCGGAGGAAGGCGGGCAGGGATGCGGGGTTCGCCGTGATTAAGCCGCCGGATGCTGCCGTGGTTGTGGAGGATGTCGTACCTCTGCACCGGAAAAGACACGATGAGGTAGGGCTTTGCCCCTGTCGTTTATGTAAAGACTGAAGTATTATGTGGCTCATGTTGGCATTTTGCTCGGCTGTATTGCTGGGCTTTTACGATGTATGTAAGAAACAATCGTTGAGGGAGAATGCCGTTATCCCGGTTTTGACGCTGAACACGCTTTTTTCCAGCTTGCTTTTTTCGCCCTTCATTGTGCTTTCCCTTTCGGGTGGGCTTGATGCAGGCAGTGCCTACTATGCCGGTTCGCCGGGCGGCGCGGCGCATTGGTATGTGTTCCTGAAGTCGCTTATCGTGCTTTCTTCTTGGATTTTCGGCTATTTTGCCATGAAGCATTTGCCGCTCACGATAGTCGGCCCGGTCAATGCCACGAGGCCGGTGATGGTGCTTGTGGGTGCTTTGCTTGTCTTCTCCGAGCGTTTGAACGGCTACCAGTGGGTGGGTGTCGCGTTTGCCGTCTTGTCTTTTTTCCTGTTGAGCCGTTCGGGAAAACGCGAAGGCATTGACTTCCGCCACGACCGCTGGGTGCTTTTTTTGGTTTTGGCGGCCGCGTTGGGGGCGGTGAGCGGGCTGTATGACAAGTTCCTCATGGGGCATCTGGGACTGAAGCCCTTGTTTGTCCAGTCGTGGTACAACCTCTATCAGCTGGCAGAGATGTCGTTTGTCCTCCTGTGCCTGTGGTGGCCGCGCCGCAAGTCGGGCACTCCTTTCCGCTGGCGCTGGAGTATCCCGCTTATTTCCTTGTTCCTTTCGATGGCCGACTTTGCCTATTTTTACTCGTTGAGTTGCGAGGGAGCCATGATTTCCGTAGTTTCCATGGTGCGGCGCGGCAGCGTGGTGGTCAGTTTCTTGTGCGGTGCTTTGTTCTTCCATGAGAAGAACTTGCGCGGCAAGGCCGTAGACCTGTTGCTCGTGCTTCTGGGCATGTTCTTCCTCTACTTGGGAAGCCGTTGAGGCGGGGCATGGCTTTTTCCGAAAAGCCCTGCCGGTTTTGGTGGAAAGCCCTATGGGTTTCAGCCCATGGCCTCGGCGGTGAAGGCGAAGGGGAGTAGCAGCCTGCAGTCGGGGATGAGGCGTATCCGTTGCGTCCCGTAGAGCAGGCAGCGGAACGGCTTCCCTTGTCGCAGGCAGGTCTCCATCATGACTTGCCGGCATGCCCCGCAGGGGCTGGGGGGCAGGGGCGTGAGGAGCGACTGCCCGTTGCGGGCGGCGATGGCCAGTGCCGTGACGGGTTCGCCGGGATAGGCAGCCCCGGCATAGAAGAGGGCGGTGCGTTCGGCACACAAGCCGGACGGGTAGGCGGCGTTTTCTTGGTTGCTCCCGCAGAGGATAAGCCCGTTCCCCAGGCGGGCAGCTGCCCCTACGGCAAAGTGGGAGTAGGGCGAATAGCTCCGCCGGGTGCTTTCGATGGCTTGGGCTATGAGTTCGCGGTCGTCGGCGGGCAACTCTTCGGGCGAGGCATAGTCGATATAGGGGATTTCGAGCAACTGTTGTTCCATAAAATAGGGCTTTTAAGAAGGTTTTGGGGATAAAGATAGTGGGAAAAGGGGAAAATCCGTGCCATATAGGGGCTTTTCTCCCTTTTCCGGGGATAAGGGAGAAGGGAAAAAGCGTTTGTGCCGTGCAGGAAAACGGAAACCCGGCGAAAGCAAACGGGTATCCGTTGTTTTCGCCGGGTTATAGGATGTGGAAAGACACGCCGTGTCCTCGGGATGCCAAGCTACAAGACGGGGATTGTGGACGAGATGCCCTTTTCCCCGGAAGATGCCTTAACCGATATAAAGGTTCAGCTCCAGATATAGATATTCCTTGTCGTTTGAGTTGTCCGTCTGGAACTGGATTTTGTTTTCCCGTGCAAGCCATCCGATAGCGGCGTTTATGTCTCTGTCGGACAATCCCGAGGCGGTTTTGAGTTCGTTGTACTCCCATTTCTTGTTGTTGTCCAGCAAACGCCAGATGATCCCAGCGTTTTCTCCAATAGTTGCTATATTCATAGTTCAAAAGGTTAAAAGTTGAACAAATGGTATTTCTCTCTTTTTATTTTTCGGACGCAAATATAGCGGAAAATGTGGGAAACCTGAGAGAACGGGTAAGAGATTTTGTGTGATATTTGTCGCAAGAAGTGTCAAAAAAAGGAACAGAAAATGAAAAGATGCGGCATTCTCGTTTTTTTTGCGGACTTTTACAATCAAAAAAGGAATAACCGGAAGATATGTTTACTTCTCGTAAATTATTGGTATGCTCTGTACTGTTGCTGTCCGTATTGTTATCTTGTCCGGGGCAAGCATGGGGGCAGCGTAAAAACTCTTCTTATTTGCAGTATATTAAGAAGTATGAGGATTTGGCCGTGGCGCAAATGAAAGAGTATCATATCCCGGCCAGTATCAAGTTGGCTCAAGGGCTTTTGGAAAGTGGGGCAGGAAAAAGTGAATTGGCCCGTTCGGCGAACAACCATTTCGGCATCAAGTGCGGGCGGGCTTGGAAGGGGCGTTCGGTGCGGCGCACGGACGATGCCCCCAATGAATGTTTCCGGGCTTACCGGAGTCCTAAGGACTCTTATGTCGATCATTCCCGCTTTTTGCGCGACAATCCCCGCTATGCCTCGCTCTTCCGGTTGGATGTAACCGATTATAAGGGCTGGGCTTACGGCTTGAAGAAAGCCGGGTATGCAACCGATCCTTCCTATGCCAACCGGCTGATTACGCTGATTGAGACCTATGAACTTTACCGTTATGACTCTTCGAAAAAGCGGAAATCTTCGAAGAAACGGGATAAGGTTGCCCGCCCGGCGCATGAAACTTATTTGTCGAATGGCTTGGTTTACGTAATAGCCCGGCGGGGAGATTCGTTTGACGACTTGTCCGACGAATTCAACATAAGTAAAAAGAAGCTGCGCAAATACAATGATTTACATAAAGGCTATACCTTGGCTGAAGGCGATATTATTTATTTGCGCAAGAAGCATACCCGTTCGCCCCAATATGAGCGGCATGCGGTGCGGTCGGGCGATTCGATGCACACGATATCACAAATCTATGGGATAAAACTGGAGTCCCTTTACCGTCTGAACGGCTTGGATCCGGACGAATATGTCCCGTGTGTGGGCGACGTCTTGTTCTTGAAATGAGGGAAAGGGGCGTATGGCTTGATGTTACGTGCCGGGCTGGTACAAGGAAAAACGGAGGAACAGATAAACTCATCTGTTCTTCCGTTTTTCCTTGTCTTGTCTTGGTCTCCCCATTTTGTGGCGTTACTTGATCTCGATAGCCTCTTTCATATCAATCTCTTCTCCTTGGGGATCATAGAAGCGGTATTCGAGGAACGCTAATTTCTGGTTGGGGATAATTTTGACTCCGAATCCGTATTTCATTTGCCACTTCCGTTTGATGGAAAGTATGCCTTGGCTGATGTACGCATACGGATAGGGGTGGATGTGAAGGGTGAAGTTCTTTACCTTCAGTTTGTTGCTCAGGTAGTCGATTTTACTCTCGAGTGTGTCGGTAAACAGGATAGAAGATTTGATGTTTCCCGTACCGTGGCAAGTAGGGCAGTCTTCGGTCGTCACGATGTCCATGGCCGGACGTACCCGTTGGCGGGTGATTTGCATCAACCCGAACTTGCTTAACGGTAAGATGTTGTGTCGTGCACGGTCGTTTTGCATGTTCTTACACATGCGTTCGTAGAGGGTTTGCCGGTTGGCTGGCTCGTTCATGTCGATGAAGTCAACGACAATAATTCCTCCCATATCGCGTAATCGCAATTGGCGGGCGAGTTCGTCGGCAGCCCCTAAGTTCACTTCCAAGGCGTTGCCCTCTTGGTTGTTCGTCTTTGCCCGGTTTCCGCTATTTACGTCTACGACATGCAGCGCTTCTGTGTGCTCAATGATGAGATAAGCCCCGTTTTTGTATGAAACGGTCTTCCCAAATGAGGATTTGATTTGCTTGGTGATGTTGAAATTGTCGAAGATAGGAAGGTTTCCCTTGTAGAGCTTGACGATTTCAGTTCGTTCGGGCGCTATTAGGGTTACGTAATCCTTTACTTCTTGAAAGACTGTTTTGTCGTTGATATAAATGCTTTCAAAAGAAGGGTTGAACAAATCGCGGAGCAAAGCAACCGTACGGCTGGTTTCCTCATAAATCAATGTCGGGAGGCTTTGTGCCTTTACGAGTTTCTCCACGGCATCTTCCCAGTGCTTCAGCAGGATTTTCAATTCGTTGTCAAGTTCTGCCACGCGGCGTCCTTCCGCTACGGTACGGATGATGACCCCGAAGTTCTTGGGCTTTATGCTTTGTAAAAGTTGCTTCAGCCTTGCCCTTTCTGCACTGGACTTGATTTTTTGGGATACGGAAACTTTATCATTGAATGGGATGAGCACTAAATAGCGTCCGGCAAATGAAATCTCAGAAGTGAGGCGTGGCCCTTTGGTGGAGATGGGCTCTTTGATGATTTGTACAATGATTTCTTGCCCGCTTTTCAGTTCATTGCTGATGCTTCCCTCTTTCTCCAAATCAGGGAGTACGGGTAGTTTGGTATAAGAGGTCGCCTTGTTTTTCTTTTCCTGTTTGACTTGTTTAAGGAACTTTTCGAGAGAATGGAATTGAGTACCTAAATCTAAATAATGAAGGAAAGCGTCTTTCTCATAGCCGACATCCACAAAGCAAGCATTCAGCCCAGGCATGATTTTTTTCACCTTGGCCGAATAGATGTTGCCGACAGAGAAGGAAGCATTTTGTGCTTCGCTTTGAAATTCCACCAAGTTCTTGTCTTCCAAGAGTGCTATGGATATTTCTTTCGGCTGTACGTCTACGACTAATTCGCTCGTCACTTTGTTACACTGGTTTAAGAAAGTTGCAGTTTATAGTTCTTGATTCTTTTGGAGGCTGCTTCCCGGTTTCCCATGGATTCCTTGGGTCGAGGAGCAGGAGGGGCATTACAGAAAAGAACAAACTCCAGCAAGATTTCACAGGGGGAGTTTGTTCTTTATCTTCCGTCGTTAGGGAATCACAAGCGGTTTCTGGCTATTTCTTGCTCTTATGCCTGTTCTTTCTTAGTCTTTTCTTTCGCTTGTGTGTGGACATTTTATGTCTCTTTTTCTTTTTTCCGCTTGGCATAGCTATAAGTTTAGTAAGTTAATATTTTGGTTTGATTCTCTAATCCCAATTTCTGGATGATGGGAAATAGGGGGTTGATGCCGACCGGCTTTCCCTTAAGACAAAGCGTCGTAGAAATCCTTTGCGGGACGAAAGGCTGGGATGTTGTGCTCGGGTACGATGATAGTAGTATTCTTCGATATATTCCGGGCAGTCTTTTGGGCTCTTTTCTTTACGATAAAACTGCCGAACCCGCGTAAATACACATTCTCATTAGCAGCCAGCGAATCTTTTACGATGGACATAAAAGATTCTATAGTAGAGAGAACAGAAGCCTTATCCACGCCGGTATTTGCTGAGATCTGATTAACAAGGTCTGCTTTTGTCATAGTTCTTTTTCTTTGTTATTTAAGGGATTAAGCGTTGTTTTTGCCAATTGCCTGCAAATATACGGTTTTTTCCTTTTCCATGTGGAATTTCTTTTGAAGTTTTTTGAGAAAAGTAGGATGGATTCCTTTTGCTTCCTTTATTTTTGCGCTTAGTAAATGCTTTTTCTTGTGGAGTTACGGAGTAATGGAAGACTTCTCTTTTTGGGTTTTAGAGTGGTATGGGAAGAACCGGAGGCCTTTGCCTTGGCGGGAGACGGGCGACCCTTATAAGATATGGGTCTCGGAGATCATCCTGCAGCAGACACGTGTAAACCAAGGTTTGGCCTATTATTTGCGTTTTATCGAGCGTTTCCCTACGTTTTTCGACTTGGCCTCGGCCGAGCCGGACGAGGTGATGAAGCTTTGGCAGGGGCTGGGATATTATTCCCGTGCGCGTAATCTGCACAAGGCCGCCCGCATCTTGGCAGGGAAAGGCTCTTTTCCCCATACCTATGAGGAGGTGCGGGCTTTGCCCGGTATCGGCGACTATACGGCAGCCGCAGTGTGTTCTATCGCTTTCGGGCTTCCGTATGCCGTCGTTGACGGGAATGTTTACCGGGTCTTAGCCCGGTATTTTGGGGTGGAAGAGCCCATCGATACTGCAAAGGGCAAGAAATATTTTGCCCGGTTGGCAGCCAGTCTTTTGCCTCCTTCTGTCCCCGGGTTGTATAATCAGGCCGTCATGGATTTTGGTGCTTTGCAGTGTGTTCCCCAGTCGCCTGGCTGTGCCGCTTGTCCTCTCTCTTCGGGCTGTGTGGCTTGGGGGGAGCGGAGGCTGCTGGATTTTCCTGTGAAGGCTCGCCGGCAGCACGTGGCCGACGTCTATTTGCATTATATATATGTGCGGATGGGCGATGCCGTATGTCTCCGTCGGCGTATGGGCGGACAGGATGAAGCCGCCAATGAATGGGGGGAAGGGAGAGCGGGGTTTGCCGCTTCTTCCATTTGGAAAGGTTTGTATGAGTTGCCGTTGGTAGTTACGGGGCAGCCTGTTTCTCCCGAGGAATTCTTGTGTAGCGGCACTTTCCGCCGCTTTTTTGCTTCCGAGGAGGAGTGGAAGTCGGCGTCGTTCTCATTGTTGCGCCGCGATGTCACGCATCGGTTGAGCCATCGGCTGTTGCATTTGAACTTTTATGCCGTGTCATTTCCCCAGGAAGTAGCGTCTTTTCCGGGGTATTTGCGCGTGCCCTTTTCCGAATGCGGGCGTTTTCCCGTGCCGCGCCCCATAGCGGCTCTCTGGAAGGAAGTGGGGATAGGGTAAGGGCTGTTTAGTAGATTTTGTGCCTTTTGTAGTGGCGGAACGTGAAAAACGTGAAGAGCAACAGGGCGATAAGTGCGCAATAGAGGGGAATCTTGTCGATTTCCTTTCCCCAGCCGATGCCGGTTGCTACGCCTCCGAAAAAGCCACTTTCCCACGCCAGCAGGTAAGAATTGACCGCCGTGCAGCGCTGGCTGTGCTTGGCCATGTGTATGAACTGCTTGAGTAGTCTGGTTGCGGCCAATTCCGTGCCGGCCGTTAGCAGGAATATCTTGATGAGGAAAGAGGTTGCCCCGTTATGGAACATGATTTCCATGCCGCAGCCCAGTGCCAACATGCAGAGCCCGGCAAAAGGGAGCAGGTGCGAAGTGGGGGTCGCCCGGTAATGGTGGAGCACGGACAATGCCCAGGCAAATCCGCCGAGGGCGGCTATCGCGGGTCTCATGTAGGTTGCAAGTCCCGTCGGGCGGCTCATCTCCTCAAGAATGGGGAAAAGCAAGGCTCCCGAGGTCATTGCAACAAAGAACACATTCAGCATTTCCGGCCATACGCGGGGCAGCAGGAAACGGTCGGTGGAACACAGCGGAAGCAGGATGGGGGCGTGGAAGGGTACGTGGAGGAGGCAGGCGGAGAAGAAAGCCAGCACCCCGGCGGCCAGCGAAAAATAGTAGATTCCGGAATGGCCGAAGTACAGGGCGGAGAGGCAGGCGGCAAGTATTCCCAGCCCGATGCCCGTGCGTCCGAGACGCGTGAACAGGGTGTTGGCCTCGTCCCGCTTGGGCGATGGGGTCACGTCCACCGAGAGCGTGCTGCCCGTGTTGAGTGCCAGCCCGTAGCACGCGCCTTGTGCGGTCCGCAAGGCGATGAGGGGCACGTAGCTTTGGGATAAGTCCAGTCCCTGCCCGGCGGGCAGGAAAATGGCCTTGTCGGCATGGGGTATGAGCAACGTGCAGAGGAGGCAGCCCGCCAAGGCGTAGAGGTAGATGTGTTTTCTCCGTACCCGTTCCATCAAGTGGGCGGTGAAAACGCCCGGCCCCCACATCCCGGCAATGAAACCGAGGAAGGTTGCCCAAAGTAAGCCGCCCGTCCCCGCGCCCGGGGATTGGGGCAAGTGGATGAGGAAAGCGTATGCGGAGGCATATAGCCATAGGTTCGTTTCGCAGATCCAGTAGAAGTTGTGGCTCCAGATTTTCATGGATTCCTTCTTTACCTTGGGCCAAAGGGCGGGGTGCGCATGCCCCGTCAGTATTGTTCCTTCTCGTTGGGGAAGTCTTGGCTTTTCACGTCGGCCACGTACTGCCCGATGGCGTCGGTCATGGTGTGGTAGAGGTCGGCATACCGGCGAAGGAATTTGGGGCTGAACCCTTGGTTCATGCCCAGCATGTCCTGTATGACGAGCACTTGCCCGTCCACACCCCCTCCGGCCCCGATGCCGATGACAGGGATGGCCAGCTCTTGGGTTATCTGGGCGGCCAGCACGGCGGGGATTTTTTCTAACACGATGGCGAAGCAACCCGCTTCTTCCAGCAGTTTGGCGTCGCGCACTAATTTTTCGGCCTCTTTCTGCTCGCGGGCCCGCACGGTATAGGTCCCGTATTTGTTGATGGACTGGGGCATCAGTCCCAAGTGCCCCATAATGGGGATTCCGGCAGAGAGGATTCGCTTGACCGAATCGATGATTTCTTCCCCGCCTTCGAGTTTTACGGCATCGGCATGGGTTTCTTTCATGATGCGTATGGCGGAGTTGAGCCCTTCCGTGGGGTTGCCTTGGTAGGTGCCGAAAGGCATGTCTACCACCACCAAAGCGCGCTCAACGGCCCGCACCACGCTTTTCCCGTGGTAAATCATCTGGTCCAGCGTGATGGGAAGCGTGGTCACGTTGCCGGCCATTACGTTTGAGGCCGAGTCGCCTACCAGCACGGCATCGATGCCTGCTTGGTCCACGATTTTCGCCATCGTATAGTCGTAGGCCGTAAGCATGGCTATCTTTTCCTGTCGTTGTTTCATTTCCAAGAGGCGGTGTGTGGTCACTTTCCGCTTGTCTTCTGTAATGTATCCTGCCATGGCTTTCTTTTTCTTTGGTTGTGGTTTTTAGTGCCGCAAAGGTACGGCCTTTCGTAACAAATACAAAACTTCCCGGAAGAAATGGGGAGGTACGCTTTGCGCGTGTTCCTGTTTCTTCCGGGAAGTCTTGCTTGTCTTGGGCGGAAGCCCCGGGGCTTTCCCCGGTTTCCTATGGGGCTTCTCCGGTTGGCTTATAGGGATTCCTGCTCCCTGCCGCGGGGCTTATGGCTTGTAGATGACGCTCCCTTTCCCGTTTTGCCGGATTATGTAGAGCCCGTGCGTCGGTTCGGCGGGCAGCCTGATGCCGTCCACGGTATAGTACGATGCGGGTTCGTCATATCCGGGGGTGGGGGTGCTGCCGGGGTCTGCAAAAGGTATTTCTTCGATATCCGTGGCGGTGTCTTCGTACTTCAGCAGGATTACCGAGGAAATGCGGAACTCTTGCTGTTCGCTGCCTTGGCTCATGTCGGCCTGGAAGCCCAGTATCACGTCTTGTGCTTCCTCGAGGGTGAAGTAGAGGCCGTAGTATTTGGAGTCGGCTGCGCAGTTGGACATGTTGTAGTACGCCAGTGCGTCGCGTTCCAGCAAGTTGGTGGGGATGGTGTCTTCAGCCGCAAAGAAGTATGCGTTGTATAGGTCGCTCATCGTGTTGAACACTCCGCCGAAGTAGTACCGTCCCGGTTCCAGGTGGACAGTGCGGTAGATGCGTGCGTTCGCGAGGTCGCCTTCTGTGTTGTCGGCACGGTTGTCCCAGATGCCCAGCATCAGGCAGTCGTAACCCGGGTAGCTGTCGAGCCCGTTGCGTGTCCCCTCTGTCCCGTTCGGGATAAGGAAGTTTTCCACGGTCCAGTAGAACGGGGAGGAGAAACGTGGGGTCGGGTCTTCGCCCTCGGCGCGGCTGAATTCTTCTTTTTCAATCAGTTTCTCGAGGGTCAGGTCGGTGCTTGCCGTTTCTTCCGAGGGGCTTCCACCCGGATTCTTCCCGTTGAGCAGGAAGTCGGAGAAAGCGTCTTGGAGGTTTTCGTAGGCGTCGCTGACCGATTCGGATGAGGCATCGCTTTCCAGGATGCCTTTGGCCTCTTCGATGGTTTGGGACAAGGTGGCGTAGGCTTCCGGGCTGTAATGTCCCGTATTGTCGTTTATGCGGAACGTCGAGAGGCTGTCTTCGATGAGTGCAATGCATTCTTCTAACCTTTCAGTGTCGATTTCGCCGTAATAGAGAAGCCTCACTTCCTTGACGCGCATCTCTTGTTGATTGTTCCCGGTGCGTAAGTTGGCCTGGAAGCCGAGGATGAGGGTTTGGTCTTCTTCGAGTGTGAAGAAGATGCCTTTCAGCTCGTCGCTCCAGTTGGCAGTCCTGTTGATCGGGTAGTAGGCGATGGAGCTGATGGACATCTCGGAGGAGTTGATCGTCGACGGGGCGGCAAAGATGTATGCCTCGTCGCTTAGGTTATAGGTAGTCTCGTAAATGGCTCCGAAGAAGTAGCGTCCGGCCTTGAGCGACACGCTGCGGTAAATGCGTGCGTTGCTCAGGCTGCCATCTTCGTTGTAGTCTTTGTCATCCCAGATGCCCAGCATCAGGCAGTCGTAGCCGGGATAATTGTCGATACCGTTCTTTGTCCCGTCGTCGCCGTTGGGGATTTTGTAGTTCTCCACTGTCCAGTTGAGCGGGGTGGCGAAGCGGGTTGTCACGGTTTCGTCCAAGCGGCTGAAGTCGGAGGCTTCGATCAGTATCTCTGTCGTGATGTCGGAAGCTCCGATTCCATCGGGGGCGCCTCCTTCGTTTTTCTTGTTCTGCTGGAAGTCTGCGTAGGCGTTGCTCAGCTGGTAATATGCCGCGATGATTTCGTCGGGGGATGCGTCTCTCCCGATTAGGGCGGCTTGGTCTACTTCGGCTTGCAGCTGCTCAATCGCTTCCCTATTGTAAAAGCCGGTGTTGTAGCTGGCCTGCATGCTCGCCAGTACGTCGCCGACCGTGAAAACCAAGTCGTCGAGGGCATAAAAGTCGATGTTCCCGTAGTAGAGGAGCGATACGCTTCCCACCCTGAACTCTTGGCATTCAGCCCCGCTAAGGTCAGCTTGGAATCCGAGATATACTTCCCCGTCTTCTTCGAGGGTAAAGGAAATGCCGGTATAGTTCCCGATTGTGCTGCTTTGATTGATGAACCAGTAGGCAATGGCTTGTTCCGGAATGTCGCCGGTTGCGCACAGTTGTCGGGAAGCGAATATGTAGGCTTGGTCGCTGAGGCCGTAAGTCGTGTTATATGTTGCCCCGAAGTAGTAAGTACCGGCATCCAGGAATACCTTTTGGTAGATGCGTGCGTTGGAAATGTCGCCTTCCTGGTTGTTTTCCCGGTCGTTCCATACTCCCAGCATCAGGCAGTCGTTGCCGTTGTAGTTGTCTATGCCGTTTTTTGTCCCCTCGTCGCTGTCTTGCGGTATCATGAAGTTCTCCACGGTCCAATACAGCGGTGTCCCGAAACGGGTGCCGGTATCCTCTTTCCGGGCGAAGTCGCTACTTTCCGAGAAAGTCACCCGGGTGATGTCCATGCTGCCGGTCAGGCTGGGTTCTCCTCCCTTGTTCCGGCCATTTTCTTTCAGGTTTTCGTATGCCGCGGCCAATTCTTCTATTTTTGCGGTTTGGGTGTCCGCGTCGGAAGAAACGAATTGCTTGGCGTCTTCCAGTGTTGCGGTGAAAGCCTCGACGGCTGCCCGGGTGAACTGCCCCGTGTTGTAACCGGTTTGGCTCTCCATTTCCGCAACTTTCTCTTCGTAAAGTCCTATAAGTTCCTCCAAAGTGATGGCTTGCACGTCGCCTTCTTCAAATTCGATGCAGAACACTGGTGCAATATTGTTCGTCTTTTCCCCGGGAAGCTCTACGATGAGGCCTTCTACATCATTCTTGAATGCGACTTCCCCGTAGCCGAGCAAACGTACCGTGGCTACTTTCCCGCTATAATAAGGGGATGTGGGCGCAAGCGACTCAAAGGTATAGGTAGATTTCGAAGGCCAGCCCATGATGGTGGCGAAGAGGGTATCGTTCCGCTGCACGTAGCGCACGTCGTCGCTCGAATAATTGTTGTTCTCGTTGAAGCCTTGGTCGTTTATGGGATTGGAGGCTTCGGCCAACGGCCCTTCGCCGAAGGTCTTCCACGGTCGCGTCCCGTAGATACTGGAGCTGTTGTCGTCCATCCAAGCCTTCAATTCTTTCAGGATGGCCACCTCCTTATTGTCGATGGTACCGTCGCCCTTGATGGGGATGCTCAACAGCAGGTTGCCGTTCTTGCTGATTATATCGACCAGCATGCGGATGACTTGTTCCGCGCTCTTGTAGCTGTTCGCGTTATAGACGTCTTGGCTGTAATGCCAGTCGCCGATACAGGTGCAAGTTTGCCAGTACTTTTCTTGTAGGCGGTCGGGGATTCCGCGTTCCACGTCCCACATCATCAGTTCCTTGTGTTTGTCCTCCAACACTTTCCCCAAGGCTACGACTTGTTGGTTCCCGCCGTTTTGGTTGGCGCTGTGGTTGTAGAAATGGGAAAGTATGTTCAGCCCGATTGTTTCGTCGCACCCGTAGAAGGGGAGTACCGTGTCGTCGAAGTAAAGTGCTGCGGGATTGTAGTCGTTGATGCACTGCAACACCCGGTTTTGGAACTTGGTTTTGTATTCTTCGCTGGGCAAGGAAGCCCCGTTCTCCCAGGCCCATTGGCTATGTATGGTGCCCGAATTCTCCCAACCGGTGCTGTGCTCGTGGTTTTGTGCATAGAGTTCTTGCGGGTCAAGCCCTTTCCACCATTTTTCCGTGCCGTCAGCGTTGAGTTCGTATCCGTCCTCTTTTGTCAGGTTTCCGTCGTAGTCTTGCGATTTCTCGAGCCAAGTCCAGGTATGGCTGCCGTGCATGCTGATTCCCAATGGGAGGCCATATTTTTGGCACGCCTCGCTCCATCCTTTCACGATGTCCCGTTTCGGCCCGACGTTTACCGAGTTCCATTCTTGGTATGGGCTATCCCAAAGGTCAAAGTTGTCGTGGTGTTGGCCAAGGGTGAAAAAGTATCTTGCCCCCGCCTCTTTGTAAAGGCGGACGAGGGAGTCCGGTTCCCAATTTTCCGCCTTCCAGGCGTTGCAAAGGTCTTTTAACCCGAAAACACTTGGGTCTCCGAAGTGGGAGACATGCCAGTTATATTGGTCAGAGCCTTCGTAATACATGTGCCGGGCATACCAGTCGCCGTCTTCTGCCATGCATTGCGGTCCCCAGTGCGCCCAGATTCCGAATTTGGCGTCGCGGAACCATTCGGGGCACTCCCATTGTTCCAGGCTTTCCCAATCGGGGCTGTATATACCCCCTTCTATTTCTACGTTTTGTGCTAGCGTGCCAGCAGATAAGGCCAGCGCCAATCCCCAGAGGGAAGATTTGAGTAATTGTGTTGTCATAGCTGTATAGATTTAGAGGTGTGGGTTTTAAAAGATTTTGCTATTTGCAAATATACCCCGGACACTTAGGAAACGGATAGGA
>CAYTPX010000019.1:0-35890 GCA_964439955.1 uncultured Bacteroidaceae bacterium | reverse complement strand
GGGATAGTTCTTCGGATTCAAGCTGCACCTGATAATCAATGACAAGGGTGAAATTTCCAATTTCATGTTCACTCCCGGGAACGTGGATGACCGGAAACCGTTGAAACAGGGTAAGTTCCTGAAGAACATCGCACAGATAGGGCATTCCAGGCACCGTTCTTTCAACAACTTCGTTGCCAATTCATTGTCGGCTATCGCGGCATACTGTTTCTTTGAAAAGAAGCCCGCCATTGATGTGAATTTTATCAATGACGGACAACTGACCTTGTTTTGACTTTATACGAACTCACGTTATTTATTATCAGTAGGATTGAAATTGCATAAACCTTTATCTGGCGATAATGTCGCTGGAGGACATATCGGTGATGTTATGCAAGACTGTTTCCGCCGTCTGCGGCATGGCTTCCGGGCATCGCGCCACATACCGCAAGCAGGGAAACAAGCCTGCTGCATTCTTGCCTTCCCCCGGCAGGGTTATGGAAAAGAAGCGGGAGCGCATGTGGAAAAACACGCTCCCGCTTCAAGGGTTATGCCTTAGGTGGGTTGGGACTTATGCCTGCTTCTTGAGTAAGGAAGTGATGCTCACCTTTTCTTCGATGACGGGCAGCAGCCGGTCGATGGGCAGGCGTTCCTGTTGCATGGTGTCGCGGTGGCGCAGGGTGACGCTATTGTCTTCCTGCGTCTGGTGGTCTACGGTTATGCAATAAGGCGTGCCGATGGCGTCTTGCCGGCGGTAACGCTTGCCGATGGAGTCCTTCTCGTCGTATTGGCAGTTGAAGTGGTATTTCATTTCGTCCATGATGGCACGCGCTTTCTCGGGAAGCCCGTCTTTTTTGACGAGGGGCAGTACGGCGAGTTTCACCGGGGCGAGTGCGGCGGGCAGGTGCAGGACGGTGCGCGTTTCGCCTCCCTCCAGCTTTTCTTCCTCGTAGGAGCCGCACATGACGGAAAGGAACATACGGTCTACGCCGATGCTCGTCTCGATGACGTACGGCGTATAGCTCTCGTTCGTTTCGGGGTCGAAGTATTTGATGCTCTTCCCGCTGTATTTCTCATGCTGCGAGAGGTCGAAGTCCGTGCGCGAATGGATGCCTTCGACTTCCTTGAAGCCGAAAGGCATGAGGAATTCGATGTCGGTGGCGGCGTTTGCGTAGTGGGCCAGCTTCTCGTGGTCGTGGTAGCGGTAGTGGTCTTCGCCGAAGCCCAAGGCCTTGTGCCATTTGAGCCTCGTTTCTTTCCATTTGGCAAACCATTCCAGTTCGCTGCCCGGGCGCACGAAGAATTGCATTTCCATCTGTTCGAACTCGCGCATGCGGAAGATGAACTGCCGCGCCACGATTTCGTTGCGGAAGGCTTTGCCGATTTGTGCGATGCCGAAGGGGATTTTCATGCGGCCTGTCTTCTGCACGTTCAGGTAATTGACGAAAATCCCTTGTGCCGTTTCGGGTCGCAGGTAAACCTTCATGGCCCCGTCGGCGGTGCTCCCCATCTCGGTGGAGAACATGAGGTTGAATTGCCGCACGTCCGTCCAGTTCCGCGTGCCGGATATGGGGCATGCGATCTCTTCGTCGATGATTATTTGGCGCAACTCCGCGAGGTCGTTCCCCTCCATGGCCTGCTTGTAGCGCCCGTGCAGGGCGTCCCGTTTGGCCATGTGCTCCTTGACGCGCGGGTTGGTGGCAAGGAACTGGGCCTCGTCGAAGGCCTCGCCGAAGCGTTTGGCCGCCTTGGCCGTCTCTTTCTGTATCTTGTCGTCGTATTTGGCTATCTGCTCTTCGATGAGCACGTCGGCGCGGTAGCGTTTTTTGCTGTCCCTGTTGTCGATGAGCGGGTCGTTGAACGCGTCTACGTGCCCGCTGGCTTTCCAGATGGTGGGGTGCATGAAGATGGCGGAGTCTATGCCCACGATGTTTTCGTGCAGCCTCACCATGCTCTCCCACCAGTACTTCTTGATGTTGTTCTTCAGCTCTGCGCCCATCTGGCCGTAGTCGTATACGGCGCCCAGGCCGTCGTATATTTCGCTGCTGGGGAATACGAAGCCATATTCCTTGCAGTGGGAAACGATTTTCTTGAAGACGTCTTCTTGTTGTGCCATTCGTTATGTTGTTTTTGTTTTGCTGTTTTTTCAGGTAGTGCCGCGCAAAGATAGCCCTTTTTCCGTGAATGGTTTCCCCTTTCCTTGCGGATTTTTTGCCGCGCGCCTGCCCTTTGCCTTGCATTGGGGCGTGTCCCCGCGCCGTTTCTCCCCCTGCCTCTGCCGGGAAGTGCTGGCGTTTCCCGGGGAAGGCGGCGGCGCTTTGTGCCACAAGTGGCGGGGCTTTCCTGGGCTTGCGCCGTGGGTTTTGCCCCTTTTGCACCTCCTTGGGCGGCGTGGCGCGCTTTTCTGGAGAAAAAATGCTATATTTGCGAGGCATTTGCGCAGAACCAAACAGAGAGGGACATGGAAGAGGACAAAAAAACGCCCGAGGGGCAT
This sequence comes from uncultured Bacteroidaceae bacterium, assembly GCA_964439955.1. Classification (GTDB taxonomy): domain Bacteria; phylum Bacteroidota; class Bacteroidia; order Bacteroidales; family Bacteroidaceae; genus UBA1794. The sequence continues at coordinate 33,417 of CAYTPX010000019.1, read as the reverse complement.
TCGGCATACCAGCCTGCCGGAGAAGAGGACTCCTTGCAGCAGGACGGGGTGAAGGTACACCACCTGAACGGGATGTACCGCAACTGGTTCTTGGATTATGCTTCCTATGTCATATTGGAACGTGCGGTGCCCCACTGCATGGACGGGCTTAAACCCGTGCAGAGGCGCATACTCCACACGATGAAGGAGCTGGACGACGGCCGGTACAACAAGGTAGCCAACATCGTGGGCAGCACCATGCAGCTCCACCCCCACGGCGACGCTTCCATCGGGGATGCCCTCGTGCAGCTCGGGCAGAAGGACCTGCTCATCGACACGCAGGGAAACTGGGGAAACATCATGACCGGCGACAATGCGGCCGCGCCCCGGTACATAGAAGCGCGGCTCTCGAAGTTTGCCCTTGAGGTGGTTTTCGACCCGAAGGTGACGGAGTGGCAGCTTTCCTACGATGGGCGCAAGAAGGAGCCCGTCACCCTGCCCGTCAAGTTCCCCCTGCTGCTGGCGCAAGGCGTGGAGGGAATAGCCGTGGGCCTCTCCTCGAAGATACTCCCGCATAACTTTTGCGAGATTTGCGATGCCGCCGTGGCCTGTTTGCGCGGCGAGGACTTCCATTTGTATCCCGATTTCCAGACGGGGGGCAGCATCGACGTGGCCCGTTACAACGACGGCGAACGCGGGGGCTCCGTGAAAGTCCGCGCCAAGATAGTCAAGTTGGACAACAAGACGCTGGCCATCACCGAACTCCCCTACGGCAAAACGACGCACACGCTCATAGACAGCATCCTGAAAGCCGTGGAGAAAGGCAAGATAAAGGTACGCCACGTGGACGACACCACGGCAGCCGAGGTGAACATACTCGTGCACCTCGCGCCGGGCACTTCCAGCGATAAGACCATCGACGCGCTCTACGCCTTCACCGATTGCGAGGTGAGCATTTCGCCGAATTGCTGCGTCATCGACGAAAAGAAGCCCCATTTCCTCTCTGTAGGCGAGTTGCTCCGCCGTTCGGTCGGGCATACCCGCGAGATACTCCGCCGGGAGTTGGAAATCAAGCACGGGGAGATACTGGAGAAGTGGCACTTCGCTTCGCTCGAAAAGTTATTCATCGAAGAGCGGATTTATAAGGACCGTGAGTTCGAGCAGGCTGCGGACATGGATGCCGCCTGTGCCCATATCGACTGCCGCCTTACGCCTTTTTACCCCCAGATGCTGCGCGAAGTTACAAAGGACGATATCCTCCGGCTCATGGAGATACGCATGGGGCGGATACTGAAGTTCAATTCCGAAAAAGCTGAGGAACTTATCGCGCGGTACCGGGAGGAAATGAAAGAAATCGAAAGGAATTTGGCGCGCATCACCGACTATACCGTCGAATGGTTCCAGCACCTTAAGGAAAAGTATGGTCCCGCTTTCCCCCGGCGCACGGAGCTCCGCAATTTCGACACGATAGAAGCCGCCAAGGTGGCCGAGGCAAACGAGAAACTCTATATCAACCGCGAAGAAGGATTCATAGGGACTGCGCTGAAGAAGGACGAGTTCGTGGCGAATTGCTCCGACATCGACGACGTGATCATCTTCTACCGCGACGGGAAATACAAGGTAGTCCGCGTGCAAGACAAGCTCTTCGTGGGCAAGAACATATTGCATGTGGGTATTTTCAAGAAGAGCGACCGGCGTACCGTGTATAATGTCATCTATCGCGACGGGAAGCAAGGCTCGCATTACATGAAGCGTTTTTCCGTAACCTCCCTGACGCGCGACCGGGAGTACGACGTGACGCAAGGGACGCCCGGCTCGCGGATTGCCTATTTTACGGCCAATCCCAACGGCGAGGCCGAGGTTGTCCGCGTCATGCTCAAGCCCAATCCCCATTTGAAGAAGGTTGTCCTGGAAGTGGACTTCAGCAAGCTGGCAATCAAGAACCGCCAAGCGCTGGGAAACTTGGTGACGCGCAACGATGTGCTTCGCATTTCGCTCAAACAGCATGGGGTTTCGACCTTGGGAGGGCGCAACGTATGGTTTGACGCTGACGTCATGCGCCTCAATTATGATGGTCGCGGGCGTTTCCTGGGAGAGTTCCAGAACGAAGACCGCATACTCGTTGTCTTGCGCACGGGGGAGTTCTACCTGACCGACGTCGAGCAGAGCAACCACTACGAGGGGGACATCCTCGTGCTGGAGAAGTTTTCGAAAGAGAAGGTGTGGACCGCCGTATTGTATGATGCGGACCAACAGGGATACCCCTACGTGAAACGTTTCTTGTTTGAGGCTACTTCGCGCAAGCAGGGTTTCTTGGGCGATAACCCCAAAACGGAGCTCATAGCGCTCACGTGCCGTCCGGAGCCCAAGTTCCGCATCGTTTTCGGCGGGGGCGACGCATTCCGCGAGCCGGTGGAGGTGGATGCCGCCGGTTTCATTGCCGTGAAAGGCTTCAAGGCCAAAGGCAAGCGGCTGACGACCTATTCCGTGGAGCGCATAGAGGAAGTCATTCCCGACCCCGGCGAGGCGTCCGGCGCAGGAGGGGAGGCACTTCCGGAGGAAAGTGCGGGCGCTTTGGGTGAAAACATGCAGGACTTGCCTGGAAAAGCCTCGCCGCTTCCCGGAGAAGGTGGGGACGAACAGTCCAGGCAAGGGCAGCTCGATTTGTTCTAATCCGCCATAATCCCGTTTCCCCCGCCCATGAATCCACGCCTTTTCCTCCTCTTCCCCTTGCTTTCGTGGCTGGCGTCCGCCCCGCTCGGGGCGCAGGACGTTGGCAACCCTGCCCGGGCGGTGGGCGACACGTTGCCCCTCTGCTACGCCCAACGCACCCGGGAGCGGTGTACGAGCTTCGGCATCGGGAGCGCCAACGTCTTGGATACTTACCTCTCGCCGCAGGCCTACAAAGGCCAGGAGGTGCGCTTCATGCGCCAGTCCGGCGACGCCCCTTACGAGTCCTCCCGGCGCTGGTTGCGGCAAACGCACTTCGAGGCTTTCTTTTCCCATACGGAACACCCGTCGGGCGACAATACAAACTTGGCGCTCCATGCGGAGTGGCGTTGGGGCATGCTGCACCGCCTGCCGTTCCGCCTGCCGCCCGCCTGGCAGTTCCTTGCGGGCGGGCAGGTTTATGCGGAAGGCGGGGGGATTTACAACCTGTCCAACGGGAACAACCCGGCCTCGCTCAAGCTGGGCGCCGGCGTGGGGCTGGCGGCACAGGCTTCCTACCGTTTCCATATCAAGGGCACGCGCTACGGGACGGTGCGCTACCAGTTTTTCATGCCCCTTGTCGGGGCGTTTTTCTCCCCCCATTACGGGCAGTCCTATTATGAGATATTTTCCCTCGGGAACAGCAGCGGGGTGGTACATTTCTCCTGGCCTTTCAACAAGCCGGACTTCTGGAACTTGTTTTCGGTCGATGTCCCTTTGAAGCGGCGCTTCACGCTCCGCCTGAGTTACCTCTCCGATGTCCGCCAAAGCAAGGTGGAAAGCCTGAAATACCACAACTGGTCCCATTCCTTTATGCTGGGGCTGGTCTATAAATTTGTCCGCCTATGAAGAAGAAGCCATTTCCCTTTTCCCCTCTTTCCCGCGTCTTCCTGTTTCCGGCATACGCCTGTTTGGCGGCGGTGCTGCTGCTCTTTTCGTGTATTGACGAGGATAGTTACGACGACGATCCCGTGGGAAACTTCGAGGCGCTTTGGACTTTGATGGACGAACATTACTGCTTCTTCGACTACAAGCAGGTGGACTGGGACTCGATCCACTCCGTCTATGCCACGCGGGTGCGCAACGACATGGGCGGCTATGCGCTTTTCGACACGCTTGCCGCCATGCTTGCCGAACTGAAGGACGGGCACGTCAATCTTTATGCGGCGCATGACGTGGGGCGCTACTGGTCGTGGTATGAGGATTACCCCCTCAACTTCTACGAGGATTTGCAGCGGAGTTACCTGGGCACCGACTACCGTATTGCCGGGAACATACGCTACACCATACTTGAATCCGACAGCGTGGGTTACATGTATTGCCCCACTTTCTCCTCCGGGTTCGGCAACGCCAACCTCGACGAGGTGCTCTATTACTTCCGTTTCTGCAAGGGTTTGATTTTGGACATGCGCAGCAATTCCGGCGGGGTGCTCACCTATGCCGGGCGGCTTGCCTCGCATTTCACCGATACACGCTACCTGGCTGGCTACATCCAGCACAAGACTGGGACCGGGCACAATGACTTTTCCGACCCGGAGCCCATCTATGTCGAGCCCGACGACGGCATGATCTGGCTGCGCCCCGTGCTGCTACTCACCAACCGTAGCGTCTATAGTGCGGCCAACTGGTTCGTGAGCATGGTGCGCCACCTGCCCCACGTCGTGCAAATCGGCGACAGTACGGGCGGCGGCAGTGGCCTCCCTTTTTCTTCGGAACTGCCTAACGGATGGAAGGTGCGCTTCTCTGCCAGCCCGATGCTGGACGCGGACGGGAACCATGTGGAGTTCGGCCTGCCGCCCCACCTGCGCGTGGACGTCGTCCCCGCGGTCGATTTCGAACGGGGCAGCGACAGCATCATCGAGGCGGCGCGTGGACTGCTCAAGAGTTACTTGGCCGGGCGCTCCGGGCTGAAGTGAATTTAAGGAAACGAACTAACAGGACAGGAAAAATGCAATTCGTCGATCTTCAAAGACTCTATGCCCGTTTCCAGAAAGAGACGGACGAAGCCCTCCTGCGCGTGGCCGCTTCGGGGCAATACATTGGCGGCGGGGAGGTGGATGCCTTTGCCCGCGAGTTGGAAAGCTGGATGGGCGTGCGCCACGTCATACCCGTGGCCAACGGGACGGATGCCCTGCAAGTGGCCTTGATGGCCGCCGGTTTACAGCCGGGGGATGAAGTGATTGTCCCGGCTTTCACGTATGTCGCCTCGGCCGAGGCCATCGCCTTGCTCGGGCTGGTGCCCGTCATGGCCGATGTCGATGAGGAGACTTTCTGCCTTGCGCCCCGCCACGTGGAGGAAGCGCTTACCCCGCGCACGAAGGCCCTCATACCTGTCCACCTCTTCGGCCAAGCCGCGCCGATGGGCGCTTTGCTGCAACTGGCCGAAAGGGAAGGCCTGTTCGTCATCGAGGACAATGCACAGGCCATGGGCGCTACCTACCTTTCCCGGGAAGCGGCGGCACTTCCGGACGGAAGCGGCGGCACTTCCGGCGGAAAGTGCCAAGCCTTTTCCGGAGAAGTGCCCCGTGAGGTGAAGACCGGCACGGGAAGCCCGTTCGGCTGCACTTCGTTTTTCCCCACGAAGAACCTTGCCTGCATGGGCGACGGCGGGGCGATCACGACCCAAGACGATGCCTTGGCCGGACGCGCCTTGCGCCTCGCGCGCCACGGGCAGTCGCAGCGTTACCGCCATGAGTGCATCGGTTGCAATTCGCGCCTCGACGCCCTCCAGGCCGCGGTGCTGCGCCTGCGCCTGCGCCACCTTGACGAGTCCATCCGGGCGCGGCGCGCGGTAGCACGGCGCTATGGGGAAGAGTTGGAAGGCCTGCCCGGCATACGCCTGCCCCGCGCCGCGGAGGCCACGCCGGGCCATACCTTCAACCAGTACACCCTGCGTGTCGAGGGGGGCGCGTCGCGGCGCGACGCGCTGGCCGCCTACCTGAAGGCCGAGGGTGTGCCCACCATGGTTTATTACCCCCTGCCCCTCTACCGCCAGCCGGCGTTTGCGCGCTATGCGCCGCCGCGTCCTTTGCCCGTGAGCGAAAGGCTTTGCGGGGAGGTGCTCTCGCTGCCCGTCCACCCGCTGCTGTCCGACGAGGAACAGGGGCGCGTCATCCGGGCTTTGCGCCGTTGGGAAGGGTAGGGATAACTGCATGTTGAAAATGGAACAAGAGACTTATATCGACCCGACCGCCGTCGTGGACGACGGCGCGGAGGTAGGCGCGGGTTCGCGCGTGTGGCACTTCTCACACCTGATGCCCGGTTGCCGCGTGGGAAAGGGTTGTGTCATAGGGCAAAACGTATTCGTCGGTGCCGGGGTAGCCTTGGGCGACGGGTGCAAAGTGCAGAACAACGTGTCGCTTTATGCGGGTGTCGTCTGCGAGGAGGCCGTCTTCCTCGGCCCTTCGTGCGTGTTTACGAACATTCCCGCCCCGCGCGCTTTCGTGGAGCGCAAGTCGGAGTTCCGTCCGACGCGTGTCTGCCGGGGCGCCAGCGTGGGGGCGAATGCCACCATCGTCTGCGGCCATACGATAGGGGCTTATGCCTTGGTAGCGGCTGGGGCTGTGGTCACGGCCGACGTGCCCGCGTTCGCACTGGTGGCCGGCGTGCCCGCACGGCAGATGGGCTGGGTGAGCAAGCGGGGATGCACGCTCCGCTTCGATGCCGCGGGGTGGGCAGTCTGCCCCGAGGACGGCGATTCGTACCGGTTGCGGGATGGGTTGGTGGAGTGTGTGGGGTGAGTCCCGGTCAGCCGCCTGCCGCGTATAGTGCCTGTGCCTGCTGGCAGTCGCGTTCCAGTTGCCGCCGGAGTTCGTCGATGGATTTGAACTTTTCTTGGTTTCTCATGCGCCGTAGGAAACGGAGGCGGAGGCCTGTGCCGTAGAGGTCGCCCGAAAATCCGGGCAGGTGCGCCTCGACGGTGCGATAGCTTGCGCCCTTGCGCACAGTAGGGCAGTTGCCGATGTTCACGACCGCCATGCGTTTTTCTGGAAAGGCTTGGGGCTTCCCGGTGGGAGGCTTGGGGCTTTCGCCGGAAAGCGCCGGGGCTTTTTCGCATTGCGCCTCGGCTAAGTAAACGCCGTCGCAGGGGACGAGCTTCCCGGCTGGCGGGTCTATGTTGGCTGTGGGGAAGCCTATCTTGCGCCCTTGCTGCAGTCCCCGGACCACGGTGCCGCCCAGTTCGTAGGGACGTCCGAGGAAGAGCGCGGCTTCTTCCACGTCGCCCCGGGACAGGGCACGGCGTATGACGGTGCTGCTGGCCGTGGTCCCGTGCAGGGGGGGCAGGGCATCGACGGGTTTCACCCGTAGCCCCAGTTCGCGTCCGTAGCGCAAGTAGTCGTCGAAGCCCTCGGCGCGGTCGTGTCCGAAGCGGTGGTCGTAGCCGATGAGCAAGGTATGGGCACGGCACCGGCCTGCAATGATTTGCGCCATGAACTGCCGGGCCGTCATCCCGGCCAAGGCGGTGTCGAAGGTGATGGGCAGTAGGTAGTCGATTCCGGTCTGTGCCAAGAGGGCTTCCCGCTCGGGCCAGGTGGTGAGGAGCTGCGGCACGAAATCGGGGCTGGTCACGGTGCGCGGATGGTTGGTGAAGGTGATGGCCAGCGAGCGCAGCCCCTCGTGGCGCGCTTCGCCGCATACTTGGCTGAGGAGGTGCTGGTGCCCGAGGTGCAGGCCGTCGAAGAATCCGATGGTGGCTACGCAGGGTTCGGGTGTTTGCTGTGTGTCTAAGAGAATCATGGGTAGGCGTTTTGTGAGGGAGGGACGGGGGATGTCAAGGGGTGTGCCCCAAGCCTGGGAAGAGCTGCGGAACCCAATCGGTGCGTTCTTGCGGGGTAAAGGTGCGTATGCCGAAAGCCTCGGCCGCGCGGCAGTTGGCGAGTGAATCGTCGATGAAGAGGGTTTCTTCCGGGCGGATGCCGCTCTGCCGGATGACTTCGGCGAAGATTTCGGGCGCGGGCTTGGCAAGGTGGAGGCGGAAGGAGAGGAAGATGTCGTCGAAATAGTCGGCGGGCGTATGCCCTCCTTGCGTGAAATCGTGCCGTTCCGCCCATTCCCAATGCAATTCGTTGGTATTGCTCAGCAGGAGTATGCGGTAGGTCTTTTTCAGTTGGCGCAGTTGCCTGAGCTTGTAGCGGGGCACTCCGTCGAGGAAGCTGTTCCAGGCTTCGGCGATAGCCTCGTTGGAAGGGAGGTCTGCCCCGCGGCTTTTGGCGTAAAGCGCCTCGCCTTTTCCGGGAAGCGCCGTGGCTTCCGGCGGGAAGTGGCGGGGCTTTTCCCCGATGAGGCCGCGGATGTGGGCGAAGAAGGCTTCCTTCGGCAGGTTTCCCTTTTCGAAGTCGAGCAGGAAGCCTTGTTGGTGGCAGCTTTGGAGCAGGCTTTCCAGGCCGTCGATGCCCAAGCGCCGGAAGTTTCCCATGCAACGGGGCTTGTCGAGGTCGATGAGTACCCCGCCGAAGTCGATGAGGAGGTTCCGCAAGGTGCTCATGGTTGCTCGCCAAGTTCTTGGGGTTGTGCCCCTCCGGGGGACAGGATTTGCTCGTAGGTGCCGTCGCGGAGCAGGGCGAGGGCGTGCGTGTAGGGGTCGTTCAGCCCGTTGATGATTTGGAAGTACTGGCTGATTCCCCACAGGTTGCGGGCCAAGAGGGCCTTGAACTGGGTCTGTGCCGTGGAACGCGACGCGGCCATTTGCTCCTCGTCCCACTCGATTTGGTTTTCCCCGGCCAGGTTCTTGAGCTGTTCCATGGCTTCGGCGGGCATTTCGAAGCGGGCGTTGAAGTCCTCGAACGTGGGGTATTCCTCGCGAAGCCCGGCACGGTGGCCCTCGGTGTACTGCAAGGCCCACTTGATGAGCAGCCCTCTTGCCGAAAGGCGACGGTAAAGTGGCGTGGCCCATGCCGTGTCGATGGGGATGAACATGTCGGGCATGATGCCCCCGCCGCCGTATACGGTGCGGTGGAGCAGGTGGGTGTAGCATTTCAGGCTGTCGGCGAAATGGATGCTATCGGCATGTTGCAATTCGCCATGCGCTATTCGGTTCTTCAGTTCGTCGTTGTAGGAAGAGCGGTCGCCCTTTTCGTAAGGCTTCTGTATGCACCGTCCGGCGGGCGTGTAGTATTTTGAGGAAGTCAGGCGTATCATGGAGCCGTCGGGCAAGTTCACGGGATATTGCACAAGGCCTTTCCCGAAGGTCTTGCGCCCCACGATGACGCCCCTGTCCCAGTCTTGTACGGCTCCGGCCAGGATTTCTGCCGCCGAGGCGCTGAAGTCATTGACTAAGACGACCAGCCTTCCTTCGCGGAGCGTGCCTTTTCCGGTGGCGAAGTAGTCCTGCCTGGGGAAAGCGCGGCCTTCGGTGTAGACGATGAGCTGCTTCTCGGCGAGGAATTCATTGGCCATCTGCACGGCTGCGCCGAGGAATCCGCCCCCGTTGTCCGCCAGGTCGAGGATGAGGTCCTTCATCCCTTCTTTTTTCAGCTTGCGGCATGCTTCGAGGAACTCCTCGTGCGTGGTCTTTGCGAAGCGGCTGATGCGCACGTAGCCCGTCGTCGCGTCGGCCATGTAGCTGGCGTCTATGCTGGAGACGGGAATCCGGTCGCGCGTGACGGTAAAGGAAATCAGCCCGGGCTCGCCCCTTCGGAGTATTTCGAGCTGTATTTTCGACCCTTTGGGGCCGCGGAGGATGGAGAGTATCGTGTCGTTCGGGAGTTTCTGCCCGGCTATTGTGCGCCCGCCTGCCTTGACGATGCGGTCCCCGGCGAGGATTCCGACGCGTTCCGAGGGGCCGTCGACGATGGTCTGCACCACGAAAAGCGTGTCGTCGGTCATGTTGAACTGGATTCCTATGCCGTCGAAGTTGCCTTCCAGCGGTTCGTTGATGGCTTTCGTTTCCTTGGGCGGCGTATAGGTGGAGTGGGGGTCGAGCGTGGCCAGCATGGCTTTTATGGCTTCCTCTGTGATTGTTTTCTCGTCTACCGAATCAACGTACAGCGAGTGTATGGCCAGTTGGGCGATTTGCAGTTTCTGCATCTCGGGCGAGAAGGGGCTGGATTCCTTTTGGTCGTTGCGTTGCGCGGAAAGGCGCGGCGCAAACAGGAGAAAGATGCTCATGAAGAGCGGAAAACATGCGGCGCTTTTGGGTAACATATGCAAGGGTTTTTATTTCTTCCACTTCCCGATATCCATCCCCTTGGGGAGGAACGGGGAGACATCGCTGTCGTATTGCATCAGTTCGCGCACCATGGAGGAGCTGATGTAGGAGAGTTTCGGGTCGGAGAAGAGGAGGATGGTTTCGATGCCCGATATCCTTTGGTTGGTTGCGGCCATCTGTTGTTCGTATTCGAAGTCGCTCGTGCTGCGCACGCCCCGTATGATGAAGCGTGCGTCAAGCTGCTTCCCCAAGTCGCACGTGAGCCCGCTGTAGCAAACCACCCGGATGCGCGGTTCGCCGGCGTAGAGTTCGGCTATCATCGCTTGCCGGGTCTCCGGGGCGAAGCAGGCGTTCTTGGCGGGATTGCTGCCGATGGCTATGACAACCTCGTCCATGAATGCCAAGGCGCGCTGCACGATGGAGTGGTGGCCGCGTGTGAAGGGGTCGAAAGAGCCGGGGTAGATGGCGCGTCGTCTCATGGTGCTTCCTTTTAAATGGCTTGGCCTTCGTCGATGAGGTCTTCTTCTACGACGAGGTTCTGTATGATGAAGTTCTGGCGTTCCATGGTGTTTTTTCCCATATAGAACTCCAATAATTCCTTGACTTGGTCGTTTTTCCGCAGAGTGACGGGCTCCAGCCGGATGTCGGGGCCGATGAAGTGGCGGAACTCGTCGTGGGAGATTTCGCCAAGCCCCTTGAACCGGGTGATTTCCGGCGAGGGCCCCAGTTCTTCGATGGCGCGGAGGCGTTCTTCCTCGTTGTAGCAATAGATGGTTTTCTTCTTGTTCCGGACGCGGAAGAGCGGCGTTTGGAGGATGAAGACATGCCCCTTTTTGACGAGTTCGGGGAAGAACTGGAGGAAGAAGGTGACGAGGAGCAGGCGGATGTGCATGCCGTCCACGTCGGCATCCGTAGCTATGATGACGCGGTTGTAGCGCAAATTCTCGATGCCTTCCTCAATGTTGAGTGCGGCCTGCAGGAGGTTGAATTCTTCGTTTTCGTAGACGACCTTTTTGGTAAGCCCGTAGCAATTTAGCGGCTTGCCCCTCAGGCTGAACACTGCCTGGGTATTGACATTGCGGCTCTTGGTTATGGAGCCGCTTGCGGAGTCTCCTTCGGTAAGGAATATGCTGCTCTTGGCTTTCATCTCCTCTTCTCCTTTTTGGTCGCTGAGATGTATGAGGCAGTCGCGCAGCTTCCGGTTGTGGAGGCTTACCTTCTTGGCGCGTTCGCGGGCGAGCTTGGTCACTCCCGCTATCTCTTTCCGCTCTTTCTCGTTGGCTTGTATTTTCTGGAGCAGGGCTTCGGCCATCGGGGCATTGCGGTGGAGATAATTGTCGACTTCGCGCTTGATGAAGTCGCCTACGAATTTGTTGACGGTTATTGAGTCCTTGCCGGGAGCCATGGTGCTTGATCCTAATTTGATTTTGGTTTGGCTCTCGAACATGGGCTCTTCCACGTTGAGCGCTATGGCTCCGACGAATCCGTTGCGTATGTCTGTATATTCGAAGTTCTTGTTGTTGAAGAATTCCTTGATGGTTCGTGCGAGATGCTCGCGGAAGGCGCTCTGGTGCGTGCCGCCTTGTATGGTGTGCTGCCCGTTGACGAACGAGTGGTATTCTTCCCCGTATTGCGAGGTATGGGTGAAAGCTATTTCGATGTCTTCCCCTTTGAGGTGGACGATGGGGTAGAGGGGTTCTTCCGTGAGGGCTTCGGTGAGGAGGTCGAGCAGCCCGTTGCGCGAGTGGAAGCGCTTCCCATTGAGCAGCACGGTGAGTCCGGTGTTCAAGTAGGCGTAGTTGCGGAGCATGGTCTCGATGTATTCCGTCCGGTACTGGTATCCGGTGAAGAGTGTCTCGTCGGGCCGGAAGCGTATGAGTGTGCCGGTGGGGCCTTCGCTGGGGGTGGTGGTGTCTTCTTGCAGTTCCCCGCAGCGGAAGCGTGCGGTGCGCACTTGGCCTTCGCGGTAGCTGCTGACGGAGAATTCGGAGCTCAGGGCGTTGACGGCCTTGATGCCTACCCCGTTGAGGCCTACGCTTTTTTTGAAGGCCTTGGAGTCGTATTTCCCCCCGGTGTTTAAGACGCTGACGGCCTCGATGAGTTTCCCTTGGGGTATGCCGCGCCCGTAGTCGCGCACGCTGGCGGTGGTCCCGTTTTCGATGGTGACTTCTATCTGCCGGCCTGAGTTCATGCGGAATTCGTCGATGCTGTTGTCGATGACTTCCTTGAGGAGCACGTAGATCCCGTCTTCGGCTTGGGACCCGTCGCCCAGCCGCCCGATGTACATGCCCGGGCGCCGGCGCACGTGTTCCATGTCGCTGAGGTGGATGATGTGTTCGTCGCCGTAGTTGGCGGGGGGGGTGTTGGGTTCGTTTCCTTCCATGTCTTTCTCTTAAAGTGCCGGGGCTTTTGGCGGGATGCGGCGGCACTTCCCGGCGGGGGTGCAGGCGCTTTCCGGTGTGCGGGCTATAGTTTTTTGAGGTAGGCGCGGCGGCGTTTGTGCTGTTCGCGCTCCAGGTATTGCCATTGGGCCTGCACTTTGGTGTTGTCCTCCAGTTCGATGTTGGTCTCCCCGTACTCGAACCCGAGCTTTTGGTATATGGGTATCAGGTCGTCGAAGAGCAGCGCGTTGACGCCCCGGCTTTGGTATTCGGGCTTTACGCCTACGAGCAGGAGGTCGAGTATCTTGGGCCGTTTCAGGAAGAGTGCCTTGGCCAGGTGGAACCAGCCGAAGGGCCACAGCTTGCCTTTGGCCTTTTGCAGGGCGTGGGAGAGGGAGGGCATGGAGATGCCTACGGCCACGAGCTCGCCCCCGGCGGTTTCCACGAGTGTCACCATGCGCAGGTCGAGGATGGGGAGGTAGGCCTTGACGTATTGGCTTATCTGGCGTTCCGTCATCTGCGAGTATCCGTAGAGCGGGCTGAAGGTTTCGTTGATGAGGGCGAAGATGCGCTGCCCGTAGTTGTTTTCGCGTATTTCGCGCATGTTGTGGAGCTTCTTGACGCGCAGGCCGTACCTTTTGCGTATCATCTCGGCCACGCGGTGGTATTTCTCGGGCATTTCTCGGGGCACGAAGAGCTTGTACTCCACCCAATCGGCGGCTTTCGTGAAGCCTAACCGCTCCATGTGCTGCGGATAGTAGGGGTAATTGTAGATGGTGGCCATGGTGCCGAGCTGGTCGAAGCCTTCGATGAGCATCCCTTCCGCGTCCATGTCGGTGAACCCGAGCGGGCCTTGCATCGTGTCCATGCCGTGCTTACGTCCGTATTCGGCCACGGTGTCCAGCAGTGCCGCGCTGACTTCCAGGTCGTCGATGAAGTCTATCCACCCGAAGCGCACGGTCTTTGTCTGCCAATGTTCGTTGGCCCGGTGGTTGATGATGGCGGCCACGCGGCCCACGATGCGCCCTTCCTTGTAGGCAAGGTAGTACTCCGCTTCGCAAAACTCGAAGGCGGGGTTCTTCTCCTTGCTGAAGGTATGCTTCATGTCGTTGTACAAGTCGGGTACGGAGTAGGGGTTTCCCTTGTAGAGCTCATAGTTGAAGCGGATGAACCGCTTCAACAGCTTGGGAGTCCTTACGGGTTCTATGTGTACGGGCATGGGCTTACTTGGAGTAGGTTGTGGCCCGTTTCCCGCGCGTGGCGTGGGTCGTGGCTTTTTTCTCTTGTTGTTGCTGTATGATGCTCAGGCATTCTTCCAGCGTGAGGCTCGTGGGCACGGTGTTCTTGGGTAGCTTGTAGTTGTTCCCGTCGCAGCTTATGTAGGGGCCGAAGCGTCCGTTCATGACTTCCAGCCCCGGGCGTTCGTCGAACTTCTTCAGGTGGTTCCGTTTTTCGGCTTCGCGGCGCGTGAGGATGAGGGCGACGGATTCGGAAAGGTTCATGGTCAGTGGGTCTTTTTCCTTTCCGATGGAGTAGAATTTTCCGTCGTGGCGGACGTAAGGGCCGAAGCGCCCTGCGCCGATGACGACGGGCTTTCCCTCGAATTTCCCTACCGTGCGCGGCAGTTTGAATAGCTCCAGCGCCTCTTCGAGCGTGACGGTTTCGAGCGAAAGTCCTGGCTTGAGTTGGGCAAAGATGGGTTTTTCTTCGTCAGTAGCCTGGCCTATTTGCACCACGGGGCCGAAGCGCCCGATCTTGACATATACGGTTCTTCCCGTCTTCGGGTCGGTGCCTAATTCCCGTTCGCCTACCTTGTGTTCCATTTTTGTCTCCATGGCCGAGGTGACGAGCGGGTGGAAGTGGGTGTAGAAGTCGTTCATGATGCTGGTCCAAGGCTTGTGCCCTTCGGCCACCTCGTCGAACTCTTTTTCCACATTGGCCGTGAAGTTGTAGTCGAGCACGGCGGGGAAGTATTCCATAAGGAAGTCGTTTACGACGAGCCCGGTATCGGTCGGGATGAGCTTTCCCTTCTCTTGGCCGTTCATTTCCGTGTGCGTTTCGGAGGAAACGGCTCCCTTCTCCAAGGTAAATACCTTGTAGCTCCTTTCCACGCCCGGCTTGTCCCCTTTCAGGACGTAGCCGCGCTGTTGGATGGTGGATATGGTGGGTGCGTAGGTCGAAGGCCGCCCTATCCCGAGTTCCTCCAGCTTGTGCACGAGGCTTGCCTCGGTGTAGCGGGGAGGGTGCTGGGTCGCTTTTTGCGTGGCGGTCATGGCCTTGTAGCTGAGCGTCTCGCCTTTTTCCAAGGGAGGGAGCGCGCCGCTTTCGTTTTCGCTGTCGGTTTCTTCGTCGAAAGACTCTTTGTAGACACGCAGGAAGCCGTCGAACTTCACGACTTCGCCTGTGGCCACGAATTTCTCGTTGCGGTTGTCTATGGCGATGTAGGCAGTGGTCTTTTCAGTTTCGGCTTCGGCCATCTGGGAGGCGATAGTACGCTTCCAGATGAGGGCGTAGAGCCGTTTTTCCATGGGGTTTCCTTCTATTTCCTGCCTGTCCATGTAGGTTGGCCGTATTGCCTCGTGGGCTTCTTGCGCGCCCTTGGTGTGCGTTTCGTAGCGGCGTGCGCGGTGGTATTTTGCTCCCATGAGGGTATGTATGGTTTCCTTGCAGGCGTTGATGGCCAGTTCGGAGAGGTTTACCGAATCGGTACGCATGTAGGTGATTTGCCCGGACTCGTAGAGTTTTTGCGCGACGCTCATGGTGCGCGACACGCTGAAGCCCAGTTTCCGCGCGGCCTCTTGCTGGAGGGTGGAAGTAGTGAAGGGGGGAGCCGGCTGCTTGCGCAGCGGTTTGCGGGTTACCTCTTCGATGGTGAGGCGGGCTTGCGCGCAGCTGTCGAGGAATCCGCATGCTTCGCTTTCGGTGGGGAAGCGGGTGTTCAGGTCGGCCCGCAGCTCGCTCCCGTCGCCCTTGGCCAAGGTTGTGGAGACGCGGTAGAAGCTTTCGCTCTGGAACTGTTGTATCTCCCGTTCCCTTTCCACGATGAGGCGCACGGCCACGGACTGCACCCTGCCGGCCGAGAGGGCGGGTTTCACTTTCCGCCACAGCACGGGGGACAGCTCGAAGCCCACGATGCGGTCGAGGACGCGCCGTGCCTGTTGGGCATTGACGAGGTTGATGTCTATTTCGCGCGGATGCCCGATGGCGTGTAGTATGGCGGGCTTGGTAATCTCATGGAAGACGATCCGCTTCCGGTGCTCGGGTTTCAGCTCGAGTACTTCGGACAAGTGCCAAGCGATGGCTTCCCCTTCGCGGTCCTCATCGGAGGCGAGCCAGACGGTGCTGGCCTCTTGCGAGGCTTTCTTCAGTTCCCCGACGAGTTCCCGTTTCTCTTTGGGGATTTCATAGATGGGTTTGAAGTCTTGGGCCAGGTCGATGCTGAACTCGCGCTTCTTCAAGTCGCGGATATGGCCGTAGCTGGACATGACTTGGAAGTCCTTTCCTAAGAATTGCTGTATGGTCTTGGCTTTGGCCGGGGATTCTACGATGACAAGGTTCTTCTGCATGGATTGGTTCGGCTCTTTGTTTTTTTCTGTTTCCGGCGCAAAAGTAGTGATTTTCGCTACTGCACATTATATATACATTTGAAGAATTTGCATTTTTAACGAAGCTTTTTCTTCCGCCCTCCCGGCGCGCG
The DNA here is from genome assembly GCA_964439955.1 of uncultured Bacteroidaceae bacterium. Lineage (GTDB taxonomy): Bacteria > Bacteroidota > Bacteroidia > Bacteroidales > Bacteroidaceae > UBA1794. The sequence continues at coordinate 17,504 of CAYTPX010000019.1, read as the reverse complement.
GCGGAAAAGCGGCGGGGAGTTCCCCGGGAAGTGCCGGAGCTTTCTGGGGAAGGCGGCGGGGCTTTTGCCGGCCCGGTGCAACGTTTTTTTGGGAAAAGCCCTTCTCTCTTCCGGTTTTACGTAAAATTTGCACAGGCAAGGCGCGGTAACCACAAAAAATTGTATATTTGCCCCTGCGTGTCCCTGCGGCGCGCTGTTCGTTATGGATGTCTTGACTTCGTGGGAATTGTTTGGCCTCGTCCTCTGGAAGGCACTCTACATAGGAGTGGCTCTCTTCACCATTGTCATGATTTTGCTGGAGAATCGCAACCCGGTCAAGACCATCGCTTGGGTCTTGTTCATAGCCTTCCTGCCCATCGTCGGGATACTCTTCTATGTCTTCTTCGGGCGCAATACGCGCAAGACGCGCTTGATTTCCCGCAAGATGCAGAGCCGCCTGCGCAAGCGGCCTATGGTGGAGTTCCAGGCGCAGAGCACCGTGGAGCTGGACGAGGCGGTAAAGGACGTGTCTTCGTTCTTCGGTTCGGCTGCCGGGGCGCTGGTCTTCGATGGGAACGAGGTGGAGCCTTTGACCGACGGGACTCAGTTCCTTCAGGCTTTCCTGCGGGAGAGTTACCGGGCGGAGCGCTATATCCACGTGCAATACTATATCTTCGAGGACGACCCTGTGGGGCGTTTGGTGCGCGACGTGCTCATCGACAAGGCCAGGCAGGGGGTGGAAGTGAAAGTCCTCTACGACGATGTGGGCAGCTGGCATACGCCCAAGTCTTTTTTCCATGCGATGGAGCAGCATGGCATCCGCGTATGCAGCTTCCTCGAGGTGGTGTTCCCCTTCCTGGCCGGGCGGGTGAACTACCGCAACCACCGCAAGCTGGCGGTCGTTGACGGCAAGGTCGGCTTCGTGGGAGGGCTCAACCTTGCGTTGCGCTACCTGCGCTCCACGCCGCGCATTGGCGGTATCTGGCGCGACACGAACCTGCTGGTCCGGGGGAGGGGTGTCCACGGTTTGCAGACTTCCTTCCTGTTCGACTGGTATTTCGCCACGCGTGAAATGCTTACCTCCTCCCGCTATTTCCCTGTGATGGGGAGCATGGGCAAGGGCATCGTGCAGGTTGTCACTTCCGACCCCGTCTCCCCTTGGCGGGGCATCATGCAGGGCTTGACGATGGCCATACAGCGCGCACGGCGCTATTTCTACATACAAACCCCCTATTTCTTGCCTACCGAGCCGATTCTCGTGGCGCTCCAGACGGCCGCCCTCGCGGGCGTGGACGTGCGGCTCATGCTGCCTGCCAAGACAGACGCGCGGCTGGTAGGGTTGGCCACGGCTTCCTATCTGCGCGACATCCTGCAGGCCGGCGTGAAAGTATTCTTCTACAAAAGGGGGTTCTTGCACTCGAAGCTGATGGTTTCCGACGACGTGTTCAGCACGGTGGGCAGCACGAACATGGATTTCCGCAGTTTCGAGCATAATTTTGAGGTAAACGCTTTCCTTTATGACGCGGCCACGGCCATACGGCTACGCGACATTTTCCTCGACGACCAGCAGGGGTGTTCACCCGTCTACCTGGCCGCTTGGGAACAACGCCCGCGCCTGCGCCGCTTCGGCGAGTCGGTCATGCGGCTTTTCAGCCCGCTCCTGTGAGGGTTTCCCGGGAGGCCTTTACGAAAAAGCTGAAGTGCACGCTCCCGTAGGCACGCTCGTCCCGGAAGGAGGGATGGGTGCGGAAGGAGTGCTCCTTGCCGTGTTCGAGTACGAACAGCCCGCCTTCTTTTAAAAGGGGGGAAGGGAGTACCAGCCCGGGTAGTTCCTTGAGCTGCCCCAACGCATAGGGCGGGTCGGCGAATACGAAGTCGAAGGCCATCGGGGCATGCCCGATGTAGCGGAACGCGTCGGTGCAGATTATTTTCCACCGCTTCTCCCCGAGGCTTTCGGCCACTCTCCGTATGAACGCATAGTGCTGCCGGTCTTGCTCGACGCTGACGACTTGCGCGCATCCCCTGCTGCAAAGCTCCAGGCCAATGCTGCCTGTGCCCGAGAACAGGTCGAGCGCCCGGATGTCCCCGCCTTCGAAATCGAAGTAGCCGCGCAAGATGTTGAACAGGTTCTCCTTGGCAAAGTCGGTCGTGGGGCGTGCCTTGAAGGTGCGGGGCACGTCGAACCGCCGATGTTTATACAGTCCGCTGATGACACGCATGCTTATGAATCTTGAAGTTGTTGGAGGGCATAGAGTGAAAAGGTACTGTCTCCCGTCGCAGGGATAGGCATGCGGTCTACGAACCGCACGAACCGCCGTGCCATTGCCTCCGCGTCGTCGAGGAATTCCGACCGTCCCGCCAAGTGCAGCGTATGGCTGCGCAGGTCCATTTCGTGTTGCCTCATGAGGGAAAGCAGGTAGTAGACCGCGTCGTCGGCCGAGAGGCTCGTGGATGAAGACGCGGACAGGAGCGCGCCTTGCCGGTAGGCATAGGCGTGTATGCGCCCGGCGTTGAAAACGGCGCACAGTTCCATCGGCTTTTCTTCCCTGTGGAGTCGTCCGAAGTATTCCGCGTCGATGGCGGCTTGGCAGTGTATTTCTGCTTGCGGGAACGGGTCTGAAAGCATGTTGAGGGCGAACCGGTCGGAGGAAAATATCACCACCGCGTTGCAAGAGGCGAGTATGTCGTGCCGTATCTGTTCCTCCTCTTTCTGCCCGAAGCAGCAGGCGAAGAGTTCTTTCTTTCGGTCTTCGTCGAAGAGCTCCAGCGGTACGGGCGTGTAGCGCAGCGTTTCCACCACGATGTCCACCTTCCCATAGCGTTTCTGCTCCCACTCGGGGTGTTGTGCCAAGAGGGTCTTCACGTTGGCCGCCAGCGAGGTACATTCGTCGGTGGGCATCTGGAAGGCCGAAGCCCGCGGTTTCCCTCCCGTGGGGGAGGGCAAGTCGCCGCCGGGGGCGACGATCCCGTAGAAAGCCTCCGGCGTCAGGTGGATTGCCAGGCGCAGGCCGGGGTGGGCGGGGGAGGTGGAGGGAGGAGCCATGCGGTAGGATAAAAAGAAGTGACCCGGGAGATTTGCGCGCCGCGGTGCGGCACATTCCCCGATTTTGTTTACATTCGCTGCCTGCAAAGATAAGTAGAAAAAGTGACAGACACCTTAATTCTTTCCCGGATAAAGCAGTTTTTCCCCCACGAGCCCACGGACGGGCAGGAGGAAGCGCTGCGTCTTTTGGCCGGCTTCCTCGCTTCGGGCGGGCGGGAGTCGGCCTTCGTCTTGCGCGGATATGCAGGTACTGGCAAGTCTTCGCTCGTGGCCGCGGTCGTGAAGGCTGCCGTCTCGCTCCGCCAGCCGGTGGTGCTCCTTGCCCCGACGGGCCGCGCGGCGCGCCGGCTGGCGCAGTACTCCGGCCATGCGGCCTTTACGATCCACCGCTGGATTTACCGCCAAAAGTCGTTTGGCGGGCGGGAGACGCCCTTTTCCCTCGGCACTAACCTGAAGCGGCACGCCCTGTTCCTCGTCGATGAGGCCTCGCTCATCCCCTGCCGCCCCGCGGGTGACGCTTCGGCCTTCGGCAGCGGATCGCTCTTGGACGACTTGGTCCGCTTCGTCTACGACGGCGAGGGATGCCGCTTGTTGCTGGCGGGCGACGACGCGCAGTTGCCGCCCGTGGGCGAAGTGCGCAGCCCGGCGCTCGACGCGGCGTGGCTTTCGGGCTATGGCCTGCAGGTGGAAGGGGCGGAACTGCGCGAGGTCGTGCGCCAGGCCGCCGCCTCGGGCATCCTCTGGAACGCCACTTCCCTGCGTGCGGCACTCCTCGGGGGGAAGGGGGCGGAGGCGCTCCGCCTGAAGGTTTCGGGGTTTCCCGACATCGTCGCCCTGCCCGGCGCAGCCCTCGTGGAAGCCTTGTCCGAGAGTTATGCGCGGCAGGGGGTGGAAGAGACCATCGTCTTGACCCGTTCCAACAAGCGTGCCGTGCTCTACAACCGCGGCATCCGGGCGATGGTGCTGGACTTGGAGGAGGAGTTATGCAGCGGCGACCGCATCATGATAGCCCGCAACCACTATTTTCCCTTGCCGGAAAATCCCGGAAGCGCCGCCGCGGGTCCAGGGGAGGGGCAAGGCTTCCCGGGAAAAGATGCGGCACTTTCCGCCCAAAGCGCCCCGCCTTTTCCCGGGAGGGCGGGCGTCCCGGGGCAAATGGGCTTCCTGGCCAACGGCGACGTGGCGGTGGTACGGCGCGTGCGGCGCGAGCGGAGCCTTTACGGCTTCCGCTTCGCGGACGCAACCCTTGCCTTCCCCGATTACGACGGATGCGAGCGGGAGGAAATTTTGATGCTTGACACGCTGCAGTCGGAGTCTCCCTCTTTGTCCGGGGACGAACAGGAACGTTTCTTCGAGGCCTTGCTCGAGGACTATGCCGACCTTCCGCGCAAGGCCGACCGCATGAAGCAACTGCGCGAAAACCCCTATTACAACGCCCTGCAAGTGAAGTACGCCTATGCCGTAACCTGCCATAAGGCGCAGGGCGGGCAGTGGGCCGATGTGTATGTCGATATGGGCTTCATCCCGCCCGGGCAGCAGGACGAGGCGTTCTTGCGGTGGCTTTACACCGCCATTACCCGTGCCACGCGTTGCCTGTACTTGGTGAATTTCCCGCCCGGACGGCTCGTTTAGCCTCTTTCCCACCTCCTTTGCCCCGTCCGGGCGGGGAGGAAAGGGGGGAAAGGCAAAGCGTTAAGAATCTTAAATACCCGAGCCTTTCCATGGGAATGGGCAAGGCTTTCATCGGGGAATCCCTATATTTGCGGCAACCATATCCTCTTTCTTTTATGAAAAAGAACGAACCCATCCACCGGTTGTACATCATCTCCGGATGCAACGGTGCCGGGAAAACGACGGCATCCTATACCGTCTTGCCCGAAATCTTGGATTGCAAGGAGTTTGTGAATGCAGATGAAATCGCAAAAGGTCTTTCCCCCTTCAATCCCGAGGGCGTCGCCATCGACGCGGGGAAGCTCATGATCAAGCGGATTCGCGAGCTGCTTGACAACAGGGAGGACTTCGCCTTCGAGACAACCCTCGCCCCGCGCAACTATGTCAAGCTCATCAAGGAAGCGCAGAACAAGGGGTATGTGGTGACGCTCCTGTATTTCTGGTTGGAAAGCCCCGAGCTGGCCGTCCAGAGGGTAGCCCAGCGTGTGCGGAACGGGGGGCATAATATTCCGGTCCCCACCATATACCGGCGCTATCAGTCGGGCATACAGAATCTGTTTCAAATATATATTCCGTTGGTAGACAATTGGTCTATTGTCAATAGCTCCCGCGTGCAGTTCGAAATGATTGCGGAGGGAAACAAGGACAAACAACTGAATATCGGAAATCAAGCAATATATCAAAAACTAAGCCAGCAATGAACGAACAGGAAGAATACGAGTTGCGCGTGAAAATCAGGCTGGGGTTGGACCGGGTGAGCGAGAAACTTATCGACCGAGTGAAGCATGAAGGCGTAGAATTGGTATGCGGGGATTCGCAAGGGAACATAGTGCGCGTGCGCGCTTCTAACCTCACCCAAATCCTGACCTCCCGCCTTCCGCAGTAAGGAGGGCGAGGGAGGACGGCGCGACATACAGCAATAGTTGGAATGAAATCCTTGGCCAATAAGAAAATCTACTACTCTATCCGGGAAGTTGCAGCCCTGTTTGGGGTAAACGAGTCGCTGCTTCGCTATTGGGAGAAGGAGTTTCCCAAGCAAATTGCCCCCAAGAAGACGGACAAAGGCACGCGGCAATACACCGAACAGGACATAGAAAACATCCGGATGGTTTACCATCTCGTCAAGGAGCGCAAGATGAGCCTCTCGGGAGCGCGTGATAGCCTGAAGGTTTCTGGCGGAAAAATGGTGGAAAAGGTACAGATCATCGACCGTTTGAAAGCCGTGCGCGATGAATTGGCCGCAATGAAAAAGGAACTGGACAATGCGCTGAAGGCCATGCCCGTGGGCTCGGGCCTGGAAAAGCCGGACGTCGAGGAGTGACCCCATGCTGATATACAATACAACATACCAAGTGGAAACCGGGCAAGCCGGGTACTTCCGTATCTGGTTGCACGAAGTGTTGATACCCGAAGTGCGGGCGGCCGACATGGGCTTGCGCAACCCGCGTTTGCGCCGGGTACTGAGCCATCGCGAGGAAGGCTCGGAGTGCTATTGTTTGGAATGGGAGGTGGAGAACAGTGCGGTACTGCACCGTTGGCATCTCACGCAAGGCCGCCACTTCGAGGATGAGCGGCAAAAGATGTTCGGCGAGAAGGTGATGGCTTTTTCCACCTTGCTCGAAGCCTTGGACTACTGAACTTCCCCGGTATCCCCTACGGGGGAATTTTTCCCCGTTCCCAGCCCCTGTGCCACAAGGCGCAGGGGCTTTTCCATTTTTCCCGGCGGTTCATCCCTTTTCCTTATGGAAGCGGATGAGTCCTTCGAGGGGGGAAGGCGTGAATTGCCCCGCCACAAGGCCGAATTCCTCCATGAGCGGGCGGATGATGCCGCGGAAGTGGTAGGCCACTGAGCCGGTGAAATGCACGGGCAGCGGCGTGGCTGTGCCCGCTTCCTGCGGGTGCGCTTCGGGATACTGCAACACATTGCGCTGGAAAAATTCGGCGAACGCATCCCTGCAGAACGCGCGGATTTCGGGCCGGCCGAGCCGTGCGGAGAGGAAAGGGGCGAATCCGGCCAAGAAACGGTTAGGGAAAGGCCGGCGGTAGACATGCTCCACGAGGCCGGCCGGCGTAAGGCCGTAGGCCGCGAGGAACTCTTCTTTCAGCCCCTCGCCGAGTTGCCCTTTCAGCAAGCTGCCTACGAGCAGCTTGCCGAGCACCGCCCCGCTTCCCTCGTCACCCAGTATGAACCCTAAGGGAGAGACGTTCTTCCGGATGTTTTCCCCGTCGTAGACGCACGAATTGGAGCCGGTCCCCAGGATGCAAGCGATGCCCTTTTCCTGCCCGCATAGCGCGCGTGCCGCGCCCAGGAGGTCGCCCTTTGCCTCGGCCTCGCAGCCTCCCCCGGCGGCGAAGGCTTGCGCCAAGGATGCTTCCATGAGGGGTATTTTCTCCTCCGTGCAGCCCGCCCCGTAGAAGTGTACTTCGATTTCCGCCGCCTGCCCCCCGCGTGCCGGGAGGAGGGCTTGCAGTTCGCGGCTTGCCTGCCGGAGGGCGGAGGCGATTTCCCCAGCATCTTGGTAGAACGGGTTGATTCCCCCGGTGCGGAAGCGGCATGTCCCGTCGGCGGAAGCGCTTGCACTTTCCGGCGGGAGCGCCTGCGCCTTTCCCGGGAAGTGCGGCTGCTTTTCCCATGCCGCCCAGTCGGTTTTCGTCGAGCCGCTGTCGGCAACGACTACCAATCTGCGGCGCTTCATGGCCGTTCCTCCTTCCCGTAGCCGGGCCGGATGCGGATGAAGGCGCAGACGGCGATGGTGGCTGTGCAGCAAATCATGACCCAAATGAAGAAATGCCTGTAGCCGATGAGTTCTTGCAGCCAGCCAGCCATCATGCCGGGCAGCATCATTCCCAAGGCCATGAAGGCCGTGCAGATGGCGTAGTGGGCGGTTTGGTGTTTTCCTTCGGAGAAGTACATCAAGTAGAGCATGTAGGCTGTGAATCCGAAGCCATATCCGGCCTGCTCGACGAAGACGCAAATGTTGATGGTCCAGAGGCTTCCGGGCTGGGCATAGGCCAGGTAGACGAAGGTGGCGCAGGTGAGCGAGATGCTCCATGCCATGGGCCAGAGCCAGCGGCGCAGCCCCCCGCGCGCGGCGGCCAGCCCGCCCGCGATGCCGCCCAGCGTCAGGCCGAGGATGCCCACCGTGCCGTAGACGAAACCCACCTCGCCGGTCGTCAGCCCCAGCCCGCCTTTTTCTACGGGGTCAAGAAGGAAAGGGTTGATGAGCTTGACGAGTTGCGCCTCGGGTAGCCGGTAGAGGAGCATGAAGAGTATGGCCGTCAAGGCTTGCGGCTTGCGGAAGAATCCGGCAAACGTGGCGGCGAAGCCGCGCAGGATGCCGCGTGCGCCGTTGCCGTCGCGCAGCCTGTCGCCCCCGGGCATGGGCAGGGCGCGGCGGTGGTAGAGGGCTATGGCGATGAAGAAGGCGGCCACGATGAAGAAAGTGGTGCTCCAAGCCAGCGGGATGTTGCCTGAAAGTACCCGGAACTCCGCCTCGACTGTCCCGCGGAGCTTGGGGTCGGCTTGGATGGCGAGGTAGGCCGTGCGGTCCCAGTTGCCGGGGTTGAAGGTGAGGTGCTCGCCGTGGAGGAGCGCGATGCTGCGGTCGCCCCGGTCAAAGGCAGTGGTCAGCACGATTTCTTCCCCCTCTCCGGGCGGCGCGCTGAGGCGGATTCCCACGAGCGTCACGGCGGGCGAGTCGCCGCCTTCCCTTGGGTTGTCCGTGGCGACCTGCCCTTCTCCGAAGGTGTCGCGCAGGAATTGCTCGAAAGCGTTCAGCTTCCCGGCCTCATGGCCCGCGTTCCCCGTCGCGGCTTCTTCCGCGGTCACGAAGCCGTTGCGGCGGTTTTCCTCGATGGCTTTGCGTTTCAGGGCGGCGGCCGAGTCGGGATGGACGGGAGCCGAGCAGAGGGCCACGGTTTGCGGCATGACTATGTAGGTTTCTTCTTGGCCGCTTGTCGCGGTGCACTGCGGGGCGGGGACGGGCAGCGTGCAGGTTTCGGTTTGGGGACCGGCCACGACGGTGAAGGAGGCTGCCGGGAGTCCGGAATGGGCTTCGATGGTTCCGGCCAGGATGACGAGCAGTCCTTGCCCCACGATGGTGGCGATGCGGTAGAAGGTGCTGCGGATGCCTACGTAGAGCGCTTGGTCGCGCTCCCCGAGGGATAGCATGTAGAAGCCGTCGGCTGCTATGTCGTGGGTGGCGGAGCTGAAGGCCACGAGCCAGAAGAAGCAGAGCGAAAGGCGGAACGCCTCGGGGGCGGGAATGGTGAGTGCCACGCCGCCCAAGCCGGCGCCTATGAGGATTTGCATGGTGACGATCCACCAACGCTTGGTTTTCAGCAGGTCAACAAACGGACTCCAGAAGGGCTTGATGACCCAAGGCAGGTAAAGCCAGCTGGTGTAGAGCGCAATGTCGGTGTTGGAGATGCCGAGCTTTTTGTAGAGAATCACGGAGATGGTCATCACGGCCACGTAGGGAAGTCCTTCGGCAAAGTAGAGCGTCGGAATCCACGACCAAGGGTTTTTGCGGTTTTCTGCCATAGGGATAAGGGAAAAAGAGAAAGGTGTGGGTGAAAAGGGGCGGAGGAGTCCGGGAAAAGCGGCAAGGCTTTTTTCGGGAAGCGCCGGCACTCCGGGCAATGCGGTGCAGGGCGCTCAGGGGGCAGTGCCGTAGGGAAGCCGCCTTATCTCCGTGCCGGGGTAGTAGTGGGACAGTATGGTGCGGTAGCCGATGCCGCGCGCCCCCATGGCAGCCGCGCCGATTTGGCACAGGCCCACGCCGTGTCCCCAGCCCGCGCCGTGGAGGATGAAATCGCTCCCCTCGCGGCTGACGACGAAAGCCGAGCTGTAGAGGTGGGACTCGCTCAATGACTGGCGTATGAAAAGCTCCTTGCCGATGGTCAGGGAACGCAGGCTTCCGTCGATGCGGAGCAGGGAGATGCGTCCCGAAGGGCCGCGGCGCAGGGGGACAAGGTGCTGCACGAGGCCGAGGTCGGTGGAGGTCTTGCGGCGGACAAGCTCGGAGAGCTCCTGCTGCCCGTAGCGCACTTCCCAGCGGAAGAAGCGGGTGGTTTCGCGGTCATAGCCGTTGAGGACCTGGGTGAGCACGGCCTCGTCGTCCAGGTTGCAGCAGGCTTCGGGGGTGGAACGTATCCACCGTTCGGCTTCCTCCTCGCGGGTCAGGTCGGGGAGGGGTGCACCGGAAAGGGAGTCGCGCCGGGCTTGCAGGTAGGGCAGGTCGCGGTTGTCCCAACAGGTGGAGAAGCGCTCCATGGCCCCCCCGCAGCATTTGGAGAAGCGGGCGTCGCAGAGGATGCCGCCGTGGCATAGGATTTCGCCGCGCGTCTCGTCTATGGCTTGGCGGACTTGCGGGGTACGGGCGCGGGCGATGCCTTGGTAGCGTTGGCAATGGTCGTCGGCGCAAACGTCGAAACGGCCGTGTTCCTCGTGGTCGAACCATCGGACGAGGATGCCGGGTGCGCCGTCCTCCGGGTGGGGCGCGTGCGTTTCACGCGGCAGGCCGCGGTGCCCCATCCGGGCCAGCACCCAGCTCCGGGAGATGACGGCATGGGCTTTGAGCAGGGCGAGGGAGGAGTGGGCGCTCATTTCGGAGGCGATGACGCTCAAGAGGTACTCTTCGACGGGGACGATGTTGATGGCCGTCAGGCGGCCGCCGTCGGGGATTATCTTCAGGCTGCCGCGGAAATATTGGGTTTCCTTCCGTTCCCAATGGAAATGGATGCCGATGGCGACGTCGCGCAAGGCAAAGCTGTCGTTCGCGGGGTGCTGGGGTTGGAAGAGGAGGGAGCGGTATGCTTGGCCATTATATATAATGTGTCCGCCGGAAAGCCTCCATTCCTGCTCTCCCGGGGGGCAGGGGATGTGTCCCGTACCTGCGGCGGTTTCGGCGGAAAGGAGGTATTCCCCTTGGAAAAAGGCACGCAGGACGGGTGTGGATAGGATGCCTACTTCTACGTTCGGCTCAGTGTCGGCATGCATGGCGCGGGTATGGTTGGTTAGGATTTAAGCTGCCGGGCAAGTTCCTCCATTTGCTCGGGTGATATGCACACCTCGGCGAAAATGGCTTCGAGGCTGCGGCTTGTGAGGCTTTCGAAGTCGCTTTTCCGGGAGACCGCCATCAGGCCGCCCATGTCCAGCGCCCCCGGGCTGATGAGGATGCGTCCCCCCTCGGGCGCGGAATAACAGGAGGGACGGTGCTGCCTGCGGGGGAAGATGCGGAGGATGCTTTCGCCTTTCTGGTTCCATGCCAGGAGGTTCATCATGGGTTCTTCGTCCTGCCCCGCCCCGGGGGGCGCATTTTGTTGTAGGACTTGCAGGACGAGGGAAAAGAGGTAGATGGATTCTATTTCTTCGGCTGAACGTATCTCGAAGAAGGGGCGGCTGCAAAACGGGTAAGCCCGCAGCCCTGCCGACTGGTAGCTGCATATCAGCGGGGCAAGCGTGTTTTTTTTCGTGAATCTATCTTCCGTTTCCATCGGGAGGTATCCCTTGGCCCCGGCTTGGAAGTGGGCGTGGTCGGGGGCCGACGCGCCACAACGAGGTCCGTTGTAGAAGACAATGAACTCGTTCAGGCAGTGGCTTAACTGAAAGAGCGTGCCCATGCGCCGGGCTATGCGCTGTGGCGTGTGGTTGGTGGTGGGGATTGTTAGGTGGAACGGTAGGATTGGGTAGGGATTGACCAATATTTCGTAGTCGTTGCCAAAGGGAATGGACGCTTGTTGCGGGGGGCGGTTGGAAGGGCAGAGGAAGCAAGGGCGGTTTTGGAGGGAGTATTCGTCGATTTTGGCGGTGGTGGATACGATGCGTGCCGGGTTGTATTGCAGGCGCACGGTCTCATTTTCGCCTATATTCAGTTCGCGGGTTTGGATTTTCCCCAAGGCCTCGAAATTGTTGCGTGCCACTTCCCACGAAGCGCATTGCTCCCCGACGAATAGGCGGGCGGCCTTTGAATCGAAAATTTTACAGGTTTCGCTCATTTGGGTTCGGGCTTTTTAGAAAGGTTTTTGCTGATGCGCGCCAAGAACTCTGTGGTGCGTAGTTGGTCCTTGTAGAAATTGTTGGCATTGATGCGTTCGTTCGGGAGCGCGGCGTCGGAGTTGCCTTCCCAACGACGGCATCGGTAGGTCACGTCATACAGCCGGCCGATTCGGTAGTTGCGGGAGAGGGTAATTCCCATGAAGTAGTCTTCCCCGTAACTCGTGTTGGGAAAGGGGGTTTCGCGTACCAACCGGGTGTAGAAGCCCCGCGGGGCGCCCAGCCCGTTGATGCGCAATGCGTTGTTTCGCCCGTTCCCGGGAGTCCACTCCCGGTGGTCGATGACACCGGGCGGCAACGGGTTGAGTTGGAAGTCGGTAATTTCGTAACTGCCGACCACCATGCCGCATTGTTCGCGGTAGAAAGTATCGACCATGAGTTGCAGCGTGTCGGGACGGCTGTAGAGGTCGTCGCTGTCCAACTGTATGGCGAAGCGTCCGCAGAGGTCGCTTTGTATGGCCCAGTTCCAGCAGCCCCCGATTCCTAAACCGGTACGTTTGGGGATGAGGTGGTGTACCAACTGGGGATGGGAAGAGGTGTATTTTTCGACGATTTCCCCTGTCCCGTCGGTAGAGAAGTTATCGACCACCAGCAAATTGAATGGGAATTTTGCCTGTTGGATAAGGACTGATTCGATGGCGTCGGAAATGGTTTTTGCACGGTTGCGTACAGGAATGATGACGGAGGCTTCTACCGGATAGGTGTCGGCGGACAGGTCAAGGGGGAGGTAGTCGTGCGGGTCGAGGTACGCGCCTGTCTTTTTCAGGTGTGAGGTACATGCGCGTTCCATCTCGAGCTGCACTTCGCGGTTGCGGGGGTCTACGTAGTCGAAGTTCTTTTCGCCGCTGCTTCTTGCGTCAAGCTCTACGGTGGTGTAAAGGTATTCGTTGAGGCGCATGAGGTTGGATTTGCGGCTAATGCCCAATCGGAGTGCGTAAAGTGCGGCATGGCGGTAGGATTCTCCCCGCAGCTCAGCGATGGTTTCCTTCAAAAGGTCGGTACGGAAGAGGAGCACGCTCCCGAAGTCGAAGTCGTCGCGCAGCGAGCCTTTTTGGTAATCGATGCAAGGGAATGGCTCGACACCCTTGGCGGTTTTCCGGAAATGGTCGGCATAAACAAGCCCCGCCCCCGCAGACTTCGCCGCGTGGAGCATACGTTCCAGGCCGAGATATCCCCACTCTATTTGGGCAGGCTTGCAATAGAGCATGGTGAACGGGCGGTTGGACTCCTGGAAAAGGGTCTCGAGGGAAGAGGAACTCCCCCAATCCTTCAAGAAGATGGCTCCATCTCCGGCATCGGGGTAGCAAGCAAAGAGGGTGGCTTCGTCAGCTATTTTCATCGGAAAGCAGTTTAAGGAGGATTTCGGGGTAGTATTTGTATTCCAAGCCATGCACGCGCTGGGCAATGTCGTGGGGGGTGTCTTCGGGAAGGACAGGCACTTTGGCTTGGAAAATGATTTCCCCTTCGTCGTAATGCTCGTTGGCATAATGGATTGTGATGCCGGTCTCCGTGTCGCCCGATGCCCGCACTGCTTCGTGGACCCTGTTGCCGTACATGCCTTTCCCGCCATATTTCGGCAACAGGGAGGGGTGTATGTTGACGATTCGCCGCTGGTAGCGGCTTAATACGTCGGTAGGGACAAACAGGAGGAATCCGGCCAAGACAATAAAGTCTATCTGGTATTTTTCGAGGACGCCCAAGAAAAATCCCGGGGTCTCAAACTCGCTTTTGGGAAGATACAAGGTCTCTGTCCCCAAGCGGGAGGCACGTTCGAAAATCCCGGCATTTTTCCGGTTGCAGATGGCTAATACGACACGTATTGACGGGCTTTCATTGAAAAAACGGATGATGTTTTCGGCATTTGTTCCTTCGCCAGATGCTAAGATGGCTACTCGTTTGCTCATAATTATGACGCGTTTTCCGGCACAGAAATGTCTTTCGTGTGCATAAACAGTAAATAAACTTAGGTAGGACTTGCATAGGTAGAGAATAATCGCTTCCTTTGCAGCGACAAATTTAACTAATAAAATTGAGTTGTTCATTTTAAAAACCAAAAAGTTATGTCTGAAATTGCATCTAAAGTAAAAGCTATTATCGTTGATAAGTTGGGTGTAGAAGAATCTGAAGTAACCGAAAATGCAAGCTTCACCAATGACCTGGGTGCAGATTCCTTGGATACTGTAGAACTGATTATGGAGTTTGAGAAAGAGTTCAATATTCAAATACCTGACACGCAGGCAGAAAAAATCGCTACAGTAAAAGACGCTATCGATTTCATCGAGCAGGCTAAGGCGTAAGGGAGCATTTCTACTTTTACCTTAGTTAATATGGAATTAAGAAGAGTCGTAGTAACCGGATTGGGCGCCATCACTCCGATAGGGAATACCGTATCAGATTATTGGAACGGCCTGTTGGAGGGAAAAAGCGGCGCAGGTCCGATTACCCATTTCGATGCTTCTCTCTTTAAGACGCAATTCGCTTGTGAAGTAAAGGGATTCAATGCGGCTGATTATATCGACCGCAAAGAGGCACGGAAGATGGATCGCTATACGCAATTCGCCATGGCCGTGGCCAAAGATGCGGTAGAAGATTCCGGTTTGGATGTAGGAAAGGAGGATTTGAGCCGCATTGGCGTGATTTTCGGTGCGGGCATCGGCGGGATAAGGACGTTCGAAGAGGAAGTAGGGAACTATTACTGCAATCAAGAACGCGGCCCCCGTTTCAATCCGTTCTTCATCCCGAAGATGATTTCGGACATCGCTGCCGGGCAAATCTCCATCCTTTATGGATTTACAGGGCCGAATTACGCCACGGTATCCGCATGTGCTACTTCCTCCTCGGCCATTGCTTCGGCGTTCGATAGTATCCGTTTAGGAAAAGCCGACGTGATTGTGACTGGAGGCGCTGAGGCCGCTGTTACGGTGAGCGGTATCGGTGGTTTCAATGCCATGCACGCCCTTTCCACCCGCAACGATGATCCTCAGGGAGCTTCCCGTCCGTTTAGTGCAAGCCGTGACGGATTTGTGCTGGGCGAAGGCGCAGGTTGCCTGATTCTGGAAGAATTGGAGCATGCAAAGGCGCGTGGAGCGAAGATTTATGCAGAATTGGCCGGGACAGGTGCTTCGGCAGATGCTTACCACTTGACGGCATCCCATCCCGAAGGTTTGGGTGCGAAACTGGTAATGAGCAATGCTTTGAAAGATGCCGCGATGAATCCTGAGGATATAGACTACATCAATGTGCACGGGACTTCGACTCCGGTCGGTGATGTTTCCGAGGCGAAAGCCATTAAGGCCGTCTTCGGCGAGCATGCCTATAAGTTAAATATCAGTTCGACCAAGTCGATGACGGGGCACTTGCTGGGTGCTGCCGGAGCTGTCGAGGCTATTGCGGGGATTCTGGCCATACAGAACGGGATAGTACCTCCGACTATTAATCATGCCGAGGATGATAAGGACGAAGAAATTGATTATGCCTTGAATTTTACGTTTAACAAGCCACAGGAACGCCCTGTGCGTGCCGTGCTTTCCAATACCTTTGGCTTCGGAGGGCATAATGCGTGCGTAATATTTAAGCAGTATAAGTGATTCCGTCTGCCGTCATTTGGCTTGAAAACTTGAGACAAAAAGTATGGTTTCTTTTCCGTCCGGAAAAAGATCCATGCTTTTTTTGGTATAAGATCTTGGGCTTTTATCCCAAGGATATTCATTATTATAAGATTGCCTTGCTCCACAGGTCGCGTTCCTTTACGGATTCTTCCGGCGACAAGGTGAACAACGAACGCTTGGAATTCTTGGGCGACGCAATCCTTGGCTCTGTCGTGTCTGTCTACTTGTACCGGCGTTATAGGCATGCCGACGAGGGTTTCCTCACGGTGGCGCGTTCGCGTGTCGTTTGCCGCAAATCGCTCAACGAAGTGGGGGCTGCTCTTGGATTGCGGACGCTGGTCGAAAATTCCATAACGGCAAACTCCCACAACACATACTTGTGCGGAAATGCGTTAGAGGCACTCGTCGGGGCAGTTTACCTAGATCGGGGCTATCGCTACTGCCAGCGTTTTGTAGAAAAGAAAATCTTAGAAGGCTATTGGGATTTGGACAAATTGCTCGAGCGGCGGAGGAATTATAAATCCGATTTGCTGGAATGGGCACAAAAATACCATGTCTCTGTCGATTTTGAGCTGGCAGAAGAACGGACGGACGAAGGAGGAAGCCCTGTCTTCTGTTCCGATGTGTATCTGGACGGGCGCTTTTGTGCCCGTGGGGAAGGGTACACGAAAAAGGACTCCCATCAAGAGGCCGCCCGGGAAGTGTGGGAACGTTTCCAAGATGACCCTATATACGAGAATTCTTTCCTTCAAGGCCGTTCTTGATCGTCGTTTCCCACCATTCCCCGGTATTCCGGGTCAAGTCCCCCTTCTACGGTTTGGTATGCTTCTTGCATGATTTTTTTCAGTTCCTCGGGGCTGTTGTTCCCTCCCGGCAGGATGGGCTTGTGGATTGTCAAGCTCATCGGGTGGCAGTGTATGAGTTTTCCCGTGCGTGGGAGGATGCGGAACGAACCGTTGATGGTCATTGGCACCACAGGCAGTTGCAATTCCTCGGCAAGCTGGAAAGCACCCTTCTTGAAATAGCCCATGTGCCCGGTGAAAGTGCGTGCCCCTTCGGGGAATACGACCACCGAAGTCCCCCCTGTCAGTACCTTCTCGGCCTGTCGGATGGTGCCCAAGATTTTTTTCGGCCCGGAGTGGTCCACGAAAATGTGTCCCGCGTCTTCACAGGCCTTCCCTACGAACGGGATTTTCCGGAGCGATTTCTTCATCAGCCATTTGAAGTTCCGGCCCAGGTAGCCGTAGATGAGGAAAATGTCGAAAGCCCCTTGGTGGTTGGCCACGAACACGTACGACGTTTTCCGGTCGATGTTTTCCCTTCCCTCCACTTTGACGCAGATGAGCAGCAGCGTGCAAATCGTTTTGCTCCAGATGCGTCCCGGATAATAGCCCCAGAAGTGGGCATTTCCCAAGGTACAGCCTATGCTGGTGACGATTGCGGTCAGCAACGTGGCAACGAGCAGAAGGGGGAGGGCGATGCAGATTTCGTAGAAGTAGTAGAGGTATTTCATTTTTGATGCAGGAGTTTTTCGAGGAAACGCTGGCGGTTTACGATGAAACGCACATGGGTTGCTTCGCCTATGAGGCCTTGTCCGTCCTCGGCCACGATGCGGAACGTCAGTTTCCGCCCGTTTTCGACGGATTCCAGCGTGGCGGTGGCCGTGACCTGCTGCCCAAGCCCGGTGGGGCGGTTGTGCTTGCAGCAGATTTCTGCGCCCACCGTGGTGTACCCCTCTTCCAAGGCCGGGGCCACGGCCAGCATCGCGGCGTGTTCCATGAGGGCTATCAAGGCCGGGGTGGCCAATACTTCCAAATCTCCTGAGCCTATTTCCCGCGCCGTGTCCGCCTCCTTCACGAGCAACGTGGCGCTTTGGGTCATGCCTGTTTCCATAGTTAAAAAATGTCGAATGGTTTAAAGTCGGTGCAAACATAGGGAAAAACTATGAAAAAACTTCCGGAATCCGGCAGAATAATGGTACGCCATTCCGCTTATGAATGCCCGGATGCAACGGTATTGAGGCATTAAGATATGCTTAAATCTCGCTCCCAACGCAAAGAAAATAATCCGGGGATAAAAGATTACTGCAAAAAATCCCTACTTTTGTAATCGGATAGGGGCAACTCTTTCCAAGACATATTGAAAA
>CAYTPX010000018.1:0-37644 GCA_964439955.1 uncultured Bacteroidaceae bacterium | reverse complement strand
GGCGCGACAGGCACAAAGTTCCAGTCGTGGTGGGACAGGATGAGCGACAAGTACCAATGGGAAAGCACCGAAGGCGGTAACTGGGAAATAAACTTTGACACTTGTGAAATTTATTTGGTAAGGCCATGATTATGGGTATGTTGTTGTTTATCGGCACAACCGAGCTTCTGCTAATTGGCGGAATAGCCCTCCTGTTGTTCGGCGGCAAGAAACTGCCCGAGATGATGCGCGGCTTGGGCCAAGGGGTGAAGGAGTTCAAGAAAGGCATGAACGACATGGGTAGCTCCTTAGACGTAGAGGACGGCGACGGGCCGCAGGTAGGCGGCAATGGCGCAAAGGAAGATGCCGTAGCGGGCGAGGACAGGAAAGACAGCAAGGCCGGAGATGGGGAGAACGGGCGACAATGATGGCTTGATGACCTTTGGCGGCCATCTTGAAGCGTTGCGCAGGATGCTGTTCCGCGTGCTTGGGGTGAGCTGCGTGGCAGCCGTGGCCGTCTTTTGCCTAAAAGACATCACATGGCGCGTGCTGCTCGCTCCAAGCGAGTGGAATTTCGCAACGTATTCGTTGATAGAGCGCATGGCGCATGCCGTGGGAGCAACGGATTTCCATTTTGACAAGTTTCACGTAAAGCTGATAGCGACAGGCCTTTCAAGCCAGTTCATGACCCACCTGACCACATCTGTCTATATAGGCCTGATCCTTGCCTCGCCGTACATATTGTATGAGCTGTTTATGTTTGTGTCACCGGCCTTGATAGGCAACGAACGCAAGTATTCGGTGAGGGCCATAGCCGCCATTTACTTCCTTTTCATTGTCGGTGTGCTGGTAAGCTATTACTTGCTGTTCCCGATATCGTTCAGGTTTCTCGGTACTTACAGTGTGTCAGACAAGGTGGAGAGTACGATAACGATTGACAGTTACGTGTCAACGTTTACGGCACTCACGTTGATGATGGGTGTCGTGTTCCAGTTGCCAGTGGTTTCTTTCGTGCTCGGCAAAATGGGCATAGTCAATGCGACAGTGCTTTCAAGATACCGCAAGCACGCCTTCCTTGGTATACTTACGGTGGCGGCGATGATAACGCCAGGACAAGACATACTGAGTCTTGTCCTGGTCGCGCTTCCGATTTACTTGCTGTACGAAGTGAGCATACATGTGGTGAGGCATTGCGGCAAGGACAGGGCTTAGCAACCGTTTCCTTTTCTTGACCCAAATTGGTCGTCAGGCTTCAGGATGATTCTGCCGGCAGGAGCGCGGAACAGGCGGAGAGTTTGCCGGAAGGCTTTTCCTGACGTAATACCTAATGACCGATTTGGGTTTATTGCGATATCTTTTCCCTTTGCCAATGGCATGCGTGTTCCCCCGAATAGGTTTCTCGCGTATAGGCAAAAGGAGGGGGAGATGGCAGAAGAAAAGGGGAGGTCAGCCCGTTTCTTGCGGAGCCAGCAAATCCCATAATTTCTCGTTTGTCGGGGTAGGGGCTACGAGGTATAATTCCAACTGGCTGACGGGGTGTATGAATTTTGCCGAGCGTGAATGGAGCGATATGCCGCCATCTGGGTTCGACCGTGGATAGCCATACTTCAAGTCGCCCCGTATGGGGCAGCCTATCTTGGCTAATTGGCAACGGATTTGGTGGTGGCGTCCCGTAAGCAGTTCTATTTCCAGCAGGAAGTAACGCTCCGAGTGTCCGATAAGGCGGTAGCGCAATACGGCTTTCTTGCTGCCGGGAATCTCCCGCGTGCGGGCAAAGCTTTTATTCTTTTGCTCGTTTCTCGTAATCCAATGCGTCAGTTCTCCCTCTTCGGCGGGGGGACAGTTTTTTACGATGGCCCAATAGGTCTTCTTGACCTGTCCTGTCCTGAAAAGTTCGTTCATTCGTGTGAGAGCCTTGCTGGTCCGGGCGAAGATGACCAATCCGCTGACCGGGCGGTCCAACCGGTGGGGCACACCGATGAAGACGTTCCCCGGCTTGGCATAGTGCTTTTTGATGTAGTCTTTGATCTTCTCGGCCAGTGGCTCGTCGCCTGTCTTGTCGCCTTGGACAATTTCGGAGCATGTCTTGCTCACCGCAATCAGGTGGTTATCCTCGTAGATGACTTCCATTCCGGATGTCCCGTTACATATTCATGCCCCCACAGCAGTGGATGACTTGTCCGGTTACGTATGACGACAGGTCGGATGCCAGGAACGTTGCCACGTTTGCCACGTCTTCCGGTGTTCCGCCCCGGCGTAGGGGAATCTGCTTGGCCCATTCGTTGCGCACTTCCTCGGACAGTTGGTTCGTCATCTCCGTGATGATGAAGCCCGGCGCGATGGCATTAGCCCGTATTCCGCGGGAACCCAGTTCTTTTGCGATGGATTTGGCGAGCCCGATCAGGCCAGCCTTCGAGGCAGAGTAGTTGCACTGCCCGGCATTTCCCGAAACGCCTACAACCGATGCCATATTGATGATGCTCCCACTGCGTTGGCGCATCATGACGGGTGTGAGGGCATGGATGAAATTGAATGCGGACTTGAGGTTTACGTTGATTACCATGTCCCACTGTTGTTCTGTCATGCGCATCATGAGCCCGTCCCGGGTGATGCCTGCGTTATTGACCAATATGTCTACTCGCCCGAATTCCTTGACTATCTCGCCCACCACGCGTTCCGTGTCGGCAAAGTCGGCCGCATTCGAGGCGTAAGCCTTTACTTTGACCCCTTGCGATTCTATCTCTTTTGCAGTTTCTTCTGCCAATTCATCGATTTTCAGGTCGGTGAATGCAATGTTTGCCCCCTCAGAAGCGAACTTCAGCGCGATGGCCTTTCCGATGCCCCGCGCGGCACCTGTGATGAGTGCGGTTTTTCCTTCTAATAATTTCATAGTGTTTATATCATTAATGATGATGTGTATTTTCCTTTTTGCCTTTGCGCTGCCCGGTTTCCTATTCGCCGTTCCGGCGCATTCCGGCCAGCGCGCCGAGTATCAGGTCTTCGACGATTTTCTTCCGCTGCCCGGACGGTAGGTCGCCGGTCAGCTTGCCTAAGATGTAGGGTACTTCAATGCCTTTGACACAGTAGTGGATGATTTTTGCCGTGATATCTATGTCTTGTATGGAAAACAGCCCCTTTTCCACGCCTTCTATGAGGATGGACTTGATGAGGGCTATCTCTTTCGAATCGAAAGTGCGGCGTACATTTTCCACCCGTATGATGTCGCGGAAGAAATCGGCGTGCAGCGTACCGTTTCGGCTCACCACCGTGCGTATCGTGTCCAGCCGTGCAAAAATCAGTTCGATAAGTTTCCGGTCGGGAGGGCAATGCCGCGAGGCTACTTGCAAGAGCATGTCGGAGAGGATGTCTAATTCGTTTTCCACCACTGCGTCGTATATCTCCTCTTTGTTGCGGAAATGGCTGTATACCGTGCGTCGCCCTCTTCCGGCCACGGTAGCGATGTCGCCTATCGTGACGCTGTTGAATCCTTGCGTTGCAAACAACTGGCGTGCCGCATCCACTATGGCTTTGCGCGTCTTTTCCGTACTCATTCTCGTAACCCGTTGTCTCTTTTTCGCGCAAAGGTAAGCATTTTGCGCCGATTATTCAAATCGCGTTTCCTTTCTTGCCCATGCATCGGGGCTCCCTTCTTGTTGCCAAGGGATGCCTGTGTGCCGCGGGTTGCATTTTTTGCGTGGGCGGTTTTATAAACAAGTCCAAGCGCTTTTGCTGATACCCTGAAGGGCTTTTTTGGCTTGGGCGCGAAGCCGTTTGTAGCCCAACCAGAGCCAAAAGCGGGGATTATTGCTGCAACCGCATATCCGTGCCACTTCCTTGTACTGCAAGGTGCGGTTCTGGGCTGAAACTCCGCTTACGTCAATCAAGGCGACATCGACCTCCGTTTCTTTGAATAATCCCCCTTTTTCGTAGATGGTGTAGAGCATCTGGTAGTCGGCGGCTATCTTGTAGGATAGGTCGAAGCCTGTGCGCCGGGCCCATTCGGTGCGTACGAAGGCGGCTTGGTGGCAAAACCCCATGGGGCGGAAGGGATTCAGGTTTTTGTAGAAAGGATGGCTTTTCTCCCTTATCCTCTTTTTCGGATGGATTTCCCATGTTTGTCCGTGTATGCAGGCTACCTCGGGGGGGATGGGGGAGGTGTCTTGTGCGAAGATTGCCGTAAGTACGCGGGATGAGGCAAACGTGTCACCCGCATTCATGAAGCACACCCATTCACCCGTTATGGCGTGGAGGCTTTTCCCCATGGCGTCGAATATCCCTTTGTCCGGTTCGCTTTTCCAGTAAGCGATATGCCGGGCATGCTTCTGTATGGTATCGAGCGTACCGTCCGTGCTGCCCCCGTCGATGAGGACGCACTCGAAGTTGGGGTAGTCTTGGGCAAAGATGCTTTGGAGCGTGGCTTCGAGCACGAGGGCGCAGTTGTACGTGACGGTGACTATGGAGATTTTGGGTAGCGTCCTTGCCATCGTAATCATTCTTTCGCTTGGGGATTTGCGTGCCGCGGCCTTTACTCTTCCGGCATGAATGCAGGGCCCGGCAGGTGCATGCCGGCCATTACGAGCCGGTTGTCCCGTGCGTATTTCAAAATGTTCCGGCGGCTTTCGGCAGCTTTCTCCTTGTCTTGGTCGTATTCGGAATTGTATTCCGGATAAAGCGATTGGAGCGCTGCGCCGTGCATCAGGTCGCCTATGATAAGCAGCCTCCCTATTTGGAAATTGGTGTGTCCCGGCGTGTGTCCCGATGCGTCGATGGCCTTTACCTGTCCGGGGAGTATGTCGCCGAACTCGAAGAGGTGCAGCCTGTCTTTATAGAGATTCATCGTTTTTACCACTTGCGCGTTCCTGTCGGCAGGCATGTCCATCCACGCGTCGTATTCTACTTTTGAGGCATAGATTTCCGCATTCGGGAAAACGAGGCTGTCCCCCTGTAGCATCCCTCCGATATGGTCGCCGTGGAAGTGGGTCAAGTATAAATAACGTATGTCGGACGGGGCGATGCCCAGCTTCTCCAACCTGTTGGACAGCTGGCCTTTCCCGCCCCCTATTCCGGTGTCGAACAGGATTTGTATCCCGTTGCCTGTTTCTACTAAGAACGTACTGATGGACGAGGGGATGCCCTCCTGTAGAGCGAGCCGTTCGATGGTACTGTCCGGTGCTTCCGGGAAGAGGCTGCACGGCATGCGTTTTTCCCCTGTATCGTCTTGAATCCACGTTACGCTAATGCTGTCCAAGTGTATCGTTTTTATCCCTTCTTCGCTGACTGGCTTCGGGTCGGTTCCTTCCATTTGGCTGTTGTCTGTGTTGGAATTGCTCCCGCTGCAGGAATACAATGCGCAGGCAGAGGCAAAGAGCAGGGACAAGCTTTTTTTCATATACTTCTTCATAGCGGGATGGCTTTTTCTTATTTTAATTGCTTCGCAAATATACGGATAAATAATAAAATCGGCAAATCACTATGGGAAAAGGTCTTAGCGGGCTTTTGCCCAATGGCGGGCGATGATGGCCGCGGCTTTCTCCAGTTGGGTACGGTCGGTTTCGTCGAACGCGGCAAGGCGGTCGCTGTCGATGTCGAGTACGCCAAACACTTGCTTCTCGTCGGGCGTGAACAGCGGCACGACGATTTCGGAACGGGAGCGGCTGCTGCAGGCGATGTGCCCGGGGAATTGCTCCACGTCGGGCACGACGATGGTTGCTTCTTTATCCCATGCCGTGCCGCATACGCCCCGGCCTTTCCGGATGGAAAA
Source organism: uncultured Bacteroidaceae bacterium (assembly GCA_964439955.1). GTDB lineage: Bacteria > Bacteroidota > Bacteroidia > Bacteroidales > Bacteroidaceae > UBA1794. The sequence goes on along the minus strand of CAYTPX010000018.1, from coordinate 31,904 downwards.
GCAGGCGACGTCGCCTTGGAAGGGGCCTACGTGGAGTTTCCCGTCGTCGCCCACCAGGTAGAATCCTACCCATAAGAACCCGAAGGCTTGGCGCAGGGCGGAGGCGGCATTGGCCAAGATGCTGACGCGGTAGCTGCTCCCCTCGAGCAGGGCTTCCAGTTCGGGGAGGAGGCGGTGGTAGATTTCTTCCTTAGTGCCTGTGAAATAAAATTCTGCTTCCATGTGGTTCAAATCCTTTCTAATACTAATCTTATGAGTTGGTCCATTGCGTTTTGATAGTTGGCGTTTGCTTCTTTCGCCCTGCGGTTGGCAATCACCATGCAGACGGTGGCGGCTTTGTGCCCCAATAGGGCGGACAGCCCGGCAACGGCCGAACTTTCCATCTCGAAGTTGAGGACACGCAGGCCTTCTTTGCTGCGGAAGCTTTCGATGCGCCGGTTCAGTCCGGGCTCGGCCAAGGGGATGCGCAGTTCGCGCCCTTGCGGGCCGTAGAATCCGGGACAGCTGATGGTGATGCCCCGCTCCAGGTCGCCTGCGGCGTTGAGGCGGTCTACGAGCGAAGGGTCGGCACAAGCGACGTAAGGCGCGCAGAAACGGGGATTCCATTGGGCGTGCCGGACGAATTCTTTTTCCGTTTCCAGGTCGCACACGCGGTCACGTCCCGCGTAGAAGTTGAGCAGTCCGTCGAACCCGATGGACTTGGCCGAACAGATGAACGTGCCGACAGGGGTGTCGGGTTGCAGTCCCCCGCATGTCCCGATGCGTACGATGGTCAGTTGGCGCGGCGTCCGGCTAGGAAACTCACGTCGCGCCGCGAAGTCAATGTTGGCCAAGGCATCCAGTTCGTTGAGTACAATGTCGATGTTGTCGCAGCCGATGCCCGTGGAGAGTACGGTGATTTCCTTTCCGGCGTAGCGCCCCGTGATGGCGCGGAATTCCCGGTTGGCGGTTTCGCAGTAGTGTTCGTCGAAATGTGCCGCAACGATGGGTACGCGTCCGGGGTCGCCCACGAGGATGACGCGGTCGGCCAGTTGTCCGGGCTTCAGGTGGAGGTGGAATACGGAGCCGTCGTCGTTGAGGATCAGCTCCGAGGGAGGGAAAATACGTCCGGTTGGCATGGGATTTAGGGAAGGGATAAAGGAAAGTGGCAAAGGGGAAGGGGGAGAAAGCGGCAGGGGAAATCCGGAAAAGCGGCAGGCCTTTTCCTCCGGTGGCCTTCTACTTTTCTCCCCGTCCCGCAGGGGACGGGGAGGGTAGAGGCTAATGGTTTGCCGGCCGGGATTATTTCTGTTGGGGTGTGGTGTTAGGGCGGGCGATGTTTTCACGCATGGACGTGTCGGCTTCTATATTCTTCATCCGGTAGTAATCCATGATGCCCAAATTGCCGCTGCGGAAGGCTTCGGCCATGGCCTTGGGCACTTCGGCTTCTGCCTCTATCACCTTGGCGCGGGCTTCTTGCGCCTTGGCTTTCATCTCCTGTTCGCTGGCCACGGCCATCGCACGGCGTTCCTCGGCCTTGGCTTGGGCTATGTTCTTGTCGGCGTTGGCTTGGTCGATTTGGAGTTCCGCACCGATGTTTTTGCCGATGTCGATGTCGGCAATGTCAATGGAGAGGATTTCGAATGCAGTACCCGAGTCCAGCCCTTTTTTTAGTACCATTTTCGAGATGCTGTCGGGGTTCTCCAACACGTGTGCGTGGCTTTCCGCGGCGCCGATGGCGGCCACGATGCCTTCGCCCACGCGGGCGATGACGGTCTCTTCGCCTGCTCCGCCGACCAGGCGTTTGATGTTGGCCCGCACGGTGACGCGGGCTTTCGTGATGAGTTGTATGCCGTTTTTGGCTACGGCTGAGACGGCAGGGGTGTCGATGACCTTGGGATTAACGGACATCTGTACGGCTTCGAATACGTCGCGCCCGGCCAAGTCGATGGCCGTGGCCATCTGGAAGGTCAGCTCGATGTTGGCTTTCGAGGCGGAAACCAATGCGTGGATTACTTTTTCCACATGGCCTCCGGCCAGGTAGTGCGCCTCTAATTCATCGCGTGTGATGGTATTCAGTCCTGCTTTGTGCGCTTCAATCATGGCGGGTACGATGGTATAGGGCGGAACATGGCGGATGCGCATCAAAAAGAGTTGGATGAGTGAAATATGTACTCCGGACACTTTGGCCGAGAGCCATAGGAAGAATGGGACATAGTGGAAAAAGATTCCCAAAAAGACGAGTAATCCCACGATTGCGATGGTAAGGAGGGTAGGGGTCATAGCGGTTAAGTTATAAAAGGTTACTAATAATAAAAGAGGATATATTATTTGCGTTTTACTAAGATGATGCCTTCGCTGATGCGATCGACTACTACCGGAGTTTGCTCATCGATGAAGCCTTCGGCGGATTTTACTTCGACGGTTTTCCCGTCGAAGTCGGCGATTCCTATTAGGGCTAACCTGGTCGTGGTGATTCCTTGCTGGCCGACGGTGATGCTGCGTTCGTCTTGATTGTCTACTGAGGCTTCGAGTTCCTTCGTGAGCGAGAGGCGGTCCAATGTGCGGCTATGCATGAACCAGACGAAGGCTATAATGCTCAGGACGAGGGCGAGCAGCAGGGTGATTAATCCCCCGGTGGAGCTTATCTCTGTGAAAGCGAAAAAACAAGCGTAAGCCATGCATCCCACAGCGGCAATGCCTGCCAGACTGATTCCGGGGATGAAGAACAGTTCGATGAGGAACAGGATGATTCCCAAGAAAAGGAGGCCTGAAATGATAAATATGTCCATGTTTTTGGGGATTTGGAACTCTTGCCAAGGGGTTATTGCAGGGCTTCGATTTCGAGTCTCCTTACCTCGTTTTCCGTGTGCAGCAAGGAGCTTTCCAAAGTGCGTACTTGCTTTTCCAGGTCGAGGATGTTGAGGCTGATTTTCTTTTGTTGGCTGCTCGGTGCCGCTTCGTATAGGTCGCGTGATTTTTCCAGCGATTCTTTCAAGGTTTCGAGCTTGGCACAGTCGGCCTGCCACTCTTCCGCTTTCTCTGCTGCGGCGTCGGAATGGAAATCGAGGTAGGAGGTGTATGTCAGCCTGTCGTTGATGACAAGGTAGAAGTCCTTACGGTCTTGGTGCGCCGTTTCGCCTTCGCTGCGGTTACGTGCCCGTTGCAGTGCTGCCAAGCCTTGCTGTTGTTCTGTTTCCCGGTTGGCCCACGTGCCCCTGATGGAGGTCAACCGGGCCAAGTTGCGCAAGGTCTGCTCGTCGGTCGTCTCGATGTCTAAGATTTTCCGGTTGTTGTCGGGCAAGAAGACGTAGATGCATACTTTCCCTTCCGGCTGGTAACGGTCGGAGGCGAACCAGCCCAATCCAGTGATTTCGTCAAGCGCCAACATGTAATCGTTGTATATGGAATTAAACGGCATGCCTATGTTGTCGGGTTTCAGGTAGTCGTTTGTTTCACTGTTGAAACGAGTGATATAGATGTCATACCCGCCTAAAGAATTGTGTCCGGTGGACGCGAAATAAAGCGTTTGCCCGTCGGCACAAAGAAAAGGGTAGTTACTGATGCCGTCGTTTACTTCGGGGGAAAGCTCCAAGGCTTGGCTCCATTTCCCCAAGCGGGATGTGCTACTGTATATCTTCCCTTTGGCACCGTAGAGTATGTTTTTTCCTAAACCGGTCTGGAACAGTGTCCCTTCGTATGCCTCTTCTGGTGCAACAGTTTGTGCCGAATCGGCCGTAGTCTTATCTTGTGCTTGGAAAACTACGGGGCGCACGGAGGGCATTTCGTTTGCTTGTTCGTTTGCCGTCCCGGCTTGCACGTTGTTGGAAGACTGGCTTTTCTCCTCTTCGTGGGCAAAAAAGTCAGCAGTGCGGTAGAGCCGCCCTGCGTCGGCATCCAGCTTATAGGCTTCGAGGAAGTCGCTTTTGTCGACGACGATGGAGTCGATGACAACGATGTCAACGATTCCCAGCATGAGGCGCATCCCGGTTTCTACCGTTTGTTCCTCGGCTTGGCAAGAAGGGTTCTTGGCGTATTTCTTGTAATTATTAAGCGCCTCACGGGCTTCCTCGAAGCGGTAGGATTCGATATAGTAGCAGGCCAATGCCTTGTACCCGTCCGGATTACGCCGTGTGGCTTGGCGCTTTAGTTTTTGCTCGTCTCCAAGGGAGCTTCCCTTGGCTTCTTGTACAAACGGGCGCGGGGCGTGGGGCATGGCTGCGGCCTCTTTTCCCTGTGCGCCGGAGGGCATCAGGGAAAAGAGTGTCAAGGCCAATAGAAAAAATGTGGGGGGGCGGTTCATGGTTGCAATTGTTTGTCCATGGAGGCTGCGGCACGGCGGCCGTCGCCCATGGCGAGGATTACTGTGGCTCCTCCCCTCACGATGTCGCCTCCGGCATAGAGGTTTGCGATGGAGGAACGCATGTTTTCATCAACGGCGATAGTCCCTTTCCGTCCGAGTTGCAGGCCTTCTACCGATTTGGGGACGATGGGGTTGGGCGATACGCCGATGCTGACGACGGCCATGTCGATGTCTATTGTCTCAATGGCTCCAGGGATAGGCACGGGGCTGCGGCGTCCGCTTTCGTCGGGTTCGCCAAGGGCCATCTTTTGCAAGCGTACTTGTTTGACTTTTCCTTCTTCGTCAGCAATGTATTCAATGGGATTGTGCAAGGTGAGAAATTCAACTCCCTCTTCTTTGGCATGCTTCACTTCTTCGATACGTGCGGGCATCTCTTCTTCCGAACGGCGGTAAATGATCATGGCCCGCTCGGCTCCTAATCGTTTGGCTGTGCGGACGGAGTCCATGGCAGTGTTGCCGCCGCCAATGACAGCGACCCTCTTGCCGAAAAATACAGGCGTGTCGCTATCCTCGCTGGCGGCGTCCATGAGGTTGACGCGTGTCAGATATTCATTGGACGAAAGGATGTTGATGGAGTTCTCGCCCGGGATGTTCATGAAGTTGGGCAGTCCTGCGCCAGAGGCCACGAAGATGCCTTTGTAGCCTTTCTCGCCCAATTGCGCGATGTCTATGGTTTTTCCTATGATGCAGTCTTTTACGAATTGTACACCCATGTGGCGCAGATTGTCCACTTCCGTGTCTACGATGCGGTTGGGCAGGCGGAACTCAGGGATGCCGTATTTCAGGACACCCCCTATCTCATGCAATGCTTCAAATACGGTCACTTCATAACCTTTTTTCGCCATGTCGCCGGCAAACGAAAGGCCTGCGGGACCGGAACCGATGACGGCCACTTTGATTCCATTGGGCGCGGCCACTTCGGGGATGGAGATTTGTCCGCTCTCCCGCTCGTAATCGGCGGCGAAGCGCTCCAGATAGCCGATGGCGACTGCCGGTTTTCCTGTCTTCAAGTGGATACATTTCGACTCACACTGCTTCTCTTGGGGGCATACACGGCCGCATACGGCGGGGAGGGCGCTTGTCTCTTTTAGCACCTTCGCGGCTTCCAGGAATTCGCCGCGCTCAATGTTCTTGATGAAGTCGGGGATACGGATTCCTACAGGGCATCCCGTAATGCAGCTTGGGTTAGGGCAGTCAAGGCAACGTTGCGCCTCGAGCATGGCCATTTCTGCGGTCAATCCTTGATTGACTTCCTCGCGGCGGCTGTGCGAGCGGTATTCGGCGTCAAGTTCCGGCATCTCCACACGAGGGATTGCCATGCGCTCTTTGGGTTTCATCTTCTTCCTTAACTCTTCACGCCAAGGGGCTGTACGGCTGTTCGCATCAAGGGAGGATTCCTTTTCTATGGCCTTCCCCGTGGAATGTGCGGCATGTTCTTCCTCCAGCTTGTGCATCTCTTCATGCTCGATGGTGCGGAACGCGCCCATACGTTTGAGCATCTCGTCGAAATCCACTTGATGCCCGTCGAATTCCGGGCCGTCCACGCAAACGAACTTGGTCTTTCCGCCCACAGTGATGCGGCAAGCACCGCACATGCCTGTGCCATCCACCATGATTGTATTCAAGGAAACCTCCGTGGGGATGTCGTATTTCTTGGTCAATAGGCATACGAACTTCATCATGATGGCTGGGCCGATGGCGAAACACTTGTCCACTTTTTCCCGTTTGATGATGCTTTCCACCCCGTCCGTCACCAGTCCTTTTTGCCCATATGAGCCATCGTCGGTCATGATGACTACCTCGTCGGAACTGGCTCTCACCTCGTCTTCCAAGATGATGAGCTGCTTGCTCCTTCCGGCCAGTACGGAGATCACCCGGTTGCCCGCCTCCTTGAGCGCGCGTATGATGGGTAGCATCGGGGCTACGCCCACTCCGCCACCGGCGCAGACCACCGTCCCGTAGCGCTCAATGTGTGTGGCCTGCCCCAACGGGCCTACCACATCGGTCAGCTCGTCGCCCACGTTCAGTTCACACAAGCGCGTGGAAGAAAGGCCTACTTCCTGTACGACCAGTGTGATGGTGCCGCGCGCCACGTCGGCATCGGCAATGGTGAGCGGGATGCGCTCGCCCCGTTCCCCAACGCGTACGATCACGAAGTGTCCCGCCTTGCGCGAACGCGCTATCAAGGGAGCTTCCACCTCAAACTTGAAAACCTTTTCCGAGAATTGTTCCTTTTTTATGATTTTGTTCATAGAGCTTAATTAGAAAATAGAAGACTGAGTTTAGTCTGCTGCAAAAATACATTTTATCCCGAAATCCCGCAAGCAAGCATAAATCCTTTTTAGAAAGGTGCGTGGGGATGGGATTCTTATTGCTTCATGCGGATTGCCGCCGTGCAAAGGTTGTGCTTCACGGTTTTCAAGATCTCTATCGCCTTTTCCTACGCTTGCGGCTTGGTCTTCGAGTCATGGTAGGGTATCTCGTCCGTGTTGTATATCCTCGCAGGGGAAAGCCGTCGTCGGCAGTATGCCTGCACGTGCGGGCTGGCGATGGCCTGCTTGCCCTCCTCACTCAATAATGGTAGTCCATGCCATCCTATGGCAAACGCATCTAATTTTTGCGGAATGGATTTTATCAATTATCTTTGTGCCAAATTTATATTATACCAATATAATCTGAATGATTCATACGGCTGTTTCCTGTTGTGTCGTTAAGGAATCGGCAGGAAAGGGCAGCAAGCATCAAGTAGAAAAATTATGTACGCCAATAGGAACACCGCACAACTCTTGTTGTATTGCCCGGATCGCCCGGGGATTTTGGCAGAAATTACTAATTTCATTACCATCAACAAGGGTAATATCGTTTATCTTGATCAGTATGTAGATCGTGTGGAGAATGTTTTTTTCATGCGTATAGAGTGGGAGTTGGAAAACTTTGTCATTCCAAGAGATAAGATTTATGACTATTTCTCTACGCTCTACGGGCAAAAGTACAATATGTCTTTCGAGTTGTATTTTGGCGATGTACTTCCGCGGATAGCCATCTTCGTTTCCAAGATGTCGCACTGCCTCTATGACATGCTGGCCCGCTACACTGCGGGAGAATGGAACGTGGAAATACCACTTATCGTCAGCAACCATCCCGATTTGCAACACGTGGCCGATCGCTTTGGCATTCCATATCATGTCTTTCCTATTACGAAAGAAAACAAAGTTGAGCAAGAGGTTAAGGAAATGGACTTGCTGGCAGAAAATAACATATCTACTATTGTATTGGCACGCTATATGCAAATTATAGGTGGCCGCATGATCGAAGCCTACCCAAACCGGATAATCAATATACACCACTCGTTTCTCCCGGCGTTCATAGGCGCGAAGCCCTATCATCAAGCATTTCAACGCGGAGTGAAGATAATCGGGGCTACAAGCCACTATGTTACGAAAGAATTGGATGCAGGGCCGATTATCGAACAGGAAGTAGTCCGCATCAGCCATAAGGATACCCCGGAAGAATTGGTGATGAAGGGGAAAGATTTGGAGAAGATAGTCCTTTCGCGTGCCGTGCAGAAAGATATAGAACGCAAGATACTTGTCTATAAGAATAAGACGGTTATTTTTAATTAGCCATAAGCAGTAGGAGAGAAAGGTCAGCATGAAAGTTTCTATTATCAAATACAACGCTGGCAATATACGCTCAGTGGACTATGCCTTGCGGCGTTTGGGTATCGAAGCTGAGATTACGGCTGATGAACAAACGCTTAGGCAATCCGACCGAATCATATTTCCCGGCGTAGGTGAGGCTTCTTCCACAATGGAATACATGCGCCGTAAGGGGCTTGATCGATTGATACCTTCATTGCGGCAACCTGTTTTAGGTATTTGCTTAGGCATGCAGCTTTTGTGCCACCACTCGGAGGAGGGTGACGCAGATGCATTGGATGTGTTTGATTCCGCAAATGTCTTGCTTTTCCGCCCTAAGGAAAAGGCGCAAAAGGTACCGCACATGGGCTGGAACTCTTTGTACAATTTGAGAGGGGCTTTGTATAAAGGTATAAAAGAAGGCTCGTTTGTCTATTTTGTACATAGCTATTACGTGCCTCTTACGGCATATACTATTGGGACGGCCGACTATATTTTCCCGTTCAGCGCATCGCTGCAGAAAGGGAACTTCTTTGCGACCCAATTCCATCCAGAGAAAAGCGGGAAAGTGGGGGAACAGATTCTACGGAACTTTATAGAATTTGCGGATTCGGCTTATGATTGAACTTATTCCTGCCATTGATATTATAGAGGGAAAGTGCGTGCGCCTTTCCCAAGGCGACTATGAACGAAAGAAAGTCTATTCTGAAAATCCTTTGGAGGTGGCCAAACAATTTGAAGGTTGGGGTATCCGCCGCCTGCACATGGTAGATTTAGATGGAGCTGCTTCGCATCATATTGTAAATTATAAAATACTCGAACAAGTTGCTTCCCAGACTTCTTTGGTTATTGATTTCGGGGGGGGGTTGAAAACGGATGAGGATTTGCGGATAGCGTTCGAGTGTGGTGCGCAAATGGTTACTGGAGGCAGTATCGCGGTGCATGACCCGGCGACTTTCACCCGTTGGATAGGGCAATATGGGTCGGGAAAAATAATTCTTGGGGCGGATGTCCGTGGCAAAGAGATTGCCGTTTCCGGCTGGAAGAGCGGGGGGGGGATTGATTTGGCGGCGTTGTTGAAAAAATATGTAGACGGGCAAGGTGGTATACGGAAAGTTATTTGTACGGATATTTCCCGCGATGGCATGCTGGAGGGCTGTAATTTGGAATTATATACAGAAATACTTTCGGAATACCCTGAGCTTTATCTCGTGGCAAGCGGGGGCGTAAGCTGCATGGATGACATACGTTCTCTGGAACGCGCTGCAGTTCCGGCTGTCATATTCGGGAAAGCTCTATATGAAGGACGCATCTCCCCTAAAGATATTCAGGACTATATAAAGAAGAACCTATGTTAGCGAAACGCATTATACCTTGCCTCGACATAAAAGACGGGATGACCGTCAAAGGCACGAACTTTGTTAATTTGAGGGAAGCGGGTGATCCGGTAGAATTGGGGCGTGCCTATAGCGAACAAGGTGCGGACGAATTGGTTTATCTCGACATAACGGCCAGCCATGAGGGGCGCAAGACTTTTACGGAGTTGGTACGTAAAGTGGCTGCCACGCTGGACATTCCTTTCACTGTGGGTGGGGGAATCAATGAACTGGACGATGTGGCCCGGCTTTTGGAGGCCGGGGCCGATAAAGTTTCCGTCAACTCTGCGGCAATCCGGCATCCCGAATTGATAGACGAGATAGCCCTCCATTTTGGCTCCCAAGTATGCGTGTGTGCAATCGATGCCCAAATGACCCCGGAAGGCGGATGGAGATGCTATTTGAATGGAGGGCGGATTCCGACAGCGCGTGGTTTGTTCGAATGGGCACACGAAGCTGCCGAGCGGGGTGCAGGTGAGATTTTATTTACAAGCATGAACCATGACGGCGTACATACAGGCTATGCGAACGAGGCCCTTGCGGAACTTGCGGGGATGCTTCCGATTCCGGTCATCGCCAGCGGTGGCGCCGGGAAAATGGAACACTTCAGGGACGCTTTTGTGTATGGGAAAGCCGATGCTGCGCTGGCCGCCGGTGTATTCCACTTTGGGGAAATATGCATCCACGACTTGAAGGAATACCTCCATCGGGAGGGCATAAATGTTAGATTATAGACTAAAAACATACAGAGAAATGGAGCAAAATCTTGAACTCTTGCCGCTTGATTTTGGAAAGATGGGCGGGCTGGTTCCAGCCATTGTGCAAGATTGTTATACTTCCCGGGTATTAATGCTCGGATTCATGAACGAGGAAGCGTATAAGGCTACGGTAGAGACGCGGAAGGTGACGTTCTACAGCCGTAGCCGCCAGTGTATTTGGACAAAAGGGGAGACTTCCGGCAACTTCTTGCACGTGGTTTCCATTGTTCCCGATTGCGACAACGACACATTGCTTATCAAAGCTATCCCCGAAGGGCCGGTTTGCCATACAGGAAACGATACGTGCTGGGGAGAGAGGAACGAGGCAAATATTTATTTCCTTAGCTATTTGCAGGATTTCATAGAGAAGCGTCATCGGGAAATGCCGGAGAAGTCCTATACGACTTCCTTGTTTAAAGCCGGGGTGAACCGCATGGCCCAGAAAGTGGGGGAGGAAGCGGTGGAAACCGTAATCGAAGCGACCAACGGCACGGACGACCGGTTGATTTACGAAGCCTCCGACTTGATTTACCACCTCATCGTCTTATTGACATCAAAGGGGCATCGCATCGAAGAGTTGGCCGAAGAATTGAAGAAACGGCATAAAGAGTGACCGGAAACCTCACGTTTGACCTATGGAAGGGCCACTTATTTCATATAAGGACGTAGTAATAAAGCAACAGGAACTGACCGTCCTCCACGATGTAAACTTAGAGGTTCACCGTGGAGAATTCCTCTATGTCATGGGAAAGGTCGGTTCGGGGAAAAGCTCGTTCTTGAAAACCGTCTACGCAGAACTTCCGGTAGTGGACGGAACGGCTGTTGTCATGGGCTACGACCTGCGTAAGCTGAAGCAGAAGCAGATCTCCGCGCTTCGGAAAAAGTTAGGGATTGTCTTCCAGGATTTCCGCTTATTGACTGACCGTAGTGTGTATGACAACCTTTATTTCGTACTTCGTGCGACGGGTTGGAAGGAGAAAGTGCAAATCAACCGTCGCATCGAGGATGTCCTGAAGCTCGTCGGGATGGAGAACAAAGGTTATAAATTTCCGAACGAGTTGTCGGGAGGAGAACAACAGCGCATCGTCATAGCACGTGCCGTGCTGAATTCGCCTGCGCTTATCTTGGCCGATGAACCGACCGGCAACTTGGATCCGGAGACGGGGCGTCATATTGTGGAACTCTTGCATGCAATCAGCAGGCAAGGGACAGCCGTCATCATGACCACGCACAATCCTGCCTGGATACAGGAGTATCCGGGCATCATGTTATGTTGCCAGAACCATTTGCTCAGTGTCTGTCCCGCAGAAGTTGCGGGGGAAACGGTAGAAAGTCTTGACACTTCTGTTGGAAAAAGTACGGGCTTTCTTGAAAACGGGCAGGGGCATGCCGGGACGTGAGCCGCGCCGGGCAAGACGTTTGGGCGAATGCCGGAAAAGGAAATATTTACGATAAAAGATAAAACAAAGTAGAAAATGAAAGTATTAAAGTTCGGAGGCACTTCAGTAGGATCTGCCCAACGCATGAAAGATGTAGTTCGGCTTATCAACGACGGCGAGAAAAAAATCGTCGTGCTTTCAGCCATGTCCGGGACAACGAATACCTTGGTCGAAATTTCCGACTACCTCTATAAGAAAAACCCCGAAGGGGCCAACGAAATCATTAACCGGCTGGAAAAGAAATACAAGGGACATCTTGTAGAACTTTTCGCCACGGAAGAATATCGGGTAAAGGCCACGGCCGCCATCAAAGCCTGCTTCGACACGTTGCGCTCCCTGACCAAAGGATTGTTTACCCTCTTCAATGAGAAAATTGTCTTGGCGCAGGGGGAACTCATGTCCACAAACATGATTAACCTCTATCTCCAAGAATGCGGGGTCAAGTCCGTGCTTCTCCCGGCGCTTGATTTTATGCGCACCGACAAGCATGCAGAGCCTGACTCCGCGTACATCCAGGAGAAATTGCTTGCTTTGATGGAAAAAGAAAAGGATGCCGAAATTTTCATAACCCAAGGCTTCATCTGCCGCAACGCCTACGGCGAAATCGACAATCTTCAGCGGGGTGGGAGCGACTATACCGCGTCGTTGGTTGGAGCGGCTATCCATGCTTCGGAAATCCAGATATGGACGGACATCGACGGGATGCACAACAACGACCCGCGCTACGTGGACAAGACCTCACCGTTGCGCCACCTCCACTTCGAGGAGGCAGCCGAATTGGCGTATTTCGGGGCGAAAATCTTGCATCCCACCTGTGTGCAACCCGCCAAATTTGCCAACATCCCTGTACGCCTGCTCAATACCATGGACCCTTCCGCACCGGGTACCATCATCAGCAACGAGACCGAATGGCATAAAATAAAGGCGGTGGCGGCGAAAGACAACATCACTGCCATCCAAATCAAGTCGAGCCGCATGTTGCTGGCCTATGGCTTTTTGTGCAAGGTATTCAGTATTTTTGAGAATTACCAGACTTCCATCGACATGGTATGTACCTCTGAGGTGGGAATTTCAGTAACCATTGACAACACGAAGTACTTGCCCAGCATTTTAGACGATTTGAAGAAATATGGGACTGTAACGGTAGATGAGGACATGTGCATCATCTGTGTCGTTGGTGACCTGCAGTGGGATAACATAGGTTTTGAGTCGCTTGCCCTGAACGCGCTGAAGGATATTCCCGTGCGGATGGTATCCTATGGGGGAAGCAATTACAACATTTCCTTCCTTGTCCGCGCCTCGGACAAGAAAGCCGCATTGCAGGCCTTGAGCGACACGCTCTTTAATAATGTAGATCAAGCATAAGGAACGGGAGGAGAAAGAGTATGTTAAAAGGAAAATTCCCTGTAGAAAAGTTTGCCAATCTGCCTACTCCTTTTTATTACTACGACATGCGCCTGTTGCAAGAGACGCTCGAGGTAGTGAAAAGTGAGGCTGGCCGCTATGGTTATGATGTGCATTATGCCATCAAGGCGAATGCCAATCCGCGCATCCTGCAGATGATAGCCCGGAGCGGGCTTGGGGCTGACTGTGTGAGTGGGGGTGAAATTAAAGCGGCCTTACAGGCAGGTTTCCCGGCCTCGCGCATAGTTTTCGCCGGGGTAGGCAAGGCGGATTGGGAAATCGAATTGGGTTTGGACGAAGAGATTTTCTGCTTCAATGTAGAATCGCTGGCGGAACTTGAGGTAATCGACCGCTTGGCGGGGAAAAAGGGCAAGACGGCCCCGGTCGCATTGCGTATCAACCCGGACGTAGATGCTCATACTCATGCCAAAATCACTACCGGGCGTAAGGAAAACAAGTTTGGAATAAACTTAGGCCTGCTGGACGGCGTGTTGGATGAACTGCAGAAAATGAGCCATGTTTCCTTGATTGGGATACATTGCCATGTGGGTTCGCAGATTACCGACATGTCCGTTTTCCGGAATTTGGTAATCCGTGTCAATAAAATCCAAGATAATTTGGAACGCCGTGGCATCTCTCTCCCGAATCTGAACTTCGGGGGCGGCTTGGGAATAGATTATTTCCACCCGAACCACTTGCCCATTCCTGCATTTGACAACTACTTCGCTGTATTCAAGCAACTCCTTGAACAACGACCGGGGCAGAAAGTCCATTTTGAACCGGGACGCTCCATCGTGGCCCAATGCGGTTCGCTGGTTTCCCGGGTACTTTATGTGAAACAGGGCGAGACGAAGCAATTTGCCATTCTTGATGCAGGTTTCACCGAGCTTATCCGTCCGGCCATGTATGATGCCTATCACCGTATAGAAAATCTCTCAAGTGAAGAGCCTGAGGCTATATACGACGTCGTAGGTCCTATCTGCGAAAGCAGTGACGTCTTCGGGAAGGATGTGGAGTTGAACCGCACGCATCGGGGAGACTTGGTAGCCTTGCGCAGCGCTGGGGCTTATGGGGAGATTATGGCTTCGCAGTATAACTGCCGTCCCCTCCCGAAGTCATATTTTTCCGACGAGTTGTAGCATTCCGCCGCACACGGCCGTCCTCCTTTAACGCACGTCCCGCAGAGGGAATGGCGTTGCGCTTATGGGAACAAACGGGCTTCCGTGTGTCGGCGTTTAGCTGTTAAATAGTACTAATCGCTTCTCTCCATAGTGGGAAAAACGATGTACTTTTGTGCCTGACACACAGGTCAAGCATAAAGAATACCAACGACTTTTTTATGGATTCATGCGCATGAACGTGCTAAAAGACTGCTTATCTGGACAGGAAAATCCTCTCAGGTTAGGTATTGACATAGGTTCGACTACGGCGAAGCTCGTATTGCTCGACGAAAACGGCCATCCTCTTTTTACTCGCTACGAACGCCATAATGCCGATGCCCCGGGTGTCGTGAAAAAGGCCTTGCGCTTTTTTGAGGAAGCCTCGGGGCTTTCCGGGAAAGAAGTGGGGCTTTTGCCCGTTCGTCTCGCCATTACGGGCTCGGTAGGCATGGGCTTGGCCGAAAGTTTGGGTGAGGAAGTCCCGTTTGTCCAAGAGGTGGTGGCTGCCACGACCTATGCAAAACGTCAATACCCGCACGTGCGGACGTTGATAGACATAGGTGGAGAAGACGCGAAAATCGTATATATAAAGGAAGACGGGAGCAGTGATTTGCGCATGAACGGCAATTGTGCGGGCGGGACGGGTGCTTTCATCGACCAGATGGCCATCCTGTTGGGCGTCCCCGTGGAAGAATTGTCATCTCTCGCAGAGGAAGCCACGGCCATCCACCCGATCGCGTCACGGTGCGGCGTGTTTTCCAAGACGGATGTGCAGAACTTGATAGCCCGCAACGTGAGCCGGCCTGACATCGCGGCTTCCATCTTCCACGCCGTGGCTGTACAAACGATAACCACGCTTTCTCATGGCTGTGAAATAGTCTCTCCCGTACTCCTTTGCGGGGGGCCTTTGTCGTTCATACCTTCGTTGCGTAAGGCATTTATACGTTATTTGAACCGCAATGAGGGGGACTTCCTGCTGCCTGCCCAAGCCGAGTTGATACCGGCCTTCGGGACGGCTTTGCAGGCAGGGGATTCTCCGGTGATGGCTTTTGGCGACTTTTACAAAAAGTTGGGGGTTCTTTCCGCACGACCGAAGCAACGAAAATCGAATGTGTTGCCTTGCCTGTTTTCGGATGAAAGGGAATTGGAACGATGGTGCCAAGAAAAAAACGTCAGCAGCGGGGTGGAATATATGGAAGAGATTCCAGAAAGAGTATTTTTAGGCATCGACTCCGGTTCGACGACTACGAAAATTGTGGCCATTGACCAATGTAGCGGACGGATTGCTTATGAGTATTATTGCAACAATGAGGGGAATCCCGTGGAAACCGTGCGCCTTGGTTTGGAAAAGTGGGACGAAAAGTGCCGACAGATGGGCGTGGACGTGAAAATTGCGGGAAGTTGCGCGACCGGATATGGGGAAGACTTGATAAAAAATGCCTTTAAGCTCGACCATGGGACGATAGAAACGATAGCCCACTACTTGGCTGCGCGCAAGATGCAACCGGATGTCTCGTTCATCCTCGATATTGGCGGGCAAGACATGAAGGCGATTTTCGTGGAGAACGCCGTAGTTTCGCGTATGGAGTTAAACGAGGCTTGCTCTTCTGGCTGCGGTTCGTTTATTGAGACTTTCGCCCGTTCGTTGGGATATGGGGTGGAAGACTTTGCCCGGATGGCCTGCTTGGCAGGACAGCCGTGCGATTTGGGTACCCGGTGCACGGTTTTTATGAATTCAAAGGTGAAACAAGTGTTGCGTGAGGGGGCTTCCGTGGGAGACATCTCGGCTGGCTTGGCTTACTCGGTAGTGAAAAACTGTTTGTTTAAGGTATTGAAATTGCACGATGCGGAAACCTTGGGAAAACATATAGTGGTCCAAGGAGGAACGATGCGTAATAATGCCGTAGTGCGGGCACTTGAACAACTAACAGGCAGGACGGTCTACCGTAGCCAACGTCCGGAACTGATGGGAGCCTATGGTTGTGCTCTTTTTGCACAAGCCCATGTGGAAGCCGGCCGTACGGAAGCACGGCTTTCCGATTTGCTCCGGACCGTATCGTATGCACGAAAGAATAGCCAGTGTCAAGGCTGTGAGAACCATTGCTTTATCCAGCGTTATCGATTCGGTAATGGGAATACTTATGTCTCCGGGAATAAATGTGAACGGATTTTCTCCAATCGGGGTGCGGACTGCGTGGTAGGCGAAAATGTCTACCCCAAAAAATATGGGTTACTGTTCCATCGTGCGGAGGAGGCCTCTACTCATTCCATGCGGAAGATAGGGATTCCTCGTTGCTTGAACTTCTATGAGGAGTTTCCCTTTTGGCATACGTTGTTTAAAGAGGCGGGCTTTGAACCGGTGCTGTCCGCGCCTTCGACTTTTATGCGTTACGAAAATTTCGCGCATGACGTGATGTCAGACAATATCTGCTTCCCGGCAAAGCTGGTCCATAGCCACATTCATGACTTGATTGCCCGTGGCGTGGAACGGATATTCATGCCTTACGTCGTGTTTGAGAAACTTGATGGGAGCGGACTTGACAATAGTTTTAATTGCCCGATAGTGAGTGGCTATTCTGATGTGGTGCGGAGCGTGACGGATACGAACGTTCCGATAGATTCCCCGGGCATTTCGTTCAAAAAAGAAGGGGATTTGCAGAAAGGATGCACGGAATATCTACGTTCGCTCGGGGTCGATTCCAGACGGATCAAGTCCGCTTTGGAAAAAGCACGGGCCGCCCAAGAAGAATACGAGCGGGGAGTCGTGGTTCGCAATCGGGAAATCCTTGAAAAGAGCCGTAAATCAGGCATGATTACGATACTTTTGGCAGGGAGGCCTTATCATAGCGATCCGCTCATACAGCACAAATTGTCTGAGATGATAGCTTCTTTGGGCGTAAATGTAATCAGCGACGATATTGTACGGGGGGATTCTTCCATTTCCATACGTGAAACTCATCTGGTGCGGCAATGGGCTTACGTAAACCGTTTGCTAAAAGCTGCGACTTGGGTTGCAAATCATTGTGGGGACGATGTGCATTTTGTACAGATGACTTCGTTCGGCTGCGGGCCGGATGCGTTCCTTATTGATGAAATACGGGACATCCTGCATAGGAGCGGGAAGACTTTGACGATTTTGAAGATAGACGATATCAATAACATTGGTTCAATACGCTTGCGCGTCCGCTCTTTAGTCGAGAACCTCAAGCATAACCGTACGGAGGAGCACCGAGGGAAACAATCGTTGCCCTTCGTCGATACGCACCATTATGTGGACTCCGACCGGCGGCGCACCATATTGGTTCCTTATTTTACGGATTTTATTTCGCCCCTTATACCGTCTGTATTCGAACGGATAGGCTACCATATGGAATCTCTCCCGCCGAGTGATGGCGAATCGGCAGAGTTAGGTTTGAAATATGCCAATAACGAGGTGTGCTATCCTGCCACGCTGATTGTCGGCGACGTTATAAAAGCTTTCGCTTCGGGACGGTATAATCCGGAGGATACGGCGGTCATTATCACGCAGACCGGTGGGCAGTGCCGTGCGACGAACTACTTGGGGTTGATAAAGAAGGCATTGATTGAAGCCGGTTATGAGCAGGTCCCGGTACTTTCCTTGGCTCCGGGAAACAGCCGCTACAACGAGCAACCGGGCTTCCGCATACCTTGGATGAAAATCTTGCCTATGGCTCTGGCTGTCATTCTGTACTCCGACTGCCTTTCCCAGTTCTATTATGCGACCTTGGCGCGCGAAACGGAAAAGGGGACGGCTGACAGGTTGCGCGATCGCTACCTCTCTGAGGCAAAAGCGTTGATAACTTCGGGGAAGCCGGATGCGCTTTATGAACTCATCGGGACGGCTGCGCGCGATTTCGACCGGGTGCAGATGCTTGACCGCAGTCTGCCTAAGGTGGGTGTCGTGGGCGAAATCTTTTTGAAGTTTAATTCCTTTGCCCATAAGGACGTGGTCGCTTATTTGGCGCACCATGGCGTGGAAGTTATACCACCGCAGCTTTTGAAGTTTTTCATGCAGGCTTTCGTGAACCGTAAGGAGTATAAGCGGGCCAATGTGGAGACTGACAAGATTCCGGACTTTGTGGCCGACTTATTCTATGCAATGGTTTGCAAGAAAATCAAGAAAGCCAATCGCAAGGCAGGGGCTTTCCGTTACTTCAAGCCTTTCACCGACATCTTTGAAGATGCGGAACTGGCGCGTAACGTCGTTTCGCTTTCGGCCCAATTCGGGGAGGGATGGTTGCTTCCCGGGGAGATTATCGCCTATGCCCGCGAAGGGGTGAATAATGTGGTCAGCCTGCAACCGTTCGGGTGTATAGCGAACCACATCATTTCCAAGGGTGTGGAGAAGCGGATAAAGACGCTTTACCCGCGCATGAACTTGCTTTCATTGGATTTTGACAGTGGGGTAAGTGATGTGAACGTGGCGAACCGGCTGTTGTTGTTTGCAAATAACTTGAGTTGATGGCTACGGGGATGTGGCCGGGGTTGTAGGGAAAACTCACATTCCTTTCCCTTGGCCGGGGAACGTACCCTGCCTTTTTTCAAAAAAGCGGGGCGGATTTCACAAAATCCATAGGCACTTTTGGGAAGAACATGCTGCGCCAAATGCAAGCCTTGCGTGGGGATGGAATCTTGATCCCCGCGGTTTCAACGATTACGCTTCTTCTTTTTCTTCATCAGGGGCTTCCTCTTCTATTGTGCGGACAAGCAGTTTGTCTACCCGGCCGTTGTCCATGTCTACGACTTCGAATAGCAGGTTACGATAAGTGAACGTGTCCCCACTTGTCGGGACACGGCCAATTTCGTACATGGCCAGTCCGCCAAGGGTCGAGAAGTCTTTGTCTTTGATGTCGTCGTAGTTGAAGATTTTCATTTCCTCCATGAAGTCGGAAACGGACATGCTGCCCTCTACGAGTAGCGAGCCGTCGGAACGGGTCACGATGTCCGGTTCTTCATACTCGTTTTCTTCCGGAATATTGCCCATAACGCTTTCCACTAAGTCGTGGAGGGTAATGAGGCCCTCCATATCCCCATATTCATTGACGACCAAGCCGAACTTTTTCTTCTTTTCCTTGAACAGTTCCAGCACTTTCTTGGCATGTATGCAGTCTGGGACAAAGAGGGGTTCGTCGGCCACGGCGTGCAAATCGAAGTGCTGGTGCTGTTCCGCGGCAAAGAGGGGCAATAAATCCTTTACGCTGACCACGCCTATGATGTGGTCGAAAGAGCCATCTATTAGAGGATATTTGCTGAAGTGGGCCGTCTGGATAAGGGCCAGCACATCTTCGCGGGAGGCTTTCAGGTCGAGGCAGACGACTTCCTTGCGGTGGGTCATGAGTTCGGAGGCACGCTTGTCGGAGAACCTGAAAACGTCTTTCAGCATTTCCGACTCATCCTTGTCGATAACCCCTTCTTCTCCGCTTTGGTGGAGCAAAAGCCGTAGTTCCTCGTGGGTCATGGCTTCCTTTTGGTGCGTGTTGATGCGGAACAAGTGGTTAAGGAGCCGCGTCGAAAGGCTCAAAAACTGCACAAAAGGATAAAGCAGCAGGGTGAACAAGGACATTGCCGGGGCGAACAGCATAGAATAACGTTCCGGGTTGCTCAAAGCGAGAGACTTTGGCACCAATTCGCCTATGATCAGCGAGAGATAGGTTATGGCCGCCACGATTAGCGTAACGGAGATTTCATCGGCATACGGCCTTAATAACTCAAACTGGAGGAAGATAGGTTCAATATACTTCGAGAGGGTCATTCCTCCGTAAGCACCGGAGACGATACCGATGAGGGTTATCCCGATTTGTATGGCTGAAAGTATTTTTTCCGGCTCTTCCAGTTGTTTCAATACTTTCTCCGCGGCCTTGCTGCCATTCTTCTTTGCCGTCTCAAGACGTACTTTCCGGGAAGAGGCTAGAGCCATTTCGTACATGGCAAAGAGTCCGTTGCATAAGAGAAGGAAGATGATGATTAGTAGTTCCATATAAAAGGTGGTAGTTTATCCTTGTCCGAATTGTTGTTCGTAGAGTGTTTTCAGCTTGAACAGTTCGTCCCTGTATTGCGCGGCTTGTATGAATTCCAGTTTCCCGGCAGCTTCTTTCATTAGTTGCTCGGTACGTTGTATGGTTTGTTCCAGTTGTTTTTTGTCCATCTTTTGCATGACGGGGTCATTCCCATAGGGAATATGTCCTTCTGCTGCAATGGGTGCGGGGGCGTCCGTTTCCGCGTAGTTGTACGTCACGCCCTGTTTCCCGGCCGGGGCCTGTGGCTTTTCGGTTGCGGAGAGGAGCGTTTCCCTGCGGGCACGCGTGATTTGTTTGGGTGTTATGCCATGCGCTTCGTTGTAGGCTAATTGCTTTTCCCGCCTCCGGTTTGTCTCTTCTATGGTTTGCTGCATGCTTTCCGTAACCCGGTCGGCGTACATGATGACAGTTCCGTGTACGTTCCGTGCGGCACGTCCCGCCGTTTGTGTAAGCGAGCGGTGGGAGCGCAGGAACCCTTCCTTGTCTGCATCCAGGATAGCCACCAACGAAACTTCGGGCAAGTCCAGTCCTTCGCGCAACAGATTGACCCCGATAAGCACGTCATAAGTCCCGTCACGCAGCTCCTCCATTATCTTTACGCGTTCCAAAGTATCTACGTCGCTGTGTATGTAGTTGCACCGGATTCCGTGGTCGGCAAGGTAAGCGGTGAGTTCCTCTGCCATGCGCTTGGTGAGAGTGGTAACAAGTACCCGCTCGTTTTGCTCAACACGTTGTTGTATCTCTTCCATGAGGTCGTCCACTTGGTTCAGGCTCGGCCTGACTTCGATGAGCGGGTCGAGCAGTCCGGTAGGCCGTATCACTTGTTCTACTACTACCCCTTCGCTTTTCTGGAGCTCGTAGTCGGCCGGTGTGGCGCTCACGTAGATGGTTTGCGGCGTGAGCGATTCAAATTCGTCAAACGTCAATGGCCTGTTGTCCTTGGCGGCCGGAAGCCGGAAGCCATATTCAACCAAGTTTTCCTTTCGTGCCCGGTCGCCGCCATACATCGCCCTGATCTGCGGGACAGACACGTGGCTCTCGTCGATGACGAGGAGGAAATCATTTTTGGGGAAGAAGTCGAGCAGGCAATATGGCCGTGTCCCGGCCGGCCGGCCGTCGAAGTAACGCGAGTAGTTCTCGATTCCGGAGCAATGCCCCAGCTCCTTTATCATTTCCATGTCGTATTCCACCCGCTCCTTCAGGCGGTTTGCTTCCAGCCCCTTGCCGATGGATTGGAAGTAGGCCACCTGTTCGCGCAAATCGTCCTGTATCATCCGGATTGCCCGCAACTGGCTTTCCTTGGTGGTCATGAAGAGGTTGGCCGGGTATATCTTGTAGTCGGGAAAGGTGGCTATGGATTGCCCGTCGGCAGGGTTGAATTCCTCAATCCGGTCTACCTCGTCGCCCCAGAAGCTGATGCGCAGGGCGTAGTCGCTGTAGGCTAAATGGACTTCCACCGTGTCGCCCTTGACGCGGAAGTTGCCCCGTTCGGGCGAAAGGTCGTTGCGGACGTACAAACATTCCACCAGTTTCCGCAAAAGCACATTGCGGTCTAATGGATGGGAGCAAGAGATTTCAATCACGTTCTTGTAGAAATCCGAGGGGTTGCCCATGCCGTAGATGCATGACACGGAGGAAACGACGATTACGTCCTTTCTCCCGGACAACAACGAGGAGGTGGCGGCCAAGCGGAGCTTGTCGATTTCCTCATTGATGGCCAAGTCTTTCTCGATATAGGTGTCCGACGAAGGAATATAGGCCTCCGGTTGGTAATAATCGTAGTAGGAGACGTAGTATTCCACCGCGTTGTGCGGGAAAAAGGCCTTGAACTCGCCGTACAGTTGCGCGGCCAAGGTCTTGTTATGGCTAAGTATGAGCGTAGGTTTTCCTATGTTCTTGATGACGTTGGCTATGGTGAATGTCTTTCCCGATCCGGTCACTCCGAGCAATACTTGTGCGGGAAGCCCTTGCAATACTCCGTCGGTCAGTTGGGTGATGGCCTCCGGTTGGTCGCCCGTAGGGGCGAATTCAGAAACTAATTCAAAATCCATGTCATAATCTTCCTGTTCTTCCCCTCGCGGGTCTCGCCGGCCGGCCTGAAAAGTGGCATGCTTCCGCGCCGCAAGTTGCGGCACTTTCCAAGGGGAGCGGCAAGGCTTTCCGGGAGAAGCCTTGGAGGAGGCAAAGGTAATGATAATATCAATATCCCCAAAGGCGGCTGCGGCTATTGCGGTTTGTGCCGCTTTTTTTCTCCTATTTCCCTCCGCTTCCCCATTTCCGGCATAGCTTTCTTACCATGCGGCGGCGGATGAAGGCGGACGTCGCCCAATGGGCGGCCAAGAGGAGGAGCGGGAGGACGGAGGCCATCCCTTGCCAAAAGGCCCGTTCCCCGCTGCTGGTTGCGGCAGGGTCGAGGGGACGTTGCAGGAGCGTGCGGCCGCGCAGCGTGAGCCATTGGTCGTGGCGGGTTAGGTAAGTCATGCATTGGATGAGGAAGTCTTCGTTGCCCAACGTCGTCTTGCTGGCCGGTTCGTAGCCTAAGGGCAGGGGGTAAGCATTGTGCCCGCTCCCCCGCCAGTCCCCCCGGATGAGGCTTCCGGAAGAAGCTACTATGAGCCGCGCCGTTTTCCCGGGCAGGGTCTCGTCAAGCCGTCCCGTTTCGCCCGCATCGGCCCCGTCGGGCAAGGGGCGGTGCTGCCAGGCCGAGGAGAACTGCCCTTCGACAAGGGCGGCGACCACTTGCGGTTGTTCATGGAAATAGCGCGTGGAAGCAGGCATATCGACGTAGCGGAGGGATACCTGTTCGGGCACTTGGAGCGTATGGCTGTTGGCCGAAGTGGTGAGCAGTACGGACTGCCGTATGCCTTCCTTGGGCGAAAGCAGGGTGACGGGGCTTACGTATTCGGACCGTACGGGGGCGATTTGCGCGGTGATGGGGTGCGACGTGGGCAGGAGCAGGGGGGCGAAAAACCACGGGAGTGTCGTTGTGGAGCGGTCGATGGTAGAGGCCAGCTCGATGGGGGTGCACTGCATGTCTTGGATTAGGGCGGGTTCGATGCGGAGGCCGTAGTGGAACAGCCAGTCGTCCAAGTTCAGTTCCCGCTTGGCCGTGGGGGAACTACCCGTGGCATCGAACAGTTCTTCCTGGAACTCCGCCCCGTTGCTAAGCAGGAGCACGCTCCCGCCTTGCATGAGATACTGGTCCAGCAGGAATTTCTCGGCTTCGGTGAACGGCTTCTGCGGGGCGGCAATCACCAAGGCCTTATACGGCGCAAGCAAATCGGCGCTTCCCTCCAACGGGCCGCGCTCCACCTGGAAGTAGCGGCTCAGGGCGTTGTACGCCTGGTACAGCTCGGGTTCGGCCATTTCCCCATGCCCCTCGACAAAAGCAATCCGGTCGGGTTGCCCGATAGAGAGCACCCTCAAGGCATCGGAAAAGCCGTATTCCAGTTCGGCCTTGGACTGGTGGAGCACTTCGCTGGAGCTTTTCAGGACATCCCGCCGCAGGAGCGGGACAGGCACTGTGTCGCCGTCATATACCACTTCGGCCCATGGGAAAATGATTTGGGCAAGGGTCTGCCCGCTGCGTGCGTCCCGTTCGTTCACGGAGAGTGGCGCGATTCCGCGTTTCCCCAGTTCTTCTATTTGTGCCGCCCGTTCTTCGGGACCGGAAGCCAGGTTCGGGTCGTTGAGCGTCAGTTTTATCCCGTGGCGTGTGCTGTTGGCCATTTCCGTGAGCAGGTCTATTGTCGCGCTACGTAGGGAGTGGAACTGGGGGTTGAGCTTCCCGTTCAGGTAAAGGGTGACTTCGATGGGCTGGGGCAGCGATGCCAGCAGTTCCAGCGTGGTGCTGGAGAGGGTGTGCCGCTTGTCTGCGGTGAGGTCCATGCGGAAGGTGAAACGTGTGGCCAGCAGGTTCAGCACGATGAGTCCCGCTATGGCCCAAGGCAGCTTCCGCTTCAGGCGTTTCCCGCCCCGGCCGGTGCGTACCAGTAGAAGGGTGAGGAACAGGGCGGTTGCGGAAAGGAAGTAAACGCAAGCGTCGGAAGTGACCATCCCCCGCGCCATCGGCTCGTAGCGGGCTTGCATTCCGATGGACTCCCAAGCCTCGTGCAAGGCGCCCGAAGAGAAAAGCGAGGCGAGCAGGGCGCACCCGAAATAGGTAAGGAAGCAAAGCGCCAATCCGGCCAAGTATGCAATGGCGGGGTTCTTCGTGCATGAGGAGGCGAACAAGCCGATACTGCAGAAAGCGGCGCAGAGCAGGAGTAGCCCGGTGTAGCCTCCCGCAATTTCGCCCCCGTCCATGCCGTGGGGGGAGAGCCATAAAAGGAGGGCCAGCTGGGGCAGGCTGTAGAGCAGCAGGACGGCGCAACTACACAGCGCGGCCCGGAATTTGGCAAAGAGGAGTAGAAATGGCGAGACGGGATGGGTGTTGAGCAATTCCCACGTGCCGCTTTTCCGCTCTTCGGCATAGGCGCGCATCGTGAGTGCCGGCACGAGGAAGAGGAGGAGCAAGGGGGCGAGCTGGAAGAACGGGCGCAATGTGGCGTTCCCCCCGTCAAGCAAGTTATAGGTGCCGTCGAAAATCCACAACATGCAGGCGTTGCCTGCAATCCACAGCAATAATACGACCCATCCTCCCGAGGCGATGGACAAAGAACCCGATTCTTTCTTAAACAGTGCGTATGCATTCGTCCTATTCATACGTGGGCAAAGGTAATTCTTTTGTGCCGAATGAAGAAGAAAAGCCGCTTGGCGGGCGGAAAAAAGCCTTGTGCCTTTTGGCCAAAAGCGGCAAGGCTTTCCCGGATAAGGGGCAACCCTTTCCTTGTAAAATAGTAGGGATGCAGGGGACGGGTACTGCATGGCCGGAAAAATAGGCCGGCTGTTCCCCGCGGGAAAAACACCGTTTTTTGTGGCGAGCTCTTGTGTCCTACGCAGGAAAAGGTTATCTTTGCACGACTTTTCATACAGGCAAGGCAAAACGATTGCTGAGGCAATTAACTATAACTCAATAACTCATAAATCCAAAAGTTATGACTTATTCACAAGAAGTGGAACACATGTGTGTGGTTAAGAAAGGGCCTAATCACGGTCCGGCCCCCATTCCCGAAGAAGGCAAGTGGGTGAAAGCTAAAGAAATCAAGGATATTTCCGGACTGACGCACGGCATCGGCTGGTGCGCGCCACAACAAGGTGCCTGCAAGCTGACGTTGAACGTGAAAGAAGGGGTGATCCAGGAAGCACTCGTAGAGACGATAGGTTGTTCCGGCATGACTCACTCCGCAGCGATGGCAAGCGAAATCCTTCCGGGCAAGACCATTCTGGAAGCGTTGAATACCGATTTGGTATGCGATGCCATCAATACCGCAATGCGTGAGCTGTTCTTGCAAATAGTCTATGGGCGCACGCAGTCGGCCTTTTCCGAAGGCGGCCTGATGATTGGCGCCGGGTTGGAAGACTTGGGCAAGGGTTTGCGCAGCCAAGTAGGTACTTTGTATGGAACCCTTGCAAAAGGCTCCCGCTACTTGGAGATGGCGGAAGGGTACATCAAGACCATTGCTCTGGATGAGAACGATGAAATTTGCGGATACGAGTTCGTCCATCTCGGAAAGTTCATGGATGAAATCAAGAAGGGCACGGACGCGAACGAAGCCTTGAAGAAGGTTACGGGAACATACGGGCGCTTTACTGCCGAACAAGGTGCTGTTAAACACATTGACCCACGTAAGGAATAGAAAATTTAAGGAGGAAGAATCATGATTAGAGAAGTAAAATTTGAAAGCCAGGACCGTCGCATTAAGCAAATCCTTGCCGCGTTGAACGAGAATGGCATCGCAGATATAGAAGAGGCCAACAAGATTTGTGAAGAATATGGCTTGGACCCTTACAAGACCTGTGAGGAAACCCAGCCTATCTGCTTCGAAAATGCGAAATGGGCTTATGTCGTAGGGTGTGCCATTGCGCTGAAAAAAGGCTGTAAGAATGCATCGGAAGCAGCCGAGGCCATCGGCATCGGCCTGCAGGCCTTCTGCATTCCGGGTTCGGTTGCGGATGACCGCAAAGTAGGCTTGGGCCACGGTAATTTGGCCGCCATGTTGTTGCGTGAAGAGACCAAGTGCTTTGCTTTCTTGGCCGGCCACGAATCGTTTGCCGCTGCGGAGGGCGCTATCAAAATCGCCGCCAAGGCCGACAAAGTGCGCAAGGAGCCGCTTCGCTGCATTCTGAATGGCTTGGGAAAAGATGCCGCGCAAATCATCTCCCGCATCAATGGTTTCACTTACGTGCAAACGCAATTCGACTATTATACGGGTGAATTGAAAGTGGTTCGCGAGATTGCTTATTCCAATGGGCCTCGTGCCAAAGTGAAATGTTACGGCGCTGATGACGTTCGCGAAGGCGTCGCCATTATGTGGAAAGAGGGTGTAGACGTTTCCATCACGGGCAATTCTACCAACCCGACCCGCTTCCAGCACCCCGTTGCCGGGACATATAAGAAAGAACGCGTATTGGCAGGGAAACCCTACTTCTCCGTGGCTTCGGGAGGCGGTACGGGACGCACGCTCCACCCAGACAACATGGCTGCCGGCCCTGCTTCTTACGGTATGACCGACACGATGGGGCGCATGCACAGCGATGCCCAATTTGCAGGGTCCTCTTCGGTTCCCGCCCATGTGGAGATGATGGGATTCCTCGGGATTGGCAACAACCCGATGGTAGGTTGCACGGTAGCGTGCGCCGTAGACGTGGCTACGGCTTTGAGCAAGTAGGCGTTTCTAAAGCTCCATATACAACGGATTCCTTGCAGTTCGTCCAGAATTGCCGGGAATCCTTTTTCTTTCCCATCCGGACAATAGAATAGAGTAATAGATAACCACAAAGCTTTTCAGTATGACACTTAATGATTTTCTGGAGTACGTTAAGACCCGCAAAGCCTTGGACACTGCGGAGATACAGCGTTTCATGGATGAAATGAGCGACGAGGCAAGGCGCATAACTTTCCGGCTGAATGCTTCTTACCACACGCCTGCCGAGGTAAGGGCATTGCTGTCCGAGCTTTTTGGGAAAACCGTGCCGGATTCGCTCCGTGTGTTCCCGCCTTTTTATTCGGACTTCGGGAAGAATATTGAGATCGGGGAATCGGTTTTCATCAATGCCTGTTGCCATTTCCAGGACCACGGCGGAGTCCGCTTGGGCGACGGTTGCCAGATCGGGCATAACGTGGTGTTTGCCACGCTCAACCATGGGTTGAAACCGGACGACCGGAAGACGACTTATCCGGCTCCCATTGTACTGGGCAAGAACGTATGGGTAGGTTCAAACTCCACCATCCTCTCGGGCGTGACGATTGGCGACAATTCGGTGGTGGCCGCGGGGGCGGTTGTAACGAAGGATGTGCCGGAGAATACGATTGTCGGGGGTGTCCCGGCGCGGTTCCTCAAGCAGGTTGAGTTGTAAAGCCGCTGCGTATTCCAGCTTTTCCTGCGGGGCTTTCCGGAAAAAGCACAGGTATTTTTCTCTGCGAGTATCTCGGGAAACGGGGTAGGGGAGGTCAGGCATTTGGCAAAAGGCCAAGCAAAATCCCCTCTTGGGGCACAACAATATCGCCCAAGAGGGGATTCCGGTTTTGGGGAAGGGGAAGTGTATCCTTTATTTCCGCAAGTCGATAGGGGCGATGGGCGGACGCTTTGTGGAGGTTTCCTCCCTGGTTTCGTCCGGCTTCTCTTCCCTTGGTGTAGGCTCGAGGGGTATGTCTTCCCAGTCTTCCACTCCTTTCAGATGGTGGAGCGTGAGTGTTGAGTCGCCCAAGATGGAGTCTTTTTCTGTTAAGATATAAATGCTCGGGCAGTCGTAGTCGCGGCTTATGGGGTGTTCCGGCTTGGTGGGTATCATCCCGCGGTAGTGCGTCAGGGAAGGGTCTTTTAGGAGTTGCTCCATGAAGTAGCCGAACACCGGAAGTGCGGTACGGCTTCCTTGGCCCAGCGCGCCGGTCCGAAAGTGTATGCTCCGGTATTCGCCGCCTACCCATGCCCCTGCCACGAGATTGCGGGTGACGCCTACGAACCAAGCGTCGCTGTGGTTGGACGTAGTGCCGGTCTTGCCGCCGAAATTCGTATTGTACCGGTGTATATCGTAGCCCCACAATGCTTGCGAAGTGCCTCCCGGTTCATTCATCCCGGCAAGCAGCATTTGTTGCATGAGGAAGGCGCTTTCATAGGGGATGGCCTGTGTTTGCCGCGGGGACTGCTCGTAAAGGACACGCCCTTCGTGGTCTTCGATGCGGGTCACGAGGATCGGGTCGTGCGTCATGCCGTTGTTAACAACCGTACAGTAGGAATTGACCAGTTCCAGCAGGCTTACGTCTGAAGCGCCCAAAGCCAGCGACGGGGTCTCGTTCAGGGGCGACTGGATTCCCATGGCGTGGGCGGTGCGAACCACATTGGCGATGCCTACTTCTTGCGCAAGAGCCACGGCCACGGTATTGATGGAACGGGCAAAGGCCGTTTTCAAAGACATCTCAGCGCCGGAGTAAACTCCGTCGGCGTTGCGTGGCGCCCATTTTATCGGCGTTCCGTTTTCGCCGGTTGCATCATAGGTGGCGTAATTGTCCGTGCGTGTCTCGCACGGGGAGAAGCCTTGGTTCATGGCCGTAGTATAGACAAAGAGCTTAAATGTAGAGCCGGGCTGGCGGCGGGCGGTAACTTTGTCATATTTCCAGTGGTTGAAATCGATGTCGCCTACCCATGCCTTCACGTGTCCGCTGTTGGGTTCCATGGCTATGAAGCCGCAATGCATGAACCGTTCCATGTAGCGGATGGAATCCATGGAACTCATCTCCAATTCGATGCTCCCCTTCTCATAGTCGAAGACTTTGACGCGATGGGGAAGGTTCATGTAATAATCCACAGAGTCGGGGTTATTGGGAAAATGTGCCTGTAGCATTTTGTAATAAGGCGTCTTTTTTGCCAAGTTCTCAATAAACCCTGGGATTTCGCGGTGTCGTTCGTCTTGCCAAGGGTTTGTCTTTCCCCAATGGGCATTGAAGTTCCGCTGTACGGTGCTCATCTGTTTGCGCACCGCCTCCTCTGCATAGCGTTGTATACGCGAGTCAAGCGTCGTATAGATCTTCAACCCTTCGGCATACAGGTCTATATTGTTCTCTTTACACCATGCCCTCAACTCGGACGCCACTGCCTCGCGGAAATAAAGCGCACTCCCGTCGTAGTTCCGGATTACGTTGTAGTTCAGTTTCAGGGGCAGGCTGCAAAGGGAGTCGCATTGTTTTCCCGAGATGACGCCGTGGGTATAGAGATTCCTAAGCACTACATTCCGGCGTTCCAAGCA
Organism: uncultured Bacteroidaceae bacterium; assembly: GCA_964439955.1. GTDB lineage: Bacteria > Bacteroidota > Bacteroidia > Bacteroidales > Bacteroidaceae > UBA1794. The sequence goes on along the minus strand of CAYTPX010000018.1, from coordinate 2,404 downwards.
GTTGTTGGGGTTGATGTGCGGGTTATAATACGTAGTGGCTTTGAGCAATCCGACCAAGACGGCCCCTTCTTCTGTCTTGAGTTCGGCAGGTGTCGTCTTGAAGTAGGTCTTTGCCGCAGTCTTTATGCCGTAGGCGTTGCTCCCGAAGTCTACGGTATTCAGATACATCGTGAGGATTTCTTCTTTGCTGTACCTCATCTCTATCTTTACGGCAGAAATCCATTCTTTAGTTTTCATGACGAGAAGCCGGATTCCTGGGATGTGCCCTGTCAATCCCGTAGAGTATTCCGTGCGTGTCTTGAACATGTTTTTGACCAATTGCTGCGTGATGGTACTGGCCCCGCGGGCATTTCCCCGGGCCATATCCTTGGCTGCGGACAGAAGCCCGGGGAAATCAATGCCGAAGTGTTCGTAAAAGCGTTCATCCTCGGTACAGATCAGCGTTTGGATGAGCATGGGGGATATTTCTTCGTACTGCACCGGGATGCGGTTTTCACGGAAATAATGGCCCAAGACTTTTCCGTCCGCGCTGTAAATCTCCGAGGCTTCTGCTTGTTTCGGGTGCGCAATGGCGTGCATGCTTGGCGATTTACCAAAAAGCCATAAGAAATTGATGTCCACCATGAGCAAGTACAGCAAAAAGGCAAAAAAGAGGGTGAAACCCGCTATGAATATTTTCTTGTACCATTTCCCCCTCCGGTACGTATTTACATACCATTTTTTCCCTTGCACCAGTTTCGCGAGGAACATTCTTCCCCCTTTCGCCAAGTGGAGGGCAAGTTCTTTTGCTGAAATTATCTTCTTCATAGTGTAGGATTATACAAGGCTTTATAGTATTAGACAGGTTAGCCTTCGTTAAGGAAGCCGGGTAAGTCTCGTATCAGTTTGTCCACGTTTTCCTCTAAGGTAGCCCAACATGTGCAGAAACGGGCTACGGTATGCGTCTCATCTATCACTTCGAAATGGGAAAAAGTATATTTGCCTGCAATTCTTTCCAAGACCTTGTTTGGGAGTATGGGGAAGATTTGGTTGGTTGTCGAAGGATGGCGCATCTTGACGCCGAGGTTCTCGAAGGCTTGTTGCAGTTTCATGGCCATTCGGTCTGCATGCCGTGCTATCTCAAAGTAGAGCCCATCGGTAAAAAGGGTCTCGAATTGTATGCCGAGCAAGCGCCCTTTGGCCAGCAGGCCTCCGTTTTGCTTGATGAGGTAGCGGAAGTCCTTGCTTAATACGGGGTTGCTGAAGACGACTGCTTCCCCGAAAAGTGCCCCGGCTTTGGTTCCTCCTATGTAAAATACGTCGCATAGGGAAGCAAGTTCGGGTAGTCCCACGTCGTTTCCCTCGGCAACCAGTCCGTATCCAATGCGCGCGCCGTCAATCATGAGTGGAAGTCTGTATTCTTGGCATGTGCGGCGCACTTCTTCCAATTCCGCGAGCGAGTAGAGAGTACCGTATTCTGTGGGTTGGGATATGTATACCATGCCCGGTTGTACGGCATGTTCCGGCATGTCTTCTTGGTAATGTGCTTCGCAGGCAGTACGTATTTGTGCTCCTGTCAGCTTCCCTTTTTCGTCGCACGGGAGGGTGATTACTTTATGCCCGGTAGACTCGATTGCACCGGTCTCATGGATGGCGATGTGCCCCGATTGGGAGGATATGACTCCTTGGTGGGGGCGTAGGATGGAGGATATGATTGTTTTGTTAGTCTGCGTACCGCCCACGAGGAAATGTACCGCAGCCTTAGGCATGGCACAAGCCTCACGAATGAGTGTCCGTGCCCGTTCGCAATATTCGTCCACACCGTAACCCGGCGTTTGCTGGTAATTGGTTGCAACTAACCGCTCCAAAATCTTGGGATGCGCTCCTTCTGTATAGTCGCATTCAAATCGTATCATAGTTGTTGTATAAGGTTTAAAAGACAAGGTTAAGTTGTTTTTCTATAAAATCCGTGTGCAAAGGTAATGCAAAAACGTGAGTTATTGGGCAAGTCGCGGAAATATGATTGAAAACAAAAGATTTATGAGATTCCTTCCTATCACAGCCAAGTGCCAGGACAAAGGGTGTAAGAGGATATGTGCGGACTTTCCGTTACGAAAGCATTACCCGTTTTGTTGATAAAGAACACTCCTGTTAGTCATGGAAGAAGGGCTGCCGGAAAGCGGTTCGACGGATTTTCTTGCACCCATTTGCGCCGTTCTGCAAACAGACGATTGATATAATTTTGCGAACAAAAAAGGAGCTGAATATGAATGACTGAAAGTAACGGCAAATTGATGGTGCAGTTCAGTACTACGGTCTATGTCATTTCCGACACCAGCCATGATTAAAGACCGAGTTCCTTTGGTTGTACTTCAATGAGTTTTGCTGCAAGTTCAGCAAAAAGTCTTTTGGATTCAGCCTCTTT
>CAYTPX010000017.1:0-39224 GCA_964439955.1 uncultured Bacteroidaceae bacterium | reverse complement strand
GAGCATCTGACTGTTAATCAGAGGGTCCTTGGTTCAAGTCCAAGAGGGAGAGCACAAAAAACAAGAGGCTGCGGCATCTCTTCTATGAAGAGGTGTCTCTTTTTATATCAATAGATTCGAATGGAACACCCTTTGCATCTTTTTCGTTTCTGCCCGCGGTGCGGGTCGGGACATTTCCGGGTACACGATTTCAAGTCGAAGCAGTGTGCCGCTTGCGGCTTCACCTATTATTATAATGCCGCGGCGGCGGTCGTGGCTTTCGTGGTGGACGGTCGGGGCGGGTTGCTGGTTTGCCGCCGTGCCTGCGAGCCGGCGCGTGGGATGCTGGACTTGCCCGGCGGTTTTGTGGATGCCGGGGAACCGGTGGAGGCTGCCCTCGTGAGAGAAGTGCGGGAGGAAACGAACCTCAGCGTGGCCTCGGCCCGTTATTTGTTTTCGCTTTCCGACGATTATCTTTACTCCGGTTTCCTTGTGCGCTCGTGCGATTCCTTTTTCCTCTGCACCGTGAAGGACGGAGGGGCTCTCCTTTCGGGCGACGATGCGGCTGACTGCCGGTTTGTGCCGGTTGGGGAGTTGGACCCCGCGGCGTTCGGTTTGGTTTCCGTGCGGCGCGGCGTGGAACGCTTCTTGCGCACGGAGGCTTTGCGCCTCGCCTCCGCGGGGGAGGCGTATGGCGGTGGTGGGGAAGGGGCGGCGCCGGATACCGGCCTGCCCCGGGACAATGCGGGGGAACTGCTCCCGTGGGTTGACGAGGAGGGGAACACGATGGGGGTCTTGACCCGCGGCGAATGCCACGGGGGCAGCCGGTTGCTCCACCCTGTGGTGCACCTTCACGTGTTCGACCCGGAGGCGGGGGCGCTCTACTTGCAGCGCCGCCCGGCATGGAAGGATATACAACCCGGGAAATGGGACACGGCGGTGGGCGGCCATATCGACCTTTTCGAGTCGCCGGAGCAGGCCTTGCGCCGCGAGGCGCGTGAGGAGTTGGGCATCGAGGGCTTCCATGCGGAGTTTGTGGCGCGCTACGTGTTTGAATCCGCCCGCGAGCGGGAGCTGGTGCACGTGTACCGCACGGCTTCCGCCTGTACCCTTTCGCCCTCGGCGGAGTTGGATGGTGGCCGTTTCTGGCCGCTCGGGGAGATACGTGCCGCGCTGGGGAGCGGCGTCTTTACGCCCAATTTCGAGTCGGAGTTTGTTTCGCGGCTTGAACCGCTACTCCGTTGAGCCGCTTCCCTTGGGGTAAATCCAGAAAAGCCTTGGCGCTTTGCAAGCTGGGTGCCAAGGCTTTTTTGCTTTTGCAGCGGGTCTTTTTGCTTAAAGGAAGGTGAGTTTCGAGAGCTTCGCCTCGTCGAAGACCTCGTTGGCTGCCTCCAAGAGTTGCGAGGGCGTGAGGGCTTCGATGCGGGCGTAGAGCCGTTGGAACGGTTCGTAGTGGCCGTAGTGGAGGAAGTTCTTGCCCAGTTCCAAGGCCATGCTTTCGTTGCTGTCGGTGGCCACGGCTATTTGCCCTATGGTCTGCTTCTTGAGCGCGTGGAGTTGCGAGCCTGTGAGTGCTTTCTCGCGCAGCCGCCGCAGCTCGCGCAACACCAGTCCGGAGCAGCGGGGGGCGTCGTCCGGGTCGCAGCCGAAGTAGATGGCGAAGACCCCCGAGTCGGTGTAGGAAACGAGGCTTGATTCCACGCCGTAGACCAGCCCTCTCCGTTCGCGGAGCGCCAGGTTGAGGCGGCTGTTCATGCCCGGGCCGCCCAAAAGGTTGTTCAAAAGGTAGAGGGCGGTGCGTTTTTTGTCGAAGGCGTGGTATCCTTTCGTGCCGATGAGCACGTGTGCCTGGTGGGTGTCGCGCTTGGCGTCTACTTCGCGCGGTATGTAGAGGAGGGGTGGCTTGCGCTCTTGCTTGGGGGCGGGAGGCGTCGCGGGAAAGGGGAGGTCGGCGGTGAGCCTTTCCAAGGTGCGGCGTATCCTGCCGAGGGGTATGTTCCCGTACAGGAAGAAGAGGGCGTTTTCCGGCCGGTAGTAGGTTTGGGTGAAGCGGAGGGCTTGTTGCGGGGTGAAGGTACGGAGCGTGTCGGCATTGCCCAGTATGTTCCTCCCCAGCGGGTGGCCGGGGAAGATGATTCCCTCGAAGTCGTCGTAGATTTGCTCGGCCGGGCTGTCGAGGTAGCTTTGTATCTCGTCGGCGATTACCTCGGTTTCTTTGTCTATTTCCCCTTGTGGGAAGGTGGAGTGGAACACGATGTCGGTCAGCAATTCCGCGGCCCTTTGGAAGTCGCGGGCAAGGAATGTGCTGTAAATGGTGGTCTCCTCTTTGTTGGTAAATGCGTTTAAGTCGCCCCCTACGCGCTCCATTCGGTTGAGTATGTGCCAGGCTTTCCGGCGGGCGGTGCCCTTGAAAAGCAGGTGTTCTACGAAGTGGGCCATGCCCGGTTCTTGGGGAAGCTCGTCGCGCGTGCCGGCATCGATCACGTATCCGCAATAGGTGACATCCGACGGCGAGGGGCATTGCACGATACGCAGGCCGTTGGATAGGGAGCAGGCCGCGTATTCTTCTGTCTTTTCCGTGGTTTTTGCCATTTCGGAGGCAAAAATACAACAAAACTCTTTGCACTTAAGCCGAAAACATGGATATTTGTACTATGCGTATGCCCTATGGGGCGGCATTATATTATCCTTGTTTGTTGTTTTAGTTATGATAGGTTCTATCAAAGATATATTGCGGAGAGAAGCGGAGGCCGTGTTGAATATCCCGGTGACGGAGGCTTTTGAGAAAGCGGTAGCCCTAATTGTGGAGCAAGTGTATGTGAAGAAAGGAAAGCTCGTGACTTCGGGCATGGGGAAGGCTGGGCAAATAGCCGAGAACATAGCCACCACGTTCTGTTCCACCGGCATCCCGGCCGTTTTCCTGCATCCGAGCGAGGCGCAGCACGGGGACTTGGGCATTTTGCAGAAGAACGATTTACTGTTGCTTATCTCGAATTCCGGGAAAACGCGGGAGATTGTGGAATTGACCGACTTGGCGCACAACTTGGACCCGCAACTGAAGTACATCGTCATTACGGGCGACCCGGACAGCCCCTTGGCGCGGAAGGCGGACATCTGCTTGGGTACGGGCCACCCGGACGAGGTGTGTGCCTTGGGACTCACGCCTACGGCCTCGACTACCGCGATGACTGTCATCGGGGATATACTCGTGGTGGAAACAATGAAGCGTACGGGATTTACCCGTGAGGATTATTCTAAGCGCCACCACGGAGGCTATTTGGGAAAGAAGTCGCGGGGGGAGCTATGCGAAAAGTAATCGGGATTGGGGAAACGATCCTCGACATACTTTTCCAAGGCGACTTGCCCGTGGCGGCCGTGCCCGGCGGTTCTTCTTTCAACGGTATCGTCTCCTTGGCCCGCGCGGGGGTGGAAACGTGCTTTATCAGCGAGACGGGCGACGACGAAGTGGGGCGGAAGATATTGCGCTTCATGGAGAAAGAGGGAATCGGGACGAAGTATGTGGGGCGTTTCTCCGAAGGGAAGTCGCCCATATCGCTTGCTTTCCTGGACGAGGACAACGAGGTTTCTTACCTTTTTTATAAGAATTATCCGGCTTTACGTCTGCAGGTCCCGTTTCCGCTCATAGGGGAGGACGACTTAGTGTTGTTCGGGGCTTATTATTCCCTCAATCCGATGCTCCGGCCTAAAGTGCTCTCTTTCTTGCAGCAGGCGCGCAAATCCGGTGCCATACTCTATTATGATCCTAATTTCCGTATCTCCCATACGGCGGAAGTGCCGCAACTTTTGCCCGCAATCGAGGAGAATATGCGCTTGGCCGACGTGGTCCGGGGCTCAAATTTAGACTTCGAGCACATTTACGGCCTGTCCTCCCCAGAGGAGATTTATGAAAAAAAAGTGAAAAAGCTATGCCCTTGTTTCATTTGCACGGAAGGGGCCGGCGGTGTCAGCCTTTTTAACGGAAAGATGTGCCGCAAGCATTATCCGGCTCATGCCCTCTGCCCGGTCAGCACCATCGGCGCGGGCGACAGTTTCAACGCCGGGATTCTTTACGGAATCTTGGATTTGGGCTTGAACCGCCGGTCTCTGCGGGCATCGGGCGAGGCGGTTTGGGACCGGTTGGTAGGCTATGCGCAGGATTTTGCCCGCGACGTTTGCCTGAGCCATGAAAACTATGTCGGTATTTCCTTTGCTGAAAATTTGAAAAAGAAGCACTCCTAAACAACTCATACAGACTATTAAATATCGCAAAGCCCGCTTCAGGGAGGTATCCATTCGCTATATTTGCTCACAATAATACTGGCTTATCGATTAAATACCTGACCCTATGTTTCGGATGCGTTTGCTGGTTCCGGCCGTTGCGGCCGCGAGCCTTTTAGCGGGATGTTCTTCTTACAAACCGAGTATATTGGCCGCTTGCGAGGAAAGCCCGCAGTCGGCCATCCTGAAATGGGAGACTTTTCCGGTGATGACGGGCGAACTGAAAGTATATGCCTCGGGCGACCCGAACAATATCCCGCTTGAGAAGCCGATAGCCACGACCAGCATCAGTGAACAGGTGCTGATGGTGCGGACGGGCGGAAGCCTTTGCCGCCAGTACTACACGATGGTTTTCAACGATGAGTTCCCCATTACGATAGCGAGCCGTAGGGTTTGCATGCCCGGGACGCAGAATTTCCGCGACGTGGGCGGCTATATCACTTCTTCCGGCAAGGAAGTGAAGTGGGGCATGCTGTATCGTAGCGATGCATTGGACAGCATCGGGCAGGAAGGGGAGCGCATTTTGCGCGGGTTGGGCGTGAAGACGATTATCGACCTGCGTTCTCCCGGGGAAATACGGAAGCCTATCCGGAAGATGGACGGCATCAAGCGCGTTAGTATCCCGATCATCAACCAGGAAGTCTCTGCACTTGCGGAGCATGCACGCACGGATGGAATAGGATTGGACTCGTTGCGCCACATGATCTTCCAAGTAAATGTGAGGATATTAGAGGACAAGGCGAAGGAATTGCGCCGTGTTTTTGATCTTTTCGGCGACGAAAGCAATTATCCCATAGTGGTCGAGTGCAACTCGGGCAAGATGCGCACCGGGTTGGTCATGGCACTTTTGCTGAATGCTTTGGGGGTAGGGCACGAGACGGTCGTGCAAGACTATGAGTTGAGCAATGCTTATTTTAATATCCCCGTGGCCTATTATTCGGGCTATTCCATGCCGGAAAATATACAGGAGGCCATTACGGCGCTTTATACGTCGCGGGCTGAGAATATGGATGACGTCTACGACTATATCCTCTCCGAATACAACGGGGTGGAGAACTATGTCCGGAAAAAGTTGGGCATCTCGGCAAAGGAGTTGAAGCATTTGCGGCAAATCCTGCTGGCCAAATATGAGGAGTGAGCCCGGGTTCTTCCTTTTTCCCTTTGCCTTTTGCGGTTAAAAGGGCCGGGACTTCCTGCCGGAAATGGCAATACTTCCGGGGGGAAAGTCCCGGCCTTTTTTCTTTGGGCGGGGCGGGGGAGGTTGGAGGCGGGTGTCCCCGGTCAGAACGTGCGGTGCTGGAGGTATTCGTTGAAGGCCGCCTTGTAGCTGTCGCTGATGGGTATGAGGTTTTTCCCGAAGACTATCCGGTTGCGTTCCACTATGCGTATCTTGGAGACTTGCACGATGTAGGAGCGATGGACACGCATGAACCGGTCGGCGGGGAGCAGCTCTTCCATGGATTTCATGCTCATGAGCGAGAGGATGGGGTGGGATTCCCCCTCGACGTATATCTTCAAGTAGTCTTTCAGGCCTTCTATGTAGAGGATTTCGTCGAGTTTGATTTGCACGAGCTTGTATTCGCTCTTCACGAAGATGCTGTCGATTCCGTTTTGGGGTGCGGGGGCGTTCCCCGTTTTCGGGGTGTTGTCGCTTGCCATGCTGGCCTGTTCCACGAGTTCGAACCAGTGGAGTGCCTTTTGTGCGGCTTTCAGGAAGTCGGCATAGGAGAAGGGCTTGAGCAGGTAGTCGATGGCGTTTACCTTGTAAGCGTCCAGCGCGTATTGGCTGAATGCGGTGGTAAAGATGATTTTCGTTTGTTCTTTCACGATTTGTGAGAACTCCAGTCCCGTGAGTTCCGGCATCTGTATGTCGAGGAAGAGTAGCTGTACCTCGTTTTTCTGAAGGCTCCTGACGGCTTGTACGGCACTTGTGTACTTCCCCTTCAGTTCGAGGAAGGGGGTTTTGCCGACGTAGTTTTCCAGAAGGTTGAGCGCGAGTGGTTCGTCGTCGATGATGGCGCAGGTGATGTTCATGGCTTTTTGCTTTTTTAGTGTGCGGGCTGCCCCCCGTTACCCGATAGGCGGATGTGGCCCGCGTGCAGTACGAGTATGGAGGAATAGACGGTATTGTCCGCATTTGGGCCGTATGTCCAAGTGTATTGCCCCGGGTAGAGCAGTTCGAGGCGGCTTCTTGTTTGCCCGAGGCCTATGCCCGACCCGCTTTTGTCGCTTTCCTTTTTGGGGAAATAGCTGTTCCGGATGAGGCAATAGATTTCCTCTTCTTGGGGCTTCTCCTCAATGCGTATGTGTATGAAGCTTGGCTTGTCGGAGCTGATGCCGTGCTTGAAGGCGTTTTCGATGAGGGAGATGAGCAGGAGTGGGGCGATGGGCGTGTTACTCTCGGGGGAGACGTGGTATTCCGTCTGGAGTTCCACATGCCCCGCCAAGCGTATGCGCATTAAGTCTATGTAGTTTTGTATGAAGGCGGTCTCCTTTGAGAGGGCGACGAAGCTTGTCGGGCTTTCGTAGAGTACGTGGCGGAGCAGGCGGCTTAGGTCGAGCACTGCTTGCTGTGCCTTTTCGCTGTCGAAGAGGATGAGTGCGTAGATGTTGTTCAGCGTGTTGAGCAGGAAGTGCGGGCTGAGTTGGTTTTTCAAGTTCTTCAGCTCGGCCTCCGTGCGGCTCTTTTCGGCTTTTTCCCGGGCATTCTCGGCTGTGCGCCAACGAGCGTTTGTGCGGAGGCTTACCGCAATGATGACAGGCATGCAGCACGAGAAGGCGTCTCGCAGCAGGAAAGTCCATTGGGGGGGCATTTCCCGTCTGTGCGGCTTGTCCATTTTCCCTGCCAGGTCGAAACTTTCGTTTGGCTCGGGTGGCATGAACATAGGGACCAAGTGGAGTGCGATGCTGAAGAGCAGGATGAATCCTATGTTCCAAAAGAAGAATTCGACCGTTTGTTCGCTGAACAGTTTTTTAGGTATGAGCCAAAGGTAGTTGATGTAGAAGAGAACCAGCAAAATGACGGGGTGGAGAGAGAAGCGCAGGAAAGCATAATACCACAGTTCTCCGCTGGTGAAGTGGCGTGTATCCATAATCAGAACTGGGAAACTGAGTATGGTAATACACACGATGGTGTGGATTGCTATTTCCGGAACGCGGCATCTTTCCACCCCGGCTTTTTGGATTCTTGGTTCATTCATAGCGTATGGCCTCAATCGGGTCGAGCGATGCGGCTTTCTTGGCGGGATACCACCCGAAGAAGACACCGGTGACGGTGCAGACTGCGAAGCTCAAGACCACGCTCCACGGCTGTACATAGATGGGCCAGTGGGCAAATGCATTGACACATATTGAGGAGGTTACCCCGATGAGCACCCCGATGAGCCCGCCTGTCACGCTGATGAGGATGGCTTCGATGAGGAACTGGGAGAGTATATCGATGCCCCGGGCCCCGACGCTCATACGTAGTCCGATTTCTTTGGTGCGTTCAGTTACGGACACGTACATGATGTTCATGATGCCGATGCCGCCCACGATGAGCGAGATGCCTGCGACGCAGGCTAACAAGATGGTCAGCATGTCCGTCGTGCTGTTCATCATGGAGCTGAGTTCCTCTTGGGAGCGGACGTTGAAGTCATCGTCGTCGTCGGCCTTCAGCTTATGGTTTGCACGGAGGATTGCGCTGATTTCTTCGACGGCCTCATCCGTCATTCCTTCCGTCAGTGCGGAGCAGAAGATGCCTTGCAGGTAGGTTTGCGCCAAGATTCGCTTCATGACCGTCGTGTAAGGCGCGAGGACTATTTCGTCTTGGTCTTGCCCCATGCTGTTGTATCCTTTGGCTTGGAGCACGCCGACTACGCTGAAAGGAATCTTGTTGAAGCGTATGACTTTCCCTATGGGGTCTTCGCCATTGGGGAAAAGGTTGTCCACGATGGTTTTCCCGATGACGCAGACTTTGGCGCTGCTCTTGATGTCGGCATCGGTGAACATCTCGCCTTCTTCCACTTTCAGCTGCCGGATGGTGAGATAGTCGCGGTTGACGCCGTTGATGGAGGCCGGGTAGTTGTTCGAACCGTAGATGAATTGTCCGGAACTGCTGACGTTAGGGCTGGTGGCCTGCACGTATTTGCATTGTTCCGCGATGTCGGTGAAGTCTTTTATCTTGAGCGTCTGCATTTCGCTGGCTTCCAGCCGCACGCCGCCCCGCATGTCGCCTCCGGGATGTATCATGATCATGTTCGACCCCATCTCGGAGATTTGTTTCTGGATGCTGCGTTTGGTGCCTTGTCCGATGGCCAGCATGGTGATGACGGCCGCCACGCCGATGATGATGCCAAGCATGGTTAGGAAGCCGCGCAGCTTGTTGTTGCTAAGTGCCTTGAGGGCTATTTTGAAAAGGTTGGCAAAGTTCATGTTTTCCGGCTTTGTTGGGTTGTTTTCTCGCAGGGGATTTTTGAAAAAAGCGCTGTATCCGGTTAGGGAAAGTGCAGGCGCTTTTTTCTTTATTCCCTTGCATGTTTTTTCTTTTTAGTCCTCCACCACAGGGAGCTCTTTGAGGGCTTCTTCGGCCGAACGGATGCACCGGTTAGGCGTATCTTCGGTCACGTGTCCGTCGCGCAGCACGATGTTGCGGCTGCTGTATGAGGAGATTTCCGGGTTGTGCGTCACGAAGATGATGGTTTTCCCTTGGGCATGTAGCTTCTGGAAGAGGACCAATATCTCGAACGAGGTGCGCGTGTCGAGGTTTCCGGTGGCTTCGTCGGCCAAGATGACGGCGGGCTCATTGACCAGCGCCCGGGCTATGGCCACGCGCTGCATCTGCCCTCCGGACATCTGGTTGCTCTTGTGCTCCAAGCGGTTGCCCAGCCCTACGGCTTGCAGGGCTTTGATGGACCGTGTGCGCCGCTCGGCTGATTTGATGGCGGGGTTATACATGAGCGGTAGCTCTACGTTTTCCACTGCCGTCGTCTTGGCCAGCAGGTTGTAGTTCTGGAATACGAAACCGATCTTGCGGTTGCGCAGTATGGCACGCTCGGACTTGCTCATGGAACGCACGGGTATCCCGTCCAACCGGTATTCGCCTTCGGTCGGCGTGTCCAGGCAGCCGAGTATGTTGAGCAAGGTGGATTTCCCGGAACCGGAGGTGCCCATGATGGTCACGAACTCCCCTTCGCGGATTGTGAAGGAGACTCCGCGCAGGGCATGCACCGTTTCGTCGCCCACTTGGAAGTTCCGCCGGATTTGTTCCAGTTCGATAATGGCTTTCTTTTCCATGCTTCTTCTCGCGTGCGTTATTTCTTCTTATTGTTATTGCTGGGCGGGCCGGGCATGAAGGGGGAACGTTCCTCGCTGCTCTCTCCCGAGGCATCGGCGGATTCCGGGCTTTCTCCCGGAGCTCCGGCAGTGGCTTCCAATACGACGGCAGTGCCTTCTTCGATGCCGCTGACTATCTCGGTGAGTGAGCCGTTGCTGATGCCGATTTCCACCGGTATGGCTTTGAAGGTCTTCCCTTCGCGTTGCCAAAGGATCTTGTGCGTGGCGTCTTCTATGATGTCGTCAGCTTTTTCCACGATGTCCTCCTTGCCTATTATCCCTTCCTCGGGGCTGAAACGGAGCGCCTTGGCAGGGACGGTCAGGATATTCTCCTTTTCCATCGTATAGATGTTCACGTTGGCGGTAAGGCCTGGCTTGAGTTTCAAGTTCTCGTTGGGGGCTTCGATGACTACCTCGTAGGTTACGACGTTGTTCGTTTCCGTCGCTTCCAAGCGCACTTGGGTCACATGCCCTTGGAACACGTCTTCCGGGTAAGTGTCTACCGTGAATGTAACGCGTTGCCCTTCTTCTACGTTGCCTATGTCAGCTTCGTCTACATCGGCTACGACTTGCATTTGTTTCAAGTCTTGGGCTATGATGAAAAGCGTCGGGGTCTCCATGCTGGCCGCCACGGTTTGTCCCTCTTCCACTTCCTTGGAGAGGACGATGCCGTCGATGGTAGAGTAAATCATGGCGTACCCAAGGTTCGTCCGTGCCTCTTCGTAGTTGTTTTTGCTTACCTCGTAGTCGTTGTAGGCCTTGCGGTAGTTGTAGTAAGTCTCCTCGTATTCGGAGTCGGAGACGAGTTTTTTCTCATGGAGTGCCTTGTAGCGTTCGTAATTCTTGAGTTGGTACTCGTATTCCGTCTGGGCCGTGTTCATATTGGCTTCGGCGGACCGGAGGGCGTTCTCCAAGTTTACTTTGTCAAGTTCGGCAAGGAGTTGCCCTTTCTTTACGACGGAGTTGTAATCGACGTAGATCTTGTCGATGATTCCGGACACCTGCGTACCGACTTCCACCTGCGTGATAGGCTCGATGGTGCCGGTGGCGGTTATGGAGCTATTGATGGTTCCGCGTTCTATCCGGGTGTTTGTGAACGTTACCTTGTTGGCCGGCGACGGCCCCCATACTGCCCATGCAGCAACCGCTATGGCTATAACGACTACCACAAGGATGATTGTTTGTTTCTTTTGTAGGAGTTTCATATTTTTGTTGGGTGTTTATTGTTTTATTCTATTGGTTGTTATTCAGAGTGTAGGCTGCTCGCCTTGGTAGAAGCGCAGGAGCTTTTGGTTGAGTAGCGACATGTATTTGGCTTGTATCTTCTCTTGTCGTGCGCTTAGGTAGGTGTTTTTCTCGGTAATCAGTTCCACGGTGTTCTTCAACCCTTGGGCATATTGTTGGCTGACGAGGTCGTAACTCTGTCGCGCATACTTCTCTTTTTCGCAGGCGGCAAGATATTCGTTCTGTGAGGAATAGGCGTTTTGCCAAGCTTGCTCGATGGTTTCATACAGGGTCTTGGCCGTTTCGCTTTCGGAAAGCTTGCTGCTGAGCGTTTGGAGGCGGGCTTTTTCCACGCTGCTCTTATTCGAACGGTTGTCGAGCAAAGGCAGCGAGAGCGAGATGCCTACCGTGTTGTTCCAACTTTGCTTGAGCTGTTTGCCGAACCCTAAGTCACTGGCCGAGTTGCTCCCCGTCCCTGTGGATGCCTGCAGGCTGATGGTGGGGTAATAACCGGCTTTGGCAATCTTTTCGTTCACCTCGGCAGCTTCCGTCGAGAGTTTCCCCGCTTTAATTTCGGGCATGATGCTCAGTGCCGTGGCGTACACATCTTCTTTGTCTGGGAGCAGCGTGAGCACCTCTTCGTCGGATATTTCGGGAAGGGCCAATACCATCTTTTCGCTGCCTTCTATCTCGAGCAATTGCTTCAGTTGCAGCTCATAATTCGCCAAGCTGGTCTGCGATTGCACCAATTGGTAAGCGTCGGTGCTGAGTTGCGACTCCATTTGCGCCACGTCTACCCTCGTCATCAGCCCGTTGTTCATTAGCTCTTGGGTGCGTTGGAGCTGGGCTGAGTCGGATTGCAGGGTAGAGAGGTTGATATGCACGGCCTCGGTGGCGTACAGAATCTGCAAGTAGGCTTGCAATACGGACAGGATCACTTGGTTCTTTTGTTCGGCGATGTTTTCTTCTGCCGTCTGGCTGAGGAGTTTGTTGTAGCGGATGTTGTTCAGGTTTCGTCCGCCGTTGTAGATGGTAAGGTTTGCACTCAGGTTGTAGCTCCCCGTATAGTTGTTGATGCTTCCGTCGTTGTAGCTGCTGCCCACGCTGCCCAATCCTCCATATGGTTGGTTGTTATAGTTGTGCGAGGTATTGAAGCTGAGTGAAGGGAATAGGGCGGCTTTGGCCGATTTGGTATCCACCAAATTCTGTTCCAGCGTGTTTTGGCTTTGTTTGATGGAAATGTTTCGCTCCAAGGCATAGGCGATGCACGATTCTAATGTCCATGTTTGTGGCTTTTCCTGCGCATGGGTCGGCAAGATGGAAGCCAGCAGCAGGGCCGCGAGGATGTTTCTTTTCTTCATTGCGGAGTAGGTTCTTTGTATTTTTCAAGTTGCAAAGATAATGATTAACTCTATTTTTTGGAAAAAAGAATAGATATGGGCGGGAAATCTGTCGGCAAAACGGGTGGATTTCCCGATTATTTTTTTACACGCAAAGCGGATTCTCTATATTTGCACGCGATTTGTTGGAAAACTCAATATCTCTATTCGTATGACAGACTCCCTTTTAGCCCATTTTGTTTGGGTCGTAGTATCAATTTTGGGCGGATTGCTCCCCGTCTTCATGCTCTCCTTGGGTGGGAATACGGTGGTGCGGACTTTTGCGCGCGGCATGGAAGGCCGTTCGGGGCTGGATGCCTTTTTTTCCCGCATGTGGTATGGCCCGCTGCTTTCGTTGCTTGTGTTTGTCGGCATGCTCTGTGCTGCGTTCCCCTTGTATTTCCGTGTTTTTGTCGTTAATGCCAAGGGTCTGTGGTCAGCCTTGTTGCTTTCTTTCCTGCTCGCTGCCGCTTCGGGCCTGATGAGGCTCTCTTCCCGCGGATGGGTGAAGATGGCCGGTTTTTCGCTTTCTACGCTCGTCGGCATTGTATGCCCGCTTTTGGTTGGCACGCTCTTCGGCTGCTTTTTTTGCGGCGCGCCGTTTTTGGTGGAAATGGCGATAGATGGCGACAGCATGTTGCGGCCCGTCGGCGGGGTATGGTTCGGGCAAGCATCAGGACTGGAGGCGTTCATGGTGCTCGACAACCTCCTTCTGGGTGTCGCCCTTTTGTATTTGGCACGTATCTTGAGCATGCTTTATCTTGTAGGGAAAGGCGTTTCCGACGAAGTGCACGGGCGCATTCGCAAGTTGCTCTTGACGGAGACGGTGTTCTTCCTCATCTTTTTCCTCGCCTTCGTGGTGCGCTTGTGCATGCGCGTGGGGCTTGTTTGGAGCAACGGCATGTTTGTCGGCGTGCTCCATAAGTATTTGCAGAATTTTGTGGAGATGCCGGCCGTGGCATTCATTTTGCTTTTGGGCATCGGACTGTTGGCTTTTGGCATTTTCCGCACGATTTTTCGTCCCGCTTTCTGCATGGGTTTCCTGCTTGCGGCGACGGGTACGGTATTTTCTTTTACGGCTTTGTTGCTGGCAGCGGGGTTGCATGGCACTCCCTTCCTGCCTTCCGCACAGGACTGGCAGCATTCGCTTTCGGTGGCGAATAGCCATGCTTCTACGGGCGTATTGGCTGTCCTGTTGGTGGTAGGCATCTTGTTGCTCCTGGCCGGGCTGATGTGGGTCGTTTCCCGCATCCGCCGTTCTGAGTATCCCGGAGGCGAAGCCCGCTGACCCCTGTCCTTGTCTGTTCCGTATCGGAGGATTCCATGTCTTACCCCGTCGTTCCCCTGTTTGGGGACGGCGGGTTTCTTTTTGTCCTTGGGACGCGTTTCCCCTTTTCCGGAGGGGTGTTCCGGGGAACATGCTTAGAAACCGGACGGACAGTCGATGCGCACGGACAGGTTTGTTGCGGGGTGGACGAATTCGAGCGATGCGGCGTGCAGGTAAAGCCGCCCGGCGGTTGTGCCGTAGAGGCGGTCGCCGAGGATGGGGGCATCGAGCCCCTCGGGATGTGCGGCATGGACGCGTAACTGGTGGGTGCGCCCTGTCAGGGGGAAGAACAATACCCGCGTGTGCCTGCCCTTGCGTGTGACGACCCGGAAGCGGGTGAGGGCGGGTTTGCCGTGGAGGCGGTCGATTGTGCGGCGCGGACGGTTTGGCGGGTCGAGGCGCAGGGGGAGGTCGATGCTTCCCTCGTCGGCTTTCACCTCCCCTTCTAGGATGGCCACGTAGGTCTTGCGTATGCTGTGGTTCTTGAACTGCGCTTGGAGGTTTTGGTGTGCCGCTTTTGACTTGGCGGCGAGGAGGATTCCCGAGGTGTCCATGTCCAAGCGGTGGACCAGCAGCGGCCCCGTGGCTTCCGGGTAACGGGTGCGGAGCCAGTCGAGGACGGAAAACGTCCCTTTCTTCCCGGGCACGGAAAGCATGCTTTCGGGCTTCCTGACCGCCACGAGCCACGGGTCTTCGTAGAGCACTTCGAGTTCTGCCCCGCGGTAGCGGTCTTCGGCCAGCGGGTCCGGCTCCACTTCCATTCCCTCGAGCATGAAGTGCAGGATGGGGCCGCACTTTTCCGTGCAGGCAGGGTAGTAGTGGCCGTGTCGGCGCAGGGTGTCCTTGGGGGAGTTACCCCACCAAAACTCGGCCATGGCCACGGGGCGCAGGTGGTGGAGGAAGGCGTATTGCAGCAGTTTGGGCGCGGCACACTCGCCGCTGCCTGCGGGGGGAAAACCTTGCGGTGTGGCGGCGAATATTTCGCAGAGGTCTTTTTCTTCCCCGCGGGCGTTGCGCATGCGGAAGTAGCGGAAGATGCGTTCCTGGGCTGCGGCGGAACGCGTGTGCCGCTCGTGCTTGAGGCGGGTGAGGGTTTCCTTGTATGGGGCGCAAGCGTCCCGGCTGGCTTCCAAGCGTGCTTCCCACTGTTTCTTTAGCCGGTGGAATTCGGCTTTTTCGTGCTGGCTTTCGCGGATGAGGCGCGTGAGGGTTTCTTGGCTTGCGCCTGCGGCGCGTTCTGAGTCGCGCCGCGCCTTGGCCGTCTTCAGGGCTTGGCGGGCGGCGGAGATGCGCTGCTCGGCTTCGGCTTGCAGGCGTCCGTGTTCGTCGCGCAAGGCGAGGTACCGCGGGTCGGCCTCGGCTTCGCGGATGCGGGCGTTGAGTTGCCCGATGGCAGCTTCCTCCCTGGGGAAGAATCCGGCGGGGTCTTGCAGGTCGTAGACCGGGGGTACGAAGTAGGGGTGGTTGGCTTTCCCGGCCAGGATGCCGGAGAAGGCGGCCAAATAGCCGACTCGTCCGTCCGGGGCTTCTGCGACGAGCACACCGAACATCTTGCCTTTCCGCAGTTCCGCCTGCCATTCGTCGCGCGTGGCGAGGTAGCCTTTCACCGCCTCGGCGGCGCGGCGGCACAGGGGGTGCGGCTCGTAGCAGAAGGGGTAGGTGAAGAGCCGGGGTAAGGGGGAGAGGGGAGTGTCCGGGGGAAACGGGTGTAGCATAGGGATGGTAGGGTGGCGGAATGGGAAAGCGCCGCATGCCTCGCGGAAAAGTGGCGGCACTTGGGTGCATGGGTGCTGGCACTTTTGGGCAATGAGGCTTGCGGTTTTTCCGCGCAAAGGTAGCATAAAAAAGGGCATGCCCCGGGGAATCCGCGTTTTTCCGGGGTCGGGGATCAGAACATCTTGCGGACGCGCTCGATGCCTTCGGCCAAGGCATCGACTTCTTCAAGCGTGTTGTAGAAGGCAAACGAGGCGCGCACGGTGCCGGGTATGCCGTAGCGTTCCATGAGGGGTTGGGCGCAGTGGTGTCCGGTGCGCACGGCTATCCCGAGCCGGTCGAGGAGGGTGCCGAGGTCGAAGGGGTGGATTTCCCCTACGAGGAAGGAGAGCACGGCCGACTTGTGGGGCGCTTGCCCGTAGATGCGCAGGCCGGGGATGGCAGAGAGCCGCTCGGTAGCGTAGTCGAGGAGTTGCTGTTCGTGGCGGGCAATGCGCCCGATGCCGATTGTTTCTATGTATTCCAAGGCGCAAGCCAAGGCATGGGTGCCGATGTAGTCAGGCGTTCCGGCCTCGAAGCGGAGGGGCGGTTCTTCATAATCGGTGCCGGAAAAGCGCACGTGCTTAATCATTTCGCCGCCTCCCTGGTAGGGTGGCAGGCGGCGGAGCCATTCTTCCTTCCCGTAGAGCACGCCGATGCCCGTGGGACCGTAGAGCTTATGCCCGGAGAAGGCATAGAAATCGGCTTCGAGCTGTTGCACGTCGATGGCAATATGCGGGGTGGATTGGGCTCCGTCCACCAGCACTGCGGCGCCTGCTTCATGGGACATGCGGATGATTTCCTCCACGGGATTGACCGTCCCCAGCACGTTGCTTACGTGGGCGATGCTCACGAGCCGGGTACGTGGCGAGAGCATCGCGGCGAAGGCTTGCAGGTCGAGTTCGCCGGAGTCGCTGACAGGTATGACGTTCAGCCGTATGCCTTTGCGCCCTTGGAGTAGCTGCCAGGGGACAATATTGCTGTGGTGTTCCATCTGGCTTACGATGACTTCGTCGCCTTCCTGCATGAAGGCTTCGCCGAAGCTGCCTGCCACGAGGTTGATGCTTTCGGTGGTCCCGCGGGTGAAGACTATCTCGTTTGTGCTGCGGGCATGGATGAACCGGCGCACGGCCTCGCGGGCGGCTTCGTGCAACTCGGTGGCTTGTTGCGAAAGGAAGTGTACGCCGCGGTGGACGTTGGCATTAACAGAATAATACTCGCGGGTGATGGCTTCTACCACGCAGCGGGGCTTTTGGGTCGTGGCGGCGTTGTCGAGGTAGACGAGGGGCTTGCCGTATACGGTGCGCCCGAGGATGGGGAAATCTTGGCGTATCTTTTGGATGTCCATGGCTTGTCTTTTTATTTGCACATCTTGCAGCCTTTGCATTTTTGCATCTCGCCGCGGAAACGTTTCTCTACGAGATGGCGCAAGCGGTCTGCAAGGGCTGGAATGCGGACTTGCCCGATTACGTCGGACACGAAAGCGTTCATGAGCAAGAGGCGCGCCTCATGGGGTGGGATGCCGCGCGCTTGCATGTAGAAGAGGGCGTTCTCGTCGAGTTGCCCGGTACTTGAGCCGTGGCTGCACTTCACGTCGTCGGCATAGATTTCCAGTTGGGGCTGGGAGTACATGCGTGCCGTGCGGGTTAGGCAGAGGTTTTTGTTCGTCTGCTGTGCGTCGGTCTGTTGTGCGCCGGGGCGGACGAGGACTTTGCCAGCGAAAGCCCCCACGGCCTCCCCGTCCAATACATATTTGTATAGCTCATGGCTGGTACAGCGGGGGGCTTTATGGTCGATGAAGGTAAGGTTGTCAACGTGCTGCCGCTTGTCGCTGATGGCCATGCCCATGAGTGCAAGTTCCGCGTCTTCACCATCGAGTGAGGCGTGGACGCGGTTGCGGGTGATGCCATTGTGGAGCGTCAGGTTGTCGAGCAGGACGCGGCTTCCGGCTTGCTGCTTGATGTAAGTCGTGGCGCAACGGCGGGTGAGGTGGTGTGTCTCCTCCAGTTCGTAGAAGTCGAGGGAAGCGCCTTGTCCGACGTATATTTCGCATACTTGTGTGGCGAGGAACTGGCGTTCGTCGAGCGTGTGGTCGCAGGCGAGCAGGTTCAGTTCGGAATTGTCCTCGAGGATGATGAGCAAACGTCGGTGGGACATGAGGTCGGCACCGGCGTGGTTGAGATTAACGAGTTGCTGTACCTTGGGAACGCGCACGCCGCGCGGGACATAGATGAAGAACCCGTCTTGGCAATAGGAGGTGTTGAGCGCCGTGAGGGCGTCGCTTTGTGTAGGAGCCAAGCGCCCGTAGTATTTTTCCACCAGCGCGGGGTGGGCGAGGGCCATCTCCTTGAGGCTGCCGGCCAGTACGCCCTCGGGCAGTTGGGCAGCGGCAGGCGAGGCGGAATGGAAGATATCGTTAATGATGGTATAGAGTTGGGTGCTCATGTTGGGCACTTCGCATTGGAAGACCTCGCCATCGCGCGTGGGAACGAGCGTGCGCCTTAGGTTGAGCCCGTAGTCGGGCGCGAAGAGTGCGGGCACGTCGGTGTAGCGGGCTTCTTCTTGCCTGATGGTGGGAAAGCCTTGTGTGGCAAAGTCCTGCATGGCTTGCCTGCGCAAGTTGTTGAGCGCGGGTGCGCTGCCTTGGTCGAGCAGGGAAATATATTGCCCGAAAAGGTCGATGTATTGCTGTTCGGCTTCCATGGTTGTCATTCTCCTTTTTCTCCAGCTTCTTCCTTGATCCAATCGTATCCTTGCCGTTCCAGTTTCAGAGCCAGTTCGGGGCCTTCGGTCTTGACGATGCGGCCTTTGTAGAGGACGTGCACGATGTCGGGCCGGATGTAGTCGAGCAGGCGTTGGTAGTGGGTGATGACGATGACGGAGGTATCGGGGCGTTTGAGTTTGTTCACGCCTTCGGCCACGATGCGCAACGCGTCGATGTCCAGCCCGGAGTCCGTTTCGTCGAGGATGCTCAGCCGTGGTTCGAGCATGGCCATCTGGAATATTTCATTGCGCTTTTTCTCACCCCCGCTGAAGCCTTCATTGACGGAGCGGTTGGCCAGTTTGTTGTCGAGTTCGACGATGGCACGCTTTTCTTTCATTAGCTTGAGGAACTCGCCGGCGTTTAGGGGCGGGAGGTTTTTGTACTTGCGGTGTTCGTTGAGTGCCGCGCGCATGAAGTTGGTCATGCTCACGCCCGGGATTTCGACGGGGTACTGGAAGCTGAGGAACAGCCCTTCATGGCTACGGTCTTCGGGACTCATGGCGAGGAGGTCTTTGCCAAAGAAGCGGACGCTACCTTGTGTCACTTCATAGGCGGGATGCCCGACGAGAACGTTGCTCAGGGTGCTTTTCCCCGAGCCGTTGGGCCCCATGATGGCATGTACTTCGCCGGGTTTGACGGTGAGGTTGATTCCTTTCAGGATTTCTTTCCCTTGGACGGAAGCGTGGAGGTCTCTTATTTCTAACATGGTGTTTCCTTTTGGTTCATTAGGTGGTCTTGTTGTTTTTATGTGGCGCTTTTTGCGGGAAGCCTTGCCGCTTCTCCCGGGAAGTGCCGCTTCAGCCTACGCTCCCTTCCAGCGAGATGGAGAGAAGCTTCTGCGCTTCAACGGCAAACTCCATGGGAAGTTTCTTGAGGACTTCCTTGGCATAACCGTTTACGATGAGCGCCACGGCATCCTCGGTGCTGATGCCCCGTTGGTTGCAGTAGAAGAGTTGCTCTTCGTTTATCTTGGAAGTGGTCGCTTCGTGTTCTACGATGGCAGTTTCGTTGCGGATGTCTATGTAGGGGAAGGTGTGCGCCCCGCATTGGCTGCCCATGAGCAGGCTGTCGCACTGGCTGAAGTTGCGCGCCCCTTCGGCTTCCTTCGCTACGCGCACCAGGCCTCGGTAGGAGTTTTGGCTGTGCCCGCAGGAGATGCCCTTGGATACGATGGTGCTCCGCGTATTGCGCCCGAGATGTATCATCTTGGTGCCCGTGTCGGCCTGTTGGTGGTTGTTGGTGACGGCCACGGAGTAGAATTCGCCGATGCTCCCGTCGCCGGCCAGGATGCAACTGGGGTATTTCCAAGTGATGGCAGACCCGGTCTCGACCTGAGTCCATGAAATCTTGGAATTGCGCCCCTTGCAGATCCCGCGTTTGGTGACGAAATTGTAGACCCCACCCCGTCCTTCGGCGTCGCCGGGATACCAGTTTTGCACGGTGGAGTACTTGACTTCGGCGTTTTCGTGGACGTAGATTTCGACGATCGCGGCGTGGAGTTGGTTTTCATCGCGCATGGGGGCAGTGCAGCCTTCAAGGTAGCTGACATAGGAGTCGTCGTCGGCCACGATGAGGGTACGCTCGAATTGGCCGGTGCCCCGTGCGTTGATGCGGAAGTAGGTGGAAAGTTCCATGGGGCAGCGTATGCCCTTGGGTATGTAGACAAACGAACCGTCGGAGAATACAGCGGAATTGAGTGCGGCGAAGAAGTTGTCGCGATAACCGACGACGCTTCCCAAGTACCGGCGGACGAGTTCGGGGTGTTGCCGTATGGCTTCGCTGATGGAGCAGAAGATGATTCCCTTCTCGCGCAGCTTCTCCTTGAAGGTAGTCTTGACCGAAACGGAGTCCATGACGGCGTCTACGGCCACGCCGCTCAGCGCCATTTGTTCTTCCAAAGGTATTCCTAACTTGTTGAAGGTCTTGATTACTTCGGGGTCTACGTCGTCCAAGCTCTTGGGGGCATTGCCTTTTTTCTGCTTCTGCGTAGGGTCGGCATAGTAGGAGAGCGCCTGGTAGTCGATTTCGGGAATCTCGAGGTGTGCCCACCGGGGCATTTTCAGGGTTGTCCAGTAGCGGTAGGCCTTGAGGCGGAAGTCGAGCAGCCAGCCGGGTTCTCCCTTTTTCTCCGAAATAAGGCGGATGACATCTTCGTCCAGCCCCTTTTCGATGATTTCCGTGTGTACGTCGGTCGTGAATCCGTACTTGTATTTTTCGCCGACTACTGAGTTTATGTATTCGTTCTTTTCCTTTTTTTCTTCTTGCATGGTGTGTCTAAATGAAAACGGGAGCAACCGGCTCGCGAAAGAGCACGGGTTGCTCCCGCGAAATCTTATGAGGTCTCGATTTTGGGCTTCCTCGTGTTGGGCTATAGGCTCTGCTTGATTTCGATTTCCTCAAACGTCTCGATGAGGTCGCCTATCTGCAAGTCGTTGCAGTTCGTGAGGCTTATGCCACATTCGAAGTTGGTCGGTACTTCTTTCACATCGTCTTTAAACCGCTTGAGGGCATTGATTTGTCCAGTGTAGATGACAATTCCGTCGCGGATGAGGCGCGCTTTGTCGGTGCGCTTCACTTTCCCTTCTTTTACGACGGAGCCTGCCACGAAACCGACCTTGCTGATGTGGAATACTTCGCGCACTTCGACGGTGGCCGTCACTTGTTCCTTTAATTCGGGGGCAAGCATGCCTTCCATGGCGGCCTTGATTTCCTCAATGGCATCGTAGATGATGGAATAAGTGCGGATGTCCACTCCTTCTTGCTCTGCCTGTTTCCTGGCAGCGGCTGAGGGGCGTACCTGGAAGCCTACGATGATGGCGTTGGATGCGGCGGCCAAGCTGACATCGGACTCGGAGATTTGCCCGACGGCCTTGTGGATTACGTTGACTTGGATGCGTTCCGTGGACAACTTGATGAGCGAGTCGCTCAAGGCTTCTATGGAACCATCGACATCGCCCTTCACGATAATGTTCAGTTCCTTGAAGTCGCCTAAAGCGATGCGTCGTCCCAGTTCGTCAAGGGTCAAGGTCTTATGCGTGCGGAGTCCTTGTTCTCGTTGGAGTTGTTCACGCTTGGAGGCCAATTCACGGGCTTCTTGTTCGCTTCCCATCACGTGGAACGTATCGCCGGCTTGCGGTGCACCGTTCAATCCCAAGATGAGTGCCGGTTCGGAGGGGGCTGCTTGCTGGATGCGCTGGTTGCGTTCGTTGAACATGGCCTTGATGCGTCCATAATGGGTACCGGCCAAAACGATGTCTCCTACCTTCAACGTGCCGTTGGACACGAGAATCGTGGCTACGTAGCCCCGGCCTTTGTCGAGTGTGGACTCTATGATGGAACCGGTGGCCTTACGGTTCGGGTTGGCTTTCAGGTCGAGCATCTCGGCTTCCAGCAGGACTTTCTCTAAGAGTTCCTGCACTCCGATGCCTTTCTTGGCGGAGATATCCTGCGATTGGTATTTCCCACCCCATTCTTCTACCAAGTAATTCATGTTTCCGAGAGCCTCTTTTATCTTATCGGGGTTCGCATTGGGCTTGTCTATTTTGTTTATTGCAAAAACGATAGGCACTCCTGCGGCAGAGGCATGATTGATGGCTTCTTTGGTCTGGGGCATTACATCGTCGTCGGCGGCCACGATGATGATGGCGATGTCCGTTACCTTGGCACCCCGTGCCCGCATGGCGGTAAACGCTTCGTGGCCGGGCGTGTCGAGGAAGGTGATACGCCGTCCGTCGTCGAGCTTCACGTTGTAAGCGCCGATGTGTTGCGTGATTCCACCCGCCTCACCAGCAATTACGTTGGATTTGCGGATGTAGTCGAGCAGCGATGTTTTTCCGTGGTCTACGTGTCCCATGACCGTCACGATGGGTGGGCGCGGTTGGAGGTCTTCTTCTTTGTCTGCTTCTTCCACGACAGCTTGTGCAACGTCAGCACTGATATATTCTGTCTGGAAGCCGTATTCTTCTGCTACGAGGTTGATTGCTTCCGCATCCAGGCGCTGGTTGATGGAAACCATCATGCCAATGCTCATGCATGTACTGATGACGCTGGTGACGGGCACGTTCATCATGGTCGCTAGTTCGTTGGCCGTGACGAATTCCGTCAGTTTCAACACCTTGCTTTCGGCAAGTTCTTGGGTTTCGATCTTCTGCATCCGGTTGTGCACGTTCTCGCGTTTTTCTTTCCGGTACTTCGCGGATTTCGTTTTCCCCTTGTTCGTCAGCCTTGCCAAGGTTTCTTTCACTTGCTTGGCCACGTCTTCGTTGCTCACTTCGATGGGCTTCGGGGGCAGGTTGCTCCCTTTCCCGTGCCGGTTCTTGGCATTTGTCGCGGCACTGGAGTTCCCCTCTTGTTGTTTGCGTTTGGCAGATGGGGGATTGGTTCCTTCTATGTTGTTGATGTCTACGCGCTCTTTATTGATGCGGCTGCGTTTCTTGCGCCGGCTTTCGCCTTCGCTGTTGCCTTGTGCGGTAGACGAGGAGCCGGGTTTGTTGCGGTTCTGGTTCTTTTCTTCCCGTTCCTTCCGTTTTTCTTCTTTGCTCTTTTTCTTGGGCCGGGTGCTTTGGTTGATGGCCCCAAGGTCTATCTTCCCGACAATGTTGAGGTGCGTTGCCGGTTGGATGTTGGTGTGGATTTTGAAAATTTTCTCTTCTTTGGGTTGCTGGGATGTTTCCTCCTTTTGCGGCTTCTCCGGTGGAGTTTCCATTTTGTTGGGAGTGTTTTGCGTGTTTCCCGTAGCGGTTTGCTCCGTTTGCGCCTGCACTTTTTGGGGTTCTTTCCTTGGCTCTTCTTTTTTCTTCGGGGCGTGCGGCTTGTTGAACTGCCCGAGGTCGATTTTTCCCACGGTCTTGACCTTGGGCTTGGCCTCTTCGGGAATCGAAGTGGGAATCATGCCCCCCTCCTGAGGCTCTGTTGTGAGGCGGGCTTCTTCGCCGGCCTTGCCGGTTTCTTCTTTTGCGGTTGGTGCTGCCGCGCGGCGTTTTTTTGCCGTGCGCTCCTGCATGAGCCGTTCTGTCTCTTTGCGGAAATCCCCGTCTTTCTTGAATTCCTTGCAAAGCAAATCGTATTGTTCATCCGTAATCTTGGCGTTCGGGTTGGGTTCCGCCTCGATTTCGAATCCTTTCTTTTGCAGGAATTCAACGATAGTTTGGACTCCTACGTTCAAGTCCTTTATTACTTTATTTAATCTTATGGCCATGTTCTGCTCTACTTTCTAATGTTTTGTTCTCGCTCTTGCGGATGGTGATGCTTTGGAGTACCGCTTGTGGTCGGCCTTTGGCGCGAAAGGCGTTTTTCCCCGACCCGGGCTTAGGACTCTTCGAACTCGGCTTTGAGGATGCGGATTACGTCGTCCACCGTGTCTTCCTCTAAATCGGCCTTTTCTATGAGCATCTCCCTGGGTGCTTCGAGTACGGCTCTTGCCGTATCAATGCCGATGTTCTTGATGGCATCGATGACCCATCCGTCGATTTCGTCCCGGAATTCGTCGAGGTAGATGTCTTCGTCTTCCGCTTCTCCTTCGGGAAGGTCGCGGAACACGTCAATGGTATATCCGGTAAGCATGCTGGCCAACTTGATGTTAAGCCCGTTCCGCCCGATTGCCAGCGAGACTTCTTCGGGGCGGAGGTGCACTTCTGCTTTGCGGTTCTCTTCATTGAGGATGATTTCCGTCACTTTCGCAGGGCTGAGCGTGCGTTGGATGAAAAGTGCCGTGTTCTGCGTATAGTTGATTACGTCGATGTTTTCGTTGCGCAGTTCTCGCACAATTCCGTGGATGCGGCTTCCTTTTACGCCGACGCATGCACCCACCGGGTCAATCCGTTCATCGTAACTTTCTACCGCCACCTTGGCCCTTTCGCCGGGGATGCGGGCTACTTTTTTGATTGTAATAAGCCCGTCGGCAATTTCTGGCACCTCCAGTTCCAGCAGCCGCTCGAGGAAAAGCGGGGAAGTGCGGCTCAATATGATTTTGGGGTTGTTGTTTTTGTTTTCCACACGGTCGATGAGGGCGCGTACCGTTTCGCCTTTCCGGTAGAAGTCGCTGGGTATTTGTTCCGATTTGGGAAGCAAAAGTTCGTTTCCTTCATCGTCGAGCATGAGGATTTCTTTCTTCCATGCTTGGTAGACCTCCGCAGTGATGAGGGTGCCTACCCGGTCGATGTATTTACTGTAGATGCTATCTTTTTCCAGTTCCAGTATTTTAGCCGACAAGGCTTGACGCAAATTGAGAATCGCCCTGCGCCCAAATTCTTCGAAATGCACTTCATCGGTCACTTCCTCGCCTACTTCATAGGAAGAATCAATGGCTTGTGCCTCGGAAAGGGGAATCTGCAGATTCGGGTCTTCCACTTTCCCGTCTTCCACCACAGTCCGATTGCGCCAGATTTCGAAGTCCCCTTTGTCCGGGTTGACGATTACGTCGTAATTGGCATCCGTCCCGAACATCTTGGCAATGACATTGCGGAAAGATTCCTCAAGTACGCTCACTAATGTGGCGCGGTCTATGTTTTTCAGTTCCTTGAATTCTTTGAAAGTGTCAATTAAACTGATTGTCTCTGTTTTCTTTGCCATGGATGTATATGCTGTTTTTTATTTAAAACTGATTTGGTATTTGGTGTATTTCACCTCGTCGTACTTGAAATGATATTCCACGGTTTGTAGCTTAGGCCGCTTTTCTCCTTCTTTTTTCACCTTCTCTTCGCAAGAAAGGGTGAAGCCTTCTTCGTCGGCGGCAGAGAGGACGCCCCGTAGCTTACGGCCTTCTTTGGTGAGCGTTTCCACTTCGTCGCCTATGTGGATGAGGTATTGCCGGGCCACCTTGAATGGCTGTCCGATTCCAGCAGAACCGACTTCCAATTCGTAGTCCTCTTCATCCCGGTTCAAGCGCGATTCTATGAACCGGCTCAAATCAACGCAATCATCAATCCATACCCCTTGCTCGTGATCCATCTCGACCACTATCCGGTTGTCGGCGCTAACGGTAAGGTCGGTGAGGAAATAGTCTTTCCCTTCCATCCAATCATTTACAATCTGGCTTACAACTTCTTTCTTGATCATTACTTGTTTTTCATACGGGTACAAAAAAAGGGCTTCCTCCGCCCTCACAAATCATCAATCACGCCGCAAAGATACATTATATTCCATGAAAGGGCAAGGGATAACCCCCTTTTTTCTTTTCCGGAAGGTTTCTTTTCTCGTCTGGAGGGGGATGCCCTTTGGGGAAGATGTTACGGGGCAGTATGTTTTCACCTCAAACGTTGTGTGCCGTATCGTTCCCTTTTTTTAGCACAAGGAGCGGAGGCAACGTGGAAAATACGGGCGATTCGGCGATGTATTGGCGGCAGGTCTCGTAGGAAAGGAGCATGAGTGCGATGCCTTCAGGCAACAAGGGGGGGGCAAGTTCTTCGATCTGGTCGAATAGGTGGATATGGATTCGTTCGGAATAGCCCGCAGCCAACTGTACGTAGGCGGCATTGTGGGAGTCGCTCTCCTCTGGATATTCTTTTTTGAGGCGGTAGATATGGATGTCGCACAGAGGGGTCTTTGGATAGAGGGGGCTGTTGTTGAGCAAACTGGGCAGGTAGTCTAATAAGAAATCGTCGGAGTGCGTCCCCAACAGGATGGCCAGGCAGTAATTCGAAGTGTCCGGGTTTTCTTTCCGGCTGGAGTAAATGCCCACGGTACAGTTGGCTTCGGCCAAGATGCTCTCGGTCTTTCCCCGGAAAAGGCTGAAGAACGGGGTGACGGCGCGTAGGGGCATTTCTTGGGTGCTCATGAAGCGTGGGCCTGCGCCGAGGAGGATCATGGACGGTTGCTCGGTACGGATAAGCTGTTTGGCTTCATTGATGAAACTGTCCGTCGTGCGGTAAATCTTTTCAAAATCCATGTTCAGCCGTTTCGCTTCTTCGGTAATGGGGAGGAAACTCTCGTTGGCGAATTGCTCGGCGTTGGCCGGATTGACGTCAGTGCCTAACGTATAGTGCGCGGCGAGCAGGGTATTCCCTCCCAAGTTCGGCCCGTAAAGCAAGTAATAGATACGCAGGAGCTTGTATCCCGTGTCGGGCCGTCCAAAGCAAAGGAGGAGTTTTTTGGGTTGTTGCAGGGCGAGAGGCTTGCGTGCCCGTTCTTCGCGTAGCTTCTGTATGTGCGACCGCTTGCGCCGCTTGAAGATGAATTCTACAAGGATAAGCAAGGGGGTCGTCATGAACGTGGTAACCAGAGCCATCAACACCAAAAGTACGAAAACGGGTGCCGGGAGGATGCCCATATCGTAGCCTATGTTGATGACTACCAGCTCCATCAATCCACGTGTGTTCATCAGCGTACCGATAATCAGGCTGTTTTTCCATGACTGTCCTACGGCGCGTGCCGCCAACGAGCATCCCCCTAATTTTCCGCCAACGGCCATGAGGAAGAGTATGGGGCCTATCACCCATAGTTCTGGCGTGTTGATTAACCCGATTTCTGTGCGCAACCCCATGAAGGCGAAGAAGAGCGGGAGAAAAAACACGGAAGCGAGGTCTTCGATTTTCTCGGTCATTACCTTGCGGAAGCCTATGTTGGCGGGCATGACGACACCCGCGAGGAAAGCGCCCAAGAGGGCATGTATGCCCAAAAGTTCGGTAGTCGCGGCCGAAAGCACCAAGACGACGAATATGGAATTGACGAATCGTTTGTCGATGACTTCAGGGTTGGCATACAGCTCGCCTATCTTCTTGAGCAGCGGGCGCACGACGAGGAACATGATCCCGAAGTAGACGAATGTCCCGAGCAAGGTGTAAATCGTGGTCCATACGGTAGTGGCTTTGGATATGGAGATGACCAATGCCAGCAGGCACCAGGCAGTCACGTCGTCATTGGCCGCACAAGCCAATGCCGTGACACCCACGGGCTTGCGCGTCATGCCGCGCTCTTGGATAATCCGCGCCAAGACCGGGAAGGCGGTGATGCTGATGGAAATGCCCATGAACAGCGCAAAAGGCAGGAACGCCGTGGTGGAGGAAGCATACTCTTTGTAGAAAAAGAGGGAAGTCAAGATGCCCAAGAAAAAGGAGCTGAAGATGCCGCCATGGCTGATGACGATGGTCGCGTTCATCTTGTGGCGTAGCGTGTTGAAGTCTACTTCCAGCCCTATGACGAACATGAACAACAATAGCCCGATGTTGCTCACTTGTTCCAAGATGCCCAGCGAGTCGGGCCGGAACAGCGTTTGGTATGCCTCCGGGGCAACCCATCCCAGCAGGGAAGGCCCGAGCACTATGCCGGCAATGATTTCGCCTATGACGCCCGGCTGCCCGATGAACCTGAAAATCGCGGCGCAAAAACGGGACACGACCAAGATGACCAGTATTTGTATGAGTAGCACGGCCAACGATGCGCCCAAGTTTTCGTGGAGCATGTCGAGGAAAGCGAAAAAGCCTTGGAAGAAATTGTTTTCGCTGCTCAGCGTGAAGCTGGTTGCATGGTAGTCCCCTATGTGGAGCGCACTGAAGATAAGGCTGCCCAAGATGAGCAGCATGCCAAGATAAATCAGGTGGTTTCTACGAGAACGCTTCATTATTGTTTCTGCCGGGAGGGTGCAAATTCTCGGGCAAAGTTAGGCTTTTTTGTTGGAAATGGCATGCCCTTTCCTCGAAAAGGGGCAATAAATGGCGCACGCGTCCAAGCCCTGTGCGCCTTTCCTGTTCATGTTTTTTTTGTTTCCCTTAAGGGATTTGGGAAAGGTATCCCGCTCATAGGAGCCAATGGCGGCGGATGCCGAGGGGGGAAGGCGCTGCCCTTTTAGGGGAAAGTGCAGCCGCTTTTTGCCAGAAGCCCTTCCCCTTTTTGCAAAAAGCGCCAAAGGGGACAAGGAAAAGGAAAAAAGAATGCTCCGGCAGTTGGGAAGGAAAAAATAGATTCTGTACCTTTGCGCAGCAGGTTTGCCCGGCGTCCACGGATGGGCGGGGCGGCCGCGTTCTGTGTTTCACCCAGTTTTTAACTTTTACCCGTATGCTGCATTCTCTGTTTTGGATTACCCCCGTCGCGTCGGTTACCGCGCTCGGCGTTGCGTACTACTTCTACCATTCCATGAAGAAAAAGGAGGAAGGGACGTTCCTCATGAAGAAAATCGCAAAATCCGTGCGCGAAGGGGCGATGTCCTACCTGCGCCAACAATACAAGATAGTGGGAATCGTTTTCGTCTGCTTGGCTCTCTTCTTTTCCGTCATGGCTTTTCTCGGGTTGCAGAACCATTGGGTCCCGATTGCTTTCCTGACGGGCGGCTTTTTCTCTGCCTTGGCCGGTTATGTGGGCATGAAGACGGCCACTTATGCTTCGGCGCGGACGGCTTGGGCGGCGCGGCAGTCGCTCAACGGCGGCCTCCAGGTGGCTTTCCGCTCGGGGGCGGTCATGGGGCTTACGGTGGTCGGGCTGGCCTTGCTGGATATTTCGGCGTGGTACTTGATACTCCATGTCTTTACCGGCGAGCTTGAAGGCAGCCGGAAGCTCATCTTCATCACCACCACGATGCTGACCTTCGGCATGGGCGCTTCGTGCCAGGCGTTGTTCGCCCGCGTGGGGGGCGGCATCTATACGAAAGCGGCCGACGTGGGGGCTGACCTTGTGGGAAAAGTGGAGGCCGGCATCCCGGAAGACGACCCGCGCAACCCGGCAACCATTGCCGACAACGTGGGCGACAACGTGGGCGACGTGGCCGGGATGGGGGCAGACCTCTACGAGTCCTACGCCGGCGCCATCCTTTCGACGGCAGCCTTGGGCGCGGCGGCCTTCACTTATAACCCGGCCATGCAGGAGAAGGCGGTCATCGCGCCGATGCTGATTGCGGCAGTGGGCATCTTCCTCTCGATTGTCGGCATTTATTCTGTGCGTACCCGCGGGGGAAGTTCCGACATCCACCACCTCCTGAATGCCTTGGGGCGGGGCACGCAGTTGAGCGCGGTGCTCATTGCCGCGGCTTCGTTTGTCATTTTGCACGGGCTGGGGCTGGAAAATTGGCACGGGATTGCCTTTTCCGTGATTACCGGCTTGGTGGCCGGCGTGATCATCGGGCAGGTCACGGAGTACTACACGTCGCAATCGTTCAAACCGACCCAGCGTATCGCCAAGAGCGCCTCCACGGGGCCGGCCACGGTAGTCATCAGCGGCTTGGGATTGGGTATGCTTTCGACGGCCATACCGATACTTACGGTGGTCGTGGCCATCATCCTTTCTTACTTGTGTGCCAACGGCTTCCAGTTGGAGCTGACCGCGCAGAGCCTGAGCATGGGCCTTTACGGCATAGGCATAGCGGCTGTGGGCATGCTCTCCACGCTGGGCATCACGCTGGCCACGGATGCCTATGGCCCGATAGCCGACAATGCGGGGGGGAATGCTGAAATGAGCGGGCTGGAAGCGGAGGTGCGCCAACGTACCGACTTGCTTGATGCGCTGGGCAACACCACGGCCGCCACGGGCAAGGGCTTTGCCATCGGGTCGGCGGCGCTGACCGCGCTGGCCTTGCTGGCGTCGTATGTGGAGGAAATCCGCATCGCCTTGGTCCGCATGGCCGGGCAGGCGTCCGACGGTCTGGTGGCGGTAGGCGGCCATGTGCGCTTCACTGCCGAGCAGTTGCACCGCCTTTCGTTGGTAGACTTTATGGAGTTATACAATGTACACCTGATGAACCCCTCTGTCCTTGCGGGGGCTTTCATCGGGGCTATGATGACGTTCCTTTTCTGCGGGCTGACGATGAAAGCCGTGGGTCGCGCTGCGCAAAAGATGGTGCAGGAGGTGCGCCGGCAGTTCCGCCAAGACCCCGGCATCTTGGAGGGGACGAGCGACCCCGATTACTCGCGTTGCGTCTTGATTTCCACGCGCGGTGCACAGCGCGCCATGCTGCTTCCTTCGCTGCTGGCCATTGCCGCCCCGGTCTTTACGGGGCTGGTATTTGGCGTGCCGGGCGTGTTGGGCCTGCTCGTTGGCGGCTTGGCAAGCGGCTTCTCGATGGCTATTTTCATGGCAAATTCGGGCGGTTCGTGGGACAATGCGAAGAAGTTTATCGAAGAAGGCAACTACGGCGGAAAGGGCTCGGAGGCGCATAACGCGGCCATCGTGGGCGACACGGTGGGCGACCCCTTCAAGGATACCTCCGGACCGAGCCTGAATATTTTGATTAAGCTGATGAGCATGGTGGCCATCGTGATGGCGGGTCTGACGGTCAGCTATACTCTTTTGTAGGCTTATGCTTCTGCCTTGCATGGATGCCTCCCGGCGCGAAGCCGGGCTTGACGAGGCGGGCCGTGGCTGTTTGGCCGGTCCCGTGTTCGCCGCGGCGGTAGTGTTGCCGCCGGACTATCGTAATCCCCGGCTCAACGACTCGAAGCAACTGGGCGAGGCCATGCGTTACCGGCTGCGCGAAGAGGTAGAGCGCGATGCGCTGGCTTGGGCGGTGGCGGAGGTTTCGGCTGCGGAAATTGACGGAATCAACATCCTGCGTGCTTCGTTTCGTGCCATGCACCGGGCGGTGGACGCTTTGGCTTTGAAGCCGGAGTTCCTGCTGGTCGACGGTAACCGCTTTGAGCCTTATCCCGGCGTGCCCCACTGTTGTATAGTAAAAGGCGACGGCAAGTATCTTTCCATTGCGGCGGCTTCCATTTTGGCCAAGACGTATCGTGACGACCGTATGCGTGAACTGCACGAGTCTTATCCCCAATATGGCTGGGATCGCAACAAGGGTTATCCTACGGCGGCGCATCGCGCGGCCATCGGGCAGTACGGCCCTTCGCCCTATCACCGCATGACTTTTCGTTTGCTCGACAGGCAACAGGTACTGGACTTCTGATTTCCTGTCGGGGGTTGCCGTGCAGCGGAAGAAAACCCGCAGGGGAATTCATAGGAAACGCCGCATCTTTTCCACAAAAGATGCGGCGCTTCCCGGTTCTTGATGCCGGGCTTTTGGCGGGCTTCCTTGCAAGGAAAGTTTTACTCGATTGCTATCTTTTGCGAGCCTACGATGTAGATGCCCTTGGGAAGCCCCTGCACGGCCTCGTCGGGGCGGGCAGCTTTGCGCAGGAGCAGTCCGTCGATTGTGTAGACATCCACGGCTTGCGGCAGGGTGGAGTCTTGCTTCGGTGTGGAAAGGCCGTCGGTCGAGCCGTTGCCGATGTAGTAGAGTTTGAAATTGTCGAAGCAGGTCCAGTCGTGGTAACGATACTCGCTTTGTACGACTCCCAGCCGCAGGTCGCCCCGTTCTTGCAGCGTGCATTCCACGGAATTGCCTTGGTATTGGTGGTCGGTATTGAAGGCGCTGTTGGCAGCCCATACGTTGTCGGGATAAGTGTAGGGATTGTAGGTGTAGGGCGTGGCGTCGTCGAAGAGGGAGAGGAAGGCTCCGGCACAATCATTGATGTAGATGCTGGACAAAATGCGCTCCGTTCCGTTGACATGCAGGGGATATGCTTCTACATAGTCGCCATAGCGGTAGAAGCCCTGGCACTCGAAGCGGTATGTGCCTGCAGGCATGTCGGTCAATACTTGGTAGGAATCGAACGTTTTGTCATAGAATTCGGCTACGCCCTCCGTGGCTTGGGTGAAAGCGGTGCCGCTCCATCCGGTGTCGCCCTCGCTGAAGTCGGGATTTTCGAGCAAGAAGGTCAGGTCAGCCCCGCCCTCCGGCAGTGTGCCCGAGCAGAGTTCGTCGATGTAGTCCTTGATGGACTGCTTCATTCCTTCGTAGGCGGCAGGCAGGGCCGTTGCCAGTTCTGCCACGGAGGTCAGCGCCAGTGCCTCGTCGGCCCGGGCGAGTGCGTTGGAAAATATCTCGCTTCCGCTCTCGGCCAGCATCGCCTCGATCTCAGGGCGCAGGGCTTCGATGTCGCTCCAGGCTTGCAATAGCGTATATTCCTCTTCGGTCAGGGTCATGACAGAGCCGTGCTGGAAATCCCCCGTCCCTTGTAATTGGGAAGCGAACGACGCATTCAGCCCCAAGTGGTCGGTCTCGCAGTATTTGTAGGCGTTCCCTCCGGAATAGCGCATGTAGTACAGGTTGTAAGCGTCTTCGTTGATACGGCGCACGGCTGTCGGTCCTTCCACGAGCTCGCTGCCTTCGCTCGTGATGTGCAGTATGTCGGTCCATGTCCCGCCTACGAGCTGTTTGCTGGTGGCTTCGTAGATGCCGCGTGCCGTGCCGTTCGCTCCTTCACGTTTGTAGAACATATGGTAAAGGCTGTCGTAAGGGTTATAGATGATATCGGCATCGATGACGGCTACCCCCGGGTCGAACAGAAGGCGCGGCTGCGTGAGTGTCCGGAACCCGCGGTCGGCATAGGAATAGAAAATGCGGTCGTGCGTGTCGCCCTCGTTGCTCGACAGCAGGGAGTAATAGACTAAGTAGCCGCCTTCTCCTTGGTTGTAGTCTTTGTCCCAGATGAATTGCGGCGCCCATACTCGGTTTATGCGCGCATACTCTTCGTCGGTGTCGTAAATGCCGGTCGTTGCGGTGGAATCTGCAAACAGTTTTTTCCCAAGGGTAAAGTCGAAGCTCGAACTCTCCCAGTGAATTAAGTCTTTGGAGCGTGCCAAGTCGATACCGCGGTTGTTCCATGTCCCCGAAGTCTGCACCTTCATGTCGGTAGTGGTTATGAAATATCCGTCTTCCCCTTCGCCCCGCCCGATATATGCGTCGCGCGTGCCGTGTTCTATGGTGGCTATTTGTTCAGTGTCGAAGACTTCTGCGCCGTTCAGCAATACGTTGAAGAGTTTTCCTTGGTCCTCTTTGCTGCCGAGGGCGAAGTTTGTGATTTCCGATTCGGAGTTCATGTAGCAATAGAGGTAGCCGTGGCGGTTATCGTCGGGAGCTATGGTCACTTGTTGCGTCATCGTGCTTGTCTCGCCGCTTGGACTTAGCAGGGTGGCCGTCAGCAGTCCGGCTGCCAAAGGTTGCCCGCTTTGGGGCAGACGTCCTACTGTCAGCGTGTTGCCCTCCAGTGAAATTGTTCCTTCTGCTTCCGCAGTGGGTGCAAAGGTCCAGTTGATTGTGGTTTTCCCTTGCGTGGCTTCGGGAAGAGTTGTGGTGGCATGCAGGAAATTGAACTTCTTCAGGAAGTTTCCCACTTCGTCGTTGTCGGCCAGACGGGTAGTCTCGTCCGATGCAGTCGATAGCTTTTTTGCTTGTGAGTAGAGGGCTTGTGCCTGTTCTGCCTGCAACGCTTGGCTGTAGATGCGGAAGTTGTCGAAAAAGACGCCGCTCATCAGCGCGTCTTCGGCAAAGGGCGAGCGGCCGAGCGTTGCCTCGGTGATGGATTGGGCTATGTCGGCCGGCTGTTGCTGCACATCGTTTTCGGCCATCAGTTGCCCGTTTACGTACAGTTGGCCTGTGTTTCCGTTCTGCACATAGAGCAAATTGTGCCAAGTACCGTAGGAAAGGCCATTGAGGGCAGCCACATTTGTGCTGCCCTCAATGTCTTTAATCGTGTAATACCAATTGGTATTGCCTGAAGTGTTTACCATTCCGAGATATTGGTCTGTCCCATTGGCAAAGGAGTATGCCCAGCAGTATTGGTTGAGGTTGCCGGTTTTGGGTAAAAGTATGTCCACCGATACGGAATAGTCGCCCGTCAATTTGCTCAAGACTTGACTCGCGAGGTCAGTTCCCAAGTCGAGATAGCCACTTTGCGGCATCGCAGTTCCTGTAAAAAGGGCCTTGTTTCCGTCGTTCATCTCCACTATTGCCGCATTCCCCTGCAACTTGCCCGTAAATTGTCCGCTGTCGTCAGCCGGCGTGTTGCCTCCAAAGGAGTATTGCACAAGGGCTTCCGGCAGTTCGGCAGCTTCTGTCTCCGGAGCGAGTTGCACATTGTCGACTTTCAGGCGTAATATATGGAGTGAATAGGCAGGTACTTCGTAAGTGAACTGTTGCCCCGAGATGCCGTCCAAGGTGCTCTCTTGGGGAGAAACGCGGTCGGGGTTTTCCAAATCATTCTCGTCCATTCCGTCGTTGCCGCCCAACATGATGACCGAACTGCCATCGACGATTGTGGCATTCGCCAGATTTATGGTTGCAGTCTGCGGTGTCTCGTTCGGATTTACGAGCTTGAGATACAGAACGCCGGCTTCGTCGTCGATATTGGAGGAGACGTATATTTTGCGTTGTATGGGGAGATTGAAGTCATGTATCAAGGCATTGTCCAGATAGCAGCGTATGTGTGTGCCGGATACGTGGATCTTTATGTGGTAAGTGCGCCCCGTTTCCAGAGAACCGCTGACGGAAGCCGTCGTAGTCTTGTTCCCGTTGATGCAAACCTCTACACCGTGTTGCGTATTGCCCCAGCCGCCCAGGTTCCACCAGCAGTAGTTTTTGTCATCATCGTAGTTGAAAACGATGAGGAATCCCTCGGCTCCGCTGTTTTTGGTAGCATCTACTTCATAAATGTAGTTGTCTTCTGCCCATTCTGCGGTGCAGGCATAGATGGAACCCTCGACACCGGTGTCCGTTTGGTGCAACGCTCCGTCCGAAGTGCTCCAGTTTCCGCCGCTGTTAGCCTGCCACTCCGGCTTGACTGACGAGAAGTCGTCGGAGAAGAGCACCGCGCCTTCCGGCGTCGTGACTGCCACGTTGTCGAACGTGGCACTGGTGTTCCATGTGCTCAGGCCTATCTGTTTGGGCGTAGACTGCATGCGGTTGTCTTCTTCCGTCCACTTGACATTTTGTTTTCCCACGTTGTTCGGGAATAATTGCTGCACGTAGTACGAGGGAGTGCCGTAGCTCGTGTAGCTGTTGAAGCGTATCATGTCCGGACGCCATACGGCGTTATTTTCATTTACGAATATCGGGGCATAGCTATTCATGATGCAGATGTCCGAATTGTTCTCCATTCCTTGCATAAATACGGCCTCTCCCAGCGCGGCGTTGAGGTTTCCGTTCACGCCGAAGTCTTGGGTTACGGCGTATTCGCCTACATATATTTTGTAATTCGAGCGGCTGTATGAGTCATACTTATTGTATTGGTTGACAAACCAAGCCGGGTTTCGGTAGTAGTGTTCGTCCACTGCGTCCACCGGGTAGGCGTTTCGCCAACTGGGGTTGTCGGTTCCCCATGCTTCCACGTTGCCTATGACGGTAATGTCCGGGTATTTTTCTTTGATGGCCGTGTAGAACTGGTAGTAGCGTTCCGCATAGTGGTCGCTTTGGTCGCTGTTGTCTTCCGAAGAGAAGTTATAGTTTTCGTTGCCGATCTCTATCAATTTCAGGTTGAAAGGCTCCGGATGCCCGTTTGCGGCGCGCAGCGCGCCCCATTGGGTAGTAGTCGCGTCGCCGTTGCAGTACTCGATAGCGTCGAGCGCTTCCTGGATGTATTCTCCGATTTGCGTGTATTCTTCAAACCATCCGTGCCCCATGCCCATATTTACTACGAAAAGCGGCTCTGCCCCAAGGTCTTCTGTCAATTGGAGCAGTTCGTGGAAGCCAAGCCCGTCCGTTACCCTGTAACCCCAGTTCTGGTTCATGTGGCCGGGACGTTCTTCTATCGGGCCGACGGTCTTCTTCCATTCAAAGCGGTTGGTCTCTTCGTTATTATATATGCCCTCCACGAAGCAACCGCCCGGGAAACGCACGAAGGCAGGCTTCATGGCGGCCAATTTCTCGGCTAGGTCGATGCGGCAGCCATTCTCTCTTCCCTTGTAAGTGGGCGGGAACAGGCTGATCATGTCGAGGCAAATTGTTCCGGGCTTCGAGGCGGTCAGTGCAAACTGTCCGGTCTTGGCGTCGCCAGTGGCTGTGATTTCGGCTGTCACCTTGCTCCATTCTCCCGTAGCCGCGACGTTGATAGGCGTGCTGCCCAGCGGATCGCCTTCGGAGCTTTGCAGGCTGGCCGTAAGAGTGCCTTCGTAGGAGCCGGAAGCCGCCTTAATCCAGAACGAGAGGCAGTAGGTTTGTCCGTTTACCACGTTGATGCCCCAGAAGCCTTCGTTGCTGATTCCGTCGCCGGAGGCCGTGAGTTCCACTTGGAGGGCATGCCCTTGTGCTTCGTTCATCAGGCCGTGGGTGATGAGAGCCATGCCGGCTTTGCCTACGGCCTGCCAGTGGTCGGGATTTCCGGCATTGTCTTCGAACGAACGGTTCTGGATAAGTTCCGCATAGAGGCCGCCGTCGCCGGCGTGGTTAATCTCTTCGAAGAAGATGCCATAGTGGCGTCCGCCGATTGTAGCGCCGCGCTGACCGGCATCGATGTTCAGGGTGACTTGTCCCGCAGACGGGAGTATGCCCAACCCGCAGCACAGGGCGGGCAGAAGCATGCGTCGGATGAAAAAACGTGTGTCCATAGGTGTGAAACAGCTTGGTTAATGATAAGGGTTGAGTTGCGCATTGCGTAGCGATTGTTCGAACAAAGATAGCGTTACTGGAGCGAAAAAATGAAAAGGCGGTGGAAAAAGTGCAAAAAAGAAGGGACGTTTCCGGGCAGATGCGCCTCATGGGGCGCGTAAAAATGTGTATGTTTTTACAAAAACATGCGGCACTTCTTCATTTCCTGTCCCTATTGGGTAGGAAGTGGGAGTGCCGTTTATTTCCCAAAGGCTGTCGCTTGAGGCTGTTACTAACACGGGATTCCCGCTTGCCGTGAGGAGCGTCAGGCTGCTTCCGTCGGAGAAGTCGGCAACGTAGCCTTCATCCGTCAGCCGGATGCCAGTCACTACTGCCCGGTTCTCCAGCACCGCGAGATATTTTTAGATTTAGGTTTCTATTAAAATATTTTGGGTGCATAAATAAAAGAATGGAGATGGGGAACAAGTGGCCGGGATGTTTTTTCTATTTCCTTTGTTTTTTTATTAAGTTGTCCATCTTCCTTTTGAAAAAGAGCTTACCTTTGCCTGAAAAGTTGCAGGGGAAAGCCGGAAAACATGCAGTGCTTTTCTCGAAAAGATGCACTACTTTTTTATGACGCCTCTATGCTACTCAATTCTTTTCTCTTCGTTTGTCTTTTCCCGCTGCTGTGCATAGTCTATTATGCCTTGCCCGTCCGGTGGGGAAATGCGCGGAATCTGTTTCTTTTGCTTTCCAGTTATTTCATCTATCTGAACTGGAAGCCTACGTTTGCCCTTGTACTGTTGGGCATTACCGCATTGACTTATTCCTTCGCCTTGCGCTTGGAACTGTCGCAATATGACGGGGGGGGGAGAAAGAAGCGCGGTAAATGGACGCTTTTGGTAGGCGGATTGCTGTGCTTGTTGCCGCTTTTGTGCTTCAAGTATTACAATTTCCTCAACGATACTATTGCCGGTCTGCTTCATGCCGCAGGGCTGCGTTGGGAATTGCCCGGGCTGAATTGGGCGATTCCCATAGGCATCTCCTTTTATACTTTTTAGGCTTATGCCTATTTGGCCGATGTCTATCACGGCAAGGTGCGGGCGGAGCGCAGCCCGTTGGTCTACGCGCTTTTTCTCTCCTTCTTCCCCCAGACGGTGTGCGGCCCTATCAGCCGGGCGGCCGACTTGATGCCTCAGTTTCGCGAGCCGCATCCTTTTTCGTCCGGCCTGTGGACAAAGGGCGTAAAGATATGGCTGTGGGGTGTGTTCCTCAAGACGGTTGTGGCCGACCGTACGGGGATGTATGTCGATTTGCTTTTCGCCAATTATGAATACCAAAGCGGTTTTCTCTGCTTGGCAGCCACTGTGCTCTATGCGGTGCAGATCTATGCAGACTTTGCGGGCTACTCGCTCATGGCAGTCGGCGTGGCGCAGGCATTAGGCTTTCGGTTGATCAACAACTTCCAGCGGCCTTATTTCGCCCAAGGCGTCACCGGTTTCTGGCGGCGCTGGCACATTTCGTTGTCGCGCTGGCTCCGCGACTACGTTTATATCCCGCTTGGCGGAAGCCGCTGCTCGGAGGGACGTACTTATCTCAACATCCTTTGCACGTTCCTCGTGAGCGGTCTTTGGCATGGGGCTAACTGGACGTTCGTTGTTTGGGGGCTTTTGCATGGATTCTTTCAGGTTGTCGAGAAGAAGTTCAAGCTTGTGCGCAAAGAGGCGGGTGTCTTTCGCCAAGGGTGTTGCGTGGTTTGTACTTTTGTGGCAGTGACTTTTGCGTGGGTATTCTTCCGTTTGCCTACGTTGGGTGACGCTTCTTCTTTCCTTGGCCGTATCTTTCGTTTGGAAAGAGGTGTGGCCAATCTCTATCCCGAGAAGTCAAATCTGGTATTCATGGTCGTGGGCATCGGATTGATGCTGTTCAAGGATGTGCGCGACGAGTACTTTCCCGGCCGTTTGCCCATACTCTCTAATCGGCGTTGTGCAGTGCGTTGGGCCGCTTGCCTGGCACTCCTGTTCTGCGTCTTGCTCATTGGGGTGCTCGATGCGGGACAATTTATCTATGCAAGTTTTTGAACCATGAAAAGATTCTTTTTCCGTTTGTTCCTCTTTGCGCTGCTTTGCGTGGCGGCCGACCAAGGGCTTGGCGTGGCTTCCGCTATTTGCGCGACCATGCACAGGGCGGTTATTTCCAGCGCGACAACTATATCAGCCGTTCCATGCAGGCCGATGTGCTCATAATGGGCTCGTCGCGGGCAGTGCATCATTATGTTCCTTCCGTTTTGGGCGATTCGCTCGGACTGACCTGCTACAACGCGGGACAAGATGGCTGTGGCATTGTCTATGGCTACGGGAAGCTGCAGACCGTTTTCACACGCTATTATCCTAAAGTGCTGTTGTGGGAATTGACGCCGGCCTTCGACATTCAGCCCAGTGACAATGCCGCTTATTTGGCCAATCTGCGGCCTTACTATGAATGGCCGGGCGTAGATTCCGTATTCCAGTGGGTGGATCCGGCCGAACGGCTAAAGATGTTTTCGTATGCCTACCGCTATAATTCGCGCATCCTCAACTTATTGAATGATTATGTGTCGCATGTGTCGCTCACGAGCGATGGCTATTTGCCTAACCCGGGGAGCATGAAGTATGAACCGGATATTCCGCCGGAGGCAGATACCTGTGCCGTCGATCCTGTAAAGTTGCGCTGCCTGAAGCGATTGATTGACGCGACGCGGGGGCGGACGCTCCTCATCGTGGCGGCTTCGCCTCGCTATCTGCCTAAGGGCTATGCCGGGCGTATGCGCAACGCGGCTATCGACTATGTGAAAGCCTTGTGCCGGGCGGAAGGAATCCCTTTCATTGACCATTACAACGATTCTCGTTTCCAAGGCGAGAAGCAGTACTTCAAAGATCGGATGCACTTGAA
>CAYTPX010000016.1:0-40859 GCA_964439955.1 uncultured Bacteroidaceae bacterium | reverse complement strand
TCCCTTTCCTGTTGCTCGATGAAGTCCCTCACGATGCCTTGGATTGCCCGATGGACGCGGTGGTATCCTGACGGCGGGGGCATGTGCTTGCCTCCGCAAAGTTCTACGCCTGCGTGGGTGGCATCCACAGGAAAAAAGCCGCATTGCCCCACTTCTTGGGTGGCAATGCGGCTTTGGTCTTTTATTGCAAGCCCTCAAGCAGCCGTTTCAGTACGACCGTCGCGGAAATTTCGCGGTTGGCCGCCTCGGGAATCACAAGGGAATTGGGCGACTCGATGACTTCGTCGGTAACAATCATGTTGCGCCGGACGGGCAGGCAGTGCATGAAGAAGGCGTTGTTGGTTACGGCCATTTGGCGGTTGCTTACCGTCCAACTGCGGTCTTTGTTGATGACTTGCCCGTACTGTTCGCCTTGGGCTACGGCCCAGTTCTTGGCATATACGAAATCGGCGTCCTTGAAGGCTTCCATCTGGTCGTACTCCACGCGGGCGTTGCCCACGAATTTGGGGTCGAGCTCATAGCCTTCCGGGTGGGTAATGACGAGATCCACGTCGGCGGCGTTCATCCATTCGGCAAAGGAGTTGGGCACGGCCTGGGGAAGCGCTTTGGGGTGCGGGGCCCAGCTCATGACTACTTTCGGGCGCGGCGTGCGTTTGTACTCTTCGATGGTAATGAGGTCGGCAAAACTCTGCAGGGGATGGCCCGTGGCGGCCTCCATGGAGAAAACGGGGCGGCCGGAATATTGGATGAACTGCTGGAGAATGACCTCATTGTAGTCGTCGTCGCGGTTCTCGAAGCGTGCGAAGGAGCGCACGCCGATGATGTCGCAGTAGCAGCCCATGACGGGAATGGCTTCGAGCAGGTGCTCGGTCTTGTCGCCGTCCATGATGACGCCCCGTTCGGTCTCTAACTTCCAAGCGCCTTGGTTGATGTCGAGCACGATGACGTCCATGCCCAAGTTCAGGCCTGCTTTCTGGGTGCTGAGGCGGGTGCGGAGGCTGGAGTTGAAGAACACGAGCATCAGAGTCTTGTTATGCCCGAGGTGCTGGTATTTGTAGCGTTCTTTTTTGATTTCGAATGCTTCTTGTAGTGCGGTATGCAGGTCGCCTATGTCCTGCACGCAAGTGAATTTTTTCATTTTTTCGGAAGGTTTTGTAGTGATGGGTGGCAGTTTTCCTGCTTTAATCTGCGCCAAAAGTAGGGATTTCCGGGGCGTTGTGCAATTCTTTACCCTATGAATTCGGCCTTATTGCCCGGTTGGAAGGCAAAAAAGCGATATGCCGTCATGCTTTTACAACGAAAAGGCTTACCTTTGCCACACGAACCTAAAAAAAGGAGTTGCCTATGTAGCATTGCAGACTAAGGACATATAAATAAAGAAGCGTTAGTTTTATTCTCGCTTTTTCGAAATCGCCAAATTCTAGAAACAGCATCAAGGAGTAAAAGTTAATGCTCATGCCATGGCGTGGGCTTTTACTTGTTTGATGCAACGGTGTTTGGCGATACCAGAAAAAGCGAACAAAGCAATTAGTCCGCGCTTTTTTATTGTCCAGACTCAAGGAACGGACTAATCAAACTATAACAAAAATCGTCAAACACTAAATTTTCATCATTATGAAGAAAATGATTTGCGCAGTTTCCACCGTTGCTTTACTTTTTCTGGCAAGCTGCGCATCAACAAGCAGAACGGGCGTTGTGGCTCCTTTCATAAACACTCAAGCGCACCCGAACGAGATACGCGCAGATTTTGACCTTGCTGCGGAAAATAAGGTAACCGGGAAGGCTAAACTGCGTTATATCATGGGTATCCGTGTGTCGGGCGGAAACGCTTACTTCGAGGACAAGTCGGCAAAGAAATCCTTCCTTGGCCGGCGAATCGACAAGGCGCAGTCGTGTGCCATGTATGATGCCTTGGAACAGGGGCAGTATGACATCATCGTAAACCCTCAATATAAGAATGTGGTGCATAGTTGGTTCTTTGGGCTTGTGAAGCGATACGACGTGACGGTCACGGGGTATGGCGGAAAAGTGAAACGCCTGTACCAACATAATGAGCCTACTCCTTATCAGGTGATTGAGCAGAAGTAGTCTGCCGAACATCCGTTTAGGGATACAGCCCCGGCGTGCTTTCGAGGACAGCCGGGGCTTCTTGTGTCCGGGAGACTAAGGCCGGGTTTGCCCGTTGCCCCATACGAGCCATTTGTAGGTGCAGAGGGCTTCCAGCCCCATGGGGCCGCGGGCGTGCAGCTTCTGCGTGCTGATGCCGATTTCTGCACCCAGCCCGAACTGCCCGCCGTCGGTGAAGGCGGTAGAGGCGTTATGGTAGACACAGGCCGCGTCCACTTCGCGCAAGAAGCGTGAGGCGGTTGCCCCGTTTTCCGTTATGATGCACTCGCTGTGCCCCGAGCCGTAGCGGCGTATGTGGCACAGGGCTTCGTCGAGCCCGCCGACGGTACGGACGGCCATGGCGTAGGAGAGGAACTCTGTGCCGTAGCTTTCTTCCGTGGCCGGCGCGAGCAGTTCGCCGGGGTAATGGCCTTGCAGGGAAAGCATTGCTTCTTTGTCGGAAAAGATGCGTACCTTTTTTTCTTTCAATGCGGCACAAAGCGCGGGGAGCGCCGCAAGTCTTTCCCGGTGGACGAGGAGGCAGTCGAGCGCGTTGCAGACGCTTACCCTGCGGGTCTTGGCGTTGTTGATGATGGCGCTTCCTTTCCCGGTGTCGCCTTCGGCGTCGAAGTAGGTGTGGCATACCCCGGCGCCGGTCTCGATGACGGGAACGGTGGATTTGTCCCGCACGTGCTGGATGAGCCTCGTGCTGCCTCGCGGGATGAGCAAGTCGATGTAGCCCCTGGCATGGAGCAGGGCGTCCGTGGCTTGGCGGTCGCTGGGCAGGAGTTCTATGGCGTGGGGGGTGATTCCTTGCCGTTCCAGCACGTCTTTGATGAGGCTGGCGATGGCCGAGTTGGAGTATTCGG
The DNA here is from genome assembly GCA_964439955.1 of uncultured Bacteroidaceae bacterium. Classification (GTDB taxonomy): domain Bacteria; phylum Bacteroidota; class Bacteroidia; order Bacteroidales; family Bacteroidaceae; genus UBA1794. Next base: position 37,884 of record CAYTPX010000016.1, on the reverse strand, counting down.
CGTCGCTCCCCCCTTTTAGGACGCAAGCGTTCTGGCTTTTGAGGCAAAGGGAGAAGACGTCGAACGTTACGTTGGGGCGTGCTTCGTAGATGACGCCGACAACCCCGAACGGTACGGCAACCCTTTGCAGCCGCAGGCCGTTGGGGCGGGTTACCTCTTGCAGGACTTTTCCTGCGGGTGTGGGCAGTCCGGCCACTTTCCTCAGGTCGGAGGCGATGGCGCGGAGGCGTCCCTCGTCCAACAGCAGGCGGTCGTACCGGGGGTCGGAAGGGGACATGCGGGCGAGGTCTTCGGCGTTGGCCGAGAGTATCTCGGGGATGCGGCGTTCGGTTTCATCGGCCAGTGCCTTGAGGCAATGTCCTATGGTTTCGGACGGGAGGCCGGCTATCGTATGGGCAGCCTCTTGCGCCGAGGCCAGTTGGCGTTCTATGGAAGCGATGGGGGGAGGTGTGGCTTGCATGGCGTTTCTTGTGTTTTCTTGTTTGTCATTCGATGTAGAGGTAGTCGTAGTGTACGAGGGGTTTCTGCCGGTGCCGCCCGATCGTTTTGCGGGCGGTCTGGCTGGAGCAGGCGGCTTTCCCCACCCCGATGTGCCTTCCCGAGGCGTCAATGATGCGTACGATGTCGTCTTTCTCAAACTCGCCTTCAATCCGGGTGACACCCACCGGGAGGATGCTTGCGGCTGTTTCGTCCCGGATGGTTTCAGCCGCTTTTTCGTTGATGTGGATGCTGCCCTTGGCAAAGCTGTCGCTGTGGGCTATCCATTTCTTCACGTTGGACATGGGGCGTGGCCGTGCCGGGATGAAGTGGGTGCAGAGGGTTTCGCCGGGGGCGTGGAGCAACTGGAGGAGGATGTCTTTCCGTTTGCCGTTGGCGATGAAGACGTGTATGCCTTCATCGGCCACTTTTCGGGCGATGTGGGTCTTGGTGAGCATGCCGCCCCGCCCGAAATCGGACTTGCCGGGCTGTATGCAGTGGCCCAACTCTTTCCCGGGTTCTATTTGCCGGATGACTTTCGACCCGGCCGCCGTGGGGTCTCCGTCGAAAAGCCCGTCGATATTGCTGAGCAGGATGAGGGCTTCGGCATTCATCATTCCTGCGATGAGGCCGCCCAGCTCGTCGTTGTCGGTAAACATCAGCTCGGTAACGGAAATTGTGTCGTTTTCGTTTACGATGGGGATGACCCCGCAGTTCCACATGGCCTCCATGCAGGCTTTCTGGTTCAGGTAGTGGCGGCGGGTGGCCAGGCTTTCTTTGGTCGTCAGTACTTGCCCGACCGTGATGTGGTGCTCGCGGAACAGGTCGTAGTAACGGTTGATGAGCTTGGCTTGGCCTATGGCGGAAAACAACTGGCGGCGTTCCACGCTGTTTAGCTTTTTGTCGGTATGGAACTCGCTTTGCCCCGAGGCGACGGCACCGGAGGATATGAGCACGATTTCCACGTTCTGTTTGTGCAACTCGGCTATTTGATTGACAAGGGAAGACAGGTTGTCCGTGTCCAGCGTCCCGTCCGTGCAGGTTAGGACATTGCTCCCGATTTTGACGGCAATCCGTTTATATGCGCAGGATGACATGAGTGAAAAAATGTTAGGGAAGTGGGTTGGAGGAAACGGTGGGGGTGGGGTTGCCCGGAAAGGGGAATCCCGAATCGGTTTCCTGCGGGGAAAGCAACTCGGGATTCTCTCGTTCTTTTATAGGAAGATGGGGCAGAATTTCTATTTAAGCTACTTTACCGGTATCGGCAGTAATATACGTTTAAGCGCAGGTTATGGCGGTCAGGGTCCGGCCCGCCCTGAAAAACAGTATAGGATGGCTCCAAATGGTGGTTGACCCCGACGATGGAGGAGTTGGCAAGCGTGACAGATACCGGGATGAGGAGTATGCCCAATGTCTCAGGGACTTCATTCCCCGCATTCTGGTATTCATGGATGGTGGTAAGCAACAGGTCTTTGATGTCGCTGAAGCTGTATCCTAATGATCCGGCTTGCGCAAGGTAGGAAGTGACCCCGTCCGCTAACTGGTTGTCGGCAAAGAAATCTTTCTGGTAGTTGTAGAAAGTACCGTTTACCGTGGCGCTATCTCGTATGAGGAGCAGGTAGTCCGGCGCCGAGATGTCGAGGGTTTCCTGGAGCGTGTCGTTGAAAATGGTGAACGAGGCGGCGTTCAAGCTGTCCCCGTTGGCCAATATGGAGTCGGCAATAGCCCTGAGGGGTATATTCACTCGGGTATATAGCCCGGCGGGTGACTTGATGTAGGTGCAAGTGTCTTCTTCCAAGAGCTCATCTGGCGTGTTGTTACGGAATTGGTTCACTTGTACGATTTCCTTGGTCGTGCTGAAACTGAATGAAGCCTCCACGGTCGAGTCTTGTTGCTCGGAGTTGACCAAGATTTCCCCGTCTTCAATCACGTATTGGTCGAATACGAATGAGAGGCGCACTTGGTTCAGGTAGAGCACTGCGCCGTCGCCTTGTACTTGTTTTGCGTAGATTCCTTTGAACGTGTCTAGGAATTCGTTGTGGAAGGACTTCCCGTTCTTTTTGCAGTCGAGGTACACATCCATGATTTCCTTGCCGGTTTCCACCGGGAGGTCTATGGAGGTATACAGGTAGTTGCTGTTCCGGTCTTCTTCGGGAATGGAGAGATTGATAGGAGAGTAGAAGGAAGAGCCCAAAAGGTCGGACTCGTCATAGAAGTCTCCCGTCTCTATGTTGGAATAGTAAATGTCCTCCGTGTTCGTCAAGTCGCGGTGCAGGCGGTAGATATTGATTCGTCCTACGGCCAAGGAGTCCCCGAAATATTCAGTGTAGAGCCCGGAAACGTAGAAACGTTTAGGGGTGAACGAACGGTCGTACACGTCGGAGGTATTTTGGTACTCGGTCTTTCCTCCGGTAGGTACGAATGTGGAAAGGCCGGGAATCTCATAAGTTTCCGTGACGTTGAACTGGGTCATGAAACTTGACTCGAAACTCCCGAAATCAGGGTGGGTGTACTTCCCCAGATAGGCAGTGCTGCTCCGGGTGAAGATGGTATCTGCCCGCACTGTCGAGGAAGTCAAGTAAAATGTCGCGCGGTGTGCTTCGATGTAGTCAGATCCCTCTATGACTGACGCGCCTATGAAGTCTGTCGAATCGTCGCAGGAGTAGGCCACAAACAAGCAGGCCAAGGCGAAGAGGAAGGGCGTGGTTTTCTTGGGTAGGTTCATTCCGTGTCGAATAAGGGTGAGTGGGGCAGTGTGCCTGCCCCATCATGGTCTTGTTTATTTAGCTTTCTTCCGTTTGGGTATTGCCGCCGCAAACTTGGGCATATAGGTTTAGGATTTGTTCTTGTGGGTCTTTTCCCTCTTCGCAGCGGACGGTGGGTATTCCTGATTTCTCAATATATTCTTTTATCCCTTCGGGTACTTTGTCCGTATGGAAGATTACGCCGTCGGAATAGGCCAATGCCATTTTGAGCAAACTGGCATAGTCGTATGGAGCCTCTCCCAACGGGGCAAGGTCTTCTTGCGCTACGCCCCTTATCTTTAGCTTGTCGATAAAGTCGGCGGGAAGGTCGTGGGTTAGGTTGTCGTCGAAGATGGAGAACACGATCTTGGACTCCATGAACGAGGGCTCTTCCTTGTAGGCCGTTTTGATGTATAGGGGCGCCAAGGCGGAAATCCATCCTTGGCAATGTATGATTTCCGGATGCCAGCGCAATTTCTTGACGGTCTCCAAGACCCCACGCGCGTAGAATATGGTGCGGCAGTCGTTTTCTTCGGCAATCCCGTCTTCATTGTAAGAATCGTTGGCGATGCCTTGGAAGTAGTCGTCGTTGTCGATGAAATAGACTTGCATCCGGGCCGACTGGATGGATGCTACCTTGATGACCAACGGATGGTCTGTGTCGTCAATGATCAGGTTCATCCCGGATAGCCGGATGACTTCGTGCAATTGATTGCGCCGCTCGTTGATGTTTCCCCATTTGGGCATGAATGTCCGGATTTCTCTCCCGGCTTCTTGGACGTATTGTGGCAGCATCCTGCCGATTACCGCTTTTTCCCCTTCCGGCAAGTAGGGGGTGATTTCTTGAGAGATGAATAGGATCTTTTGTGCCTTCATTTGCTTTTTGGTGGTATGTATAGCATCTGTACTATGGGACAAAGATACGGGAAAAAACCGTAAAATGCTCACTATGGGTTGAATAATTTAGATTCTTTCTTCATTATCTGCTAAATATTGGCTTATTTTGCGCCCGATTTTTTCGGAGAAGACCCAATAAAGTAACTATAAAACGGGATGAAAGTAATTCATACGGTAGCGGGGCTGTCCTGCGAGCTTTCCGCTGACCATTGCCATGCTGCAGGTAAATCGCTCGGTTTGGTTCCCACCATGGGGGCTTTGCACGGGGGGCATGCTTCGCTGGTGCGCCGTGCCGTGGCGGAGAATGATGCCGTGGTAGTCAGTATCTTTGTGAACCCCACGCAGTTTAACGATCCGTCTGATTTGGAGAAATACCCAAGATCCTTGGATGAGGATTGCCGTTTGCTGGAGGGCTTGGGCGTAGACTATGTGTTTGCTCCCTCGGTGGAGGAGGTCTACCCGGAGCCGGACACGCGCGTGTTCCGCTTCCCGCCGTTGGACGAGGTCATGGAAGGCCCGCGCCGCCCGGGGCATTTCAACGGGGTGGCGCAGGTTGTCAGCAAACTGTTCCGGTACGTGCAGCCGACACGGGCGTATTTCGGCGAAAAGGATTTCCAGCAATTGGCCATCGTGCGCCGCTTGGCCCAACAGCTGGGGCAGGGCGTGGAAATCGTCGGTTGCCCCATCCGGAGGGAGGCCGACGGGTTGGCCTTGAGCAGCCGCAACAGGCTGCTCTCGGAGGGGCAGCGCGTGCAGGCGTTGGCTATCTCGCGTACGCTCTTCAAGAGCAAGGAATATATGGAGTCGGGGCATTCGCTGGGCGAAACCAAGGAGTTCGTCGAGCGCGCCATGGCCGAGGCTCCCGGCTTGGAGCTGGAGTATTTCGAGATAGTGGACGGCGATAGCTTGCAGCCGGTAAGGGAATGGGGCGATAGTGGCTATGTCGTGGGGTGCATCACGGCCTATTGCGGTACTGTCCGCCTGATCGACAACTTGAAGTATAAAGAGGACGGCGGGAGAAAGTGAGGAGGAATGTTACGATGATGGTTGAAGTTTTGAAATCAAAGATTCACCAAGTTACGGTCACTGAGGCCAATCTCCAATATGTGGGGAGCATTACGATAGACGAAGACCTGATGGATGCGGCCAATATCATAGCCGGGGAGAAGGTCGCCGTGGTGAACAACAACAATGGGGAACGGCTCGAAACCTATGTCATACGTGGTGAGCGCGGTACGGGCAAGATATGCTTGAATGGCGCCGCGGCACGCAAAGTGCAGGTGGGCGACGTGGTTATTATCATGTCCTATGCGTTGATGGACTTTGAGGAAGCAAAGAGTTTCAAGCCTTCTGTCGTGTTCCCGCTTCCGGGCAACAAGCTGGATTGAAAGCAAGTGGCAGGGGAAAGCCGCGGAAGCCTTGCCGCTTCTTCGGTTTTCCCCTGCCTTTCCTCCTGTTTTTCGGCAAGCCTTTCGTGGTTTCCTCGCCCCCTGTCGCGGGGTATGCGGCAGTCTCCTATAAGAATAATCCCCGGCGGCCACGGCCGCCGGGGATTATTTCTGGGATTACGTGGAGCTGGAGGGGGTCGAACCCTCGTCCATACGAGGAAATCATAAGCTTTCTACATGCTTATCTTCGCCTTTGGTTTTCGTGCATGGGCAAGACCGAAGCCACCAACCCATGCCTTAGCTTCTGGAGTATTCATGCCGCCCGTGAAGCGGGGGAGGCACTATTCCCGATTTCCTGCACCGCCTTGCCGACCGCCTCGGGACTACGGCTTTCGGGCGATGTCCCGCTCCCCCGCCTTGCGGGGGATGAAGTTAATCTACTGTGCTTCGATTAAGCAGCGAGAGCGTATTCGTTGTTGCCAGTTAATTGTTCGATAGCTCAGATTATAGTGCGGACTAACGATGCACTGCATGCTTACTTACCATTTCTGCCCGCTGTCAAATCCGGTCAGCCCCATAATATAGCGGTTGCAAAGGTAGGCATTTTGGAGCGAAAGTCTTGCATCTTTTTTGTAAATATTGCAGGGCATTAGTGGCGAATCAGACGGAATTGGCGCAATCGCAGCCAAGAGTCCTCTTGTTGGGAGCTGATTGTCAATTCGTAGGAGCCTTGGGGCAGGTGTACGGTGCCCATGTCTTGCCATTGGAAGGTGGCGTGTCCACCGGGCGTAACCGTGTTGTTTCCTGTCAGGGTTGTGCCGTCGCTGAATTGGAAAGTGATTGTCCCGTTGAAATAAGCCGCCAGTTCCGCGCTGATTTGGTATTCTCCTTCGGACGGGATGTTCAACTTGTATTTGATGGATTGCCCTCCAAACCATAAGATGGCCGGGCGGGTACTCCAGTCTCCGACGGTGATGCTCGAAATTTTAGCGCCTAAGGCGTCCAGATAAGCCGTGTCGCCAATGAACCGTATGCCCTCGTCCAGGATTGGTTCGGTGAGGAATTCGATTTTTAGTGTGTTGCAAAGTGAGTCTGGGGCTTCTGTGGGAAGTCCGGAAATGTAAAGGCCAATGTTGTCCCGGCTTTCTATTTTGATCGGGATTCCGGGATTCGCCAGGAAAGACACCTCTACTTCGTCGGCCGGATTCATCACTCCGGGAATCCACAACTCCCCGCTTTTGTCCCAATAGAGTACGTGGTAGTATAAGGCTTTCCCCCCCCCTATTGTGCGATAGGTAGTGGGCCCGTAGGGGAGGTTATAGCTGAAAGGGCTTTTCTCTGTCCCGTGCGCCGATTCTTCATTGCCTTCCATCCATGCCCCGAGGGCTTCCAGCACATACAGGCTGCCGTCGGGTATGCTCCCGTCTGCTTCCGGCCCGATGTTGAGCAGCAGGTTGCAGCCAAGTTTCTGTGCGCGTAGCATGGAGTAGAGTATGTAGGCCGGGTGTTTCCAGTTCGTGTCGAATTGATTGTAGCCCCATGTGTTGTTGATTGTCATGCAGAGTTCGGAATTTTCCGACACGCTTTCTTCATTCATCGATTGTTCTGGCGTTTCGAAGTCGCCGCCATACCCGGTAGCAGGCGAGAGGCGGTCGTTTTGCAGGGTTGCCCCGTAGTTATAGCTGCGTACAATCGAGTCGCAACAGGCGGCAAATTCGGCATTGTCATACGTCCCGTCCCACCAGAAAATGTCTGGGGCATAACGTTCCATCAGCTCCTTGATCATGGGATAAGTGTAGGTTTCCATGTATTCCTGTTGCTCCTCTTCGGTGTACCCTTCGGGCACTACTTCCGTGATGGGGAGGGGCGCGCCCGGGTGCATCCAGTCGCGGAATTCCGAGAAATATAGGCCGAACATCATTCCGGCATCGCGGGTTGCCTGGGCCAGGCTGCCTATCAGGTCGTTTGTCTCTTTCCATTGTTGGCCGGCCGGCGTGGCCGTGATGTCCCAGTCGGTAGTCTTGCTGTCCCAGAGGCAGAAGCCCTCGTGGTGTTTGGAGGTCAGGATAATGTAGCGCATGCCTGCTTTCTTGGCTATTGCTACTATTTCCTGCGGGTCGAAGTTTTCTGCGGTAAAGCGGGAGGCATAGGCACGGTAGTTTTCCTTAGGTATGAGCGCCTCGTCCATAATCCATTCGGCACCTACTCCGGAACCGATTTGGGTAGCTTCCGCTGTATTCAGGTTGCCATATGACTGGAATATTTTGTTTTCTCCGTAGATGTCCGGCCCGATATATTCCCCGCCCAATCCGGAATATACGCCATAGTGGATGAAGAGCCCTAGCCGGGCTTCTTGCCATGCGGCCATGGTCTCTGTCAGGGTGGGCGGATCCGTAGGGTCGATAATTAAAGTGTTATCTACAATGGGGGTGTCGTTGCAGGCTGTACCCAATGATAACAGTGCACAGTATAGGATGGGGTAGCGTAAGTTGCGGGATATGGACTTGCAGGTCATGGGTTTGAAAGAAAGTTTATAAAGATTTGGGGGCTTGGGGGCAAATGTACGGGAAAAATGGGGAGGTATGAAAAAAAGCGGCGTGAAAACTTTCGTTTCGGCACACCGCTTTTTATATTATGAAGCAGGGGGGATTATTCCCTTTCGCCCTGTTTAGTCTATTTCTTCGTCTGCTTCGTATCCGCCCATCTCGCGCAGTGCGTTTTTAAGCATCACGTATTGTTGGAAGAGATGGTTGACGGGAACTTCGTCTGTGGTATAGTCGTGCATTGGACTCTTGAGGAAGAAGCTCAAGAAGCGTTGTATCCCGTAGCGTCCGGCGCGTGCGGCCAAGTCGCTCAGCAATACCAAATCGAGGCACAGGGGGGCAGCCAGGATGGAATCGCGGCAGAGGAAGTTGATCTTGATTTGCATCGGGTAGCCCATCCAGCCGAAGATGTCGATGTTGTCCCACCCTTCTTTGTTGTCGTTGCGGGGGGGGTAGTAATTGATACGCACCTTGTGGTAGTAGTCGGTATATAGGTCGGGCTGCTTTTCCGGCTGCAGGATGGTTTCAAGGGTCGAGAGCTTGGATACCTCTTTCGTGTGGAAGTTGGCGGGTTCGTCAAGCACTAACCCGTCCCGGTTGCCAAGGATGTTGGTGGAGAACCATCCGGAAAGCCCCAAGCAGCGAGTCCCGATGATGGGGGCAAAACCGGATTTTACCAATGTTTGTCCCGTCTTGAAGTCTTTTCCGGCGATGGGCAATTTGGTTTTCTCTGCCATTTCCCACATGGCGGGGATGTCGACCGTCGTATTGGGTGCTCCCATGATGAACGGAGCCCCTTCAGCCAATGCCGCGTAGGCATAGCACATGGAAGGGGCGATGTGTTGGCGGTCGTCGTTTTTCATGGCCTGTTCCAAGGTTGCCAAGCTCCCGTGGATTTCCGGGCATACCGGTACGTAGATTTCCGTGGAGGCTGCCCATAGGACGACGATGCGGTCGCATTGATGCTCTGCCTTGAAGTTGCGGATGTCCTTGCGCAGTTCTTCCACCATCTCCCACCGCGTTTTGCAGTCTTTTATGTTTGTCCCGTCCAGCCGTTTGGCATAATTGTGGTCGAATGCGGCTTTCATGGGGATGATTTTCTCTAATTCGTCTTTTACCGGATTGATGTCTTTTTCTTTCAGGACTTCGCAATTGATTGCAGATTCATAGGCATTGGCCGGATAAACGTCCCATGCCCCGAATTCAAGGTCGGTCAGTTTGGCCAACGGTACGATTTCATTATAATGAAGATACTTCTTGTTGGCTCCCCGTCCTACGCGAATCTTATCGTATTGGGTCATGGAACCTACCGGTTTGGCCAGTCCTTTGCGCACCATCATGACACCTGTCATAAATGTCGTTGTAACAGCACCTAAACCTACACACAATACACCTAATTTGCCATTGGCAGGTTTTACATCAATGCTTGTAGTCATAATAAAAAATGGTATTTCTCTACTTCTTTCTACCTCTATAAAAGGGGATATTGATTTGTATTTGGGCTGCAAAGTAAGCTATTTATTTTTATTTGTGGTAGAAAAAGGGAAAAGAAGTTTCATAAATCATAAAAGAGCTTCCACGTTTGTGGAAGAAAGGGACAAAAGATGCGTACATTTAGCCTCTGCCAAGCAGCCTGTTCTTGTGGGTGTTTGGCTTTTTTTGTACTTTTGCGCGTTTTAATAAGGACAGCATGGAATTGAATAAGCTTTTCATTCATAAAGTGATAGCTACCGGCTTCGGGGTCGGGCTTGCCCCGTTTGCCCCGGGCACGATGGGGGCTTTGCTGGCCGTGGCCTTGTGGTTGGCCGGTTTCGCTTGCATGGATTTCGGGGCGCTCCGTTGGGTTACGTTGGCTACGGTCTGCCTTTTTGCGGTGGGGGGTGCTTGTTCGGCAACGGCCTTGAAGCCTTTTTGGGGCAAAGACCCTTCCAGGGTAGTCGTAGACGAGATGGTAGGGGTATGGATCGCCCTGTTGGCAGTCCCGGATCGAAGCCCTTTGGCTTGGGGATATGTGCTGGCGGCTTTCGTGTTGTTCCGCGTTTTCGATATATTCAAGCCCTTGGGCATACGGCGGATGGAGCGTCTCCCGGACGGGATAGGCGTGATGGCCGACGATATGCTTGCCGGTATTTATAGTTTCATGCTGTTGTTTTTGGTACAATGCCTGTAGGTTTTAAGAAAATCATATGCTCCTTTTCTGAACGCCAAAGCGGGCTCTTCGTTTTCCTGAGAGCCCAGTTTTCGGCCCAGTTGGCTACGGTTTTTGATTTCGTCGTCACCATTTCCCTCTTTTATTTATGTGCGGTCGATTACCTCTGTTCCACTTTTGTGGGCGCCCTCAGCGGCGCGGTTCTCAATTGCATCGTCAATTATGAGTGGACCTTCAAGGCCGTCGGCATGGACAAACGTGCGATAGCCCTCAAGTATGCCGTGGTTTGGGGCGGGAGCGTCGCGTTGAACACGTGGGGGACTTATTTCTTTACCGAGTCGATGCAACATATATATTGGCTGAAGGGCTTAAGCGTTTTGCTGGGAGAGAATAGCTTTTTGGCAAGCAAGGTGCTGACTGCGGTTCTGGTCGGCTGCTTTTGGAACTATCTTTTGCAGCGCCGTTTCGTTTATCGTCCGGCACATTGGGGCTTTCATGTGAAGAGAAATAGAAATCGATAATAAAGATGAATTACAGAGACTATTTGCAGCAATTGATTTATCGAATCATCAATCCGTTGGTGAGGGGCATGGTCCGGGTAGGAATTACCCCGAACGTGATTACGACGGCGGGGCTTGTCTTGAATCTTTTGGCTGCCGTCGTCCTTGTTTACGCAGGATGGGAGAGCGGACGCGGCGCTTATTCGTTTGTCGGTTGGGCTGGCGGCATTGTGTTGTTTGCCGGTTTGTTTGACATGATGGACGGGCGTGTGGCCCGGGTAGGGGGCATGACTTCCACTTTCGGGGCACTTTACGATTCGGTGCTGGACCGTTACAGCGAGTTGGCCGTCTTTTTCGGCTTGTGTGCCTACTTCAGCTTCCAGCACTATATGCCCGGTTTTATCCTCACTTGCCTGGCCTTGATGGGCTCGCTGATGGTGAGTTACGTCCGTGCCCGTGCCGAGGGCTTGGGGCTGGAGTGCAAAGTGGGGCTGATGCAGCGTCCCGAACGGGTTGTATTGACGGCCTTGGGCGCCATCCTTTTCGGGTTGTTCGGCGTGTGCTGCGGCGACCGGGATACGTCTTTCCTCTTCCTTACTGTCCCGATAGGGCTCATCGCTCTTTTGGCCAACGCTACGGCCATCGTTCGTTTGCGCCACTGTTGGAAACAGCTGCGCCAGGGATGAGTAGGTTGGCGCCCTTTTTCTCCAACCAGCGGAGGGATTGTGGCTTGTTGGCCGGGAGAAGTCGTTTTTGTTTCAGGTATATTGGGATATGAAGAGAATTATGGAATATCATTCGGAGCATGCCTTGCGAAAGGAGGGGCGGTGTCCTTCCCGCCGGGAGGCTACGGTAGTCTTGGTCTTGTTTGCCTTGTTTTTTTGGGTCACGGGCGTGTTTGTCACGTTGCGGGCTGACCATTTCCTTTTGGCCGCCGTCTTTCTCGGCTTGTTCTTTGCCAGTAATCCTACCCGGAAGCTGGCCGTGGCTTTGGTGCCTTTTCTCATTTTTGCCGTTTCCTACGATTGGATGAGGATTTGGCCGAACTATATGGTGAACGATATTGATGTCCGGGGACTTTATGAGGCGGAGCGCGCCTGTTTCGGGATAACGGCAGGGAATGGCGTGCGGGTGACTTTGTGCGACTTCTTTGCCGCGCACCACTGCACGGTGGCCGACTTTTTTGCTGGAGTTTTCTATTTGTGTTGGGTTCCCCTTCCCATTGCGTTCGGCCTCTATCTCTATGTCCGCGGGGAGCGGCGCGGCTATTTGCACTTTGCCTTGGTTTTCTTATTGGTCAATTTGATAGGTTTTGCCGGTTATTACGTACATCCGGCTGCCCCCCCATGGTATGTCTTGCAATATGGCTTCGACCCGGTGCTGGGGACGCCGGGCAACGTGGCGGGTTTGGGGCGTTTCGATGAGTTGCTGGGCGTGCCGGTTTTCCATTCCATTTATGGGCGCAATGCCAATGTCTTTGCGGCAGTGCCGTCGCTCCATGCGGCGTATATGTTAGTGGCCTTGATTTATGCGATAAGGACTCGGCGCAACCGTTGGGTGAAACTCGCTTTTTCCATAGTAATGGTAGGGATTTGGTGGACGGCGGTCTACTCCGGCCACCACTATTTGATTGATGTCCTTTTGGGCATTGCCTGCGCTTTGGCCGGGTTCTTGCTTTTCGAGTTCGGGCTGATGCGATGGCCTGCGTTCCGCCGCTTTATGGAACGCTACGAGCACTACATAGCGCGTTGAGCTTTTAAGGGTCGGGCAGGCAGGTATCGATGAGCGATTTGGCTATCGCCTCCTCCATGTTTTTGGAAATGGGCAGGTATTCACCCAAGTTGAGGTCGGCGGGGCTAATGACCCGGCACCCTTCTCCAGCCAGGATGTCCAGCAGTTCGCGCACCTCAGTGTTGTCCCCGGCGTAGAAGACAAACGGGAAAAAGAAGGGGAGGTCGGCGAATTGCGGCTCGTTGTAGCAGATGCACGGTCGGTTGCGCAGCCGCAATTCGCGGGCTATGCGGCGGAATAATCCCGGTTCGGCGGCATGCTTTTCTGTCGGGGAGGGGTATCCTTCTCCTTTTCCAGGAGTCTCGGTTTCGATGAGCAGCAAGGGGAATGGCGCTGTCAGCAGCCGTTCCGCCTCGGGGACTTGCCTCTTTTGGCAGAGGCGCAGGATTTGGCTGAAAGGGTAGGCGGAGAATTGGACTGCCTCCCGCGTCGCGAGTCCTTGTAAGAGGGGGATGATTCCAATCCGGGGCGATGCCTGTGTAGAAAAGGTGTCGGGGCTTTTTCCCCGGAGTGCGGGTACTATTTCCGGGGAGAGGCAGCACATTCCTGCAAAAGCGGCGGCACTTCTTTCCCTTTCCTGCGGGACGGTTGCTACTTTGTCCCGGCCAATCCGTTCGACCGACATCCGCTTGTCGCTGACAAAGACGGGACATTCGGGGAATAGGTTTCCTAAAACAGCTTCGGGTGCGACCGTTCCGATGTAATTGCCCGGCATCAATTCTGAAGTGTATTGGCCGAATAGGAGCAATTCTTCCTCTTGTACGACCGTCCCGCCCTCCATTAGTAACAAGCTTTCGGCTGGTTTCCTTTCCAATAAGTCGGCAATCTTTCCTGTCCATGACTTGTGTTGTAGCGCATGGATGGAGAGGAGCGGGTCTTGTAGGGCTGGTTCGTCACCGGGACACGTCTGCCCGCTGCGGTTTTTCCGCCTGTCCATACAAGGGAAATGGGGAGTAGTCGCCTCCCCATCGGGGAGCAGGACGTGTATTTCCCTGCAACCGCATCGGTACAACTGCGCGATTTCCCGGTATAGTTCAGGCTGCCCGGCCACGGATACGTCCGTGAGGCTTGTTCCGTCGGGCATCCATAAGACTCCTGTCATGGAAAGGTTTTTATTCCTTTTCTTCTTGTATGTTCTTCAGCTTGTCGCTGTCGTCGCGCGAATTGACGTACTGTTTGTGTACCGGGTTGCGGTGCGCTTCCTCGTCCGCGCGGCGTGCCCGGAAAATGTCGATGGCGGCATACAGCGCTTGGCGGAACGATTCGGGCGAAGCTAGCCCTTTCCCTGCGATGTCGTAGGCTGTCCCGTGTGCGGGGGAGGTACGCACGACAGGCAGGCCGGCAGTATAATTCACCCCTTCATCCATGCAAAGCGCCTTGAACGGGGCCAGTCCTTGGTCGTGGTACATGGCCAATATGGCATCGAACCGGCAGAGTTTGTCAGAACCGAAGAACCCGTCGGCGGCGTAAGGGCCGAAACAGTAAATACCCTCTTCGTTCAGCTCGCGGATGGCGGGGCTAATAATCTCTTCCTCTTCCCTTCCGAGCAAGCCATTGTCGCCCGCGTGCGGGTTGAGGGCTAATATGGCTATGCGGGGACGGCCTTTCCCGAAGTCCCGTTTCAGCGATTGGTTCAAGATTCTCGCCTTTTCTTTAATCCGCTCTTGGGTGATGGCAGAAGCTACTTGGGAGATGGGGAGATGGTTTGTCACCAATGCCACGCGCAGGTCACCTTTCATCAACACCATGAGCGACTTTTTCCCTTCGCCGAGGCGTTCTTCCAAGTATTCGGTATGCCCGGCAAAATGGAAGCCGTCGTTTTGTATCGTGTTCTTGTTGATGGGGGCAGTAACCAATGCGTCGAACGCACCTTCCTTGGCATCGGCCACGGCCCGCTCCAAGGCGGCAAACGCGGCTTTCCCGGCTTCGGTTGTCGGTTTGGAAAGCTCGATTTTGGTCTCTTCCTCCATCACATTGATGATGTTGAGCCGGTCCGGCGCTGCGTCTTCCGCAGTGTCGATGGGAGTGAAATTCGTGCTTAGGTTCAAACTCTTGCGGTGGTAGGACGCTATTTTGGGGGAGCCGTACACGATCGGGGTGCACAGTTCGAACATTGTTGGGTCTTCGAATGCCTTGAGGATGACTTCGTATCCGATTCCGTTCGTGTCCCCTTGGGTGATTCCTATGCGGATTTTATGTTTATGGTCCATGCTTTTTCCTTGTTTATATGATAGGTGAATTGTGTCAAAGGAGAGAGCAAAGGTAGGGAATATTTTCGGATTTCTGCGGTTTGGCTGCCAGATAATGGGCGAGGCAGGACAATCGGGGGGGGGGGAGACCCGCTCCTTTGCCGGGCCTCTTTTCGGCTTGTGGTTGAGTGGGAGAGGGTTAGCCTTCTTCCTTTTCCCGGTAGCCCCCGTGGCCTCCCTCTTGCTGCTTCAGGGTGGAGAGCATGCCGCATGCCGCGAAGATGTCTTCGCCACGCGAGGCGCGGATGGTGGTGAAAATGCCGTGCCCTGTCAGGAAGTCGCGCAAGCCGAGGAGGGCTTCTTCGTCGGTCCCTTGCAGGGATGATCCGGGGATGGCGTGGAAGCGGATGAGGTTTACGCGGCATTCCAGCCCGCGGAGCAGGCGCAGGAGGGCGTTGCGCTGGAAGGGCGTGTCGTTGAGCTTGTGGAATACGATGTATTCGAACGACAACCGGCGCTGCCCGCCCCAGTCTTTCGCCCGGAGTGTCTCCATGATTTCCTCTATGGGGAAGGCTTGTTCGGCCGGCATGAGCGTGCGCCGGAGCGCCGGTACGGCGCTGTGGAGGCTGATGGCCAGGTGGCATTCGCTTTCTTGCAGGAAACGCTCCAGCCCGTGCCGCAGCCCTATGGTGGAGACCGTGATGCGCCGCGGGCTCCAGCCGTAGCCCCAAGGGGAAGTGAGGGCGCGGAGGGCGCGCAGTACGGCGTCGATGTTGTCCATGGGCTCGCCCATGCCCATGAAGACAAGGTTGGTCAGCCTCCCGGCTTCGGGCAAGGAGTAGATTTGGTTGAGTATTTCGGCCGCGGTGAGCTGCCCGTTGAAGCCTTGCCTGCCCGTCATGCAGAAGGCGCAGCCCATCTTGCAGCCGATTTGCGAGGATACGCAGAGCGTGGCGCGCCCGTCTTCGGGGATGAAAACACTCTCGACGAAGCCTCCTCCCCCGCCCGTTTGCCCGTGGCTGCCCCCGGCCCGGTAGAGGTACTTGACTGTCCCGTCTGCGGAACGCTGGGCGTCGATGGGCGGTTCCGCCCCGATGTCGTAGGCTTGCTTGAGGCTTTGGCGGTGGCGCAGGGACAGGTTGGTCATCGCGTCGATGTTCTTAACCCGTTTCTTGTAGAGCCATTCCGCCATTTGCTTGCCGGCAAAGGCGGGCATGCCGAGGCTTCGGGCCACGTCTTGCAGTTCTTCCGGGGTCATGCCCAAGAGCGATGTTTTCTTATCCATTGTGGTGGGGACGGGAGTCCCATTGTTGTCTATTATTATTCCGGTGCAAAGATACTTAAAAAATAGGCCGGGCCGGACGCTTCCTATGGGGATTTCCCTAAATTTGCCTACCGAACCCGGGAGAAACCGCCTGCGCTTTCCCATGCAAGCGCCGAGGCTTTTTCGGACCCGGTAAAAACGTTTTTCTTTTAAAACCCCTAAGAGTTATGATTTCAGAGAAGTTGCAAAAAGCCATCAACGAGCAGATCACGGCGGAACTGTGGTCGGCAAACTTGTATCTTTCCATGTCTTTCTACTACGGGCATGCCGGTTTGGACGGTTTTGCAAACTGGATGAGGAAGCAAGCGCAGGAAGAGACGGAACATGCCTGCGACATGGCCGACTACCTCATCAAGCGTGGCGGGAAAGCGTTGGTGGATAAAATCGATGTAGTGCCTTGCGAATGGGGCAGCCCGCAGGAGGCCTTCGAGCAGGTGTATGCCCATGAGTGCCATGTCTCCAAGTTGATTGACAACTTGGTGGATGTCGCTTCGGCTGAACGCGACAAGGCCACGCAGGACTTCCTGTGGGGGTTTGTGCGCGAGCAGGTGGAGGAAGAGGCCACGGCCCAAGGCATCATCGACAAATTGAAATTGGGCGGCCCGGCGGCCCTGCTTGTGGTGGACTCCGAGTTGGCCAAGCGTTGAGTTGCATAGGGGCGGTCGTGGAAGGCCGCGGCCTTTATCGAGTTAAATAAAACCGTGCCTTGCTGGAATTGCTTCCGCGCAAGGCACGGTTTGCCTTTCCCGTGCTTCCCGTACCGGATGCTTGGCCGGGGAGCCTTCACCTGTTTACGCGCACTTCGGCGAAGTACCGGGCAAACAGCTTGCGGGCGGCCTCTATCTGGGCGGGAGTATTCTCTTTTACGCCCTCGAGCAGGTAGGGCTGCCCCAAGGCGGCGTACTTGTGTACCCCGAAGGTGTGGTACGGGAGGATTTCCACCCGCTCCACCATGCGGAAGCCCACGAAGTGCCGGCAAAGCGCTTCGATGTCTTCCGCAAAATCGGAATATCCGGGTACAAGCACGTAGCGCAGCCACATCGGTTTCCCTTGCGCTTCGAGCCAAGCGGCGGTATCCAGCGTGGAGGAATTGCCCCGCCCGGTCAGGAGGCGGTGGCGTTTGCCGTCGTATTCCTTTATGTCCAGAAGTACGAGGTCGGCCAAGGTGTATAGTTCATCAGCCTCCTTGCTCCGTATGCTTCCGTTCGTGTCCAGGCAGATGTGTATGCCGTGTTGCTTCAGGCTGTGGAAAAGCGGGAGGAGCGCCGCGGCTTGGAGCGTAGGTTCGCCTCCGCTGAAAGTGACGCCGCCCCGTTTCCCGAAAAAGGGCTTCTGGTTGAGTGCCATTCCTACGATTTCCTGCGGGCTGGTGGCCTTGCCTCCCGTGCGGGGAAGCGTGTCGGGGTTGGCACAGTAGAGGCATCTGAAGTTGCATCCTTGCAGGAAAACGACGAGCCGGAGGCCCGGCCCGTCGTATGTGCCCAAACTTTCGTAGGAATGTACCTGTATCGTAGGTTCTGGGTGCATGGGGTGTCGATGTGTTCGTATGCTTGCCTTACATGCGTTCGTGGAAGCTCCGTGCGATGACCTCCAGCTGGTGTTCGCGGCTGAGGGATACGAAATTGACGGCATAGCCGGACACCCGGATGGTAAGTTGCGGGTAGTTTTCCGGATGTTCCATGGCGTCTTTCAAAGTCTCCCGGTTCAAGACGTTCACGTTGAGGTGGTGTGCGCCTTTGGTGAAATAGCCGTCGAGCATGGTCACGAGGTTTTCCACGCGGTCTTCGGGCGTGGCTCCCAAGGAGTGGGGGAGGATGGAGAACGTGTTGCTGATGCCGTCTTGGGAATCGCGGTAGCGGAGCTTGGCAACCGAGCTAAGCGATGCGATGGCGCCCTTCTTGTCCCGCCCGTGCATGGGGTTGGCTCCGGGTGCGAAGGCCACTCCCTTGGCCCGTCCGTCCGGGGTGGCGCCGGTTTTCTTGCCGTACATCACGTTGGAAGTGATGGTCAGCAGCGAGAGCGTAGGCCGCGCGTTTTTGTAGACGGGCAGTTTTTTCAGTTCTTCGGTGAAGTAGTATATCAAATCGACGCCGAGGTGGTCGACGCGGTCATCATCGTTTCCGAAGCAAGGGAACTCGCCTTCTATATCGAAGCCCTCGGTCAGCCCGATTTCGTTGCGGCGTGCCGTGACTTTGGCATACTTGATGGCCGACAAGGAGTCAAGTACGATGGAAAGGCCGGCAGCGCCGTAAGCCAAGTTGATGCGCGGGTTGGTATCGACGAACGCCATTTGTGCCTTCTCGTAGTAGTACTTGTCGTGCATGTAGTGGATGATGTTCATGGCGTCGTTATAGACTCGTGCGATTTCCTTCAGCACTTTCTTGTAGTTAGCCATGACTTCTTCGAATCTCAGCACGTCGCTTGTCAGGACAGGTATGCCCTTTACCATCACCGTGCCCGTATTCTCGCAGCGTCCCCCGTTGATGGCCAGCAGGAGTGCCTTGGCCAGGTTGCAACGAGCCCCGAAGAATTGGATTTGGCGGCCGATGTCTTGGTATGAAACGCAGCAGGCAATGCCGTAATCGTCCGAGTTGCGCACTTCGCGCATGAGGGTGTCGTTCTCGTATTGTATGGCGGAGGTGTCGATGGACACTTGGGCGCAGAAGTTCTTGAAGCCTTCCGGCAGTTCGGGACTCCAGAGGACCGTGAGGTTGGGTTCGGGCGAAGGGCCGAGGTTGTAGAGCGTTTGCAGGAAGCGGAACGAGGTCTTGGTGACTTTGCTACGCCCGTCGTTGAAGCGTCCCCCGATGGCTTCCGTCACCCACGTGGGGTCTCCGGCAAAAATGTCATTGTAGGATTGCATGCGCAGGTGGCGCACCATGCGGAGTTTGATGACGAACTGGTCGATGAGTTCTTGCGCGAAAGTTTCGTCGATGCTGCCTTTCTCGAGTTCGTACTGTATGTAGATGTCGAGGAACGAGGATACATTTCCCAGCGACATGGCCGCCCCGTCTTGTTCCTTGACGGCCGCGAGGTAGGCCATGTAGACCCATTGCACGGCTTCTTGCGCCGTGTAGGCCGGGCGGGAGAGGTCGAGCCCGTAGTATTCGCCCAAGGTCTTGATGTCTTGCAACGCCTTGATTTGCTCGGCCACTTCCTCGCGTAGCCGGATGCGCTGGTCGGTCATGGGGCTTGTCAGTGCCTTTAGGTCGGCTTTCTTGGCCTCTATCAGGCGGTCGATGCCGTACAGGGCC
Organism: uncultured Bacteroidaceae bacterium; assembly: GCA_964439955.1. Lineage (GTDB taxonomy): Bacteria > Bacteroidota > Bacteroidia > Bacteroidales > Bacteroidaceae > UBA1794. The sequence goes on along the minus strand of CAYTPX010000016.1, from coordinate 18,628 downwards.
AAGCGCCGGTAGTCGCCGATGATGCGGCCGCGGGCGTAATTGTCGGGCAAGCCGGTGAGGAAGCCGAGCGAACGGAAGGAGCGGATTTCCTCGGTGTAAGCGTCGAATACGCCGTCGTTGTGCGTCTTCCGGTAGTGGTTGAAGATGTCGCTCACTTTCTCGTCGACCTCCAGGCCGTTTTCCTTGCATGCTTTCGCAACGACCTTGATGCCTCCGAACGGTTTGATGGCGCGTTTGAGCAATTCGTCCGTTTGGAGTCCGACGATCAGTTCGTTTTCTTTGTCGATGTAGCCGGCCTTGTGGGAAGTGATGGTCGAGACTGTATGGTTGTCGATGGCGCGCACACCGTGGTTCGCCCGCTCTTCTGAGATGGCTTTAAGGCAAAGGGCCCAGATGCGTTTGGTCCGTTCGGTGGGTCCTGCGAGGAACGAGGCGTCGCCGTCGTAAGGTGTGATGTTTTTCTTTACGAAGTCGGTTACATTGATTGCCTGGCTCCAAGGGCCGTCGCGGAAGATTTTGTTTAATTCCATAGGTCGGTTGCTTAATTTTTCTTTAGTGGAAATTGTTTTTGCGCCGCAAAGATAGGGTGTTTATGGTCTATTTTGCAATAAAAGTGTAACATTTGTCGTTTCCTCCCGCCTTGCCGCGTGCCTTGTCAGTCAAGGCGGGTTCCGGAAAAGGGCTGCGGAAGGGGAGGAAAAGTTACGGCACTTTTCCCGGGAAGTGCCGTGGCAAACCGGGGAAAGTGCCGCAACTTGTCAGGAAAAGTCCCGTCCGTCAGTGTACGACGAGCTTGGCCGTTTCCGTCTTTCCGCCTTGGGTGGCGCTGATGAGGTAGAGTCCGCTTTCAAGCGAGGCAGGCAACGTGATTTGCCCCGACGCGTCGGTCGTGGTCTCTAAAAGCAAGGTCCCGTTCAGTGAGATGAGGCGCACGACGGGTGCGTTCTCGGGTTCTTGCGAGAAGCTCAGCCTGATGTTCTCGCCGGCATGTGCCATGCTGGGGGACAGGGTGAATTGGAGGTTATTCTCGGCTTCCACTTCTTCCACCCCGGTGAAGCTCCGGTCGTATAAGTAACTGCCGTATTCGTACCATTTGATGTAGGGGTTGGCCGTATGGTAGACGCCGCGTTTGAGGTTGAGCCGGTAGTCGTATTTTGCCGTGCGGGTCTCTTCGCCTTCATATATGTAGTCCGTATTGCAAACCACGGCGATGACCACTTCGTTGGCAGGCCTTTCGTCGGAGGGGATATTGAGCACGCACTCTCCTTCGGGCACGGGTGTGCCATAAACTATCTTCCCGGCGCGCGTCCGGTAGCAGAGTTGGAGGCTCATGTTCTCGCCGATGGGTTGGAAGTCTACGATGAGGACGGTGTCCTTGTTCTCAATGTGCAAAGGAATCTGGTTAGCCCCCGACCATCCTGGCAGGGTGAGTTCCGCGGGAGTTACCAGGCCGTTTCCGTCTTGCGTGCAACTCACGTAGGGTGTCATGTTCCAAACTTCCACTTCTTGCGTATAAGGCGCGTACTCTTGTTGCGTCGCGACGTTGAAATTGTCGTTTAGGAGTTTCTTTGTCGCATCGGTCCAGTCGCCAAAGTCCAGCATCGCCTGTTTGGCTCGGTACTCGATGATGAGCCGTCGCATTTGGTCGCTTCCTAAGGAGTCTCCCATGCCTTCGAGCACGCGGCTCGGGCAGTTTGCCCAAATCCATGGTACTATGCCGTCGCCCAGCGTCTGCCCGAGGAATACGACGAAGAGGCTTCCGTATTGTGTGCCTCCCAGCAGATTCCGCCAGTTGCAGAGTTGTTGCCCGCTTTCGTCGTAGACGTTTACGCCCTCGGCCGCAGGTCCCCCGAACGACCCATCGAGCAACCATCCGCTGTAGCACTCGATTGGCATGAACGGGGCAATGAGGGCGGGGGCGTTGAGGTAGCCCAATTCGCTGTAATCGCCCGTCGTGCGTGATTCATACTCTTGTTGCAACCAAGTGTTGCCTCCTTCCTGTATCCAAGCGGAGTTCTTGCATCCGGGCAAATCGGCAAGGAGCGCGTGGATTCCCTCGTGCACAACGGCACCTGTCTGGTAGTCTTTGTCGCTGGTGGTATAGGGGCAGTTGGGATGGAAGCTGTATACCGGATAATAGGAGAGGAGCACCATGGGGTAGGTGATGCCGTTGTAAGTCGTGGCGCTCTGCCATCCGCCCGTGGCGGTGCTGTCCGCGTTGTCGGTGGGCAGCCCCGACCCGTAGAGATAGATGGTGCTCCGGTAGCCGCTGCGTGCGCGCAAGTCGGGCGGCCATCCCATGCTGTCGCGGAAATAGGCGAAGTCTGTGTTCATCCGGTCGAGCATGTTCCGTATTCCCTCTTCGCCTACCTGGTCGGTGCCCAAGTAGTTGGCTTTAGGCCCCCAGGCGTAGGTCCACCATCCGTCGCTGATGCGCCCGGCTACCTCGAACTCTTCCAAGTCCTGGGTTGGGGCTTGGAAGTCGGGATATTCTTCGCGGAAGTCGTAATTGAGCGAGGGAATGTATTCTTTCCATGTGTATTCCGCTCCTACCTCGCCATCGTACACGGTGAGGCTGAAGGACTGTTGGGTGCGCCCGTAGCCTGAGTTGGTGAAAGTTACGGTGTACGTGCCGGTCTGGCTGCTTGTCACATCGGTCAGGACCAGTGCGGAATCGGATGAGGTGAAGCCGCTCGGGCCGCTCCATGCCCACGTCCCGGGCGTGGCGTCGTCCTCGTCGATGATGGCGGCATAGCTTACCGTGGAGCCTTGCGCCACGGTCTGGTGGGCGACACCTTCTTCCCAGTCGCCGTCATCGACCGAAGAGCCGTAAGAGGCAAAGGGTGTGGTCTCGGGCACGAAGCCTTTTACTTGGAATTCCACGATTCCCGTGCTTTGCTCCGGGTGGTACATGGTGATGCGGATGCGGTCGGAGACGACGTTGGGCAGGGAAAGGGTGTTGAACATGTCGGCTTCCGTGCCGATGTCCCCCGCCTTTACGAACCCGTTCGTGGTTTCATCGTAATACTCTATGTAGGCTTCGGTAGGGATGAGTAACCCGCCGTCGTCCGTGAACCAATAAACGGCGGCTTCCGTCATGACGACCGTGTAGGGGAACTGGTACATTACCCAGTTGTAGGTGTCCGGGCTGCTCCAGTTGCCGTAGATTCCGCCGCTTGGGCGCGTTTTGGAGTTGGCGCCGACTTGCCCGTCATTGACTGCTTCGAGGGTCTCCCAAGAAGAACATAAGGAAGTCGTGACCGTTACGTCCGCGCTGGTGCTGATGACTTCTGCTTCCTGCGCCTTGAGGGCTTGTGGAAGGGTGGATGCAAGGCACAAGGCGGTTGCCAAAAAAGAGAGTTTTGTTAGCATAGGCTTGCTGGTTTTAATATGGATAGTTAGATTGTATTGGTGGCAAATATAGTTTTTTTGTATGTAAGAGTCTTTGGTTTCCCAGAAAAGTTGCGGTATTTTAAAAAAAAAGCGGCAAGGCTTTTCCAAGAAGGCGGCAGGGCTGCTTTTAAGGGGGTTAGACCGTAGTTAGAGCCATGTGTAGGCATCCTTTCCCGCGGGAGGGGGTATGGGGCAGGGGAGGAGGTAAGCAACCGGGTGCAGTGTGGCCGGTTCGTTGGGGGGAGCTAAAAGGACCGGCCGCCCCGCGGGGCGGCCGGTTGGCGTTACTTCTGGGGGTGTTCGTGGAGTTTGGCCATGATTTGGGTTTCCAGTTCCTCCGCGAGTTCGGGGTTGTCCTTGATGAGTTGCTTGGCGGCGTCGCGTCCTTGGCCCAGTTTCGTGTCGTTGTAGCTGAACCAGGAGCCGCTTTTCTTGATGATTCCCAAGTCGCTTCCCAAGTCGATGATTTCCCCCGCGTGGGAGATGCCTTCACCGAACATGATGTCAAACTGGGCGCGGCGGAAGGGAGGGGCTACCTTGTTTTTCACGACCTTCACCTTCGTTGTCTTGCCCAGCACTGCGTCTCCGTCCTTGATCGGCTGCCCGCCGCGTATGTCGATGCGCACGCTGGCATAGAACTTCAGGGCGTTTCCCCCGGTCGTGGTCTCGGGGTTGGCAAACATCACCCCGATTTTCTCGCGTAATTGATTGATGAAGATGCAGCAAGTGCCCGACTTGCTCACGGCCGAGGTCAGCTTCCTCAGGGCTTGCGACATGAGCCGTGCCTGGAGTCCTACCTTGTTGTCGCCCATGTCCCCCTCGATTTCGGCTTTGGGTGTGAGGGCGGCTACGGAATCGATGACGATAATGTCGATTGCCGCCGAGCGGATCAGTTGTTCGGCTATTTCGAGGGCTTGTTCCCCGTTGTCGGGTTGGGAGATGAGCAGGTTGTCTATGTCCACGCCGAGCTTCTCCGCGTAGAAGCGGTCGAAGGCGTGTTCCGCATCGATGAAGGCGGCAATCCCGCCGCCCTTCTGCGCTTCTGCGATGGCGTGGATGGCCAGCGTGGTTTTTCCGCTGGACTCCGGCCCGTAAATCTCTATGATGCGCCCGCGCGGGTAGCCGCCGACTCCCAGCGCCGCGTTGAGGCCGATGGAACCGGTGGAGATGACAGCGACGGGTTCCACGTTCTCGTCGCCCAATTTCATGATGGAGCCTTTTCCGAAGCTCTTCTCGATTTTGTCCATTGCGGCCTGTAAGGCCTTGGCTTTCTCTGTATCTGCCATATTTCTCTTGTGTCTCTTGGAATGGAAAGTAGTTGTATTCAGGTTGGAAAGTGGCGGTGCTTTTCCTGCAAAGTGCCGCCCTTTTTCGGGAAAAGCGGCGGGGCTTTTCGGGAAGAGCCTACAACTCCAGGTCGCCGTCGAACTCTTCGTGCCAAGGGAGGCCTTGGAGGTTGAGCTGTTCCATGAAAGGGTCCGGGTCGAATTCCTCCACGTTGAGCACGCCGGGTTGCTTCCATACGCCTTTCAGGAAGAGCATGGCGCCAATCATGGCGGGCACTCCGGTGGTGTAACTTACGGCCTGCATGCCTGTTTCCTTGTAGGCTTCCTGGTGGCTGCAGTTGTTGTATATATAATAGGTGCGCTCCTTCCCGTCCTTCGTGCCGCGTATGCGGCAGCCGATGCTGGTCTCCCCCTCGTAGTCCTCACCGAGGTCTTGCGGGTTGGGCAGCACGGCTTTGAGGAACTGTATGGGCACGATCTTCTGCCCGTTGTAGTCTATTTCGTCGATGCGTGCCATGCCGATGTTCTGGATGACCCGCAAGTGGGTCAGGTATTCTTGGCCGAATGTCATCCAGAAGCGCGCCCTCTTGATTGAAGGGAAGTTCTTTACGAGCGACTCCAGCTCCTCATGGTAGAGGAGGTAGCTTTCCCGCGGGCCGATGTTCGGGTAAGTGAGCGGCTTGTGCAGTTCCAACGACCCGGTTTCCACCCACTTCCCGTCTTCATAGTACCTGCCTTTCTGCGTGATCTCGCGTATGTTTATCTCCGGGTTGAAGTTCGTGGCGAACGCCTTGTGGTGGTTTCCGGCGTTGCAGTCTACGATGTCGAGGTAATGTATTTCGTCGAAATAGTGTTTCGCCGCATAAGCCGTGAAAATACCGCTCACCCCGGGGTCAAAGCCACAGCCCAATATGGCGGTCAGCCCGGCTTTCTCGAATTTGTCCTTGTACGCCCATTGCCAACTGTATTCGAAATGGGCTTCGTCCTTGGGCTCGTAGTTGGCCGTGTCCAGGTAATTGGTCCCGGCCTCAAGGCATGCGTCCATAATCGTGAGGTCTTGGTAGGGAAGTGCCACATTGACCACGATTTCGGGCTGGTAGCTGCGGAACAATGCCACGAGCTCGTCCACGTTGTCCGCGTCCACTTGTGCCGTGCTGATGCGCGCCCCCGTCCCGTACTTGGCGGTGAGCGTGGCGGCCAGCGCGTCGCATTTCGATTTCGTGCGGCTTGCTATCAGGATATCGGTGAATACTCCGGCGTTTTGTGCCATCTTGTGTGCGACTACGGTGCCTACGCCTCCGGCACCGATCAGTATGACTTTGCTCATATACTTTGGGTTCTTGTGTCCCGTCTTTATCCGGGATTTCTTCGGGCAAAGATAAGCTAAAAGAAATAAATACCTATATTTGCCGCCGGTTTTTCATGGATTTTCCGATGGAATGTAGCTCTTTCGACATACAGTTGCCGCCCCGTCCGCGTGGTTTCCATTTGGTGACGGGCGACATCATGCGGCGCTTGCCCCGCCTGCCGCGCAATGGGGTGATGCTCCTCTTCCTGAAGCATACCTCGGCTGCCCTCACTTTGAATGAAAATGCCGACCCCGACGTGCGCCGGGACTTCGAGGCGTTTTTCCGCCGTGCCGTGCCCGACGGGGCTTCCTACTTCAGCCATACGCTGGAAGGGCCGGACGACATGTCGGCCCACATCAAGGCTTCCCTGCTGGGGGCTTCGCTGATGTTGCCCATCCGCGGGGGGCGGCTGGACCTAGGCACGTGGCAGGGCATCTACCTTTGCGAGTTCCGCGACGACGGCGGCGCACGGACCGTTTCCGTCACCCTGATGGGCGAATGAAAAGCCCTTCCGCTTTCCGGGGAAACAGGCGGGGCTTTCCCCCGTTTCCCTTTCCACTTTTCCCAAGAACCCCTTTGTTGGCTTAAAACTTTGATTTCATGTACCTACTTTTTTCCCTGCTGCTGACAGCTCTTACCGTAGCGTTGGCAGTTTGTTACGTGGTCTTTTCCCGCCGTAGCGCCCGTGCCGGGGCCGTCCAGGCAGCCCTCGAGGCTGAAAACCGCATGTTGCGCGAGGCCTCGGGGCAGCTTCGCGCGCAAGCGGAGGCCGAGGCCTCGCGCCTCCGTGCCGACGCGGAACGCCGTGTGCAGGCACAGGAGGAGGAGTTCTCCCGCCGCCTGGCCGACGAGTGTGCACGCTCTGCCCGCCAAAGGCAGGAGCAGGAAGTGGCCTTCGCCCGGCGCTTAGAGGAGGAGCGCGGGGCCGAGGCGCTGAGGCAGCGCCGGATGGCTGCGGAGTTCGAGAATATTTCCAACCGCCTCCTCCAGTCCCATGCCAAGGAGTTTTCCGAGTTGAGCCGCAAGCAGGTGGGCGATTTGCTGCAGCCCCTGCAGGCCGACCTGAAAGGCTTCAGGGAACAGGTGGAAAAGGCCTATGGCGACGAGTCCAAGCAACGCTTTTCGCTGGAAGAGCAGATAAAGAGGCTGGTGGAGGCCAGCACCCGCCTGGGGGAAGACGCGGACAACCTGGCGCGTGCCCTGCGGGGCGACTCGAAGATGCAGGGCGACTGGGGCGAAATGATATTGGCGCACATCTTGGAGGCTTCCGGCTTGAAGGAAGGGGAGCACTACTTCGTGCAGGAAGTGCTGCGCGACGAACAGACAGGCTTGCCCCTGCGCAACGAGGAGACGGGCAGCCGCATGCAGCCCGACGTCATTGTCCGCTATCCGGGCGGGCGCGAGATGATTATCGACGCGAAGGTTTCGCTCACGGCCTATGCCTCCTACGTCAATGCGCCCGACGAGGCGGCACGGGCGCAGGCTCTCAAGGAGCATATCCTTTCGGTACGCAAGCATATCGACGAGCTGAGCACCAAGGACTACTCGGCTTATGACGCCAAGGCTCCCGACTTCGTGATGATGTTCATGCCTTCCGAGCCGGCTTACTTGCTGGCCTTGCAGGAAGTGCCGGAGCTGTGGAGCGAGGCATACGCCAAAAAGGTGGTGCTCATGAGCCCCACCAACTTGATTACCGCCCTGCGGCTGGCTTTGGACTTGTGGAAACGGGAATACCAGGCGCAGAACGTGCAGAAAATCGTGGACCGCGGGACGAAACTCTACGAGAAGGTGGTAACCTTCACGGAGACTTTCTCCTCCGTGGGCGTGGCCATCGGCCGGGCGCGCGAGCAGTTCGACCGGGCCTATGGGCAGCTCAAGGACGGGCGCGGCAGCGTGCTTACCCAAGTTGAGCAGCTCCGCCAGTTGGGATTGAACCCCAAAAAACGCATCGCCCCTTCCCTCTTGTCCGGTGAAGAGCCCGGCGGCGGGGGGAAAGCCCTGCCGGAAGGGGAGGAAAGCGGCGGAGGAAGCCGGGAAAAGTGACAAGGCTTCCGGCGGGAAGTGCCGCCGCCCTTGGCGGAGAGTGCCCGGGCGTGGAAAAATCCGGCGCGTGTTTCCTTGTGGGGAAGCACGCGCCGGATGTCTTTTTCCCGTCCTCTTGTCAGTCGGACAGCTCGTCCACGAGGATGAATCCGTTTTCGGTCAGTGTCTTCCGTATTTCCCGTATGTGTTCCTCGTTGCGCGTCTCCAGCACCAAGCGCAGGAAGCATCCGTTCAGGTCGCTGCTGTTCCCCGAGCGTTCGTGGTAGACGGAGATGATGTTGCCCCCGGCCTTTGCTATGATTTGCGTCACGCCGAGGAGCTGCCCCGGCTTGTCCACGAGGGCTATGGTCAGCACGCAGTTGCGCCCGCTCTTGCGCAATCCGCGGGTAATGACGCGCGAGAGGATGTTCACGTCGATGTTCCCGCCGGAAATGAGGGCGATGGCCCGCTTCCCCTCCAAGTCGGGAATCTTGTGGAACATGGCCGCGGCCACGGAGACTGCCCCCGCTCCTTCGGCGATGAGCTTGTGTTGCTCGATGAGGCTTAGGATGGCCGTGGCAATCTCTTCGTCCGTCACGGTAACGATGCCGTCCAGGTACTGCTTGCACAGGGTGAATGTGTTCTCGCCCGGCTCCTTCACGGCGATTCCGTCGGCGATGGTCGAGACGGAGGGGAGGCACTCGATGTGTTCATGCGCCAGCGAGTTGAGCATGCTGGGCGCTCCTTCGGCCTGGACGCCATAGATGCGTACCGTGGGGTTGTGCTGCTTCATGGCGAAGGCAAGCCCGGAGGCCAATCCGCCGCCGCCGATGGGCACGAGCACCACCTCGGCGTTGGGCAACTGGTTGAGCAGTTCCAGCCCGATGGTGCCCTGCCCGCAGATTACGTTCTCGTTGTCGAAGGGATGCACGAAGGTGTAGCCCTTTTTGTCCTTCAGTTCGAGCGCCCGGTTGTAGGCGTCGTCGTACACGCCCGGCACGAGGCACACCTCCGCGCCCAGGCGTTTGGTGGCCTCCACCTTCGATATGGGCGCCCCGTCGGGCAGGCAGATGAGCGAAGGGATGCCCATCCTCGAGGCGGCCAGCGCGACGCCTTGGGCGTGGTTGCCGGCCGAGCAGGCGATCACACCGCGCTTCTTCTCCGCCTCGTTGAGCTGGGAAATCATGAAATATGCGCCCCGTATTTTGAAGGAGCCGGTTATTTGCAGGTTCTCCGGCTTCAGATAGAGTTCGCAGCCGGGCGCGATCTGGGGGGCTGCAATCAAGTCGGTGCGCCGGATTACCTCTTTCAGCACATACGACGCTTGGTAAATCTTGTCTAATGAGATCATTTTTCTAAAAAGGTCATGCGTTTATTGTGGATTGTCTGTGTGTTTCCCCGCGCCGGGGGGCGGCTTCCGTGTGCGGGCGCGGGTCAGGTTTGCTTTTTCAGGTAGAGCCTGTGGTCGATGCAGGCGGGGAGTTCTTCCTCGTAGTGCGTCACCATGACGAGCGTCTTTCCCGGCCGTTGGCAAAAGGCCTGTATCACTTCCTTCACCCGGGCGCGGTTGTAGGTGTCGAGGCCGTGCAGGGGTTCGTCGAGGATGAGCAGTTCGGGGTCTTTCACGAAAGCCCGTGCCAGCAGGACCAGGCGTTGTTCGCCGCTGGAGAGGCGCAGGAACGGGCGGTCGCAGAGGGAGGCGACGCCGAAGGCATCCATCCAGAACAGGCAGGCCTCCATCTGCCCGGGTTTGGGCTTCACGTAGAGCCCGATACTGTCGTGCAGCCCGGAAGCGACGATGTGGCTTGCCGGCAAATCCTTCTGGTATGCCCGGTGCATCTCGGGCGATACGTAGCCGATGTGGCGCTTGATTTCCCAGATGCTCTCGCCCGAGCCGCGCCGCCGCCCGAAGAGTGTGATGTCGCAGGCATAGGACTGGGGGTTGTCGGCGCAGACGAGGCTGAGCAGGGTGGACTTCCCGCTGCCGTTTTCGCCCGATAGCGCCCACCTCTCGCCTTGGTGCACGGTCCAGTCGAGCCCGCCCAGGATGGTGCGCGTGCCGTAGCGGATGCTCACCTTGTGCAGGCCCACGACGGGGTCGCCCGCGAAGTTCCCCTCCCGGGCGGGGAGGCCGAGGATGGCCTGCCTCTGCTTTTCGGGCAGGAAGGTTTCCCCCGCGCCGGGGAGGTGCAGGGCGGCCAGGTATTCTTCCCGCGTGGCTTTCGTCCCGCACCGGCGGTTTTCTACCGGGAGCACGTGGGTCACGAACGGGGGTATGTCGTCGAGCATGGAGAGCACCACGATGATTTGCAGACCGCCCCGTGCGGCCAGCCGTGCGAACAGGGCGGTCAGCTGCGCCCGCGTGGGGGCGTCCAGCCCGATGTAGGGGTTGTCGATGATGAGCACGCGGGGCTTTTGCAGCAGGGCCTTGATGAGTTGGAAGCGGCGCATCTCGCCGCTGGAGAGGAGCAGGATGCTCTTGTCCAGGAGCGGCTGCATGCGGAACAGCCCGTAGAGCTCCTCGCGCAGCGCCGCGTCGGGGGGCTCCGTGCCTGCGGGCGGGGCAAGCAGGTTGCCCACGAGCGGGGCGTGGTCCAGGTCGTGGGTGTTCCAGCGCTGTTGGTAGTAGTAGGTGTCGTCGGCCGCGCCGTAGCTGTCGCGGAAGCTGATGTACTTTATGTTCTCGTAAGCCCCGCTTTTGGGCGAGGGGCTGAAGTCGTAGGCCAGTTCCCCCCCGTGCAGGATGGGGTAGCGCCCGGTAATCGTGCCGACGAGCAGCGACTTCCCGCTCCCGTTGGGGCCGACGATGGCTATATGCTCGCCCTCGCGGAAGGCGAGGGCGATGGGTTGTGCCATCCGGTAGTCGGGATTCCGGGCGATGCCGTGTGTGATGCGAATGATTTCTTGCTTGTCCATAGGTATCTTGTGGGACGTGTTCGGGGCCGTCCCTCCTCCTTCCTTCCCCCTGTTCAGGGCGTCTTCTTGCGGCCCGGCGCGGCGGGAAGCCCGCCCCCGCCCGCCACGCGGGCGGGGTTCTTGCGTATGAAGTCCTCCCACCCGCGGTATCCTTTTCCCGCGCTTGCCACGGGGCGTGCCGTCTGGAGGTAGTGGCAATAGGCCGCCCCGAGGGCGTCGGTGGCGTCCATGAAGGGGCTTGCTTCCGACTCCGGTATGTGGAGCATGCGGCGGAGCATGCCGCTCACCTGTTCCTTGCTGGCCTCCCCGTTGCCCGTGATGGCCATCTTTATCTTCAGCGGGGCGTATTCCGTGATGGGCACCTGCCTTCCCAGCGCGGCGGCTATGGCCACCCCCTGCGCGCGCCCCAGCTTGAGCATGGATTGCACGTTCTTTCCGAAGAAAGGGGCTTCGATGGCCATCTCGTCGGGCAGGAAGCCGTCGATGATTCCCGTTACCCTTTCGTGGATGTGCCTGAGCTTGAGGTAGGCGTCGCCGCAGCGGCGCAGGTCGATGACGCCCATAGTCATGAGCGAGGGGCGCGTGCCGGTGACGCGCAACAGGCCGTAGCCCATGATGTTGGTGCCGGGGTCGATGCCCAAGATGATTCTTTCTTTTTCCGTGTCCTGGTCCATGGTTTGCCGGATTTCCTCCCGGGCCGCAAGGCGCCGCCTTGGCGTTTCCGGGCAAGAGTGCCGCCGCCCCGGGAAGGAAGTGGCGGCGCTTCTCGGGAAAAGTGCTTGGCCTTTTTCCAAAAAAATCACCGCAAAGATAGGGCTTATTCCGAAATAATCCCTTATCTTTGCAGCGCAAATCAGGAAAGGGGTATTAGCTCATCTGGCTAGAGCGCAACACTGGCAGTGTTGAGGTGAGCGGTTCGAGTCCGCTATACTCCACGGAGTCCGCAAGCCGCGGGAGGCGTTCCACCGTCTTCCGCGGCTTTTTCGTATATTTGCCGCCGTAACCTTAACCAAAAACCGCAAGCAGATGGACCAGAAAGCACAACGCGAGGCCGCCCGCCGCTTCGCCGCCGAGTGGAAGGGGCGGGGGCGGGAGAAGAAGGACGACCAAACTTTTTGGAATATGCTCTTGCGCGACGTGTTCGGCGTGGAACATACGGAGAAGATTCTCTCTTACCAGATGGAAACGAAATTCCAAGGGAAAATAGGATGGATCGATGCCTATATCCGCCCGACGCGGGTGCTCATCGAGCAAAAGTCGTTGGGGGTGGACTTGCACCGCGCCGAGGTTCAGAGCGACGGCACTTCGCTCACGCCCTACCAGCAAGCCAGGCGCTACGCCAACAACCTATCTTTCTCGCTCAAACCCCGCTGGATCGTGCTCTGCAACTTCAGCACCTTCCTTGTCTACGACATGGAGCATCCCGGCCGCGACCCGGAGGAAATCCTCTTGGAGCACTTGCCCAAGGAATATTGGCGCCTGCAGTTCCTTGTGGACGGCGGGAGCCACCACCTGCAGGCCGAGACGGAAGTATCCCTGCAGGCCGGGGAAATCGTGGGCCGCCTCTACGACGCCTTCCTCGAGAGGTACATCAACCCCGGCAGCCCCGCCACGCTGCACAGCCTGAACGTCCTGTGCGTGCGCCTCGTCTTCTGCCTCTATGCCGAAGACGCGGGCATCTTCGGGCGCCATGCCCTGTTCCACGACTACATGGCGCAGTACCCGCTGCTTGAGATGCGCCGGGCGCTCATCGACCTGTTCCGCGTGCTCGACACGCCCGCCGGGCGGCGCGACCCCTACCTCACGGGGCTGCTGGCCGAGTTCCCCTACGTCAATGGCAACCTCTTCGCCGGGGAAGACATCGAGATACCCAACTTCACGCCCGCGATTGCCGACCTCCTGCTCAAGCACGCCAGCGCCGGGTTCGACTGGAGCCGCATCTCGCCCACCATCTTCGGGGCGGTGTTCGAGAGCACCCTCAACCCCGAGACGCGCCGCAAGGGAGGCATGCACTACACGAGCGTGGAGAACATACACAAAGTCATCGACCCCCTCTTCCTCGACGCCCTGCGCGCGGAACTGGGGGAGCTGCGCATGATGAGGGAGAGGCGCGCGTTCCGCGCCCGCATGGAGCAGTTCCGCGCGAAGCTGGCCTCGCTGCGCTTCCTCGACCCCGCCTGCGGCAGCGGCAACTTCCTGACGGAGACCTACCTCTCGCTGCGCCGCATGGAAAACGAATGCCTGCGCCTCGTGGGCAAGGGGCAGGTGCACATGGGCGGCGGCTTCAGCCCCATACGCGTCTCCATCGGGCAGTTCTACGGCATCGAGCTGAACGACTTCGCCGTGGCCGTGGCGCGCACGGCGTTGTGGATAGCGGAGTCGCAGATGATGCAGGAGACGGAAGCCATCGTGGGGCGCGAGTTGGACTACCTGCCCCTCAAGTCGTACCCCAATATCATGGAGGGGAACGCCTTGGCCGCCGACTGGGACGCCCTCTGCCCCCGCGAGGAGATGGGCTACGTCATAGGCAACCCGCCCTTCGCGGGGGCGAGGATGATGAAGCAAGGGAGTCGTGAGAAGAAGGAGATACAGGATTTGTTCGGAAAAATCAAGGATGTTCAAGATTTGGACTATGTGTGTGGTTGGTATAAGAAGGCTGCGGAGTACATTCAGGGCACAAAGATTGAGGTGGCTTTTGTATCCACTAATTCCATATGCCAAGGCGCGCAGGTGGCAGTCTTATGGAATGTATTGCTTCATGAGTATGGCATCCGAATCAATTTTGCTTGGTGTACATTTAAGTGGAACAGCGAGGCCAATGAGAAGGCGGCGGTGCATTGCGTGATTGTAGGCTTTTCTCTTTTCGATAGGGCGAAGAAGTTTATTTATAATGTGGAAGGAGAAGCTCTGGAAGTGGCAAATATCAGTCCATATCTTGTGCCGGGAACAAACGTGCTCGTTAGTGCTCGTAGCCATCCACTTTGCGATGTGCCCAAGATGAGTTTTGGTAATCAGCCGCGTGACGGAGGCAATTTCGTAATCAGCCCGCAGGAGCGGGACGAAATCCTTTCGAAATCTCCGGATGTGGCTCGTTGGTTGCGGTCGTATATTGGTGCGGAAGAGTTTATTAACGGAAAGGAGCGTTGGTGTTTGTGGCTGAAGAATGCCACACCGACTGATATCCGAACAAACAATATCCTCTATCAGAAGGTGAGTGCTGTGCGTGAGTTTCGTCTTGCTTCTACGGCGAAAACCACGAACGGGTATGCCCGTGTTCCCCATTTGTTTGCTCAAATCACCCAGCCGGACGGGGAGGATTATTTGTTGGTTCCTCGTGTTTCTTCCGAACGGCGTGAGTATATCCCGATAGGGTTTATGCACGCAGAGTGCGTAGCCAGTGATGCCGTACAAATTATCCCTGACGCCACGCTCTACCACTTCGGTGTCCTTTCGAGCTCGGTGCACATGGCTTGGATGCGGGCCGTGGCGGGACGCTTGGAAATGCGTTACCGTTACAGCAAGGACATCGTGTACAACAATTTTCCCTGGCCTGCGCCCACGGAGGCCCAGCGGGAGCGCATCGGGCAGGCGGCGCAGTCCATCCTCGACGAGCGTGCGCGCCACCCGGGCGCGTCGCTGGCCGACCTCTACGACCCGGCGTCCATGCCGCCCGGCTTGCGCGAGGCGCACCGGTGCAACGACCGCGCCGTGCTGGCGGCCTACGGCTGGAAGGGCAACCTCGCGGAAGGGGAGGTGGCCGCCCGCCTCCTGGCCCTCTACGGGGAGCTGGCGGGCCAAGGGACGGGACAGTCCGCGCGGTAAGCCCCTTCCCCCGCCGCCCCGGGGGAGGGATGCGCCCGTGCCGGGGGGAAGGCGCGGCTTTTCCATGGGAAGCCTTGGCGGTCTCGCGGGAAAACCTTGGCAGTCGCAAAGGAAAGCCCCGCAAGTTTCCCACCAAACCTGCGGGGCTTTTCGTGGTGGCCCTTGCCTGCCGGGGCGGTCACGCATGGGCTTGCAGCCCGCTGCGCTTGCTCCGGTTGTAGCTGCGGTAGGGGTCGAGCTCGATCTCTATGTCGGGCTCTTGCAAGTGCCCGGCTGCCCCGGCGGGGAGGCGGAAGCAAAGGTACTTGATGGTGAGGCCGCGGTCGAGCCACTGCTGCTCGTAGTAGGTGCGGATTTGCAGGATCTCGTCCGCCCCCGCGCCGCTCCCGTAGAGGTCGGTCGTGTCGTGGACGACGGGGAGGCCGTTGGTTTCCACCAGCGCCTTGGCGTAGGTGTGGAGGAACGGGCTGTCCGTCTTCAGGTGGATGAGCCCCCCGGGGCGGAGGAAGCGGGCGTAGCGGTCGAGGAAGCCCGTGGAGACGAGCCGCTTGTTGCTCTTCTTCATCTGCGGGTCGGGGAAGGTAATCCAGATTTCGTCCACTTCGTTTTCGCCGAAGAAGCGGTCGATGAATTCGATTTGCGTGCGCAGGAACGCCACGTTCCGCAGCCCTTCCCTCAGCGACTCGGTGGCCCCGCTCCACATGCGCGCGCCTTTTATGTCCACGCCTATGAAGTTCTTCCCCGGGAACTTGCGGGCGAGCCCCACGGTGTACTCGCCCCGCCCGCATCCCAGCTCCAGCACGATGGGGCCGCGGGTGGGGAAAAAGCCGCATAGCCAGCGCCCCTTCAGCGGGAAGGGGGCGTTGGCTATGGCGGAATAGGGGTACTCGAATACGTGGGGGTAGCTCCCCATGTCGGCAAACTTGGCTAATTTCCCTTTTCCCATGTGCGTCTTTTTGTGGAAAGATGGATGGGTCGGGGTCAGTCCAGCACGGTGTTCCAGCCGTGCGTGTCGGGCTCGATGCCGTATTGTATGTCGACTAATTTCTCGTAGAGCTTCGTGCTCCAAGGGCCGGGCTTGCCGTCGTGTGAAAAGACGTACTTCTTCCCGGCCTCGGGGTCGTCGATTTCGGAAATCGGGGCGATGACGGCGGCCGTCCCGCACGCCCCGGCTTCTTCGAAGGTCTGCAGTTCTTCCTCGGGGATGGGGCGCCGTTCCACCTTCATGCCCAGGTCTTCGGCCAGCTGCATGAGGCTTTTGTTGGTGATGGACGGCAGTATGGACGTCGATTTGGGGGTGACGTAGGTGTTGTCCTTGATGCCGAAGAAGTTGGCCGCGCCGCATTCGTCGATGTACTTCTTCTCTTTTGCGTCGAGGTAGAACTCGCATGCGTAGCCGGCTTCGTGCGCCTCGTGGTTGGCGCGGAGGGAAGCGGCGTAGTTGCCGCCTACCTTGTAAATTCCCGTGCCGAGCGGCGCCGAGCGGTCATAGGCTCGGGTGATGACGTAGCGGTTGCAGGCGAACCCGCCTTTGAAGTACGGGCCGACGGGGGTAACGAAGATGAGGAAAAGGTAGTCGTCGGAAGGGTGTACCCCCACCTGTGCCGACGTGCCGATGAGCAGCGGGCGGATATAGAGCGAAGCCCCGCTCTCGTAAGGCGGGATGAACCGTTTGTTGAGCTGGACGGCTTTGATGGTCATCTCGCGGAAAAGTGCCGTGGGCAGCTCGGGCATCATGATGCCGCGGCAGGTGGATTGCAGGCGGGCGGCATTGTCTTCCAGGCGGAAGATGCGTATCTTCCCGTCGGGGCAGCGGCGGGCTTTCAGCCCCTCGAAGGCTTCTTGCCCGTAGTGCAGGCAGGTGGCGGCCATGTGCAAGGGGATGGTTTCTTCGCTGCATAACTCTATCTCACCCCACTTGCCGTTGTGGTAGTAGCAACGCACGTTGTAATCTGTCTTGATGTAGCCGAAAGGCAGGTTGGCCCAATCTATTTCTGGCATAGTGCTTTTATGTTTTTGTAGGTTTGTTTTTGTATTGATGTGCAAAGTTAGGCTGTTTTTTGCACATCATTGCATGGTTTCGAGTATTTTCTGCGCCTCTTCTTCCGTTTTCATTAACTTCTTCTTGCAGAAAGCAAGCAGTCGCTGGGCTTCGGCCAGCTTTTTGGTCAATTCGTCGATATCGACATTCTCTTCTTCCAGTGCGGTTACGATTTCTTGCAGCCGGGCGAGGGCGGAAGTGTAGGTTTCTTTTTCTTTGTTGCGGGTGTCCATGGGTCGGATGGTTGGATAGGTTTGGGTTATTTCTTGGGCGGTTTGCCGATGCTGCCCTCTACCCGGCTTTCGACTGTCCCGTCGCGGAAGCGGGTTTGGATGCGGTCGCCCGGGCGGAGCCGGGCGGCCGAGGTGACGATTTCCCCTCCGCGGAGGGTCAGGCTGTAGCCCTTCTTGAGGATTTGCTGCGGGTCGGCGGCTTGCGCCTTCTGCCGGGCGAGTTCCAAGAGGTGGCCGTGCCGGAGCAGGGCTTGCCGCGCCGACTGGGCGAGGCGCGGGGCAATCGTGGCGAGGCGGCTTTTCTCGGCCTCGATGCGCCGCTGGAGGCGGATGCCCGCGGCGTAGGCGAGGGCGGACTGGCGGAGTTTGTGTTCCTGGAGCGCGCGGTTAGTGTGGTGGAGCATCCCCGCTTGCAGGCGGGCGAGCAGGGTCCGTTGCCCGTCGAGCAGCCTTGGTGCGCGGCCCGTGAGGCGTTCACCGGCGGCACGCAGGCATTCGCGTTGCGCTTGCAGCCGGGCGGTGGCATGCGCTTGCAGGCTGCGTGCCCAGGAGGCCAGCAGGTCGAGTTGCGCCCGCTGGTGGGTGATGAGGAATTGCGCGGCGGCGGTGGGCGTCTTGACCCGCGTGTGCGCCACGAGGTCGATGACGGTGTCGTCGCGTTCGTGGCCGATGCCCGTGATGAGCGGCAGCGGGAATTGGGCGCAGGCTGCGGCCAGGAGGTAAGTGTCGAAGCCTGCCAGGTCGCTCACCGCCCCTCCGCCCCGTATGATGACTACCGCGTCGAATTCTTCCCGCCGGTCGGCTATCCTTCCCAAGGCGTCGAGCACGCTCCCTTCCGTCCCTTCCCCTTGCATGGTGGCGGCAAATAGCTCGGTGCGGAAGGCCAGCCGGTAGGGGTTTTCCTCCAGTTGGCGTAGGAAGTCGCCGTAGCCGGCGGCGGTGGCGGAGGAAACGATGGCGATGCGTTGCAGGCTGGGCGGCAGGGGCAACTCCTTGTTGAGGGTGAGCACTCCTTCTTCCTCCAGCCGGTGCAGGATTTCGCGGCGGCGGCGGGCGAGGTCGCCCAAGGTGTAGGCGGGGTCGATGCCGACGAGGGTAAGGCTGTACCCGTATATCTCGCTGAATTCCACCGTCACCTCTGCCTGTATCTTAAGCCCCGGCGCGAGTTGTTGGCCGGTGGCTTCCTCGAACCGGGACTTCAGCCCGGGCCATTGGCGGGCCCATACGATGCCCCGCGCCTTGGCCGAGGGGGTCCGGCACGAAGGGTCTTTCTCGATAAGCTCCAAGTAGCAATGCCCGTTGGAAGCCACGCGCAGCTCGCTGATTTCGGCTTGCACCCATAGGGGGGAGGGGAAGCAGCCTTTCAGCGTTTGCCGCACCAGCCCGTTCAGCTGGCGCAGGGTGAGTGCCTGCGCGGGGCCGCCGGAAAGGGGCGGGGCGGGGAAGGGATTTGCAAAAAGGTTGCTCATGCGGGCAAAGATACGATTTTCGTTCCTGATTCCCGCCTTGTGGCTTTTGGAAAAAGCCTTGCGGGTTTCCGGAAAAGGCATAAGGCTTCTCGGGAAA
>CAYTPX010000015.1:18259-48239 GCA_964439955.1 uncultured Bacteroidaceae bacterium | reverse complement strand
AGCATCTGACTACGGATCAGAAGGTTACAGGTTTGAATCCTGTCGCGATCACTCTAAATTGGAAGGGGTCTTTTCCTATGGGATTCCTTCCAATTTGTTTTTTAGCCATAGGAGGGGATGCGATATGCCCCAAAAATTCATCAACCCTGCATGGGTTGCGGCAAAGACGGACGCAACTCCTACGACTTACAGGCTTTACCAACCAAAATCCCTGCCCCGCCTCCCATAAGGCGGGGCAGGGTAATACTAATTCTCAATAATAATCGTATCTATACCCAACGGCAATTCCTCCACGATAGAATCGCCTTGGCAGATGCCTTCCACGCCAGTCGCAAAGGTTTCATCCTCACTATAAGGAAGCGTCCCATCGGCAAAAACCTGCTTCATGTAAAGCCCCCAAAGCGGGAGCGCCATCGAAGCACCCTGCCCCATAGCCATCGAACGGAAATGGATGTCCCGGTCTTCACCTCCCACCCAACAGGCTGTTACAAGGGAAGGGGTGAACCCCACGAACCAACCGTCGGAATGGTTCTGCGAAGTTCCCGTCTTACCGCCAGCCTGGCACTGCGTATAGCGGCGCACACGCCGTCCCGTGCCTTCATTTACCACGGCCACCAGCATGGAAAGCATGTTCTGGGCACTCTGCGCGCTGAGCACTTCGTTCTGCTGCGGGGTAAAGCGCGCCACGATATTGCCCGAGGCGTCTTCTATCTCCGTCACCAAAAGTGGGGCGCAACGCAGCCCCTTGTTCGCAAAAGCCGTATAGGCGCTTGCCATCTCGGCCACCGATATCTCACACGGGCCCAGGCTCAAAGCCGCACTCGGGTAGAGATTGCGGTTTACGACCCCGAAGGAATGCACCAGATTGACCAGCTCGAAAGGGCTGAGGCGCGTCATCAGGTAGGCCGTGATCCAGTTGTTCGACTGCGAAAGCCCCCAGCGCAAAGTGACATACTCGCCCAGCCGCGCCGACGAAGAATTGCGCGGACTCCATTCCCCTATGGTATAAGGCTTGCAAAGCACTTGGTCGCAAGGCGTCATCCCGTGCTCCATGGCCAGCGAATAGACAAACGGCTTCATGGTAGAGCCTACTTGCCTCCGCCCGCGCATGGCCATGTCATACTGGAAATAGGCATAATCGGGGCCGCCTACATAGGCACGGACCGCGCCGGTGAGGGGCTCCATGGAGAGCATGCCCACGCGCAGGAAGCGTTTGTAGTACCGTATGGAGTCCATCGGCGTGAGTGTCGTGTCACGCATGCCGTCCCACGTGAAGAGCGACATAGGCTCTTCCTGCGTGTTGAAGAAATCTTTTATCTCCTCCTCCCCGAATCCTGCCCTCTTCATGCGGCGGTAGCGGTCGCTCTGCCGCATGGAACGATCGAGCGCCTCCTCCACCTGGGCGGCCGATAGGTTCGTATAGGGAGCAAGCGGCTTGCCGCGCTGCTCGCGGTCGAAGAGGGGCTGCAAGTATCCGCCAAGATGCGTTTTCACCGCATTCTCGGCATACTGTTGCATGCGGGAATCAATGGTCGTATGTATCTTCAACCCATCGGTATAAAGGTTGTAGTTGTCGCCGTTCCGTTTCTTGTTTTTCGCACACCAGCCATAGAGCGGATTAGTCTCCCATGCGAGGGAATCCTCATAATAATTCTGGTCTTGCCAGGAAGCGTAATTCTCCCGCCTCGGTTTCTTGGCGGTCATGACGAGCCGGAGGTACTCGCGGAAATAAGTGGCCAGCCCGTCCCTGTGGGTGGCAGGGCGGAAATTCAGGCTGAGCGGCATGGCCTGCAGCGAATCGCTCTGCGCGGCAGTCAGGTAACCGGCCTTTTCCATCTGGGCGAGCACGATATTGCGGCGTTTCCTCGTGAGTTCGTTGCGCCGGACGGGGTTGAAGAGCGAAGAGTTCTGGCACATTCCCACGAGCGTGGCCGCCTCTTCCGTTTTCAGGGCTTTCGGCTCTTTCCCGAAATAAGTCATTGCCGCGTTCCGTATGCCCACGGCACTGTAACCCCAGTCGTATTTGTTAAGATAGAGGGTGATTATCTCCGGCTTCGTATAGAAACGCTCCAGTTTTACGGCAATTACCCACTCGATGGGCTTCTGCAAGAGCCGTTCGGCATAGCTGTCCGCGGGAGGGGAGTAAAGCTGCTTGGAGAGCTGCTGGGTGATGGTGCTGCCCCCGCCCGCGTTTTTCTGGTGGAACACGCCGCGCTTGATGACCGCCCTTGCCAATGAACGGAAATCAATGCCCGAATGGCCGTAAAAACGGATGTCCTCCGTGGCGATCAAGGCTTCGACGAGTGAGGCGGGCAGTTCGTCATAGCCGACATAAACGCGGTTTTCCTTGCTGAACGAATACGTCCCAAGCACTTTGTTGTCGGCCGATATGACCTCCGAGGCGAGTTTGTATTGGGGGTTCTGCAACTCCTCGACCGGAGGCATATAGCCTATCCAGCCTTTTGCGATGGCCATGAACAAAAGCGTGCAGAGCGCAAGCAACAAGAAGAACAAAATCCAGACGAACCAGACGAAATGGCGGATGAAAGCCGGGCTCCGCCGACGAGACTCTTTCGTTTTCAAGGGCAAATTGCTTATCGTTAGTGATTGTCCAATGCCGCAAAAGTAGGGATTTCCTGCCACATAACCCACAGCGGGACACGGTTTTTTCGTTCTCTCCGCCAAGCGCGCGGAAACGGGAGCGCCCGCCCGCGGCCCGCACGGCGGCAGGGACAGCAGGAAAAGCGCCAAGGCTTCCGCCCAAGAGCGCAGGGGGAATGGGCAGAAAGCGCCGTGCCTTTCCCCGCCCCGGCCTGCACGGAAAAGCCCCGGAGGCCGCGCCGTCACGGCCATCCGGGGCAATCCACGGGAAAAAGATGAAGGGCGGTTCAGGCCTTCCCTTTCCCCTTGCGTTTATACAAGCGGCGTATCCAAAGATAGTAGCCCGTGAGCGGAAGGCTCGCCCCCAGCAAGGCGGCCAAGAAGGCGAGCACACGGGTGAGCATCCCGCCCCAGCTGCCGACGTGGAGCGAATAGATCCACCCGCGCATCTTCGAGGCTTTCTCCCCGTCGCGGTAAAGCGTCGCGCCCAAGACCTCCCCGTTCCGCGGGTCAAAGCGGTAGCGGTCGGAAGCACGCGTATTGCCCCAACGGTTGCTGGAGACAACGGCTGTCCCGTCGAGCACCTGTATTTTCACATAGTCCGGATGCTCTGCGGCCAAACGTTCGTAGACGTCCTGCCAATGGGAGAAGTCAGTCCCCGCATGGCGGTGCGAGGCTTCCCGCCCGCCTTGGCCAGCCTCCCGGCCACCACGGGCTGCGCCCTGGTTACCCCGGGCGGCGTCCCGCCCGCCCGGGGAAGAAGCCCCGTGGCCAGACCCTTGGCTCACTTCCGCGCCGAACAGGGCATAGAAGCCGTTTCGGTACCACGAGAACGACCAAGTCAAGCCCGTGAGCGCCATCAGCAGGAGGAAAAGCAAGGCATACATGCCGCCCGCCACGTGCAAGCTGTGCCAGAAACGGAACTTCCCTTGGGAGAAGAATATCTTCAACCCGTTCTTAAGCCCTTTCAGCGTGCGCGGCCACCAAATGACGACGCCGGTAATGAGCACGACCACAAAGAGCAAGGTGGAAACGCCCACCACGAGTTTCCCCCAGAACACGCCCCCGTCGTCCCCCGCCGGGCGGCTGTCCAGCAACCAGCGGTGGAGGCGGAACATGAAGAGGAAGAAGGCCGGGCGTTCAGACTTGCCCTGCACCACGCCCGTATAGGGATCGACCAGCAAGAAGTCCCGCCCGGAGCTGGAAAGCGTCACCTGATAGGCATATCCCTGGCCGGGCAGTACGGCAATCCCTTTCACCGTCTCCCCCCCGGGCAACCTGGCTTCCACCCTGCGCGCCAGCTCATCCATGGGGAGGGGCTGCGCGCCGGGCGCAGGCGGCTCCACGCGGTACAAGCCGCGCTGCACCAGTTCCGTGACTTCCTTCTCGAAAACCAACATCGCGCCCGAGAAACATACCAGGAACACCACGATGCCAAAGGGGACGGAGAGCCACAAATGGAGTTTGAGAAATAGCTTTTTCATAACAGTCCGGTCTTTTTTAACAGGGGAAGCCGACTCCGTCGGAAAGGAGTCCGGCTTCCCCGCCAATGAGAAATCGTATAAAGCGAACCCGCGGCGATACTATTGGGCGGCAAGCTTACCCAGCCCGTCCAACGACGTGGCCTGAACGACCAGTCCCTTGGAGGCCTGTGCCGTGGAAGGGTCTATCTTGTAGATCGCAGGATAGTCATCGGTGGTCGATATGGCGACATAGGCATACCCATCTTCCATGTAGGGCGTGGTGCCAATCGAAGAGAGCGTCTCGGGGAAGCCTTCAACCGTCGTGAGCTTCTTCTCCTGCGCGTCGAAGATGGCGAGGGAGTTTGTCGTGAGATCGCTGCTCGTAGCCGGGAAAGCGACGTTGTACATCTGCAAAAGGAAGTAGTTTCCGCCTATATACCAAGAACGTATGAACGACGGTCCTCCCGACAGTTCCTCCAAGTTGCAGTAATAATCGGGGTCGATTTCCTCCGTCTGCGTATTGACGCGGATGACTCCGGCCGGGAGCACGGTCTGCTGGCGCTCATCGCTCATCTGTTTGGCATAACTCGGCGAGAAAACATAGACATACCCGTCGTCGGCCAGCCAAAGCATCTGGTAGTATTGCGAACGGTTGCGCCCGCAAGCGTAGCTTATCTGGCCGGTACGCAAAATCTTCTTCGTGGTAAGCGTCTGGTCGTCAAAGATTACGATATAACAGGAGTCGGGATATTGCGTGTACTGCAGTTCGTCTACGTCGTAGGAGGCGCTGTTTGAGCCGCCGGACTCTGTCTTAATCAAATCTTCGAAACCCTCGCGCACCCACTGGCCGTCGCCATATTTCGTGCCATACTGGCTTAATCCCATGGGGATTGCCGCACTGTAGATTTTCTCGTCCACTTGTTCCAAGCCGGCCAAGGTGACATACTCTCCCGTGCCCAGGTAATTCTCGGAGCGGTAAGCTTCGTCGCCCGTATCGTTGGTGGTATGGGTCTGGGCCTCCGTGTTGAGATAAGAAATTATGATGGATTGCGGGATATACCCATTCTCATCAGCTGTAAGGAGGCCGTCGCCGGTGGAAGTGGTCATGATGTAGTTGTCATAATTGCCCCAAGTCGTAAAGCGGCTCACTTCGTATTCCAAGCTCCGCTTCGTGAGGCTGTTGCTCGAGTTGAGGTAGAACGACTGCGTGGTACCGCTGTTTCCTTGGTGGTAGTTCAGCGCATAGAGGTATTTCTCTTGGTTGAAGGCCCAATAGGTAGCCCCGTCGTTCTGCAAGCCATTGCCCACGGTGGTGATGGTGCCGCTGTCCAAACGGGTAGCCACGAGGAGCACGTCGGTTTCCGTGCCGGAACTCGACGTGGTGGCCGCTATCACATAGCGAGTTACCGTGCTTCCTGAAACCGAAGTCAAAGTGCTGTCGTCATCGGAATCCCCACTATCGGAGGTATCAGTGATGCCGTCGAGATTGTCGTCATCTTCAGTACAAGCTGTCAAAAATGCCCCGCCTATCGCAGAAAGCATTAACAATGTGAAAAAACAATTCTTCATCTTTTTGGATTTGTATAGTAAGTGAATTGGTTAAAAGTGCATTGTGTTTATTAGGAAAGTATTGGCGGTTTCCGCGGGAAGCGCTGCGCCTTCCCATGGGTTGCCCCTCCGTCAGCCCCCGAAGCATACGCGGATTTTCCCGTAGAATGCCCGCCCGGCCTTCTGGAGGCTGAAGTTGTCGTAGAGCTTCTCGTTGGTGAAATTGCGGCACTCGAAAGAGAAGTTGTAACGCCCGCGGCAAATGCTGTACGAGAGCGTCAGGTTGTGCGCAAACTGGTCGGGCACAAGGTAATCCCCGTTCGTGGCACCGATGACTTCCGATATGTAGGAAAAGCTGTGGGTGTATTGCCCCTCGTAGGTCAGCGTGAGCAAGTTTCCCTCTTTCCCCAAGCCGGGCCAATAGAGGCTCACGTCCATGTCGGCAAAGCGGTAGGGCACGTTCGGCATGCGCGCCTTGTAAGCCAGGTTGGCCACCGAGCCGTCGCTGCCGATCTGCGACTTTTCGTTGTCGCGCACGTCAATCTGCGTGTAGTTTCCCCCCACGCTGGCCCAGCGGGCGAAGTCGTAGCGCAGGGAGAAGCTGTAGCCCTTGGTCAGGACCTTGCCGTAGTTCGTATAGCTCGCCCCTTCGCG
This sequence comes from uncultured Bacteroidaceae bacterium, assembly GCA_964439955.1. GTDB lineage: Bacteria > Bacteroidota > Bacteroidia > Bacteroidales > Bacteroidaceae > UBA1794. The sequence goes on along the minus strand of CAYTPX010000015.1, from coordinate 41,973 downwards.
GTTGCCGCTCAGGCTCACGATGTTGCGCTGTATGTAGTCCTTCGTGTCGCGGTAGATGAGGCTTCCTTCCACGTAGAAGGAGTGGCGCCCGAAAGTATGGTTGTAGCTCAAGTTGAAGTTGAGGTTGTCGCTGTTTTCGGGGTTGATGGTCAGGTCGCCACTCTCCATGTCCTCGTCGCCGAACATTTCGTCAATCGTCGGCAGACGGTAGGCCTTCTCGTAAGAGAACTTGGCCTGCAGGCCGGGCAGCAGGAAGTAAGTGGCCGTAACGCCGTAACCCAGGCTGTTGAGCGAGCGGCTTGTGCGCACATACGAGCTTTGCGTGGAGGTTTCCGCCATGGGGCCGGCCACGTAGAGGTGGTAGTGCTTGCCGAAGACCGACACGTTCCACCGATCAGAGGGCATCAAGCGGTAGGAAAGCCCGGCGATGTTCTTCGATGTCTCCTTGGCTATCGCGTCTTCCTGCTCCACGGCAGCCAGGAAGGAGGTGTTGCTGCGGTGGAAGGCATTGAACGTATTGCTGAACGTGAAGAGGTGCCACGTGCCGAGGCGGTAGTTCAGCGTCAAGGTCGTATTCCAACTGTCGTTGTCGGCCCGCGAGTGCTGGTAGCTTTGCTCGCCGTAGCCCGTCTTGTTCGCGGACGTTTCGCCCCGCCAGTTGTAGTACACGCTGGCCGTATCGATGTTGGTCACCGCGTTCCGGTCGTAGGTGGCCGTGAATACCACGTCCAGCCCTTCGACAAGGAGGTCGCGTTTTGAATACTCGAGCGAAGGCATCAGCGTGTATCCCCTGCGGTGCTTCTGGCCGAAGACGGTCTTTTGCCGCACGCCGGTCTGGATTTCCTTGTACATGTGGGAGTAGGTGAAGCCCAACATCAGGCGGTCGGCCCACGACTTGCCCACGATGCCGGCCTTTGCCACGACGGCCTCGTTGTGGTACGTGTCGTTAAAACGCTTTACATGCTCAAGAGCGGACACGTCAATCGCCCCGGTTTCGAAATTCTTCACCGGCGCGTCCACATAATAGTCGTTGTCGGAATAGTTTTGGAAGGCGCTTATCTCATAAGTAAAGCCGTTCTTGAACGTCTGCCCGAAGGCTATGTTCGACTTGTGCGTGTTGAACGAGCCATAGGAGTAAGACGCATCCAAAAACCAGCTGGCCCGATTCTTCTTGGTCACGATGTTCACGACACCGCCCAAGGCGTCCGTGCCGAAACCCACGGGGACAACGCCCCGGTACACTTCAATCCGCTCGGCAAAGCTCACGGGAATATTGTTTAGCCCGAAGGTGCCGCCCTCGACGCCTTCCTGCGGAACCCCGTCGATGAAGACCTTCACGTGTTTCCCCGTGAAGCCGTCCATCGTGACCGCCAGGTCGGAACCCACCCCGCCCGACTCCCTCAGCTTCATGCCCGGCGCCTTGGCCAGCGCGTCGCTGAGGTTTTTCGTGGAATTGAGCATACTTTCCGTATCGATGGCCACCGCGTTGAAGGCCGAGCGGCGCACTTGGCTGACACGGCTGGAGGTGACGACCAGTTCGTCAAGCTGCTCTTGGCTGGCCTCCAGCTGGAGCCTCAACTTGAGTGGCCTGCCGGCCGCCAAGCGTACTTCCTCTTCCAAGGTCTTGCAGCCGTCGGCCACCACAACGAGCACGTACCGTCCGGTATCGGCCTGGAGCTTGAAGCTCCCTTTCTTGTCGGTCTCACCAGCATGGGCCGTACCACCCAAGTAAACCGTCGCCCCTGCCACCGGCTTCCCCTTGTCGTTGAACACAAGCCCCACGACCTCCGCAGGCTTCTTGCCGTGGTGGTTCCGCCCGTGGCGCTGGGCCGAGAGGGGGAAACTGAGCAAAAAACAGGAAATGAGGAAGGGCACTAAAATCTTACCTATATTCATTCTTCCAACAATCTTTTTACGTTTTTAAAATCCGATGCAAAAGTATTGAATAATAAAGGTCAAAAAAATCACCATTTTATGCTATTTCTTAAATAGGAATATCCTACGTATTGCACCCACACAATCCCCACATGTAGGTATTCCATTTGCCGGGAGGGGCAGGAAGTGCCGCCGTTTCCCGGGAAAAGTGGCGGCACTTCTCCCGGGAAACGGCATGGGAAAAGCGAAAAAGGGGCAAGGGAAACGCCGCACATCGCCCCAAAATTGCTACCTTTGCCCTCCGAGACCAAAAGCATACCTCCCGAAAAAAGAAAGAAGATACATGGACTTCAACGAACAAAACGCCCACCCGCGCGACTCCTTCATCCATTTCGAGCCGGAAGGACATATATATATGGTGGGCGGAATCCGCTACCAATCGGTAACAACCTTCCTCTCCGGATTTTTCCCGCAGTTCGACATGGAGTACTGGGCACGCCGGAAAGCCGCCGCAGAGCGGTGCACGCCGGAAGAACTCATCGCGCGCTGGCGGAAAAAGGGCCAGCTCGCCGCCGAACAAGGCACACGCCTGCACCACGACATCGAGCAATACCTGCTCGGGACGCCCTGCGGGACGGACGGGGAGGCCTTCCCCTTGTTCCTGAAGTTCCACCGCGAACACCCTGATCTGAACCCGTTCCGCACGGAATGGAGCATCTACGACGAAGAGCACCACATAGCCGGGACGATAGACCTGCTGGAGAAGCGCGACGGCCAGTACCGCATGTACGACTGGAAGCGCAGCAGCAAGCTCATCGGGCCAAAAGGCAAAGTCATCAAGGAATGCCGCTCCGGGCAGAAAGCCTACACCCCGATTGCCCACATCGACAATACCTCCTACTACCACTACGCCCTCCAGCAAAGCCTCTACCGGTATATCCTGGAGAAGCACTACGGGATCACGCTGCAAAGCAGTTCGCTCGTCGTGCTCCACCCGGCATACAGCGACTACCACCTCATCGCGCTCCCTTACCTCAAGGCCGAGGTATGCGCCATGTTGCGCGTGCGCAAGGAAGGGTTGGAACGGGGGGAAGCGCAAAAACAATAGCCCCCATGCCGAAAGAGAAGGTAGCCTACGTATGTACCCAGTGCGGGTATGACTCGCCGAAATGGCTGGGGAAATGCCCGGCATGCGGCACTTGGAACAGCCTCAAGGAAGTGGCCGTCCACAAAGAGGCCGCCTCACGCGTGCCGGCGTGGCAAAGCACGGCCAAGGGCGCGGGGACACCCCGGCAGGGGACGAAGCACCCCGTGCGCCTGCAAGAGATAGACGCTGCCGCCGAGCCGCGCATCGACCTGAACGACACGGAGCTGAACCGCGTGTTGGGCGGCGGGCTCGTGCCCGGAAGCCTCGTCTTGCTGGGCGGCGAACCGGGCATCGGGAAATCGACGCTGGTCATGCAGACCGTCCTGCGCCTCCCCGGGCGGCGCGTGCTCTACGTATCGGGCGAAGAAAGCGCCCGGCAACTCAAACTACGGGCAGACCGGCTGGCGGGGGGAAACGGAGGCTACTTCCCGGACGAAATACACATCTTGTGCGAAACCTCGCTGGAAGCCATCTTCGAACAGGTGCGCGTGATACAGCCCGGGCTGCTCGTCATCGACTCGATACAGACAATCACGACGGAAAGCCAGGAGTCGGCTGCCGGAAGCATCGTGCAAGTGCGCGAATGCGCCGCCGCCATACTCAAATATGCCAAAGATAGCGGCACGCCGGTATTGCTCATCGGGCATATCACGAAAGAGGGCACGCTGGCCGGGCCTAAGATTTTGGAACACATCGTGGACACGGTGCTCCAGTTCGAAGGCGACCCGCACCACATGTACCGCATTTTGCGGACTACCAAGAACCGTTTCGGGAACAGTGCCGAGTTAGGCATCTACGAGATGCAGCAGGCGGGGCTGAGGCAGGTGGAGAATCCCTCGGAACTGCTCCTCACCGCCGACCGGGGAAGCATGAGCGGCATCGCCACCGCCTCCGCAATCGAAGGGATACGCCCCCTGATGGTGGAAGTGCAGGCATTGGTGGGCAGCGCCGCCTACGCCACTCCCCAGCGTTCCGCCACAGGCTTCGACCTACGCCGCATGAACATGCTCCTTGCGGTGCTGGAGAAACGGGTAGGATTCAAACTCATGCAGAAAGATGTCTTCCTCAACATGGCCGGAGGCTTGCGCATCGGCGACACGGCTGCTGACTTGGCCGTCCTCTCCGCCATACTATCGTCCAACATGGACAGCCCCGTCGATGCGTCCGCCTGCATGGCCGGCGAGATAGGCCTCTCCGGCGAAATACGCCCGGTAGCACGCATCGAGGCACGCATCGCGGAGGCCGGGAAGTTAGGATTCAAGACATTCATCCTGCCCGAGCAGAACTTCCGCAACCTCGACCAAGGCAAATTCCCGGACATTGGGCTTTGTCCCGTACGCAAGGTGGAACAGGCTTTCCGCCTGCTGTTTGGATAATTCCCCCTTTCCGATACCCCAAAAAACACACAGACTCCCATGATTCCCGCACTCTACTTGATACCCGTACCCCTCGGCGACATGCCTCCCGCCGAAGTCCTGCCCGCACGGAACATCGGCATCATACGCCAAATACGCCACTTCATCGTGGAGGACGTGCGCTCGGCACGCCGCTTTTTGAAACAAGCCGACCGCGACATCGACATCGGGGCATTGACTTTTTACCCCATAGACAAGCATACACGGGAGAACCATCCTGAGGAAATCAGCAAGTACCTGCTCCCCTTGGAAAAAGGGGAGAGCATCGGGCTGGTCTCCGAGGCGGGCTGCCCGGCCGTGGCCGACCCGGGGGCCGACATAGTGGAGCAAGCACAGAGAAAAGGGCTTAAAGTCGTGCCACTCGTAGGCCCGTCGTCAATCCTGCTGGGACTGATGTCCTCGGGATTCAACGGGCAGAGTTTCGCCTTCCATGGCTACCTGCCCATAGGCCAAGGGGAACGCATCCGCCGGCTCAAGCAACTGGAACAAAGGGCCTACGCGGAAGACGAAACGCAAATATTCATAGAAACTCCCTACCGCAACAACCGCCTGGCGCAAGAGATTGTGGCCAACTGCCGCCCGCAGACACGGCTCTGCATCGCAACGGAGCTGACTTGTCCTGGCGAGACAGTCTGCACACGCACCTGCGCCCAATGGAAAGGGCACCTGCCCGACCTCGGCAAGCGCCCTACCCTATTCCTTATATATAAAGCCTAAGGGAACTGGCCTTTACTTGGCCCGCTCCAAAATGGCACGGGCTACGGCCCCATCCACATTGGCCTCCTCGCCGAATGCCACGCCGCGCTCCGTGAAACGACGGGAAATCTCACTGATTATTTGCAAAGCCTCATCTCCGTCCACGCACTCGGTGAGGCGGGTACGCAGGCCAAGCGAGCGGAAGAAATCCTCCGTATGCTGGATGGCCGTAAGGGCACGACTGTCGAGGGGGCCTGCCGACACACCCCACACACGCTCGCCATATTGAAGGAGCTTGGCGCGCTTCTGCCCCAGCAATTCGCGCAACAAGGCGGGCAACACAATGGCCAACGTTTCTCCATGGGTCAAGCCGGTAAGGGCGGTAATCTCATGGCCAATCATGTGCGTAGCCCAATCTTGGCGCACGCCCATGGCTATGAAACCATTGAGCGCCATCGTCGCATTCAGCATGAAATCAGCCATCAAATCGTATTCCTTCTGCAATTCCTCTTCAGAGAGGGCAACAGCCTCATCCTTTTTCTTGGAGAAAGCCATAATTTCAGGAGCGATTTCCACCAAACTTATCAAGATTCCCTCTGCCCAGCGATCCATGAGGCGCGACTGCCCCACAGGGCAAGTCATATACTGCTCCATTACATGTACAAACGTGTCAGCCAGACCGCAAGCCAACTGATGGCCGGGCAGGGTGAATGTCGTTACCGGATCCAAGATGGAAAAGACAGGGTGGGCCGAAACAAAGGCAAACTTCTCTTTTGTCTCCAAGCATGAGATGACCCCGTTATAGTTCATCTCCGAACCCGTGGCGGGAAGGGTCAAAACGGAAGCTACGGGAACTGTCTCCGAAAAACAGCCTTTCTTCACCAAATCCCAAGCGTCACCATCGTAAAGGAGGCCGCCACCGATTAGTTTTGTCCCATCGATTACTGAACCGCCGCCAACGGCCAATAGGAAATCGACCTTTTCCTTTTTGCCTAATTCTACGGCTTTCCGCAAAGTCTCTATCTTCGGATTGGGTTCTATGCCCCAGAACTCCACGAAATCGCGGCCTTTCAGTGCGGAAACCACTTGGTCGTACACCCCGTTTTTCTTTACACTGCCGCCACCGAAAGTCAGCATGATTTTCTTACCCGCAGGTATCTCCTCCGCCAAACGGGCAATCATCCCCCGCCCAAAAAGCAGGCGGGTCGGATTTTGAAAAATGAAATTATCCATTTCCTTTATCGTTTTTATCGTAGTAGATTAGTCTAATTTGAGCACTGCAAGAAATGCCTTTTGCGGAACTTCTACGTTACCTATCTGCTTCATGCGCTTCTTCCCCTTTTTTTGCTTCTCGAGCAGTTTGCGTTTACGGCTTATATCTCCACCATAACATTTAGCCGTCACGTCTTTCCGCACAGCTTTTATTGTTTCCCGAGAAATGATTTTGGAGCCGATGGCGGCTTGGATGGCTATATCAAACTGTTGCCTGGGAATAAGTTCTTTCAGTTTTTCACACATACGCTTGCCCAACCCATAGGCATTGTCTACGTGTGTCAAGGCCGAAAGCGCATCGACCGATTCGCCGTTAAGCAAGATATCCAGTTTCACCAACTTGGAAAGCCGGAAGCCATTGGGGTGATAGTCGAATGAAGCGTATCCTTTGGAAATACTCTTCAGCTTGTCGTAAAAGTCTATCACAATCTCTCCCAAGGGCATATTGTAGTGCAGTTCCACCCGGTTGCCGCTCAAGTATTCTTGCTTGACCAATTCGCCACGCTTACCCAAGCAAAGGGTCATTATGGGGCCTATATAATCTGCCGAAGTGATTACTGTCGCGGCAATGAATGGCTCTTCAATATGGTCAATAAGGGTCGGTTCTGGCATTCCCCCCGGATTATGTATCTCCTCTGCATGCCCATGCTTGTCATACACCATATAGGAAACATTCGGGACGGTCGTGATGACATCCATATTGAACTCCCGATCCAAGCGTTCTTGCACGATTTCCATGTGGAGCAAACCCAAGAATCCGCAGCGGAAACCAAAACCCAAAGCCAAGGAACTCTCGGGCTGGAACGTGAGGGAAGCATCGTTCAAACGCAGTTTCTCAAGAGAAGCCCGCAAGTTCTCATAGTCCTCAGGAGCTATAGGATAGACTCCCGCGAAAACCATAGGTTTTACATCTTCAAAACCGCTTATAGCTTGCGCACAGGGATGCTCGACACTTGTAATCGTATCCCCCACGCGTACTTCGCTGGAAGTCTTAATACCGCTGATGATATAACCGACATTACCCGTGCCCAACTCCGGGCGGGGCACCAAGTCCATCTTCAACACCCCTATTTCATCGGCTTCATATTCCCGGCCAGTATTGAAGAACTTTACTTTTTCCCCTTGGCGTATTGTACCATTTTCTATCTTGAAATAAGCAATAATCCCCCGGAAAGGGTTGAAAACCGAATCAAATATCAAAGCCTGCAAAGGGGCATTCTCATCACCCCCCGGAGCAGGAATCCGGTCAACCACCGCATCCAGTATTTCCTGCACGCCCATACCCGTTTTTCCCGAAGCACGTATAATCTCTTCGCGACGGCATCCGAGCAACTCGACAATTTCGTCTTCCACCTCGTCCGGCATGGCCGAAGGCATATCGCATTTATTAATCACGGGCACGATTTCCAAGTCATGCTCAATAGCCATGTAAAGATTGGAAATCGTTTGCGCCTGCACACCTTGGCTCGCATCCACGATAAGCAACGCTCCCTCACATGAAGCAATGGAACGCGACACCTCATAGGAAAAGTCCACATGCCCCGGCGTATCTATCAAGTTCAACGTATAGGTCTGCCCGTCACGCTCATACAACATCTGGATAGCATGGCTCTTGATCGTAATGCCACGCTCCTTTTCCAAATCCATATCATCGAGCATTTGCCCTTCCGTGATGTCAAGCGTATGGGTATATTCCAAAAGACGATCAGCCAAGGTAGACTTCCCGTGGTCAATATGTGCGATGATACAGAAATTACGGATATTCTTATCCATAGATTATGTTTCCGTTCTCGTCACGATATTTGTCGAAACTTTTCTCGTACTGGTCCATGGCGCGCAGGCTCATGCCCATGCTGCTGAAGCCGCCGTCGTGGAAAAGGGTCTGCATGGTTACTTTTCGAGTCAAGTCGGAGAAAAGCGTAATACAATAATCCGCACATTCGTCAGCCGTGGCATTTCCCAACGGAGACATGCGGTTGGAAAAATCCATCAGCGAATCGAACCCTTTGATTCCGCTGCCGGCCGTCGTCTGGGTCGGGCTTTGGCTGACACAGTTGATGCGGACATGGTGTTCACGCCCGTAGATATAGCCGAAACTGCGTGCGATGCTTTCCAGCATGGCCTTAGCGTCAGCCATATCATTGTAGCCGAACAACGTGCGTTGCGCTGCCACATAACTTAAAGCCACGACACTCCCATAATCGGCAATAGCCCCCATCTTCTTGGCCACTTGCAACATTTTATGGAAAGAGATGGCACTAATATCCAGCGTTTTCTCCAAAAGGGAATAATCTAAATCATCATACGTGCGTTTCTTACGCACATTCGGGCTCATACCGATGCTGTGCAAGACAAAATCCACCGGCCCGCCCAAGATTTCCATCGAAGTACTGAACACCACTTCCAAGTCCTCAACCCGTGTGGCGTCAGCGGCAATGACCTCGGCATTCAATTTCTTCGCCAGTTCGTCCACCTGCCCCATGCGCACAGCCACTGGGGTATTGGAAAGCGTGATAGAAGCACCTTCTTCGACAGCACGTTCAGCTACTTTCCAAGCTATGGAATTCTCATTCAGGGCGCCGAACACTATGCCCCGCTTCCCATTCAATAAATTGTAACTCATTCTGATTATTTTTGTTTTCCTATTATGCGCTTAGTCCAATCTCCTCCGGCCACTTCCCCCGAAAGGTACAATCAAAGAAGCCGTCATGGGTGCAAAAATACGACTTTTTTCCATAACAAAAAGAATATGTCACACAGGAAACACGCAAAACACTGGCATCCTGCTCGAAAATGGAAACCGGGAAGAATACCCCGGACCGAAGTGACGCCTAAGGAAAACGAGAACGGGAAAAGGGAAAAACGCAACCACCGGCCTCAACGAAGCGTCAAATCGGAAAGTTGCCCAATCGTCCCATTGAAAATGTTCATGTCCACATGCCCGTCAATACCCGGAATAGTCGCAATGTCCGTATACTGCCAAAAATTCCACTTACCCCGGTAACGGACAGAATCGACATAATAATGTGCAATCCAGAAAGGATATTCGTCAAACTGTGCATCACTCAAGTAATTCTCCTTAAACTTCCAAGAAGCATAAATTATGGGTTTCACCCCATAGTGCGCCTCCACGATATGAAGCCAGCTCTTGACGCAGCCACTCAGTTCCTCGCCTGTCAAATGGCCACGACGTTCCACGTCCAAGACAGGCGGCAAATCGCCGGGAAGCAACCGCACAGCCTGAATGAAATTGCGGGCTTGGTCTTCCGGAGGCACGGCAGGCAAATAAAAATGGTAAGCCCCGCGTATGAAACCGTAACGCCGGGCATTATGGAAATTCTCCTGGAACTTCACGTCGCGGAAAGTCTCCCCCTCGGTAGCTTTTATGAACACGAACTTAATAGGGTACTTGCTATCTTGGTTATCGACCAATTGAACCCAATCGATATCTTTCTGGTAACGGGATATGTCGATTCCGTACACGGCATATCCCGAAGGCACATAAACCCCATACCCTTCCTGCCCCGGCACATAACGCCAACGATAGGCATAGGGACGGATAAAAAAATAATAGAAAATACCTAAGAACAAGAGTGAGAGCAACAAGCGGACTCCACACTCCTTCCAGCCAACCTGCACGCGGGGGATGCGGGCAACCCGGGATGACCGTCCTTTCTTTTGCCGTGTCCGTACAACCATTCGACGAATAAACATAAAAATCCGGGGAAAACGCCGATATCAGGAAACGGCGTTCTCTCCCGGAGTTTTCTTAGGACTCAAATCCTACCTATTGCCGGTACTCCCTTTTTGTTCCAAAACCAACGTTTTGGTAGGCTGGTCACACACTTCCATAGGGCCGAAATACTGTATCGGGCCCGGATAAACGTAGGCCGTAAGTTTCGCCCACTCGGCGCGGTGCGCGGCATACTCCAAGAAAGGCGCGCCGTCCAGCTTCACCAAGGCTTTCTGGATCACGGGTTTCATCTCACCATGGCGACGCTCCATGTTCATCATCATCGTGATGGGGATACCGCCAGCTATCCATTCGTCCGCCGGTGCCGTAGTGTTACGCACGGACGACATGTATCCCGTCTTCCCTGCCGCTATCAAAGCCGACGCGGTATAGCCAAGCGAATAGCAATAGTCGGCATCGTAGTTGGAAGGGGCGGCGCAACGGCCTTCGTAGCCGAAGAAGTGGTGTTGGGCGGCAAACTTGCCCACATATTTCCCTTCCTCCTTCCATTGCGCCAGCTTCACTGCCACCATGTCGCTCAAGAGCTTCTCGGTCTCAATCAAGGACACCTGCACATTTCCGTGCGGGTCGCGGTCGAGGGTCAATTGCCTTGCCACGCCCTCAGGAAGGCTGGCGTAAATGGCCGAATTCTCCGGCGACAACTTAGAAATGATATATTCCCGCTGGCACGACTTCTCGACATGGGAGAATTCTTCCGCATGGGCTGCCAGGAAATCATTCAACTCTGCTATCAGCTTTTTCATGGCCGGTATGAACTCAATCAAGCCTTCGGGGATAAGTACCGTCCCGAAGTTGTTGCCTTCAGCAGCGCGGTCGGCCACAGCCTGGGCTATATACGTCACCACGTCGTCCAGACTCTGGTTCTTGGCTTCCACCTCTTCGGAAATGATGCAAATGTTAGGTTGCGTTTGCAACGCGCATTCCAATGCGATGTGCGACGCACTGCGGCCCATCAGCTTGATGAAATGCCAATACTTACGCGACGAGTTGCAATCGCGCTGTATGTTGCCGATGACTTCCGAATAGACCTTCGTCGCTGTATCGAAACCGAAACTCGTCTCAATCTGCTCGTTTTTCAAATCGCCATCAATCGTCTTCGGGCAACCGATTACCTGCACACCATACTTCTTGGCAGCATAATATTCAGCCAAGACGCAAGCGTTCGTATTCGAATCGTCGCCTCCGATTATCACGATGGCCTTGATGTCCAGCTGGCGGATGACTTCCAGTCCTTTCTCGAACTGCTCGACTTTTTCCAGCTTGGTACGTCCCGAACCGATAATGTCAAACCCGCCCGTATTGCGGTATTCATCGATTATTTCAGCAGTCAGTTCTTTATAATTATGGTCCACCAGACCGCCGGGGCCCAAAATAAAGCCGTACAAGCGGCTGTCCTTGTTCATCTTCTTCAAGCCGTCGAACAGGCCGCTAATCACGTTATGCCCTCCAGGCGCCTGGCCACCGGAGAGAATCACACCCACGTTAATAGCCGGATACGAAACCGTCCCGTCCGCCTCCTCGAAAGTGATCACCGGGACGCCATACGTGTTAGGGAACAAAGCCTTGATCGCATCTTGGTCGGCTACGGACTGGGTGGGCTTTCCCTCCACTGCTTTCACGCTACCTTTCAAGGCTTTAGGGAGCTTGGGCTGATAAGCAGCCCGGGCAATCTGCAATGCGCTTTTTGTCATCTTGTCTTCTTATTTTATAAACGGATAAGTCTTTTCGTGTTTTAATTGCTGCAAAATTAGTTTTTTTATCCGGATATTCTCCATACCTTTACGAAAACTTTCGCTTTTATCCGCAGATTAAAAAACAGCAAGACTATGGCTTCAAGAAGAATCCTAAAGAAAAAACTCAATTATCTATGTACCCAAGTCGAATGCGACTGCGTGTCTTTGCTTGAGAAGCAGTGCAGCGTGGAAAGGCATGCCAAAGGGCTCTACTTAGACAAAGCGTTACAAATCAGAAAAGACTTTTGCAACCGCATTTCCCATGTGGAAAAAGGAATAAAGCCTAAGGACTTTTTCAGGAAATGGCATAGTGATTTGTCGAAAACCACTGCCGCCCTCTACCGATACATGGAAGAGGAGTACCAACGCACGATGGGGGCAACGCCGAAGGAGAAAAGCGAATAAGGCGCAAGAGCATTGTTATGCCAAGGAGTCATAAAGACGTGATGTACCAGAGGGCATGCCGCTTCATCTTTTTCCGGTTGCTGGGATGGAAATACCGGGTTTCCGTCCCAGACTTTCCCAGATGCATCATTTGCGTGGCCCCACATACCAGCAACTGGGACTTCCTCATCGCCGAATTGTTCTATGGGGCCATCGGACGGCAAGCTGGCTTCTTCATGAAAAAAGAATGGTTCTTCTTCCCGCTCAAGTACTTCTGGAAAGCCATCGGGGGAGTGCCGGTAAACCGGAAGAAAAAGTCGTCTTTGGTCGAACAGACCATTGCGAAAATGAAGCAAAGCGAGAACCTCCGCTTAGCGATTACCCCCGAAGGGACAAGAAAGCGGAACTCTAATTGGAAATACGGCTTCTACTACATCGCCTTGGGAGCCAACGTACCCATAGTCCTCTACGCCATCGACTACAAGAACAAGCTCATCGTGGGCGAACACGCTTTCATCCCCACGGGCGAACACGAGGAAGAGATCGCTTTCATCAAGCACTACTACAACCAATTCCGCTCCGGGGCCAAACATCCCGAGCGTTTTTCCACAGGACTCTGACCGGGCAGGACACCCCCTTCCACCGACACCCACATAACCAAACGCCATGGCACCCGCTTCCGACACCCTACGAATCAGCCTGTTGCAGACAGACATCTATTGGAACGACAGGAGGAAGAATTTAGAAAAGATAGGCCACCTTCTCGCCTCCCTGAAAGGGAGTTCCGACTTGGCCGTCCTCCCGGAGACCTGCACCACGGGGTTCACCATGCACCCCCAAGACGTTGCGGAAGAAGACGGCGGGGAAACCATAAGCCGCCTCAAGGCATACGCCGACGAGAACATGCTGGCCATAGCGGGGAGTTTCGCCCAGAAAGACCGCGACACGGCGCGTTTCCACAACCGTGCCTTCCTGATTACCCCAGAAGGCGGTTACTTCCATTCCGACAAACGCCACTTATTCCGCATCGGAGGGGAAGCCGAAGCCTACTCACCCGGGCAAACCCGCACCATCGCCTGCTACCGGGGATGGCGCATCGCCCTGTTCGTCTGCTACGACCTGCGGTTTCCCGTATGGACCCGCAACGACCGCTTAGAATACGACTTGGCCATTTATACCGCCAACTGGCCAGGATCGCGCATCCACGTATGGGACAGCTTGCTCACTGCCCGGGCCATCGAGAACCAAGCCTACGTCTGCGGAGTAAACCGCGTAGGGAACGACGGAAACCAGCTCGCCTATAACGGGCATTCCGCCCTCGTCTCCCCACGTGGAGAGGCCATCCTCTCCCTACCCCATCCTATTGAAACCATAGCCACCGCGTCCGTAGAACGGGCGTCCCTCGCCCGTTTCCGTGAGAAATTCCCCGTTTGGAAGGATGCCGACCCTTTTTCACTAAAACCCATGCACCTTTGACCCAAAACACCATGCGCAAATTCCCAATACCCTTGCACCTTCCCGCTGTCTCCTGCGTAGTGTCCATCCTGTGCTGCCTGGCCATGCCTTCATATCCTAAGGACAAGGAAACTGAACCCCTGAAACCTATCCCCGATTCGTTGGCATCCTATTTCTATTCCTACCGCCACCCGCTCTTGGCCGAGAGCCTGCGGGCAAAAATACAATCGGCCACCATCGAGCACAAGAAGAAAAAAGTTTGCCTCGAGCTCTCCGCCTCTTTCGCCTACCAGCCTTTGCGACCAGGACAAATCGACACGATTTACCAAGAAACAAGCGCGCTGCTGCCCAAACAACTACAGTCGTACGACATGGAAATCCGCATTGACGGATACACACTGGAGGAACTCGTGCCCAACCTCTACCGGAAAAAAAACATAGACCGCGCCCGTTTACTCCCCAAGGAGGCCAACACGTATGAAAAGAACCCTTGGGTCTGCAACCTCTCGCGCCCCTTGCGTTACGAACACGGAATGGAAAAAAAGCACATCGCCCTATGGGCCAGCCATGGGCGTTACTATAAGGAATACAAGCGAGGAGGGAGATGGGTATGGCAACGCCCTAACCTGTTTTGCACCACGGAAGATTTATTCACCCGCTCCTTCGTTACACCCTATTTGATACCCATGCTGGAAAAAGCCGGCGCCACTGTTTTCATGCCCAGGGAAAGGGATGTGCAACCTTACGAAGTCATCGTGGACAACGACAACTGTTTCGGCTCCGCCTCTTCCTATGTTGAACTCCCCCAGAAGTCGGCACCGTTCGCCACACTGGAAGGGGTCGCTGGATTCGCCCAACGGCAAGCTACCTATACCGACCGGACGAACCCTTTCCAAGCCGGGACAGCACGCTGGGCACCGGCAGAGCGCAAAGAGGAAGGTTCCCTTATACGCTGGATACCCGACATCCCCGAAGAGGGATATTATGCAGTGTACGTCTCTTACGTCAGCCTGGAAAACAGCATCAGCGACGCCCACTACCGGGTATACCACAAGGGGGGGATTACGGACTTCTCTGTCAATCAACGCATGGGCGGAAGCACATGGGTCTATCTCGGCACATTCCTTTTCGAAAAGGGGACGAACCGTTCGGGAATGGTCACGCTCACCAACCAGAGCCGGGAGCGGGGAGTCGTAACGGCCGACGCGGTACGGTTCGGCGGAGGCATGGGCAACATCATTCGTGGCGGTACGACAAGCGGCCTGCCACGCTATCTCGAAGGAGCCCGCTACTATGCCCAATGGGCCGGGATGCCGGAAGAAGTGTACTACACCAAGGATGGGGGAAATGACTATGCGGACGACATCAACACCCGCCCCTTGGTGGTCAACTACCTGAGCGCCGGTTCCAGCTCGAACCCCCAAGGGATGGGCGGATACGTACCGTTTGAATTGTCGTTGGCCGTGCATAGCGATGCCGGATACCGCACCAACGATGATCTTGTGGGCACGCTCAGCATCTATACGACCGACTACCAAGACAAAAAACTGGCTGCCGGGGAAGACCGGCTGGCCTCACGCGACTTTTCCGACCTGCTCGTCACCCAACTGCAAAGCGACCTGCAAGCGTGCTTCAACACCCCGTGGCAACGGCGCTACCTATGGGACCGCAACTACAGCGAGACGCGCAACCCGGTCGTCCCCTCCGCCATTCTGGAGATGTTCTCCCACCAGAATTTTGCCGACATGCAATTCGGGCACGACCCTGTGTTCAAGTTTTACGTCGCCCGATCCATCTACAAATCCATACTCCGCTTCACCGCCTACCAACGCGATGAAGAGTACGTCGTACAACCCCTCCCGCCACACAACTTCTCCATTGCCTTCGGCGAAAAGAAGAACAGCATCGTCCTACGCTGGGAGGCCACGGAAGACCCTACAGAGCCTACGGCGAAAGCCGAACAATTCATCCTTTACACGCGGAAAGGCGAAGGGGGATTCGACAACGGCACCATCGTACACGGGCATTCCATAGAATTGAAATTAGAGGAAGGCACAGCCTACAGTTTCCGCGTTACAGCTGCCAACGAAGGAGGCGAGAGTTTCCCCTCGGAAACGCTGGCGGCCTACTTCTCCCCCGACGAGCAACGACGTGCGCTCATCGTGAACGCCTTCACCCGACTATCCGCCCCTGCGGTAGTCGACCGCAACGGGGAAGCCTACTTCGACTTGGACCAAGACCCGGGCGTGCCCTACCTTGAAGAACGCGCCTACAGCGGGCGGCAAACCGGGCGCAACCGGGCCGGGGCAGGAAAGGAGACGGCAGACGGATGGGGCTACAGCGGGAACGAGCTGGCCGGCACGGCCGTCGTGGGAAACACGTTCGACTACCCTTACCTCCACGGGAAGGCCATGCAGGCCATCGGGAAGGTAAGCTATGTCTCATGCAGCCGCGAAGCGCTTGAGAAGGGAGTCCTCTCGCCCATTGACTTCGACTTGATTGACGTGGCCTGCGGGCTACAAAAGAAAGACCCTTTAGCCTACAGCTTGAGAAACGCCGATTACAGTGTTTTCAGCCCCGAACTCATCAGCATCCTCACGGCCTACCTGAACACGCGGGCGGGCAAGAAAGCCCCGGCCCTGCTCATCTCCGGCGCACACATCGCTTCCGACATCCCCCCTACTGCATACAACCTGAAGTTCCTGGCCGAGACACTCCACTACTTGCCCGCCACTTCGGCCCAAGTGCCCGGCTCCCCCCAGATAACAGGCATGCAACGTACTTTCGTGATAAAGCGGCATTTACCCACGGAACCCCTATCTCTCGTTGACTCCCGCGGGAAGATTGCAGAAGAAGCCTTAGGGGCATGCGTGCCTTTCCCGCAGTACGTCGTAACCGACCCCGACTGCGTGGCACCCGCCGCCGATTCGGACGAAAACTTCGCCCTCTTCTGTTACGACAACGGCACACCTGCCGGGACTGCCTGGCAAGGCACGGACTCCCGGGTCATCGCACTCGGATTCCCCTTCGAGAGCATTCCCGGCGAGGAGCTGCGCAGCCAGCTCATGACCGGCATGCTCTACTTCCTGCTCGACCTGTAGGCGGGGAATCGGGAAAGGCAGCCCGTTCCCCGGGAAGATGCAGGATTTTTGCAAATTACATGCAAGGGAAAACCCGAGGAGACGCAAGGCTTTCCCCGGGAGACGGACAAAAGGCCGGGACACCGGCACATGGCTTTCCCCTTTTTTAAGGAATGTAGGTCCAACACAGATAGCACCAAGTGCGTTAATAGGGCAACCGGTTGTTTTCCGCAGAGCCACCTCCCCCGGGCATATCGTCGTTAGATTGCCCTGTTTTTCCTTGGCGCACATCGGGCTGGAACAGAGCCGATCCTGCGTATTCTGCGGGGACGGCTTCCTCCAAGGCCGCATCGACCAGTTGGTTGCGCGAGAAGGATACGGGCTCTGCCAGCCATTCGGGCACATTGTAACTCTTGAAAAAACGGGAATAGAAGAAGGGATCCCGCTGCGGCACCACGAACGCACGATGAGCCCTGCCCGCCTGGTCGAAATAAGCGATGTAGAGGCGGGTGTAATTCCCGTCATCGCGGCGGGAAGTGAAGAGAATCCACCGCCCATTCGATGACCAAGAATGGTAGCTGTCGCTCTCTTTGCTGTTGGCTTCCTCCAAAGGGTATGTATTCCGGGTAGTGAGATCCATGACATAGAGGTCGGAGGATTTGTGCCATACGTGGAAGTTCCCGTAGTCGGCCATAGAGAAGAGCATCCAGCGTCCGTCAGGCGAGATGCGGGGCAATACAGCACTCTTTCCCTGCACGGCGGCATCCAAAATGGTATCCTGAGAGCCGAATTTCAAGGCCGATTCATCGAACGGGCGACGTAGGATGTTGTACCTCAACTGTTGGTAGTTGAGCCCCAACTCGGCATCTATGTCAGTCGTTTCCTGCACATAGTGGGCCGACGCGTAATAGAGCATATCCCCGTCGGGACTCCACGCCGGGAAAGTCTCGAAGTCGTGCGGCTTGCAGTCGATGTCGTAAACCTTGTTCTGGTCGATATCGTAAAGTATCAAGTCACTTGCAAAGTCGATGACTTCGACCTTCTGTATATCTCTTGTGTGAAACACCTGGCCTGTTTCGTTCACGGAATAGGCTATCAGGTTTTTCTTCGGATGCCAAGCGGGATATACCCCCGCAGAGAGAGTCTGCGGGGTCTTCAGGTTTACCTTCTTCAGCTTGCCTCCGTCGGTGACGAGAGTCCCGCCATGGTTCTGCCGTATGTGCATCTGTACGCGTCCACCACGGTTATAGTCTTGGAAGGCATGGCAATTGACGCATGCGCCGTTCTCACCTTCGGAGAGCATCGCATTATCGCATAGGACTTTCTCTTCGAAGTTGGTGAGGTTCCGCTGGCATATCAGTATCTGTTCATAGAGGACATAAGAAGGCTCGATGAGCCGGTAGGCTATATAGGGGTCTATTTCTTCCGGTGCGATGAAATTGCAGCGCGTGGGAAACTTCTGCCACTTCCCGTCCCGTTGCACGTAAATATCGGTATAAAGCGTGTCGCCTCGTGCGGCCTCGAGCAAGCGCTTCCATTCTCCTGCAGGCAGGCTGACGGTCTCTCCTTCCGCGACAATGGAGCAATCCCTCTTGCGGGAATAAAAATGGGTCACGTAGGCATCGCCCGTTTCTTCAATGTAGAAATTCATCGGAGCTATGTTGGGCGGCAGAGTAGCGCCGTCATAATCGGGCAGGGTTTCTGCCGGAATCTCCAGCAACTGGGCATCTTCGGGCACGGAGGGCGAACAGGAAAAGAGGAAAAGGGGAAAAGGCAATAAGCAGAATATGAGGTTGCGCATCATAATAATACGGGAGTTTTTGGAATACGGTTCAGTTGGTTTTCAGCCCCTTTATGAAGAAATAGTAGTACCAATAGGTATCTCCGTAGTTGGGATAGAGGCTTGCACGGTTGTATTCATCGCCCATTTGCGCATAAGCATTGGAGACTTCCACAAGGCGGGCGAATCGTTCTCTTATTTCCGGCGCGATGGGCAGGGCGTTAGGGTCTATATCTTGCCTGAGAGTGGCAAAAAGCAAGGCTGCTTCCTGATAGTGGGTAGGGATTTTCCTCCCTTGGAAAGTAGGCAGAAGCCGGAAGAAACGTGGCCAAAATCCTTCAATGTCTTTCATGATGAGGCAAGACTGTAACGATAAATCCACCATCTCACGGGTACCACCTTCCATCAGGGCAAAGCTGTTGAGCAGATATACTTCAATCAGTCCGCCGTCGCCGTCGAGTATATCTTCGTAGTTCATCAGGCGGGTGATTGCAGCCATTTCTTCATCTGCCTCTATCCGTTCGGGAAGAGACAGATAGTTTTCATAGCGCGACACAAACCCAGACTGGAAGGGCACGGTGCGGATTATGTCGAGATACTTACGTGCCAGTTCAAATTCTTGGTTCATGAGAGCGCATTTTGCCATACAGCGAAGATAACCGGGACGCTTCCCATATTCCACGAAATCCTCCATACACCAGCGATAGGCGTAGTTTATTTTTCCATAATGATAATAGAGTTCGCGCCCCCCCACAAGGCGAAGGTATTGGTGGACACGGGGAGCGCGGTATGGGGTATCGCCATCAGGATACGTAAACAACGCATCCCCACCTGCACCCGTCTTATGGAGTGCCAAGCGGGTGTAGAGGACTTGCAAGCGGGTGGGGGCAGAAGCGCAATCCCGGGCTTCTTGTAGCACTGCTTGCCAATCGTTCCTTTCGACGGCGTGCTTCATGCGGAGGATGCAATGATAGTTCTCATCGCGGAAAGTGCGCGCATAGACCTGATAGGCGGTGAGCACATATAGGGACAAAATGCACACCCCGATAACCCGTTGATACCCATGCCCGGTAGCCGGGCGGCCGCCTTGGCCGGTTTTCGCACGACTTTCTTTTCGCTGCCGACATGCGGCAAAGACGACAAAGGCATTCAGGAAAAAGAGCGCGAACAAGAGCGGATACCACAACGGGCGCTCGGTTTCCGTCCATAAGTAATCCGGCAACCCCGATGAATACAAGGAAGAAAGGCTTTGACGAATCCATCCGAGTTCGTACAAAGCCAAAGGAAAGAGGAAAGCCGATGCGGGCAAAGCCAAAAGAAGCGGCAGCGCATAGCGCCACCGGTTCTTGGCAAAGAGAAAAAGTTCGTAAATGAATACCGAAAAAGACGCCATCAGGGCATAACTCCCTATGGCATAATACAGAGGCGCGCACACGATGACCATCCATGCCACCTTGCTCCCGATATGATGGAGGCGCAGGTATATTCCTATAAGGGCTACCGTGCAAACCATACCCAACGGCATGGAAAATGCTACCCCCGGGGCCTTCAGGACATAAAGCATATATCCTTGTTGGGTATAGTTGAGCAGCAGTGCCAACGGAGCAAGCCAACAAAGCCCCACGGCTGCCGCAGGCAGGCGAAAAGCGGACTTCTGCACGTAGGCAAGCACAGAGGCCAGTACCAGCAGCAACAGTGCCCCGATCCACTTCACGGCAAAGAAGGAAGTCAAGAAAGAAGCGGCATATGCTAAGCATCCACCCGGTTTCCCCATCGTCTCGGCTGCATAGCCCGAGGTCAAGAAGAAGGGATTCATATCGGCCGTTTCCTGCAAGAAGTAAGGGATATCGGCCAGAAGGAGGAATCCCCCCAGCAGGAAAAAGGAGGCTGGATAGACCAATCTTCTCATAATACGGGCACTTTCTTGGATACCTGTTGGGACGTTGTACGGATAGTGACTATATAGAACCCGCGTTCGAGGGGAGCAGAAAGAGTGAATGCGTTGCTTCCGGAAGATATGGCGACAGGGCCGCTATGCCACAAGAGACGTCCCGAGCCGGGTTCGACCACTACAATCTCGCCAACCATATCCAAGCCGGACTCCACGAAGAGGGAAGAATGGTCGGAAGAAACGTAAACGGTTATCTGCGACCGGTCTTCTTCAATGGAGGAAACCGCCGAGAAGAAACCGTTCTGCTCATCTATGAGCCTGTTATTTTCCTCAATATAAGCCAAGCTGTATATGTCGGCTTCTTTGTAGTCGGCATGTGCTTCAGAATCGAAATACAGGGCAAAGCTCTGGTGGATGTCCTTGTTTTGTGAGTTCAGATAAACGTTCGTCCCAGCCAAAGTTTCATTGCCCGATACGGAAAGGCAGTTCCCGTCGGCTGCATTTTCTATGCGGTAGTAGCCATCTTGCTCCAGTATCAGCACCCATTCCTGTGCTTCACTGTCGCTTTCAGCTTGGAATCGAACGGTCCCGAACACCGACTCCATGAAATTTCCCGAGGCGAGTTCTTCTATTTTGTACGTATAGGGCGTGTCAGTTGTGTGTAGCACGAAACAAACATTGGATTCCCCGTCGTCTTCAAGCGTCAAGGAAGACCTCGGACGGGAGACGATGCGGTCCGATTTACGCTCGAGCAGATAGAATTCTGTCCCATCGTTCAGCTCTGCCAAGCGTTTGTATCGGTACATATCGTCGAAAACCGAAAGGTCCCATTCGTCGTACCACCGCACGGAGGGGTAGCCTGAACGGAGGCTGAGCGGCAACCATACATACGTCGATGTGCCTACGTTGCTGGAGTTCCAGCGGTCGCCCATATAGACGAAACAGTTCTCTTTCCCCTGTACGGGAAAGACGTAGGCACTCTGCGACTGGTAGGTTTTGTCTTTTCCCTCGTCTATGCAGAAGTTGGTGCCGGTACTTCCATCATCGTCCGTGAAGTCGTTTCCATAAGTCCATGTGCCCATCATGTCGTACGCGTAAGCATAACGCCCTCGGTTAGGGTCCCAACTCGTACAACCGGAGAAAACCCCATAGTAAGTCTCACCTGCTTTGAAGATGGAAGCAGCTTCGTATTTTTTACCTACCATTTGGGTATTCACAGCCTCCTCTGGGGAGAGGAAGTCGGGTTTCAACGGAGAGATGTTGGTGTTGGTGTTCGTATTGGTGGAATACACGTGATATGCAGTTCCATCGGTATCAAGAAAAAGGGTCTGGTCGCGGGAGTCATTGCCGTTGGGGCGGAACACATCGACTAACGTATAAGGGCCTAT
Organism: uncultured Bacteroidaceae bacterium; assembly: GCA_964439955.1. Lineage (GTDB taxonomy): Bacteria > Bacteroidota > Bacteroidia > Bacteroidales > Bacteroidaceae > UBA1794. The sequence continues at coordinate 20,103 of CAYTPX010000015.1, read as the reverse complement.
TACCGTGTCGGCCTGCGCCACACAGACTTTGGCTTCCACATAGTCGCTCCCGTTTTCCCAGTGAATCCACATGACCCATTTGCCGGTCTGTTCGTTGTAGATTACTTTCGGCCGCTCCAATGTGCGTCCGTATGCGATGTCTACGTTTTCGTCCGTCATGGTACCCGTAGGCGTGAGGGCCAGCCCTACGCGTGTCCAGTTGTAGAGGTCGGCAGACCGATAACAACTGACTCCGTTGCAAGTAAAATTAGTACGGTCTTCGCCAAACCAATAATAGTAGCCGTCGACATATTGTACACAGCCGCCGTGGGCATTGATGGCAGTGCCGTTCGTGTCGTACCAAGTTTGTCCGGGAAGGATGTCTCCGGATGCGGCATTCAAGTTTAGGCTGAATGCACCCAGAAGAAGGGTGCTATAAAAGAAGTATTTCATCTGTCACATCTTTTTTGGGAGGTTTTTCCTTACTTGCGTTGCATGTTTTCAAGAAAAGACCCGCATGTTTCTTTATGTAGAAAAAAGGAAGCCGTTTTCTTCCGGCAAAGATAGAAAAAAGCGGCCTCCTCTAAGTTCGTTAATCAATAAATAACTTTCGCAGTCTGGCGTTTTCCGCCATCTACAACCAGCACGATGTAGATACCTTGCCCGGGAAGGGCAATGCCGGTATCAGGAATGTAGTCCGGAATAGCTGCCACAAGAATTCCATTCGTAGTATAGATCATCACGGAAGCATGTTCCTCCACATTATTGAGCAAGAGCATTCCATCGTTGATGAAGGCTTGAAGGCCGCTACTGTTCCCCTCGGCCTGCACGTCTTCAATAGCGGTAAACTCTTCTACCATCAGGCTGGGGAAGGAAGGTGCGTACGCCCCCGTGTTGTCGAAGTGGAAATAAGCAATGTCAGCGCCCTCGCTCTGGAAGCCGATTTGCTGTTCCAATACGCGTTTGTATCCACGGAGCTTCGCGTCGTCCACCTCCATGCTGCTGATGCTCGCACCCCAAGAGTCACGCTCGAGGTAGAAGACCACGCGGACCTGCTTCGTGGTGGCGCGCGTCTCGAAGTCGCAGGCGTACGTCTGGTAGCTGTCGCTCGTCACGGGGATGACCTCCTGGTTGTCGTCGTTCTGGAGGTCGTAAATGCGGATGGAGCCCAGCTGCGTGCCGTCCGACTTGATCCCGCCCTTGGCCAAGGCCGAGAAACCGTACACCTCGTTGGGGGCGACGTCCACGATCTGGGAGATCTCGGCGGCGGCCCAGCCGGCGTTCCACATGTAGCGGTCGATGGAGAGCACGTGGTTGTCCTGGTCGACCTCGTTGCTGCGCTCCTCGGAGACGATCTCCTGGGTGGAGTTGTACTGGTCATAGGGGTAGACCGTCCAACCCTCGATGCGCGTGACGATACCGCGGCTCGCGCTGTAGTCCCACTCGCCCTCGAAGTCCCCGTTCTTCAGCAGGTTCTCCACCACGTCCCCGTTCTCCACGGACCACTCGGGCTGCAGCGCGAAGTCCGCCGTGCGGAGCGTGTCGATGGCGATCCCGTCACGGTACACGAAGACGCGGGAGTCCGGGGTGACCGCGTAACGGTAGGTGTGGTACAGTCCGTCCGTGTTGTAGAAAGTGCCCCCGTTCGAGGGGTTGCTCAGCTTGCCGCCGTCCCCCTGGTAGGTGCTGTTGTAGAGCCCAACCGTGCTGGAGGTGACGTACCCCTTGAAGCCCGTCCCGTCCTCCGTCACCGCGTACGGGTAGAAGTCCTTCCCTTCGCCGTCCGTCCTGACGCGGAACTCCACGGTGTAGCCGTCATCCCCGGGCGAGAACCCGTCGAACTCCATCTCCCCATCCGTCCCGCC
>CAYTPX010000015.1:0-18159 GCA_964439955.1 uncultured Bacteroidaceae bacterium | reverse complement strand
AGCCGTCATCCCCGGGCGAGAACCCGTCGAACTCCATCTCCCCATCCGTCCCGCCAGCGTAAACCGGAGAGGCGGAAAGGTCCTTGGTCGGGAGCTCCGTGCCGAGGCCCGTCACATGGACGTAGCAGCGCATGTCCCCGCTGCGCAGGATCACCTGACCCTCGTTCCTTGCAAGGGTCGTCAGGTTCGTGACGGTCACCACCGCATCACGGGCGCCAGCGTCCAAGGTGGTCGGGCTGACCGCGAAGCCGCTCGTGGCCTTGAGCGTGATGGGGTTCTCCAGGTTGGAGGCGTCCACAGTGAAGGTCGCGGTGGAACCCGTGCCCGATATGGTGAGGCTGTCCGAGGAGGCCGACAGCGAAGCCATGGCGGGGGCATATGCGCCCGTGGCGTCGAAGCTGAAGTAGGCAACGTCGGCGCCATCGTTCTGGAAGCCGACGGCCTGCGCCACGTTGCGAGAGACGCCGGTGAGCTTCGCGTCGTCCACCTCCATGCTGCTGATGCTCGCACCCCAAGAGTCACGCTCGAGGTAGAAGACCACGCGGACCTGCTTCGTGGTGGCGCGCGTCTCGAAGTCGCAGGCGTACGTCTGGTAGCTGTCGCTCGTCACGGGGATGACCTCCTGGTTGTCGTCGTTCTGGAGGTCGTAAATGCGGATGGAGCCCAGCTGCGTGCCGTCCGACTTGATCCCGCCCTTGGCCAAGGCCGAGAAACCGTACACCTCGTTGGGGGCGACGTCCACGATCTGGGAGATCTCGGCGGCGGCCCAGCCGGCGTTCCACATGTAGCGGTCGATGGAGAGCACGTGGTTGTCCTGGTCGACCTCGTTGCTGCGCTCCTCGGAGACGATCTCCTGGGTGGAGTTGTACTGGTCATAGGGGTAGACCGTCCAACCCTCGATGCGCGTGACGATACCGCGGCTCGCGCTGTAGTCCCACTCGCCCTCGAAGTCCCCGTTCTTCAGCAGGTTCTCCACCACGTCCCCGTTCTCCACGGACCACTCGGGCTGCAGCGCGAAGTCCGCCGTGCGGAGCGTGTCGATGGCGATCCCGTCACGGTACACGAAGACGCGGGAGTCCGGGGTGACCGCGTAACGGTAGGTGTGGTACAGTCCGTCCGTGTTGTAGAAAGTGCCCCCGTTCGAGGGGTTGCTCAGCTTGCCGCCGTCCCCCTGGTAGGTGCTGTTGTAGAGCCCAACCGTGCTGGAGGTGACGTACCCCTTGAAGCCCGTCCCGTCCTCCGTCACCGCGTACGGGTAGAAGTCCTTCCCTTCGCCGTCCGTCCTGACGCGGAACTCCACGGTGTAGCCGTCATCCCCGGGCGAGAACCCGTCGAACTCCATCTCCCCATCCGTCCCGCCGGCGTAAACCGGAGAGGCGGAAAGGTCCTTGGTCGGAAGAGGCGTGCCTTCGCCGATCAGGCGAACATAGTTGCGCACATCACCACTACGAAGAATCAAGTTGCCTTCATGGTTACTCAGATACGATGTATATGTAACGGTGACTTCCACCTGCTCGGCCCCTGCCGGGATGGTTTCCGGGTAAACCTTAAAACCGGTAGTCGTCTTCAGCGTTACGTCTTGTATCAAATCGTAAGTGGAAACAATCAGGCGTTCGCTCGTTCCCGTACCATTGAACCTCAGCTCAGAAACAGAGGAAGCATTCTGGCTACTCAAATTTGCCGCAGACATTTTGATGGTCAGAAGTTCGCCATCGCCGATGTCGGAGGCAAAAGTAGAAGTCCCCATGCAGTTCAGCCCAAATAATAGACTAAAAAGCGATACTGTCAGAGTTTTCTTTTTCATACCTCTTGTTTTTAATAGATGATGATTTTTAGAATATCAGAGTTGTCTATGTAAATTATGTACATCCCTTGCACAAGACCGGACAAATCCACGACACTTTCATGAGAAACATTCAGTACTTCCATCCCTTGTACATTCAAGATTCTAACATTGGAAAAGGCGGAACCTGAAAACCGTCCAAGAGTTTTGGTCGTGTAGGAATAATAATAATCGGCATCCTCCTTGATTGGGGTGATCGATGTCGGCACTACATGGCCTACGACCATCCAACCGACTTGTTCGGGTTGCACCCGCTCGCGCGCGACAGATGTCTCACGGTCTTTGAAAATAGTGGCAGAAAACGTATTGCGGCTTTTGATGCGCAACACGGAAGTGATGGTATCTTCTTCCGTTTGCATGGCAGCATATAGCATGGGCATCCCGGAAAAATCCATCCCGTACTCTATGGTATATCCATTCGACAGGTTATCACCCACAGATGCTTCAGGGGTCAATCCTACTTTTAGGTGGTATTCACCCAATGAGCCACTACCCGGTTCTACGGCAAGGATAGCTACTTTTTCGGAAACGTCCACCGGACACACAGCTCCCTCATATCGGAGACACACATCGAATCCCTTTTCTGTAACCCGGCAAATGCGGACGGAAGTAGCAGAAGCCGTATTGTTAGATACCTGGGTAGGGAACACGACAGGGGTTTGAGTGAAGGGCTCGGAGAATTCCACATTTTTCCATTCCGTCCCCACCGCCTCTATGAATGCTGCTTCAGCTTCTATCCCGCCCCAATCGTACCGCCCCGGACTCAGGCTCATAAAAGCGAGCGTATCGGGACGGTAAAATTCGGGATCAAGTTGATAGTCCCATGTATGGAGCTTAAATAAGCAGGTATTAGCCATTAACCCCGTGATTCGGCTGCTTAAAGGCATCTTGTTGCGGTAGGTAGGCACACCAAGAATTGCCACGGGCGCTTCTTCATAGCGATTCAGGAAACATGCCGAAGACCATTTCTCCGAAAGTAGCAATTCCGAGACATAAGGCAAGGACATTTGGTTGTCGAACAGGCGGAGATCGACCCCGTCCGAAGGATTCGGATTCCCATATAATGTATTTGAAGTGATCCTAAAATAAAGTTGTTCGGCATCTTGCGGTATTTCGAGTGGGAAGCATATACTCGTATCTCCGCTTTCCGCCTCAGCTATCAGTTCATAGTTTTTATCGTCAATGCTCTGCTCGATTGTATAGGAATCTACGAGTTCCACGTTTTCATCATCCCAAGCCAGATTGATCTGGTTCTCATCGTCCAGCATTACGGGCTCCAACTGCGGTGAAGTGCGTACCGTCCATGTCGGAATCACTTCTTTTTCGCTATTGAAAAAATATCCGGGCCGATTATTCGCATAATACTCTCCTGCCGGAGTCAGTTCTGCATCACTCGAAATAATCATCCGCTTGTCCTCCACCCAGTTGTAGATTGAATACCGCTCGATGAAAGAGGCCGTATCCATCACCATGAGGATGCTTTTCAAGTCGCGCAGTTGCTTTTCGTACTGTGCTTCCATGCCAGAAGGCCAGTCTTCCGTTGTCCAATTGGCTCCATTGTTCCATTCTTTGATCCACAAAGGGCGGCCAGTTTTTTGGTGTACTTCTTTCAGCTTATCGTACCAATCCGCTCCGCTCAACCCTCCCCAATAGGCATGTATCACGACATAGTCCACGCGGTAGTTCTGTTTCTTGGCCTCCGACATGAAGTCGTAAAGCCAATTGAAATCGGTTGTGGCAGGTGATCCGAGGCGCAATCCGGTTTTCTGGAGGATAGGCCATTCCTCGATAGCCGTTTCTACCGATACGTTCGACTGTTCCTCATGATCCGGTTCGTTATATCCCATCAGGTGGGAAACATCTTCCAATGTATAAAATTCCTGTGGGTCTCCCCCGGCACCCCATTTCTCAGGCACGAACTCTTGGTTATAACTTTTCGAATGGGCATTCGGATTGGTAGTCCATTCGGTCGATGCACTCCAATTGTAGAACCAAGTACTATTAGTAAAATCGCACTGCTCGCCTACATACTTTAGCCCTTCGGGCATTTCTTCCCATACCGATCCGGCCCAGCCTTTTTTCGATACATAGTTCCATTTCATAACCCTCACGTATGATGCCTTCCCATCCAGCTCACCGGGCATAACAGGCATAAACAAGTCGGCAGTATCAGCCACAAACACGCGGCTATAACCCATACCGTCGCCGTCATTGGCAAACGTGGCCATGTATCCACGCTTTAATACAAAGGAACGGATGTTATTATCCTGGGGCAACGTTTGCACCAAGCGTTCCGGAAAATATTCCGAGGGATGGTTGGTATAGTAAAAGTTGCAAGCCATCTGCCCGCACTCCCCGCCGAACTGGGGTTCGGTATAGACCTTCAGCGGATGGAAGTCTGCCCCGTGGGGCATGACCACCGACCCATGGAGGTATATGCCCACCCGACCGTTTTCCCCAGGCACAAATGGCCGTCCACCTACCAGAATCTGATCACTATATTTTTCCAATACATCATTGGGCTTCATCTGGTCGAAAAACACCCAAGCGTCTTCAGAGGAAAGCTCCACTTTCACTCCTTCAGCCAACGGGTCATCAGCCGAAGAAAGGTGTAAGTCGATGGCCGTATCCAGTTCGCGTGAAACCGTCAAGCTATTCAAGGTTTCCACCTCGCGAGCCGAGAGAAGCGGAATAATAAATAGTCCTTGGCAAAGAGAGCACAATACCAGTCCGCATAAACGCAGCCGCAAGAAAGATTGTGAAATAAGGGTCATGTTTCCTTTCATCTTACTTTTTCCAGATTTATCTTTCCTTTTTTTCGGGATAATACAAATTTAGCCGTTCGCGACCCAAAGAACAGAAGAAAATTCAGTAATCAACCATGAAAAAGACGTAATCACGAAAATTCCCCCTAAAATGAATGAATCCTCCCCTCATGCCACCTAAAAACCGGACATACTACACCGGATATACCGAAGAACAGAAGAAAACTGTGTTTCCTATTGTCCGGTGGAAGAACTCCCAAACAGGGAAACGCCAATAACCACCTTCCCATCCCGGCTTTCTGCCCAACTTCCCCCCCTACATATGTAATGAGGGATGCCATACACTCCCCTCCCTTCCCCGGCCAACGTCATGCCCGCAAGGCGATGCCCGTAGGAAAAACAATCCGGGCTATCCGCGCAAATGCGGATAGCCCGGGTATCATGCATCCCTTGTGGTATTATCAATCAACCACAACCCGGATGGAAATCCTTTCCTTGCCGTTGCTGACAGTTACGATATACAGTCCTTGCGGCAGAGACACTTGGAATGAAGAAGCACCAGAAGAAGTAGCGACGCAAATGCCATTCAGGGAGAATACGGCTACTTGGGTACCTGCCGGAATCCCTTGCAAGCTGAGCACTCCATTCTCTATGGATTGGGAAATACCGCTTTCGGTAATGTAAGTAATACCCGTGATGGTGGTAAACAACTCTATATCGCGCTTCAGGATCTTGCAAACCTTGTCAATCTCGTCTTGGTCGGTCACCTCCATCGCCGCCCTTCCCTTCTCGATGCTCTCGGCAAGTATTTCTTTATCGCCCGCGCTGATCCAGATGTTTTCAGTAACCTCGGCATAGAGCTTCTCGGCAGCTTCGAGGAGGGCTTCCAGTTCGCTGTAATCATTGGGTACACGTGAAGCGAGGAAAGTAAGGGTAGCTTCTTCCAGTTCTGCGGTTTGGTCGTCTACAGCCTGCTGGCCTACTTCCTTGCTCCCTACGATAGCTTGTGCGGCATCGATGCTGCCCTGCAAAGAGCTGAATGCGCTTTCAGGGTATTTGCCCGGCCCTTCACCCCTTTCCGGTTCGGCATCGGCAATGGCCTGCGTAGCATCGGAAATGGCATTTCTGAGGGAAGAAAAGTCGATGACTACCACGGAGTTGGCAAATTCCTGCGCGGCGGCTTGCAAGACTTGCAAGATAGCGTCAATGTCTTCCTGCGTGGCTGCTACATTGTCGTACCCCTCTTGGGCAACAGCGATGGCCGCCTTGAAAGTTTCGATGGCCTCGGCAGGATATTGCCCGTCAAAGTTGCCGGCCACGGCTGAATTGGCCCTTTCCTCATCGGCTTCGATTTCGGCCTTGAGCGCCGCACGGTCTACGGTCTGCACGCTCTCGCGGAAAGTTTCGCGCGCGGCAAGCAGCTTGGTAATCCCGTCTTCATAGTCGGTGGCCTCTTTGGCCGCGTCAATGGCCTCTTGGAAAGCGGACTTGGCCTCTTCCGTATAATTACCCTTCTCAATGCCCACGACAGCTGCGTCGTGCTCGGCCTGGCATTCTTCGACGAGGCGCGCGAGATACTCATCGGCCACGGATTCGGTGTGCGCCTTCCCCTTGTAGATTCCGATGTCGGCCAGTAACTGTTCGGCCACGGCGTCGAGGGTCTCCTGATCCCTAGCGTTCCGGGCATCGGTTTGCGCCTGCGTCATGACACCGGCAAAGTCTTGTATGTCGGAATCGAAGTATTCGCCCACGTCGTAGCCCTCGACCATTCCTTCATAGAACTCCTGCGCTTGCGCCAATGCGTCGTTGAAGTCGGTCCAATCAAGCGTGATTTCGTCCGACCCGTCGCTCACGTTCCATTGGGAGTTGGTGGCGCTCGCCGACTTATCGCAGTAAACAAAGGCCCCGTCGGTAGTCGCGTCGGTCCCGAGGTATCCTTGCCCTGCAAGATTCTGTATGGAGTAGGACTTCTCCCCAATTATGCGGATGGACCACTTGGCCTCGTCACCTTCGGGCGTTTCAAGCCACTGCGTGTCCCATGTGCTGAGTGTACTCTTGGCCAAATAGCTTCCGGTATTCAGGTTCTTAATATAATATGTACCCGACACGTCGGTTGTCTCAAAGACGTAACTCTGGCGGGTAGTTTCGTCGGTAGCAGCCAGAATAGGTTGGGTGCTGCCTTCCTCATGGTACAGGGTCAGTTCAGAAGAGTGGATGATACGGTAGTCCATGCCCTCCACGGCGGGATTAATCATGTTGGCCTCGAATTCTGCCACGGCCGCCTCTATGAGTTCTCGGGCTGCCACGTAATCAGCCATCCCTTGGGCTTCTTCGAGGGCGTTGCCAAATGCGTCATACGCATCGGACGAAATCATGAAAGCGCCTGTCCCGCACAGGGTGGGATCAATCGCATTGTAGGTGGATTGCGCGGAAGCCAGCGCTTTCTCGAAGTAATACTTGTCGTCGCGTTCGTCCACAGGCACGTATTCCTCAAGAACCCAGCAATATATGCTCGACAACCCGTTCTTGTTGGAATAGACGGCTGCCCCCGGGGTAGTCTCGTCAGGGCCGAGCACAGAGCCGCTGCCCATGTTTTTGATCTGCACAAAAGTGCCGTAGTCCACAATCTGGAAAATGGAATTGGCATCATTGAGGTCTGCCGTGGCCGAAGATAGGGTATTCCATGTCCCGCTGCGGTAAATATAGTTCCCGTCAAGGTCCTTGATGTAATATCCCTTGGCGGGTGCGTCCTCCGCGGCAGGTTCGAAGGTAAACACCATATCGTTGCTCTCTGTATTTTCGATAATCATCACGGTCCCGCCACCTGTGGAGAGGTAGAGTTCCCCGTTTGTGGCCAAGTTGGTGAATGTGTACATTTCTCCTATGACGAAGGGCGGGTTCACGTCTTCCTCATAAGTGGCCATGGCAGCCTGGAGGGTTGTGTTCGCGTCATTGATTTCCTGCTGGGTGGTAGCCGACCCCAAGATTCCTTCTGCCGTGTCGATGGCCTCTTGCAGGGCATTGCGCACCTCCGTACTGTATTGCCCCCTTTCGGTCCCCTCTGCGGTGGTGGCCAAGAGTTCTTCGGCCGATTGGATGGATGCCACGAGGTTATCGGTGAACAATTCGGAAGAAGCCTCCACTTCGCCCAAGAAGAAGCAGTCGAAGCTGGTGGGGCCGCCGAGCCAGCCGAAGTTGGCCACAAGGTATTGCCGGTCGGCGGTGAAGATGATTTGCGTCTGTACCCACGTGTTGGCCTCGTAAGTGAGTGTGGCAATCTCCTCGTTCGTGCCAGTCTGCGTGTCGCTCAAATAGAGGCGGCTGTATTGTGCATTGGTCAAGCTTTCACGCATGGCCCAGCAACTGAAAAGATAGGTCTTGCCCAAAGTAAGCGCCCATCCGGTCTTGACGGATTGGGCTGTGGCGCTTCCGGCCGAGCTGAGCGATTTGAGGCATGGCGACCCGTCAGGCCCTCCGTCGGCGACTATGGTAAAGTAAGTTTCGGAAAGCGGCGCGCCGTCTCCGGCAGTCCAGTTGTCGAAACCGTCGTCGAACTGGGGATTGGCAATCAGGTTTTCTCCACTTACGATGAAGACACCTTCCTCGGACGCGATTGTGTCCCCTATCTGCGGGATGTAGTCTTGGGCTTTGCCCGGACTGCTACAGAATACCAGGAGACAGAGCAGGGAAAAAAGTTTTGTTTTGAACATAGTTGTATAAGATTTATAAAGTGGATGGATAATCTTCGTCTGCCCGATAGCTAGCGGCAACTTGCCCTCCTTCTTTGCCGGATTTCCATTGGCCAACAGGGTACGGGGATGGACTTGCATATTTCCTCCAAAAGCGTTGCGCGTTTTTAAGAAAAGCCCTGCATGTCCCGGAAAAAACCGCTGCATGTCAGGCCAGAAAAAACAGGTGGAGCAGGCAAAATCCGTATATCCATGCCTTTCCGGACTGCGACCAAAATTATTCCATCGCCGGAAAAAGAAAAAACTTTTTCTTCCCCATTTTTGGAAGGGGCATGAATAATCCACCCTTTTTACGCCTTTTTCCTCGCGCCAAGGCAACTCCATACAAGAGAAAGAGGGCCGTTACAAGGCGGGAAGACTGTTTTTCGGCCTTTTCGCTCTATAATTCGACTTATCTGCCCTCCTTCCCCGGTGTGCGCCCCCATTATTATTCAGTATCTTTGGCGCAGAATAATACCCCGCAAAGAAGCATGAAAAGGACAAGATACACCCAATCTCTTTTTTATCTGCTCCCATACTTGGCTGGACTTTTCTTCCCCTCCGCCAGCACCCGCGCCGAAAGTGGCGGCACAATGCAGAGGAATGCCGACCTACCAGACATGGAGATACACTACTTGAAGGGAAACCTGGAATTCTCGTCCAGCGAAATCACGACGGTTTACCAAGACAGCAACGGATTCCTATGGATCGGCACCCAGTTCGGGCTGTACCGTTACGACGGGTTCAACACGCAAATCGTCAAAAACGACCGGCAGAGGCCGCAAAGGCTTTCGTCCAACAAGATTACGCGTATCAAGGGCGAAGGGGATATCCTCTGGGTAGGGACGGACAAAGGGTTGAACCGGATAGACAAACGGGACGGGAGTTGCACGCAGTACCACTTCGACGACTTCTCCAACAGCGACGTGGTCGGCTCCTTACTCGTCACCGAAAGCGGGACCTTGTGGGTGGGGACCGAAGGGGGACTCTATAAATACGACCGGGAAAACGACCGCTTTGTGCTGATGTGCGACATCTACGGCAACTCGAAAGTGCCCCATTGTGCCATCAAGTCCCTGTACGAGGATAGCCGCCACTTTGTATGGATTGGCACATGGGACAAAGGGCTCTTCCGCTACGACCCGGAAAAAAACGAGTTCTATACCATGCCGAAATTTAACGACATCAACTCCGCACAGGTAGTGCATGAAGACCACAACCAAAGGATATGGGTCGGGACTTGGGGGAAGGGGCTCTACCTGATCGAAAACCCGCACGATACGGACAAGCCCCTGCAGTTCCGCAACTTCATGAACGAGAATACCGACGGGAACCTCCTTTCCGATTACATCTATTCCATTGTCAGCGACCCCTATACCGGATTGAGCTGGATAGGCACCGCGAAAGGGCTGACCTTATTGGCCTACGAGAACGAGCAAGAAAAACTGTTTTGCCTGCCAGAGAGGAGGATACCGATCCAGCACATGTTCGACCGGGGAGCAGAGCCCAAGCTCTGTGACCGGAACGGAAATATCTGGATATCCACCACACCCGTAGGAATGGCTGTCGCCTCTACCTCTCCGAAAAACTTCGTATGCCATACGCTGGACAAGCCGAACCTGATGAAGGATATCATCAACTGCCTGACCTACGACCACGAAGGAAATGTCTGGTTCGGGATGGAACGTAGCGGAATCGTATGCCAAATGGCCGACACGAACCGTACCACCACCCTCACGATGAACCATATCCCGGGAATCCTAGGAAACCAGCCCATACAAAGGATCAACACCCTGAAAGAAACGAGGGGCGGGAACATGCTTGTGGGGACCACCCGGAATGGATTCGTGGACATCGCGGCAAACAGGAAATCCGCGAAGCATTACGACCAAGCCAATACGCCCTGGCTGCCCGACAATTGCGTGTATTCGTTCTACGAAGACCAAGAAGGGAACCTGCTCATCGGCACATGGGCGGGGTTGTGCGTCAGGTATACCAACGGAAAAGGAACATACTTGGAAGCCAAGACAGAGGGACTGGAAGGCGCACAAATACAGCATATCATGCAAAGCAAAGACGGGCTTTTGTGGCTTTCCACCAAGAACAAAGGCATCATGTGCCTGTCCGGGAATATCCACAGCCCCAGGTCCCTATCACTGAAACGCTACCAGACACCCCTCGACACGGAGCTCCAAATGACAGACGTCTACAAGACCTTACAGGACAGGCAAGGACGGATTTGGGCTTGCTCCCAGGAGACGGGACTGATGCTCTACAACGAAGAACGGGAAGGTTTTGAGTGCGTCAATCAAAAGTTCGGAATTCCCAACGAACATATCTGCAGCATCGAAGAAGGATATGATGGCAACTTGTGGATTTCTTCCCGCACCCATGTCATGCTCCTCTCGCTGACCCCAGACGGCGACCTGGCGAACTTGTACAACTTCTCGACCATGGACGCATCCAACTCATACTTCGAGAAAGGCATATCCGGGTCATTCCAACAAACCGTATGCTTCGGGAGGCAAAACAGCTACTTGGTCTTTTCCGGACGCCACCAGCAAGAGACAAAAAGCGACACGGAAATCAGCATCACCGGAATCAAAATCTCCAATGTCTCCCTCGAAATGCTACCAGAGAAGGAAAAGAACAGCATCTCCACCCTATTGCCCCCTTACAGCAGGAGTATCTGCTTGTCCCCGCGCAGAACAACCTGACCATTGAATTCTCGGATTTCAACTACGCAAACCGGAGGGAAAGCCGTTTTGCCTATATGCTGGAGGGGCACGACAATGAATGGTTCTACCCCGAGGCCGGAGTCTTTTCCGCTTACTACAGCAACCTTTCGCCCGGTAAATACCATTTCCGCCTGAAGGCTTCCGACATCAACGGGACTTGGCAGGAGATGCCGCAACCGCTCTCCATAAAGGTTCTCCCGCCCCTGCCCTTGCGGTGGTGGGCCATCCTGCTGTATGCGTTGCTCTTGGCCGCTGCCATTTACTATATGGTACACCACCTGAAGTTGCGCGAGGCGCATCGGAGAGAACTTCAGATGGCTTATCTGTCCAAAGAGAAGATTGAGGAACTGAACCACAAGAAACTGCAATTCTTCACGAATATCACACACGACCTAATGACTCCCCTCACCGTAATCTCAGCCACGATCAGCGAATTAGAGGCAAAATGCCCGCAAACGGGTTCAGATTACAAGATTATCCGCAATAACTTGAACAGGCTGATACGGCTGTTGCAGCAAATCTTGGAATTCCGCAAAGCAGAAACCGGCAACTTGCAGTTATGTGTTTCGAAAGGAAACATTTCCGATTTCTGCCGGAAGGAAGTGGAAAGTATCCAGCCTCTCATGAACAGGAAAAAGCTACACCTATCCTTGCTTTGCCTGCCAGAGCAAATCATCGGATACTTCGACCCGGACGCCTTGGACAAAATCCTATATAATCTCCTCTCGAACGCTGCGAAGTACACCCAAGAGATGGGTTACGTACAGGTGATGCTGGCAGCATGCGAGGGAGAAGAGAAAGACTTTGTCCGGCTTACCGTCAAGGATAACGGGAAAGGAATACCCAAGAACCTCCAAGCCGACCTGTTCAAGCGATTCTACGAAGGTGAGCACCGGCACTTCGAGACCTATGGCACAGGCATCGGCCTGTCACTGACCAAGGACCTTGTGGAACTGCACCATGGCAGCATATCCGTAGAGAGCCGGGAGGGAGAGGGCACGACTTTCTCCATCACGCTGCCCATCGACATACGGTACTACAAGGAAGAAGAGATAGACAAGAGCTGGACACCTTCCGCCCCGGAAGCATCTGCCGAAATTCCATACGGGAAGGGACAAGCCCGGATTCTACAGCAGGACGGGAATCCAACAGGCGAAGGCAACATGGAGAATAGCGAGGAGCCCAGAAAAGCCAAAGAGGACCAACTTTACACCTTGCTTCTCGTGGAAGACAACGAGGAACTAATCATCCTGATGAGGAATCTGCTGCAGCGGGATTACCATATCCTTACAGCCCATAATGGCAAGGAAGGCCTGGAAGTGATGAAGTCCCACAAGGTGGATCTCGTGGTGGCCGACGTGATGATGCCTGCCATGGATGGCATGGAGATGCTGAAACAAGCCAAGAATGATTTGGAGCTGAACCATACTCCCTTCATCATGCTGACAGCCAAACGCGGGGAAGATGAGCGCACCGAGGCCTACGAAGCCGGGGCGGATGCATATATTACGAAGCCCTTCCACCTGTCCACCCTACAGGCACGCATCGCGAACCTACTGAAAAGCCGGGAAAAAGCGCTCAAGGAAATCCGCGACAAACTTTTCGAAGGGTTCGGGAACATCGACGTTAGCAATGCCGACGAGGATTTCCTGCGCAAGTGTATAGAGGCCGTACAGAAACACTTGAATGATGCAGACTTCGACCAACAGGAATTTGCCGACGAGGTGGCCACCTCCAAGTCCACCCTCTACAAAAAGCTGAAGACACTGACGGGGCTGAACACCTCGGCCTTCATCCGGAACATCCGCATGAAAGCCGCCAAAGACATCATCCTGAAAAACCCATCCATCCGCATCTCCGACTTGGCCTATGCGGTGGGTTACAACGACCCCAAATATTTCTCCAGTTGTTTCAAAAAAGACTTCGGCGTACTTCCCTCGGAATACGGTAAAAAGCAAGGCGCACCAAAGGACACTCCCCCGGCATGAATCCTTGACCCTAACCAGCAAATAGAAATGCAACGCCTTCGGGTTGCCGCCACGGAACGGGGCAATCCGCCAGCCCCTTGGCAGGATGTGGGCGGAAAACCCCACTACAATCCGGCGGAAGGCATGCGGGTTTCCCGGAAAAGACGCAATGTTTTTTGGAAAAAGCCCTAGCGCTTCCTTCCCGAAGTCTTGCATCTTCTTGGGCAGGCAAGGACGCTACCAACCGAAGGCGGCTTCCGTCATCCACAAGCCATGCGCCTTGAGCACTTGCTCCACCACGTCGCGCCCACAGCCGCCCCCGCCCGGGTATTCCGAGATATAGCTGCATGCCTCCTTCACCTCCGGGACTGCATCCGCCGGACAACAGGGCAAGCCGCAAAGCCGCAGGACCGGGAGGTCGGGGATATCGTCGCCCATGTAGAGGACCTCTTCGTCGGAAAGCGCATACTTGCGGCAAAAGTCACGGTAGTCGTGTACCTTCAACGCAGACCCCATGACAATGTCCTTGACGCCCAGCCCTTCGAACCGCTTGCGCACCGCGTCGGTGCGGCCTCCGGTGATGATGGCCAGATGGAATCCCTGCTTGGCGGCAAGCTGAATGGCATAGCCGTCTTTGATGTTCACGTTGCGCATTGGTTCCCCGTTGGGGTGGAGCGGGACGATGCTTGCGCTGAGTACTCCGTCGACATCGAAGGCCATCGCACGGATACGGGTAAGGTCATAATTGATGATACCCATGGTCTTATTGTTTTTGTAGGTTGTAAATACTTTCGCTCAGTAGCACATAAAGCCGCTCCATCAACTCCGCCTCCCGGAGGGGCAAGGCCTTTTCCCTTGCAAGTTGCCGGATCAGGGCCGTGTGCCGTCCCATCGTCTGCGTGTCGTTGCGGCAAGCCGGGCCGGTTTGTGCAAGGAGGGGGTCCAAGCCGTGTACCTTGGCTGCCGTTTCGTCGATGAGGGGCAGCAAAGCGGCAAACGGGATTCCGGAACTCCGCAGGACAGCTCCGGCCAAAGCGTAGAGATGGTTGGGAAAATTGCAGGCAAAAACCCCGGCCAGGTGCAACATGCGCCGCTTGGCAGAGTCGAGCCAATAGACCGTATCCGAAAGGCTTTCGGCCAATAGGCGGAGTTTCCCGGTGGCAACCGTGCCGGATGCTTCCAAGAAACAGGGGATCGAGCGGAAATCCAACGCCCGTTCCTTGGTGAACGTTTGCAGGGGGTAGAGTACGCCGTAACATTCGGCGTAAGGAGCGAAGACGCCCATGGGGATACTCCCCGCGGTATGCAGGAGAAGCGGCTTTTCCGGATTGCGGCGCGCCGCCCGGAGGCGGGCGGATATGGAGGATATGGCTTCGGAAAGCAAGTCGTCTTTCCAAGCAAACAGGTAGAGTTGGGCGTCGGGGTCTACTTCTCCCGGATCGAATATTGCCTGGCTTCCGATAGCCGCAGCCAGTTCGGTGGCCGGGCCAGGCAAATGCCCGAAGATTTGACGTACCTCGTGTCCGGCGGAATGCAGGGCTTTGGCCAAATGGGTGGCTAACCGGCCAGAGCCGACTAACACCACGGAATAATGAAGATTCGCGTTTTCCATTCTGAAAGTGGTTGTCTTTCGGGAGCTTCCTGAAAGGAAGCGGATGCAAATATAGGGAGAATCTGAAGGAAAACTTTTACCTTTGCAGCGGAAATGCTTGGAAACGGGCTTTTCCAACCCGCTTGTTTTCGCAGATTTTAAAAAACTGTTTGGCCATGCTCTCATTAGGGAATACACGATTGGTGCTGGCATCCAACTCGCCTCGCCGCAAAGAATTATTAAAAGGGTTGTGCATCCCTTTTGAAGTACGCATCCTCCCGGGAATCGACGAATCGTATCCGAGCGGGCTGGGCGGCGCGGATATCCCCTTGTATATAGCCCGGAAAAAAGCAGAAGCCTACCGCGATGCCCTCCAAGAAGACGAACTTCTGCTGACGGCCGACACCATAGTATGGATAGACGGCAAAGTCTTGGGAAAACCCAAAGACACTCCCGATGCGATACGCATGCTCCGTATGCTTTCCGGGCGTACGCACCAAGTGTTTACCGGGGCTTGCTTGGCCAGCCGCGAACGGCAGAAAGTTTTCTCCTGTTGCACGGATGTCACCTTCTCCGAACTGGAAGAAGATGAAATCACTTGGTATGTAGAACAATTCCGCCCCTTTGACAAAGCAGGTTCTTACGGGGTGCAGGAATGGATAGGCTATGTCGGTTGTTGCGGCATGCAGGGAAGTTTCTACAACGTCATGGGGCTTCCTGTCCAACGGCTCTACCAAGAGTTGAAGTTGTGGTTTAGCAGGAATCCGGAAGCCCATGCCGATTAAGGTTTGACTTCCGGAAAAGACATAAAAAATGGTCTATTTTCGCAAGACACATTAAATATGGCACGAACTTTGAGCCGTTCCTTGGCAGAAAAGGCGGAAACAAGGTATCTTTGCCAACCATTTTATTTGAGAAGATGACATGCAATTCTCCTTACGACTTTTGTGTTCCTTGTCCCTTTTGTTGCTTATTTCTTATGGAATAAAAGCGCAATATATTACTGGAATACTAACCGATTCTACAACCAAAGAACCCATTCCCCATGCTTCCGTCCTGTTCAAAGGGAGCAATGCGCAAGGAGAATTGACTGACAGCTTGGGGCGTTTCCGCCTGAGAGCCAACAAAAGGTTCGGCTTGGTGCAAGTCAAAGCGTTGGGCTATGAAACGAAACTCATAGAAGTGGAGCCAGGAAAAGACGCGAGCCTGCTTCTACAGATGGTTCCCGTCGATTTCGTTCTGGAAGAGGCCATAGTGCGCCCTAAAAAGCAAAAATACAGCCGTAAAGATAATCCCGCAGTTGAATTGATGCGCAAAGTCATTGCGCACAAGAAGAAGCACCGGCTGGAAGACAACTTGTTCTATTCGTACAAAAAGTACGAGAAAATGACGACTTCCGTCAATGACATTAAAAAGGAAGACCTTGACAAAGGGATTTTTAAGAAGATGCCTTTTCTCATCAAACAGATAGAGATATGCCCAGAGACGGAAAAGTACATTTTACCTTTCTCCATACAAGAAAAGGCCTCGACCCAGATTTATCGGAAAATACCCCGCAAGAGCAAGGAAATTGTGGAGGGCATCAATACGGAAGGAATAAACGAATTGTTCTCGACTGGCGACATTTTGAACACGGTGTTAGCCGATGTTTTCACAAACATCGACATTTACGACAACCACATACGCTTCCTCCAACAAAGGTTCATAAGCC
Source organism: uncultured Bacteroidaceae bacterium (assembly GCA_964439955.1). Classification (GTDB taxonomy): domain Bacteria; phylum Bacteroidota; class Bacteroidia; order Bacteroidales; family Bacteroidaceae; genus UBA1794. The sequence continues at coordinate 1,816 of CAYTPX010000015.1, read as the reverse complement.
CGATATCCAGCATCGAAGCCATTTCTTTCTACCAGTACTACATTGCAGACACCGTCATGGTAGACAATTTCCGCTGCATACACCTTGCTTTCGTGCCGGCCAACCCGCAGGATTTCGGTTTCACGGGCGATTTGTTCGTATTGGACGACAGTACATACCAAATCAAGCGGGTAGAATTGCGTTTGCCTTACCACACGAACGTAAACTTCGTAAGCAACTTGCAAGTGGCGCAGGACTTCGACAGATTATCCACAGGCTCTTGGTCCTTGGCACGAAACGATATGCTTGTCGAGTTGTATGCCATTAAATCCATCCCGGGCCTCCAGGTGCGCCAAGTGACGCGCTATTCGGATTTTGACTTTGCCCCGATCGACGACCGGCAGTTTGACGGCACGGGAGAGACTGTGCGGTTGGACAATGTGATGATGCGCGACGAGAAATTCTGGGCCGAAGTACGCGAAGTCCCCCTCACCGAAAAAGAAACCACGATGGACGCTTTCGTAAAAAATCTGGAAAATATCCCGGGTTTCAAGTATATCCTGTTCACTTCAAGGGCATTGATCGAGAACTTTGTGGAAACCGGTTCAAAAGACCATCCCAGCAAGGTAGACATAGGCCCAGTCAATACGATGGTGGGCTATAACTCCATTGAAGGTTTCCGTACCCGCTTGAGCGCACAGACTACGGCCAACCTTTTCCCACACTTCTTCCTCAAAGGATATTATGCCTATGGCTTTGCGGACCATCGGAGCAAAGGAAGCCTGAAGCTGGAGTATACATTTAAAAAGAAAGATTATTTACCCCGCGAATACCCGCGCCATTCCATTTGGGTCAGTGGGAGTTATGATTTGGAGACGCCTTCTGACAAATTTCTCAATACGGACAAGGATAACATGTTCCTCGGATTCAAATCGAGCGACGTGGACCAACGTTCTTACGTGCGCCGTTTCCAGGTAGGCTATGAACGCGAGTTGCGCAATGGCCTTTCTTATTCGGCAACCCTTGCCAATATCCACGACACGCCTGCCGGAGCACTCCAATACCGCCGCGTGGATGGCAACGAATGGGTGCCTAACCTGGTATCCACGCAGGCCACTTTCTACCTGCGCTACTGCCCGGGGGAATCATTCATCAACACCAAGCAGCGCCGGCTTACCATTTCTTATGACGCCCCCGCCATTACGCTTTCGCATACGGTAGGCGTCAAGGGGATACTCGGGAGCGACTATAACTTCAACTTGACCGAGGTGGGGATATGGAAACGCTTCTGGCTCTCTTCGTTTGGCCGGTTGGATATTGATTTGCGGGGCGGGAAGCAATGGGACAAGGTGCCTTTTCCCTTGCTGCCGGTATCGCCGACGAATTTGTCGTACATCATCCAGAAAGGGACATTCAGTTTGATGAACAACATGGAATTCATGAACGACGAATACGCGATCCTTTTCTTGACTTACGACTTGAACGGGAAATTACTCAGCCGCATCCCGTTTGTCCGGCGCTTGAAGTTACGTGAAGTGGTACGCTTTAATGCCATGTGGGGGCGACTCAGTTCGCGCAACAACCCCTATGCCGAGGGGAACGGGCAACTCTTCCAATTCCCGACCCGCAACGGGGAACCTACGGCCTACGCCATGGGCAGCACGCCTTATATGGAGATTTCGTTCGGAATCTACAATATTTTCAAACTTGTCCACGTCGAATACGTGCGCCGGTTGAGCTACTTGGATCACACGGATGTGAACAAGCACGGCATCCGCTTTGCGGTAATCATGAATTTCTGACGCCATCCTCCCGGAAAAGGGATTGTGGAAAACAA
>CAYTPX010000014.1:0-50388 GCA_964439955.1 uncultured Bacteroidaceae bacterium | reverse complement strand
TTACCTGTAGCGGGCTAAGCGCCATGAGCAGGCAGGCTACGGGTAGCGCCAGCAAGTAGAGGCGGATGGCGGAGTAGGAGGCGCGCTTGCGGAGGAAAAGCCCGTAGAATGCGCTGAATACGAGTGTGTAGGCAATGAATTTCCCTATGGGGATGAGTAAAAGGCTGAGTGTTTCCATAGTCGGTGGGATAACGGTTTTAAGGGTTGGGTGATGGGTTTCCGGGTTTGTGCTCTTCGGGATTGCTCTCGCGGAGCAGGGCAATCAGTTCTTCCAGCTCGCGGCTGTCCAGCTTTTCACGGCGGGCAAAGAAGGAAACCATCGAGGCAAACGAGTTTTTGAAGAAGTCTCTTTTCACGGAGGCCATGAAGCTCGTGGTGTACGCCTCGCGTGAAACGATGGGGACGAAGTGCTTGACGCGGCCTTCGAGGTGGTCTTTTGCAAATCCTTTCATGGTGAGTACGCGCAATACGGTAGCGACAGTGGTGTAGGCTGGCTTGGGTTCGGGGAATTCCGCCAGTATTTCGCCGACGGTGGCCTCGCCTTTGTCCCAAAGGAAGTTCATCACTTGCAGCTCGGCGCGGGTCAGTCCGGGTATTTCCATAGGCAGACGGGTTTAAGGGTAGATGGTGTATGGTTGGAAAGTCACAGGGGCAAATCTACTATGTTTGTAGTAATAAACAAAACCTTGCGGTCGCCTTGTCTGCTATATTTATAGTTTTTAATATTTCGGCCGTGTTTTTTTCCGTTTTCAGGCGGCAGGCGTAACCGTTTTCCCCGGCGGTTGCGCCTGAAAGTGCCGCCGCTTTCAGGGAAAAGTGCCGTGTGTTTTTGCCGGGGGTACTGTAAGTTTTGGCTCTTTCTCCCGCCGCCGTGGTGGCCGCGGCCTGCCATCGTGTACAAAAATATGCCTCCCCGCCGTGCGCTTGCGCCGGATGGAACCGGTGTGCGGGGCGGGGAGGCATGGGGTGGGAAGCGCGTGGCTTCCGCAAGGGGATACAGGGTTAGAGGAATTCGCTCCAGTCGGTCAGCCGCATGTCACCCTTCTTTTCCAGCGTGACGTGCATGCCGAAGGCCGCGGGTATGGCGTGGGGCGTTTGCCGCTTGCCGCCGGCGTGCGCAAGGTAGTCGCGCAGGAGCGGGCGGTAGTCGGGGTGCGCGCAGTTTTCTATGATGAGCTGGGCGCGTTGCTTGGGGCTCTTGCCGCGCAGGTCGGCCACTCCTTGTTCGGTGACGATGATGTCTACCGAATGTTCGCTGCTGTCCACGTGCGAAACCATCGGCACAATGGCGCTTATCTTGCCCTGCTTGGCCACGGAGGGGCAGGTGAAAATGGAGAAATAGGCGTTGCGCGTGAAGTCGGCCGACCCGCCTATCCCGTTCATCATCTTCGTCCCGCCGATGTGCGTGGAGTTGATATTCCCGTAAAGGTCTGCCTCGATGGCCGTATTGATGGAGATGATTCCCAAGCGGCGCACCAACTCCGGGTGGTTCGATATTTCACTTGGGCGCAAGACCAGCTTGTCGCGGAAGAAATCCATGTCGTCGTAAATGCTTTTCAGGCAATCGTTCGTCACCGTCAGGGCGCAGGTGCTGCCGAAACGCACGCGGCCCTCGCGCATCAGCGCAATGACAGAATCCTGGATGACTTCGGTAAACATTTCGAAGGGAGGCACTTCCGGATTCCGCCCCAGCGCCCCGAGCACGGCGTTCGCAATGTTTCCCACGCCGCTTTGCAGGGGAAGGAAAGAACGGGCGGGTATTTGCCATCGCCTCGTCTCGGCTACCAGGAAATCCGCCACGTTTTGCCCGATTTGGTCCGTCACCGGGTCGGGATTGCTGAAAGCCCGTGCCTCGTCGGGCAGGTTGGTCTCGACGATTCCTACAACCTTTTTCGGATCGACTTGCACGTAAGTCTGGCCGATGCGGTCAGAAGGCTTGTAGATGGCCAGCTCTTTCCGGTAAGGGGGGTCGGCCGGTTCGTACACATCGTGCAGGCCGATGGAATTGGGGCTGTGGAAAGCGTTGAGTTCGATGATTATCTCGTCGGCCAGCCTGCACAGCGTGGGCGCGATGCCCCCCGCGGCTGTCAGGTAGACCTTGCCGTCGGGCGTAATCCCGCAGGCTTCTATGATGGCGGTATTGACGTGTCCGAGGAAACCGTAGCGTATTTCCTGTGCCATCTCGGACAGGTGGATGTCTTTATATTCGATTTCTCCGTTGTTCACTGCCGTGCGGTAATCAGGGTTGGTAGTGTAAGGCGCACGGAAGCGCAGGGCGTGGGCCAAAGCCAAGGCGCCGTCGGCTGATTGCCCGGTGGAGGCGCCCGTGAGGAGGTTGATTTTAAACGGCTTGCCAGCCTGGTGTTCTCGTTCGGCTTGGGCGGCCAGTGCCAAGGTGACGGCTTTCGGCGTGCCGGCGGGGGTGAATCCGCTCAAGCCCACGGTGTATCCGTCCCTGATGCGGGCAGCCGCTTCTTCGGGACTTAGGTAGGTATAGGACATTGTGCTTTATGTTTTTGTTTGATGGTTATCGGCGTTTGGGGTGGGGCCGGTAGCGGCTTTCAGTATTTCCGTTGGAAGATTTCGGAATAGAGGAAAGCCTTGCGGGCTTCTTCCGGCGTGGAGAGTGAGAGGGGCACATAGCTTTCGGCCTGTTTCTCCTGCTTTTGCGGGCGGGGCGGGGCAACTGTCCCCTCCGGGCGTGGCTGCATGCGTGCAGGTGGCGCGGGGGAGGATGCCGGGAGTACCGCCGCTTTTTCAGAAAAGTCCCGCGGCTTTTTGGGGAAAGTGCCTGCGCTTTTTTCCGTTTCCCTTGGGGCTATTTCCCCCGGGGCAGGCATTTGGGGGGGGAAGCCGGGTATCGGGATGCGGGGAAAGGGGGGGCTCGGGGAGACTTCGCCCTCTTCCGTTTCTTTGTTTGCCTTGCGGGCGCGGAGGATAAGGGCAACGGCAATGATTAGGATCGGCAGGAGTTCTTCCATACAGGGGGTGGCCTTTTTGCGGTTTAGGGAGTCTTTTGGCTTCAAAGGTAGGGCATTTCGCGAAAAGGGCAAAGTGGATTTTCCCTTTTTTCGTATCTTTGCGCCCGCTTGCCTGCATGGGGACCGTTATTCTTGCAGGCGTCCGGAGGATGGAAGACGCAAAGAAACTTTATATTGAAACGTACGGTTGCCAAATGAACGTGGCCGACAGCGAGGTTATCGCCCGCGTGATGCAAATGGCGGGCTACGAAACCACGGAAAGCCTTGCCGAGGCCGATGCCGTGTTGCTCAACACGTGTTCCGTGCGCGAGAATGCCGAGCAGAAGATATACAACCGCCTCGCGGCCTTGCACGGGCAGCGCCGCAACCGGGCACGTCCCTTGCTCATCGGGGTGGTGGGCTGCATGGCCGAACACGTGAAGGGGGAACTCATCGACCGCTGGCACGCCGACCTGGTGGCCGGGCCGGATTCCTACCTTTCGCTGCCGGAGCTGTTTGCCGCCGCCGAGGCCGGGGAGAAGGCCATCAATGTGGAGCTAAGCACGACGGAGACGTACCGCGACGTGGTACCCGCGCGTGTCTGCGGCAACCGCGTCTCGGGCTTTGTTTCCATCATGCGCGGATGCAACAACTTCTGCTCCTATTGCATCGTGCCCTATACGCGCGGCCGCGAACGCAGCCGCGACGTGGAGAGCATCCTGCGCGAAGTGCGCGACTTGCGCGCCCGCGGCTACAAGGAAGTGACGCTCTTGGGGCAGAATGTCAATTCCTATTGCTACGAAGCGCCGGGCGGGGAGCCTGTGGCCTTCCCGGCCCTGCTGAGACGCGTGGCGCACGAGGCGGAGGGGATGCGCGTGCGTTTCACTACTTCCCACCCGAAAGACATGAGCGACGAGACGCTTTTCGTGATAGCCGAGGAGCCGAACGTGTGCCGCCATATCCATCTTCCCGTGCAGAGCGGCAGCAACGATGTCTTGCGCCGCATGAACCGCAAGTACACCCGCGAGTGGTACTTGGAACGCGTGGCGGCCATACGGCGCATCGTGCCGGATTGCGGGCTCAGCACCGATATATTTTGCGGTTTCTGCGGCGAAACGGAAGAAGACCACCGCCTCTCGCTCGAACTCATGAAGGCCTGTGCCTACGACTCAGCGTTCATGTTCAAATATTCCGAGCGTTCCGGGACTTTTGCGGCCAAGCATTTGGCCGACGACGTGCCGGAGGAGGTCAAAACCCGCCGCCTGACGGAGATAATCGAGCTGCAAAACAGCCTTTCCCTCGAGAGCAACCGGCGGCAGGTAGGGCGCGAGTTTGAAGTCCTGGCGGAGGGCGTCTCGAAGCGTTCCCGCGAACAACTCTACGGTCGCACCGAACAGAACCGGGTGGTCGTGTTCCCGCGCGGGAACAGCCGCATCGGCGATTTCGTGCGCGTGAAGGTCATCGGCGCTTCCTCCGCCACGCTCGTGGGCGAGCTATGCCCCTGAGCGGGCACGGTGTTGCCGCTTCCCTCAAGGACTGCCGCCTCTTTCCGGCGGAAGCGCAGGCACTTCCGGGCAAAAGCCTTGCCGCTTTTTACAGAAAGATGAATGGGAGAGAAGAAACATGATAGACCGTTCAGTCATCGACCGCATCCTCGGTACGGCCAACATCGTGGAGGTCGTCTCCGATTTCGTGACGCTCCGCCGCCGGGGTGTCAACTATGTCGGGCTGTGCCCCTTCCACAATGAGAAGACGCCCTCATTCTCCGTCTCGCCCGCCAAGCAGTTTTGCAAATGCTTCAGTTGCGGGAAGGGCGGGAACGTGGTGCATTTCCTCATGGAGTTGCAAGGGATTACCTACGTGGAGGCTCTCAAACGCTTGGGGCAGAAGTATGGGATTGAAGTTGCCGACCGCGATTTGACCGACGAGGAACGGCAGGCTTCCAGTTTGCGCGAGAGCTTGTATGTCGTCAATGAGTACGCCCGCGATTTCTTTTGCCGGACGCTCCACGAACACCCGCAGGGCCAAGCCGTCGGGATGGCCTACTTCCGCGAAAGGGGCTTCCGCGACGACATAATCCGCAAGTTCCAACTCGGCTTCTGCACCGAGCCGCGCGACGGGAGCTTGGCGCGGGAGATGCTTTCCAAAGGCTATAAGCGCGAATACCTGCTGAAGACTGGGCTATGCTACGAGCGCGATGACCACTCTCTTGCCGACCGGTTCCACGGAAGGGTTATCTTTCCGGTCCATTCCCTCGCCGGGAAGGTCGTGGCCTTCGGGGGGAGAATCCTGAACACGGCCGATAAGAAGAAAGCAAAGTACGTCAATTCCCCCGAATCGGAGATATACAGCAAGAGCAACGAGCTGTACGGGATCTACCTGGGGCGCAACGCCATCCGCCGTGAGGACAAGTGTTTCCTTGTGGAGGGCTACACCGACGTGATTTCCATGCACCAGTCCGGGGTAGAAAACGTGGTGGCCTCCTCAGGAACCTCGCTTACTTCGGGCCAGATACGCATGATTCACAGGATTACCGCCAACATTACTGTCATTTACGACGGCGATGCTGCCGGAATCAAGGCCTCTTTGCGCGGGATAGACATGCTTTTGGAGGAGGGGATGAATGTGAAAGTTTTATTGCTGCCGGACGGCGACGACCCGGACTCTTTTTCCCGTAAGCATCCGGCAGCGGAATTCCAAGAATACATCCGCCAGCACGAGACCGACTTTATCCGCTTCAAGACTGCCCTGCTTCTGGACGAGGCCGGGAGCGACCCTTTGCAACGGGCGGAGCTGATAAAAAACATCGTGCGCAGCATTTCGGTCATACCCGAGGGTATTGTCCGCTCGGTCTACGTGCACGAATGCAGCCAGTTGATGGAGGTCGAGGAGAATTTGCTGCTGCAGGAGGTGAACCGTGCCATTGCCGGGCACAAGAAAGAACAGGAGCGCCAAGAAGAGGTGCGCCGCCGCCAAGAGGAATACCGCCGGCAGGCGGCGGAAAGCGCGCCGCCGCGCGGGCCTGTCCCCCCTGCGGCAGAAGCCGCAGTGTCCCCCGTGGAAGGGAATGGAGGCACGTCCCCGGTGGCCGGGACACCTCCCCCCGGGCAGGCAGACACACCGCCCTTCCCTCCGGGCGCGTCCACGCCCTTGGAGGCTGGCGGGGGGTGGATTCCCGGCAAGGAAGAAGCCGGCTCCGGCGTGCGGCGCATGCTGGAACGGAAGAGGGCAGGCGAGGAGCAGGAAAAGTTGCTGATGAGGCTGCTGGTGCGCTATGGCGAGCGGGTGCTTTACAGGGACGAGCAGGGCGAAGGCCTGGAGCCCGTGGAGGTGACGGTAGCCGAATTTGTCCACGACAGCCTTGAGGAAGACGCGATGCCCTTGCAGAACCCCCTGCACCGCCGCATGCTTGGCGAGCTCTTGCACGGCATCCGCACGCGTGGTTTCCGGAGCGAGCGTTATTTCATCCAGCATCCCGACCCGGAAGTCAGCGCGTTGGCCGTGGGTTTGGCCACCGACCGCGACGTTTTGAGCCGCCTCTATACGGAAGGCGGCGCGGAGGGCGTGGACGAGGCGGGACGCCTGTTCGAGATAGCACCCCGCCTGGTGATGGATTATAAAAACGCATTGATTGCCGAGGAGTTGAACGGCTTGATCCGTTCGTTAAGGGGCATGGATTCCGGGGCAGGCGAGGAGTTGAAGTCGGCCATGCAGCGCATCAAGGAGTTGCAGGACATCCGGAACTGCATGGAGCGCCGTTTGGGCGACCGGGTCGTACTTCGCGGCGGCAGCAAATCCGTTTGAGCCATTGTTCCCTTGCATCGTCGGGGGAAAGCCTTGCCGCTTTTTGGGGAAAGTGCTTGCGCTTTTCGGGAAAAGCGGCGGGAAATCTTGCCCCGGGCGTAAGGACTTTCCCGGGAAACCGTTATATTTACCCCGGATAATCGAAAACGGATGATTTGATTTTATGGATGCCATGAAAAGAATACCTGTTATCGTTTTTTGCATGATTGCTCTTTCCGCTCCCGCCCAGCGGCAGCTGGAACGCTTGGACCGCGGGCTGGTGGCCGTGAAGACGGAAGGCGGGGTCTACGTGAGCTGGCGCGTGACGGGCCCGGAGTGGTACGGTACGTCGTACAACCTCTACCGCGACGGCGTGAAGCTCAATGCCTCTCCCATCACGGGGGCTTCGAACTTCGTGGACGAGGCAGGCACGGAGGCCTCCACCTATGCGGTTTCGGCCGTGAAGGACAGCGCGGAAGGCGAACCGTGCCACCCAGTCCCGGTATTGCCGGTGAACTATAAGAGCATCAAGCTGCGCGAGCTCCCGGTGGAGGGCTATGAGCCGAACGACGCCACCGTGGCCGACTTGGACGGCGACGGGGAGATGGAAATCATCCTCAAGCGCCTCTATCCGGACTGGAGCCCCTCGGCACGGCATTACTCCTATATCGAGGCCTACAAGCAGGACGGGACGTTTCTTTGGTGCATCGACGTAGGGCCGAACATCTTCACCGATGTGGAAACCAACGTGGCCGCTTACGATTTCGATGGGGACGGCAAGGCGGAAGTCTTCATGCGCACCTCGGAAGGCACGGTCTTTGGCGACGGGGTGCAGCGCATTGGCGACACGAACGGCGATGGCATCATCAATTACCGCTCCGCCAGTTGGGCAGGGACTTCGGGCAACTACCCGAATTACAGTACCTATCTATGCGACGGCCCTGAGTTCCTGTCCCTTATCGACGGGGAAACAGGCAAAGAACTTGACCGCGTGGAATACATCCCCCGTGGAAATACCTCCGACTGGGAGGATTCCTATGGGCATCGCGCCAACAAATTCTTCTTCGGCGCGCCCTATTTGGACGGGAAGCACCCGAGCCTCTTTATTTCACGCGGGATTTACACGCGCATCGTCATGCGTACCTACGACGTGGTGGACAAGAAATTGCAGTTGCGCTGGAGCTTTGACTCAAATGACCATCCCGGGTATGCGGGACAGGGAAACCATAATATGACAATCGCCGACATTGACGGTGACGGATGCGACGAAATCGTTTACGGCTCCATGACCGTGGACCACGACGGGAAAGGGCTTTACTCCACCGGCTTGGGGCATGGCGACGCTATCCACGTGGGCGATTTCGACCCGTACCATAAGGGGCTCGAGGTTTTTGCGTGCCATGAGCATGCCCCCTACGGCACTTCGTTCCGTGACGGGCGCACCGGCCAGATCCTCCTACGGCATACGACGGACAAGGACTGCGGGCGTTGCATGGCGGCCAACGTGACCAACGATTTCCCCGGTGCGGGGCTTTGGGGCGGACGGGCCATGTATTCGGCCGTGACCCGCAAGGCTATCGAGGGGGCGGCCAGCGGGGGAAGCGAGAACTTCCGCATCTATTGGGACGGGGACTTGCTCGAGGAGACATTCGACTATAACAGCGTGTCGAAAGCCACGGCGGGGCAGGGCGAGGGCGTTATCTATAAATACGGACGCGGGCCGATTTTCACCACTTCGGGCTGCGCCACGAACAACCACACGAAAGGGAATCCCTGTTTCCAAGGGGATATCCTGGGTGACTGGCGCGAGGAATTCATCATGCGGACGCAGGACAACAACTACATCCGCATCTACTTTACGACCGAACCCACGGAGCACCGTATTTATACCCTCCTGCACGATGGCCAGTACCGCCAAGCCCTTTGCTGGCAGATGTGCGGCTACAACCAGCCGCCCCATGTGAGCTTTTTCCTGGGGGAGCGCGAAGGGATTCTCCTGCCGCCGCCTCCGGCCATCAGCAACGGCAAGCTGCTGCATGACGGGAGCGCCTCATGGGTTTCGGCCTCGTGGACGCTGGACGGTGAGCCGGTGGTTTATTCCGACGGGCAGAGCGTATTGCTGGACAAGTGCGGCACGGTGGTCCTTCCGGACGGCTGTTCCCCGGGTTTGCTGACCGTGGCCAACCAAGATTCTACGGCCGGGGCGGGCGACTACCTGCTGGAAGGCGGCGCGTTGTGCGGCACGATGGCATTGGACAAACTGGGCGCGGGCAAGCTGACCCTGCGCCCGGAGTTGCGCTATGAGGGGCCGACGCGCCTTTGGGAGGGGCGGACGGTCGTTTCCTCCGCGTTGCGGAACTCAAAGGTATGGATGAACCGCTTTGCCGAGCTGGACTTGGAGGCCGAAGCGGCTCGGGGTATCGAAATGGAGTATGGCGCAATCCTGCGCATCGGCGGCGCGGGCGAACGGATGGCGGTCTCCGTGGGCGACTCGCTGGAGATGAAAACGGGTGCGGAATTGCACTTCGACCTCTTTGGCGCCAGTCTTTCGTCCGATACGCTCCACCTCCTTGGCGATTGGGTTTGGGAAGAGGGCGCTGTCCTCCGCTTCTTCTGGCAGGAAGGCGGGGCTTGCCCCGGACGTTATGTGCTGGCTGTGGCCGGCGGCAGCTTGCGCGGGCGGGTGGAAGACTTTGAGGTATATGGCCTGGAAGGCTGTGCTTATTCTCTTTCCGCGGAGGGGAATGCGCTTGTCCTGCATGTCCGGTGAGGGGCTTCCTGTGGCTTTTTCCGCCGCGCGGGATAGGGGGCGTTTCCAAACTGCCGCGTCTCCAAGGGACAAGTGCCCTTCCTTTTCGGAAAAGTGCCGAGGCTTTTTTCGGAAAGGGGCATCGGTTTTCCTATGAAGCGGAAGGGGGGTGGCGGGCATTAAGGCCCTCCTTTATGTGGCTTGGTTCATGATTTCGGCTTCCAGCACTTCGGGTTTTCCTTCCCGTGCCAGTTCCTTGTTGGTTTTTCGCCATTCGGAGGCGAGGACGATGCGGTCGTAAAGGATAAGCGATAGCCCTATGTAGAAAAGGACAAGCAGCCCGTCACGATGGCTTGCCGGGAAAAAAGAAAAGGAGGATGTGTCCGAATGGCCCATCCTCCATGGGGTTTCTTTTTCCAGTCCCCTGTTTTTCCCGCCTTACCGTATGAAGAGCAGTTCGCGGTATTTGGGCAGGGTCCACATTTCGTTGTCCACAATCAGCTCGAGCTTGTCTATGTGGTAACGGATTTCGTCAAGCATCGGGAATACGGTGTCGTGGTATGCGATGGCTTTCTCCCGTTCGTCGGTCAGTTTGTTTGCCACTTTCCGTGCCGCAATCATTTCGTCCACCCGTTTCTTGATGTAGCTTGTATGCTTGGATATGTCGCGGATCAGTTCTTTGTTGCGGCTGGATAGTTCTTCTGCCTCTTCGGGCATGATGCTCTTCAGCTTGTATATGTTATTGATGAGGCACGTTTGGTATTCGGTGGCCACGGGGATGATGTGGTTCAACGCCAGGTCGCCCAAGACGCGGCTTTCGATTTGGATTTTCTTCGTGTACGTTTCCCATTTCACCTCGTTCCTTGCAGTCAGTTCCACCCGCGTCATGACGCCTGTGCGCTCGAACATGGCGACGCTCTCGGGCTTCAAATAGTTGTCGTAGATGAGCGGGGCGCTGGTTTCGCAGTCGAGTCCTCGGCGGAGTGCCTCTTCTTTCCATTCGTCGCTGTATCCGTTCCCGTCGAAATGGATGGGGCTGCATTCGTGTATGTAGCCCCTGATTACGGTGAGTATAGCCGAAGTCTTGTCGTTCCCTTTTTCGATGAGGGCGTCTACGTCGTGCTTGAACTGGAAGAGCTGGTCGGCTACGGCGGAGTTGAGGGCTATCATGGCCGAGGCACAGTTTGCTTCCGAACCGACGGCGCGGAATTCAAAGCGGTTTCCGGTGAAGGCGAAAGGCGAAGTGCGGTTGCGGTCGGTATTGTCGATGAGGAGCGCGGGGATGGAAGGTATGTCCAGCTTCATGCCCAGCTCCCCGGTCATGGTGAGGCTGTCGTTGTCTTTTTGGGCAATGTGGCGGAGCAGTTCGGAGATGGATTTGCCCAAGAAGCAGGAGATGATGGCAGGCGGTGCCTCGTTTGCCCCCAAGCGGTGCGCGTTGCTGGCTGTGGTGATGCTGGCTTTCAGTAGCCCGTTGTGGTGGTAGACGGCCATCAACGTGTTCACGATGAAGGTGACGAAGCGCAGGTTCTCTTCGGGAGTCTTGCCCGGTGCCATGAGAAGCAGGCCGGTGTCGGTGCCCAAGGACCAGTTGTTGTGCTTCCCGCTCCCGTTTACGCCCTTGAACGGCTTTTCGTGGAGCAAGACACGGAAGCCATGGCGGCGGCTGATGCGGCGCATGATGCTCATGGCTTGCAGGTTATGGTCGTTGGCCAGGTTGCATTCTTCGTAGATGGGTGCCAGTTCGAACTGGTTGGGCGCCACTTCGTTGTGGCGGGTCTTGAGGGGTATGCCCAGCTTGAGGGCCTCGATTTCCAAGTCTTTCATGAAGGCCGCTACCCGTGCGGGGAGGGAGCCGAAGTAGTGGTCGTCGAGTTGCTGGTTCTTGGCACTGTCGTGCCCCATGAGGGTGCGTCCCGTCATGAGCAAGTCGGGGCGGGCGGCGTAGAGCCCCTCGTCGACGAGGAAGTACTCTTGTTCCCAGCCGAGGTAGGTGTAGACTTTCTTGACCTCGGGGTCGAAGTAATGGCATACCTCCGTGGCGGCTTTGTCGATGGCGCGGAGGGACTTGAGCAACGGGGCTTTGTAGTCGAGCGACTCCCCTGTGTAGGAAATGAAGATGGTGGGTATGTAGAGTGTGTCGTCTACGATGAACGCCGGCGAACAGGGGTCCCAGGCAGAATAGCCGCGGGCTTCGAACGTGTTGCGTATGCCCCCGTTGGGGAAGCTGGACGCGTCCGGTTCTTGCTGCACGAGCAATTTCCCGCTGAATTCTTCGATTACGCCGCCGTTGCCGTCGTGTTCGATGAAAGCGTCGTGCTTTTCGGCGGTTCCTTCCGTGAGGGGCTGGAACCAATGGGTGTAGTGGGTGGCTCCCAGCTCCATGGCCCATTTTTTCATGCCTTCTGCCACGGCGTCGGCTATGTCGCGGTCGAGTGTCTCGCCGTTGTCGATGGCGCCGATTAGCTTTTGATAGATTTTTCCGGGGAGGTACTTGAACATTTTCGTGCGGTTGAACACGTACTTCCCGTAGTACTCCGAGGCGGGTTTCGACGGAGTGGGCACTTCGACCGCCCCTTTCTTGAAGGCGGCTTCTACGACTCTGAATCTAAGTTTGGACATAGGTTCTTTGGGTTTTGTGGGGATAGATGGTTTGTTGTACCGGCGCCTTTTCCTCCTCAGCCCGTGGCTTTAGGGGGCGCGGTATGCTGCAAAGGTACGCTTTCTGCCAGAAACAGTGTGTGCTTCCCCTTCATTTTTGTTTCCCCCTGCATTGTCCCTTGCCGTGCCCGGGCTGGATGTGGGGTAGGAAAGTGCCTCCCCTTGCGGCGGACTCATGCGGGGCTTTGGGGGAGTTGTGCCGTATGAATCCGTCGCAAGGGGAGGGTGTGTGTGCCGGGGAGCGTGCCGCCGCCTGCGGTTCAGAGCTTGGCCGTGATGCGTTCCATGGCTTGGAGGCAGTCTTCGTGCGTGCCGAAGGCGGTGAGGCGCACGTAGCCTTCGCCACTTGGGCCGAAGCCTACGCCGGGCGTGCATACGATGTGGCAGGTATGGAGCAGGTGTTCGAAGAATCCCCAGGAGGTCATCCCTTGCGGGGTCTTTACCCAGAGGTAGGGGGCGTCGGTGCCGCCGTAGACTTGCAGCCCGGTTTGGAGGAGTGCCTGGCGCATGGTGCACGCGTTGCCCATGTAGTAGTCGATCAGTTCCTTGATTTGTTGCTTCCCTTGGTCTGTGTAGATAGCCTCGGCCCCGCGCTGGGTGATGTAGGAAGTCCCGTTGAACTTGGTGCTTTGCCGCCGGCTCCAGAGGGCGTTGAGGGAAGCCTTCTGGCCGGAAGCGGTGGTGGCCGACACTTCTTCCGGCACTATGGTGTAGCCGCAGCGCACGCCGGTGAAGCCGGCCGTCTTGGAGAAGCTGTGGAACTCTATGGCGCAGGAGCGTGCTCCTTCTATCTCGTAGATGGAGTGGGGCACGTCGGGATTTTGGATGTAGGCCTCGTAGGCTGCATCGTACAGGATGAGTGAATCGTTGGCTAGGGCGTAGTCAATCCATTTCTTGAGTTCCTTCTTGCCGAGGGTTGTGCCCGTAGGGTTGTTGGGATAGCATAGGTAGATGAGGTCTACGCGGTGGTCGGGAATCTGGGGTATGAAGTTGTTCTCGGCCGTGCAGGGTAGGTAGGTGATGCGCGACCATTTCCCGTCGGGTTGTAGCTCTCCGGCTCGTCCGCCCATGACGTTGGAGTCGATGTAGACGGGGTAGACGGGGTCGGTCACCCCTACGCTGTTGTCTTGGCCGAGGATGTCCCCGAAGTTGCCGGTGTCGCTTTTTGCGCCGTCGCTGACGAATACTTCGGAGGGCTTTATGTGGATTCCCCTCGGGAGGAAGTCGTGCTCGATGATGGCCTGTATGAGGAAGTCGTATCCTTGCTCGGGGCCGTATCCGCGGAAGGTGGCAGCCTCGCCCAGTTCGGCCACGGCTTTCTGCATGGCCTCTATGGAGGCTCCGGGGAGGGGACGGGTTACGTCGCCTATCCCTAAACGGATGAGCGACGCCTCGGGATGGGCGGTTTTGAATTGTTCTACCTTCTGCCCGATTTCGTGGAAAAGGTAATTGCCTGGAAGTTTAAGGAATTGTTCGTTTGCTGATGCCATAATTCGAATGAATCGTTAGTCGTTTATAATTCTATGCTTCCTTCGAAGACGAAGGTGGCTGGGCCGGTCATGTAGACGTGGCCGTCGCTTTCTCTGATTTCGATGTCCAAGTCACCGCCGTCCATGCGTATTCTCGTGGTTCGCCCGGTTCGTCCGGAGGTGAGGCCTGCCACGGCTGTGGCACAGGCTCCCGTGCCGCAGGCCAAGGTGATGCCTGAACCGCGTTCCCAGACCCGCATGCGTACGTCGCCGCTGCCCAGCACTTGGGCGAATTCTACGTTCACCCGGTCGGGGAACAACGGGTGTCGCTCCAGCAGGGGCCCCGTTTTTTCTATTGCGACTTGGGCAATGTCGTCGACAAAGAGTACGAGGTGGGGGTTTCCCATGCTCACGGCTATGCCTTTGAGGGAAGAACCGGGGATTTCTACCTCTGGGTTGAGGAGGGCAGGTTGCCCCATGTCAACGGTTACGGTGTTTATTGTCCCGTCTTCCGCGGCATGGAGTTGCAGGTGTTTGATGCCGGAAAGGGTTTCCAGCGTGATTTCTTTTTTCTTGGTCAATCCCTTTTCGTACACATATTTCCCAATGCATCGGGAGGCATTGCCGCACATGGTGGCTTCTGAGCCGTCGGCATTGAATATGCGCATGCTGAAGTCGGCTTGTTCCGACTCTCCGATAAGCACCAGCCCGTCGGAGCCGATGCCTGTGTGGTAGGCACTCCAAAGTACGGCGTATTTTTCGGGGTCGGGCAGCGGGTGACGGGTCGTATCGACATAAATGTAGTCGTTGCCCGCGCCTTGCATTTTGGTGAATGCTATGGTCTTGTTACTCATGTTGGTTTATATTTTTCCGGTTACTGCCTTGGGTTTTCTTGAAAAGTGCAGGGCAAAAGTACGGCAAAGCGGGGAACTGTGCCGAATATGGGTTGCCTTTTATTTTAAAATGGGAGCGGATAATAATAAATTGGCCCGAAGGGTAAGCGGGAAGTTTCAAATCGAAAGGACATCCCCTATTTCCGTTGCTAAATTGTTCCTATGGGAAAATTGCAGAAAAAAGGGACATCCTCACGGACACCCCTTCTTTGTTATAACGGAAAATATAGATTAAAAACTTAACCCTGTCCGGGTCTCTCTTATGATGAATTACGAATAACGAACTAAAAGTTCTTGTTCACCCTCCAATCCCTTTTCACAAAGAAGCCGGAGGGCTCTGTCATGTTTCGTTTTAGAGTATACCTTGTGCCATCATGGCTTTGGCTACTTTCATGAAGCCTGCCACGTTGGCGCCTTTGACATAGTTGATATAGCCATCGGGCTCCGTGCCATATTTCACGCATTCCGCGTGGATATTTTGCATGATGCCTTTCAGTTTTGCATCAACCTCTTCGGCGCTCCAGCTCAAGCGTTCGGAGTTTTGGGACATTTCTAAGCCCGAAACGGAAACACCACCAGCATTGGCAGCCTTGCCAGGCGCATAGAGCAATTTGGCCTCTTGGAAGATGCGGATCGCTTCGGGGGTGGATGGCATGTTTGCCCCCTCGGACACGGCAATTACGCCATTCTCTACCAAGGCCTTTGCCGCTTCGCCATTAATCTCGTTCTGGGTGGCGGAGGGAAGGGCGATATCACCCTTTTCAAACCAAGGCTTGGCACCGGCGACGTATTTGCATCCGTATTCTTCGGCGTACTCCTTGATGCGCCCGCGTTGAATGTTCTTCAAATCCATTACGTAATTGAGCTTTTCGCGGGTAATGCCATCGGGGTCGTAGATATAACCGTTCGAGTCGGAGAGCGTTACTACCTTGGCTCCCAGTTCAATCAGCTTCTCTACGGTGTACTGTGCCACGTTGCCGCTACCGGAAACGAGGCATACTTTTCCTTTGATGTCTATGCCCCGTGTCTTCAGCATCTCTTGGAGGAAATAGATGTTCCCATAACCCGTGGCTTCCGGGCGGATGAGGGAACCGCCGAATTCCATGCCTTTTCCGGTGAGGACGCCTGTAAATTCGCGGGCTAACTTCTTATACATTCCAAAAAGATAGCCTACCTCACGGCCGCCCACGCCTATGTCCCCGGCCGGAACGTCCGTGTCGGGCCCGATATGACGCCATAGTTCGGTCATGAATGCTTGGCAGAACCGCATGACTTCGGCGTTGCTCTTCCCACGCGGGCTAAAGTCGGAACCTCCTTTCGCACCACCCATTGGGAGCGTGGTGAGGGCATTCTTGAACGTTTGTTCGAAGGCCAAGAACTTCAAAATACCTAAGTTTACTGATTGGTGGAAGCGTAGTCCGCCTTTGTATGGCCCGATTACGTTATTATGTTGTACGCGGTAGCCCATATTGGTCTGGACATTTCCTTTGTCATCCGTCCAAGTTACACGGAACTGGAAGACCCGGTCGGGAATGCAGAGGCGTTCGATCAAGTTTACGCGCTCGAATTCGGGATGTTTGTTGTATTCTTCTTCGATGCTAGTAACAACTTCTTCTACTGCCTGATGATACTCCGGCTCGTTGGGGAAACGTCTTTTCAGATCTTCTAATACATTTTTTGCATTCATCGTTAATTTTCTTTTGGCTGTTTATAGGGGAAATGTTTAAATTCTCGTTTGGCTTTGCAATGAATACGTTACAAATATAGCTTTCTTACGGGAGAAAATAAAATTTGTACCGCATAAAGTACCAAAAAGCGATGAATTTTGCCTGGGTTGATACGTGTGGCTTTCAAAAGCGGGATAGTGGCATAGAGAAGTGTAATGTAGAGTTGCCAAAAGAAGTCTGCCCTAGGACTTGAATAATCCGCGTGGATTAGATTTTCGATGCTGCTTTTGACGCTTGGCTATTTCGTCCTTTTCTCTGGTAACTGTAGTTGGCAAATGGTTTCTTTTGCACCTTCAACTATATAGTCCCGGGGGATGCTTACATTATATAGGTATATGTTTTTCCGGGAAGTGGGGTATGCAAAAAACAGGCCTTAAAGTTGGCAAGAACTTTTAAGGCCTGTTTTACTTCCAATGCGTGCCTTTGTGGACATTCCGGCAACTTCTTATTCCGCCGGGTCGGGAGCGATGAGTTTGTAGCCTTTCCCGTGAATGTTGATTATCTCAATGGTGGGATCCGGCTTCAGGTGTTTTCTCAGTTTGGTGATGTATACGTCCATACTCCGGGCGTTGAAATAGTTGTCGTCTATCCAGATGGTTTTCAAGGCGAAGTCGCGCTGGAGGATTTCGTTGGCATGCGCGCAAAGCAAGGAGAGTAGTTCACTCTCTTTGGTAGTGAGTTTGGTGGCCGTCCCATCCTCGCACGAGAGGATTTGTTTCTGTGTGTCGAAAGTGAACTTCCCGATGTGGTAGACGGTGCGTTCCTTGGTCTTTTTCCCGCGGACGCGGCGCAATATGGCTTCGATGCGCAGGGTCAGTTCTTCCATGCTGAAAGGCTTGGTAATGTAGTCGTCGGCACCGAGTTTGAATCCATCGAGGATATCTTCCTTCAGCGTCTTGGCCGTGAGGAAGATGATGGGGATTTCGGAATTGGCCGAGCGTACTTCTTGTGCCAGCGTGAAGCCGTCCTTGACGGGCATCATCACGTCGAATACGCACATGTCATATTTGTTGCGGAGGAACGCCTTGTAACCTTGTTCACCGTCAGGGCAGAGGTCGGCGTCGTAGCCTTTGGCTTGCAGGTATTCGCGCAGCAGCATGCCTAAGTTTTCGTCGTCCTCGCAGAGGAGGATTCTCAGTTTTTCTTCCATAGTCTTAATAGTTTTAAAATTAGTATTCGATGAATTTGATTTGTATCCTTTGGTTCTTTGGGGTCATTGGGCCTCGCTTTCGGTCAGCAGGGGCATCGTGATGGTGAAAGTGGTGCCTTCGCCCAGCTCGCTGTCCACGCGGATGTTGCCCTTTAGTTCTTCAATCATTTTCTTGACATAGGCGAGTCCTAACCCGAAGCCCTTCACGTCATGGCGGTTCCCCGTGTGTACGCGGTAGAATTTCTCGAATATCTTCTTGCAGTCTTCTTTCTTTATCCCGATCCCGTTGTCGCTGATTTTTATGTAGAGGCGCGTGGAGTCGTTGGAAGTAGCGATGCGCAAGTGGAGCGGTGTGTCGGGTTTCCTGTATTTCACCGCATTGTCGAGCAGGTTGAATATGACGTTGGTGAAGTGCATTTCATCTACGTAAATGATGTCATTCGCCGCGTCGGACTGGGTCTCGATGCTTCCGCCATATTGCTCTATCTTGAGCCGGAAGGTGTGTACCACGTTCTCGATAAGCTCGTTGGCCGCTATTTCTTTCATGTGGAGCGTGGCGGCGCGGCGCTCGAACATGGACATTTGGAGCACTTTCTCCACTTGGAAACGCAGCCGCTTCGTCTCATCGTTGATGACCGTCGTGGCATGTTTGAGCATGGCAGGGGATTTGGCCACGTCGGGGTCTTGAAGCATTTGGGCTGCTAATGATATGGAAGATATGGGGGTTTTGAATTCGTGGGTCATGTTGTTGATGAAGTCGTTCTTCATCTCGGAGAGCTTCTTTTGGCGGAATATGGTAAACATGATGAAGAGGAAGAGTATGAGGAGTATGCCGGTGAAGATCAGCGCGGGGGTCATGAACGGGAGCGACCTGATTATGTAGCTCCGCCTCATGGGGAAATGGATTTTCACGTAGCTGAAGCGGGCGGGGGGATCGTTTGGGTAGAGCACCTGCATGTAGGACTCCTCGCTGCCCGTCTCGTCGTAGTCGGGACAGCGGTATATCTCTTTCGAGTTCCGGTCGGTCACTTTGAAATGGTAGGGCAGGTCGATCCCGTTGTTCAGCAGTTCCGCCTTCAGGTAGCTGTCGAGGTTGCGGAAGTTGATGCGGCTGCGCAGGTCGTGGTTTGAGGAGGTCGAGAGGATCGAGATGATTACTTCATCGAGGAGGTTGCGTTGGTGGCGGTAGCGTTCCTTGAGAGCTTCCCGCAGCCGCCGGTTGGTTTTCGAGAACACGTTGTGGTCTCCGTTGCTGAGCGTAGGGGAGTTGCGGTATTGGGGGAAATGCCCGTTCATCAGGTCGATGTTGAAATCGGAACTGAAGTCGGGCATGTCGACGGAAGAGTCGGAGAAGAATTGCTTGTTTGCCGTGCTGTTGCCGGTTTTCACGCTATTGGGCAGGTTCAGGTCTTCTTCCAGGTACTTGAGCGTTTCGTCCCGTTCCAGATTCCGGGAGGTTTGGTAAAGCGCCCGTTTCACGGATTCGTCGAATTGCTCGTTGCGCATTTTGGCAATCTCTTCCATGTAGTTTACCTGCAAGAGGAGCAACCCGAGGAAGCAAAAGCTCATCAGGATACCGAGAATCCATATCGTCCTTTTCTTCATGTGGACAAAGATAAAAACGAAAATTGAGAAATGAAAAAACGAATCTTGATTTAAGCTAAAAAATTAGCTATCTTTATATTTTTGCGGTTTTTTAATTGCTTGTTTGTTATGTATCCGTCTCCCTTCCTTCTTTTCCCATGTGTCTTTTGGGCTTTTTCATGTGGGGAAATTAAAAAAACCGGCATGCCTTTGGTGAAAAAGGCATGCCGGTTTCCGGGAAAAGCCCCGAGGCTTTCCCGTTTTTGTGTCGTTCAGAGCCGACGCTTGGGATTGGGATTCCGCCAAGCGGTGAGCACGAGATAGAAGCCAAGCAGGATGAAGGGGATGGAAAGTTGTTGCCCTATGTTGAGCCACATTTGCGTCTCTCGCTCCACTTGCGGGTTCTTCATGAATTCCAAGAGGAAGCGTACCCCGAAGAAGACTATTAGTGATACGCCGGTTATCAGGCCGGTCCGCTGCATGAGTGCCGGGCGTTTTTGCATGGCCCAGCCTATGGCGGCGGCAGTGAAGCAGTAGAGCATTTCGTAGATTTGCGTGGGGTGGCAGGGGAGTCCGGGGTAGAGTGCCTGCCATTCCTTGGAGCGGACGAAGAGGAAGCCCCAAGGCAGGGTGGTGGGGTGGCCGAAGATTTCGGAATTCATCAGGTTGCCTAGGCGGATGAGGCCGCAACAGAGGCCGATGGCCGGCACCATGCGGTCGAAGAGCCACCATACGCTTTTCTTCGTGACGGTGCGGGAGTAGACGATAAGCGCGGCAATCAGGCAGATGACTCCCCCGTGGCTCGCAAGGCCTCCCTCCCAGATGGCCAAGATATCCAATGGATGCCGGGAGTAGTAGTCCCAGTCGTAGAAAAGGCAATGCCCTAACCGGGCACCGATGATGGAGGCGAGGATCGTGTAGATGAACAGTTTGTCTACCCATTCTTCAGGATGTTTTTCTTTCCGGAAGAGGCGGGAGACCAGATAGTAGCCCAGCAGGAAACCTACTGCCCAGCAGAGGCCGTACCAGCGGATTTCATGTCCGAAGAAAACGATGGCCACGGGGCTTACGTCCCATGTGACGGATAGTAGCATCGGTAATGGTGGTTTGTGGAAATGTATAGGGGGTAATCGGCAAGGGAAGCCCGGGCAGGAGGCATCTCCTGCCCGGGTGTTTGGTGGTTGCGGATGGCTTTCCCGCGGTTATACCAAGCGCCCGATCCATTCTTCGCGCGTTCCGGGCAGCAGGTCGATGGGGGGGATTTCCGGCATGGTGTAGCATCCCGGTTGGAGGCGCATGGAAGCGCGGGCCACTGCTACGAGGATTTGCGCCGTGAGCGCAGGGTTGTTGATTTTCATGTTGAACTCGAAAAGCTGGTTTTGCGTGGTGCCGCTTACGCCTTTACGCACCAAGTTCACGCCGTGCCCCATGTCTTTCACTTCATCCACGCAGGGGACTACTTGCACGTAGGTTTCGTCAGAGGCGAAGTAGGGGTCGCTTTTGATGGCGGCGGCCACGTCTTTTTTTTCGTAGCCTTCCTCCAGTTCGATGTAGACCATGCGGCGGTGTATGCCTTCGCCTGTGGGGATTGTCATGGAAAGCGCGGCTTTCACCCCTTCGATGCTTTTGACTGCCACGGTGTGCCCCATGCTCATGCCCGGGCCGAAGTTGGTATAGGTGATACCTTTAGGCGCCATGGCCTGGAGGAGGGTGCGGACCACGGAATCGCTGCCCGGGTCCCATCCGGCGGAGAGTACGGCTACGGCTCCATTCTTGCGGGCCACTTCCATCAGTCGGCTGCGCAAGCCGGGAATCTGCCCGTGTATGTCGAAGCTGTCCACCGTGTTGATTCCTTCCGCGAGCAGCCCGGTGGCGTACGATTCGATGCTGCGGGTAGGGGTGCAGAGCAGGGCTACGTCCACATGCCCCAGCTCTTTGGCGGTTTTTACTACGGGATAGGGCGTAAGTTCCAAGGGCTTCCCGCCTTCCGCCCCGTTGCGGCGCACGACGCCCGCTATCTCGAAATCCGGGGACGCCTGCAGGGCTTGGAGGACATAGTGCCCGATATTGCCATAGCCGACGATGGCTGCTTTGATTTTGTCCATAAGTATAAAAAAGGTGTTGGGTAATGATGAGTTCCTTGGTTGTAACGGTTGCAAATATAATCGTTTCGTGCAGAACCGGCAAACGAAAGTTGCTGCTATTTCGCGGCAAGGGCAATAATCTGGGCGTGTAAGCGTTTCCAAAATGAGAACTTTGCTTTTTTGACGATGATCGATTACGTTCGTGGTGAAATTTCGGAGCTGTTGCCTGCTTATGCCGTACTGGAAACGCATGGCGTGGGTTATAAGATGCAAATATCCCTAAACACGTACAGCGCCATACAAGGCAAGAAAGAGACGCTCCTTTATGTCTTTGAGTCCATCCGCGAGGACGCTTATCTCCTTTTCGGCTTTTCCGCCCGCCAAGAGCGCGAGCTCTTCGAGCTGCTGCTCTCGGTGAGCGGGGTGGGTGCCGCCACGGCGTTGGCGATTCTTTCCTCGTTTGCCCCCGATGAGCTCGCGCGGGTAATCCGCAACGGGGAGGCCGGCTTGCTGAAGACGGCCAAGGGTATCGGGCAGAAGACCGCGCAACGCATCATTGTTGATTTGAAGGACAAGGTGGAACGTTTGGCGCTTGCGGGCGGGAAGTCGCCCGCTGCAGGCGGCGTTGCCCACGGAGAAATTTATGAAGAGGCCGTCCAGGCCCTTACGATGTTGGGCTTTGCCGCGGCACCGGCCCAGAAAGTTGTCCACACCCTGTTGCAGGAGTTGCCCGAAGCGCCAGTGGAGCGGATCATAAAGGAAGCCTTGAAGCGGTTATGACCTGCCGGGGTATGCGTATTTCTGCGTTTATTTCGTTGTTGCCTTGAAGTTTTCCCATTCCATATTTGCCCTACTTCTTCTCCTGTTGTGCTACACGGGTATTGCGGGGAATGCCTCTTCCCCTGCCCCGGGGCGCGGCGCTGCGTCTGTTCCTGTCCTCCCTGCAGGGACGGGGCTGCCTGGGGCCGCCGGAAAGCCTTCGCGGGAGGCGGGGAAAGAGCCAGCGGTTTTGGGAAAAGGCGAAGCGCTTCCCGCCGGAACCGCCAGCGTTCCCGAAGCGCCCGCTTCCGTACCGGTTGCCCCGGCCGACACCGCGCGGAAATCGCGCTACTCCGTGCGCCGCACCGTGCCGCTTATCTTGGAAGACTGGCGCTCCTATCCGCTTGACTTGCGCGACCCCCAGAACTTGGTCACGCAGGTGGAGTACGTAGCTGAAGGCAACTACTACCTGGTGCGCACCATGGCGGGCGGCGAGGAAGTGGGCGTCCCCCTTTTGCTCACCCCGCAGGAGTATGCCAAGTGGAGCATGGAGCAGTCGAATGCCAAGTACTACCGGGAGAAGAACCGCGCCTTGATGACGAACGAAACCGAGGATTTCAGTTTCACCAACCTGCATTTCGACTTGGGGCCTGCTGAGAAAATATTCGGCCCCGGCGGTGTGCAAATCAAGACGCGCGGGTCTGCCGAGCTCCAGTTCGGCATCTCGACCCAAAAAATAGACAACCCCTCGCTCAGCGAACAGCAGCGGAAAACGACGGCCTTCGACTTTGACGAAAAAATCAACCTGAACGTTACCGGTAGCATAGGCGACAAGATGTCGCTCGACTTCAGTTACAACACGGAGGCTTCGTTCGACTTCGACGCGCAGAAGCTCAAGCTCCAATATGAGGGTAAGGAAGACGAAATCATCCAGTTGCTGGAGGCGGGAAATGTATCGATGCCCACGAATTCTTCCCTCATCAAGGGAGCCAGTTCCCTGTTTGGCATACGGGCGGACTTGCAGTTCGGGAAGTTGAAAGTGCAGGCGGTGGTTTCCCAACAGGAAAGCGAATCGAAGACGGTCAGCTCGAAAGGCGGCGTGCAGACTTCCTCATACGAAATCAATGTCTCGGACTATGATGACAACCGGCACTTCTTCTTGGCGCAATATTTCTACAATACATACGACCGCAACATGGAGCAACTGCCCAACATCTTGAGCGGTATCACCATAAACCGCATTGAGGTTTGGGTCACGAATAAGTCGGGGAGCTACGACAACCCCCGCAATGTCATCGCCTTCACCCAGCTGGGGGAGTCAAGCGGGACGACCCCTCCCCAGAATTCGGCCAACGACCTCTATTCGCAGCTGACCTCGACATATGTCGATGCCCGCACCATTTCACGGGCTTCTACCGTGCTTTCCGATATGGATGCGGGTTACGATTACGAGAAAATCGAAAGTGCCCGCCTGCTCAGCTCCAACGAATATTCGGTCAATACTTCCTTGGGATTCATCCATCTGCGTTCGGCATTGAGTGCCGACGAAGTGCTCGGGGTCGCTTTCGAATATACCTATTTGGGGCAAACCTACCAAGTGGGTGAATTCTCCAGCGACATTACGGACAACAACCAGGCGCTTTTCGTCAAGTTGCTCAAGAGCACGGTCAATTCCCCCTCGTTCGCGTCTTGGAACCTGATGATGAAAAACATCTATTCCTTGCGTGCTTACCAAGTGCAGGAGGACGACTTCACGCTCGACATCTCGTACCAGAACGATTCGGCAGGTACGGCTTTGAAGTACATCAGCGAGGGCAACATCGCCAAGGAGTTGCTCATCAGGGTGATGAATTTGGATCGCCTGGATAAAAGCAATAAGAGGAATCCGGACGGGGTGTTTGATTTCTTGGATGGTTATACGATTAATACCACCTATGGCGTGATTATTTTCCCCGTGACCGAGCCTTTCGGCTCTTTCTTAAGGCAACAGATAGGGAATGATGCAATTGCCGACAACTATTGCTATGAGGAATTGTACGACTCAACCCAGACTTATGCGAAGCAGCTTGCGGAAAAGGACAAATTCATCCTTTCCGGGGAGTACAAGGCATCAAGCGGCTCGCAAATCAACTTGGGGGCGACGAATATACCCCGCGGGAGTGTCGTCGTGACAGCGGGCGGTGTGACGTTGGTGGAGAATACGGATTATTCAGTGGATTATAACTTGGGCGTTGTAACCATCCTGAACCAAAGCATAATCGATGCGGGCACTTCCATTTCTGTCAGCCTGGAGAGTAATTCGAACTTCAGCCTTCAGCGGAAGACCATGCTGGGCGTGAACTTGCAGTATGAGTTCTCGAAAGACCTTACGGTCGGCGCTACCGTAATGCACCTTTCCGAGAAGCCGCTCCGCACGAAAGTCTCCATAGGCGACGAGCCGATCAACAATACCATTTGGGGAGCCCAAGTTTCATGGAAGAAAGAATCGCAGTGGCTTACCAATATGCTCGACAAGCTGCCTTTCTTGACGGCGACCGCCCCGTCGACCATCAATCTTACGGCCGAGGTGGCCCAACTCATACCCGGCCATTCCAAAGACCTGCAAGACGAAGCTGCTTATATCGACGACTTCGAGAGCGCCGAGTTGGACATCGATTTGAGGACTCCCTCTTCTTGGATGCTTTGTAGCACGCCTTCCCGTTTCCCGGAGAGCGGATTGAGCGATTCGGTAGAATATGGATTCAATCGCGCGTTGCTGGCTTGGTATTATATCGACCCGCTTTTCACGAACCGCAGTTCTTCGCTTACTCCGGGGCATATACGCAGCGACTTGAACCAGTTGAGCAACCATTACGTGCGTGAGGTCTACCAGAGCGAAGTGTACCCTAACCGGGAAACGGCTTATAACGAAAGTTCCACGTTGAATATCCTGAATTTGGCTTATTATCCTACGGAACGCGGCCCATACAACCTTGATCCCCAGCTGAACAGCGACGGAACGTTGCCCAACCCGCGGCAACGCTGGGGCGGAATCATGCGCAAAATGGACAATCCCGACTTCGAAACGGCCAATGTGGGCTACGTCGAATTTTGGTTGCTCGACCCCTTTATCTATAACCCTACGGCAGAGGGAGGGGAATTGTACTTGAATCTGGGCGAAATCAGCGAGGATATCTTGAAAGACGGGCGTAAGTTCTTTGAAAATGGCCTCCCCACGAGCGACGACGGGACGACCGTGGATTATACAACTTGGGGTAAAGTGCCCAATAGCCGGAGTTTGGTGTATGCTTTCGACACGAATTCCGGTTCCCGCTCCTTGCAAGATGTGGGATTGAACGGGCTTTCTTCCGAAGAGGAACTGAATTATTCGACATACTCCAACTATTTGGCTCAATTACGTGCCAATGGTGTGCTGAACATGGCGCCTTTCGAAGCAGATCCGGCAGGCGATACTTACCATTATTTCCGTGGTTCGGACTATGACCAACAGCAAACCACGATTTTGGCCCGCTACAAGCGCTACAACAATACGGAAGGGAATTCCACGGTTTCTGACGATTCTCCGGAGAGTTACGACATCTCGGCCAAAAGTACACCCGATGTGGAGGATATCAACCAAGACTTTACGCTGAACGAGAGCGAGAAATACTTTGAATATCGTATCCCGATCCGTCCGGACATGCAAGTGGGAGACGGGTTCATCACCAGTGTCCGCACTACGAGCGTGACGCTCCGCAATGGGCAAACCGCCAGTAACGTGAAGTGGTATCAGTTTAAAGTGCCCATCCAAGACTATACGGAAAAAGTGGGGAGCATTGATGACTTTTCCTCCATACGTTTTATGCGTATGTACTTGACCAATTTCTCGGACAGCGTGGTGCTTCGTTTTGCAAAGCTGGCTTTGGTGCGTGCAGATTGGCGTACATACGAAAAAACGCTGCGTCGTCGCGACGGGGGGTATACCAGTTTGGACGGCGGCTTCGAACTTTATGCTGTAAATATAGAGGAGAATAGTGATAAAGAACCCGTGAACTACGTGATGCCTCCGGGCATTTCTCGTGTCGTTGACCCCAGCCAGCCGCAACTCCGACAGGAGAACGAGCAAGCGCTCTCCCTGAAAGTAACCAATTTGAAGAGTGGGGATGCAAAAGCTGCATATAAAAGTACTTCGCTCGACTTGCGCCGCTACAACAGGCTTCAGTTCTTCGCCCATTGCGAAGCGTTGAGTGATTCAAGCCTTAACTATACCCCTTTGGCAGACAAGGAAGTCGCCGTATTCATACGCTTGGGAAGCGATTACAATAATAACTATTATGAATATGAGATACCACTTGACCTGACTCCCCCCGGCACTTACAATGGCTCCACTTTGTCCGGTTGCCAAGCGGTCTGGCCTGAAGCGAATATGCTCGATATCGATCCTTCAATATTTACCGACATCAAAAAAGAACGTAACAAGGCCGGGGCGTCTTATACTTCGCCTTTCAGCCGTTCCGATAGCGATAATCCCAATAATACTATTACGATTGTCGGAAACCCTTCGTTGGCCAATGTGCGCACCATGATGATTGGCGTACGCAATTTGTCGGCTTCCACAAGGTCGGCTGAGGTTTGGGTAAATGAGCTTCGTGTTAAGGATTTCGACGAGAGTGGGGGATGGGCGGCAGAAGGTAATCTTTCGATCCAACTTTCCGATGTCGGCAGTTTGGTGCTCGCCGGACATGTGGAGACTGCCGGTTTCGGTGGATTGGAAGAGAGCGTGAGCGAACGGAGGATGGATAATTATTACCAATATGCAGTGACCACGAGCATAGATGCAGGCCGTTTTTTCCCGAGCTGGCTTAAACTCACGGCCCCGCTTTACTTTTCCTATTCAAAGGAGGTAACTACTCCGGAATATGACCCGCTCAACGAAGACCTCCTTCTGGAGGATGTCTTGGCGACCTATTCAGAGCAGTACCAGAAAGACAGTGTCTTGGACGTGGCCCGCACGATATCTACCTACAAGAACTTCAGCCTTTCTAACTTGAAATTCGACATAAAGTCGCGGAAGTCTATGCCTTACGACCCGGCCAATTTCTCATTTACTTATTCTTTCAGCAAAGAAAGCAACAGCAGCCCTACGACCCGTTATAATAACGAGCTAAACTGGAAGTTCGGGCTTACCTATAATTATTCGCCCGTCTATAAGGCTTGGACTCCTTTTTCTGACCTGAAAAGCAAAAGTTCGGCCTTGAAGTTCGTGAAAGCCTTGAATTTTAATTACCTCCCCCAGAACATTGCTTTCTCTTCCGACCTGAGCCGTTACTATGAAGAAACGCAACTGCGGGACATTGAGGATGCCTCCTATGAGTTTCCGGCCACCGTCTCCAAGAGTTTCCTATGGAACCGGAAGTTTGTTTTACGCTGGGATTTGACCAAGAACTTGCAGATGAATTTCAATAGCGGCACGCAGGCGGAAATTGAGGAGCCCGCAGGAGTAGTCAATAAGGCTTTGTACCCCGATGCCTATTCCGTTTGGAAAGATTCCGTGCGGCAGAGCCTCTTGTCGTTCGGGAGTCCGCTGGATTACCAACAGAACTTCTCGGCTTCATACAAAGTGCCTTTCGATTTGATCCCGATTCTTGATTGGGTTTCGTCGAACCTCACTTATACGTCCTATTATACTTGGGAGCGGGGAACCGAACTGACCGACGGTACCAGTTTGGGGAACACCATAGCCAACCAGGCAAGCCTCAATGTTACGGGAAAGATGGAGTTGGAGAAGTTTTATAATAAGATACCTTTCTTGAAGGAAGTCAACAAGAAGTTTTCTTCCACTTCGTCGCGCCGGGCTACCGAGACTTCGGCCTCCAAGAGGAATACCGGCGGGGACGAGAAGAAGCAGGAGAAGAAGTTTGAAAAGGAAATCAAGCTTCTTCCCGATTCCAACTTGGTCATCACGCATGGCCAGAACAG
Source organism: uncultured Bacteroidaceae bacterium (assembly GCA_964439955.1). Lineage (GTDB taxonomy): Bacteria > Bacteroidota > Bacteroidia > Bacteroidales > Bacteroidaceae > UBA1794. The sequence continues at coordinate 22,611 of CAYTPX010000014.1, read as the reverse complement.
CAGGAATCCGCGTGTCACGGCCATTCTTCCTTCAGGAAGGCGCTTCCCCATCAAATACAAGGTGAAGGACAAGAACAAAATTGAGATATTGACCCACGACACAGTCAATGTGAAACTGACCGTCCGCCCCGGCAAAAAGGCCGAGGAACAGCCTTGGTATAAGCCGTTGCAGTATGCCTCGCGGTTTGCCATGCTGGCACGTTCGTTTTCCTTCACCTACCGTAATACGAATTCCATGACGCTTCCCGGTTTCATGCCTAATATCGGCGACTTCTTCGGGCAAAGCGGTGGCTCGCCGATGGCGCCGGGCTTGGATTTCGCTTTCGGCTTTACCGGAGAGAGCTACCTCGATAAGGCCTCCCGCAACGGTTGGCTCCTAAGCAACGACTCGGTTTCTTCCTATGCTTCCACCAGCCATGTCGAAGAAGTGCAGCTGAAACTGACACTCGAACCCATAACGTCCCTGAAGATAGACCTCAATGCTTCATGGCAGAAGACGGCTTCGAAGACTATACAGTACATGTACGAAGGGATGCCGACCACGCAAAGTGGAAACTTCAACATGACTATCGTTTCGATAAGCACCGCGTTTGAGACTTCTAACCAAGGAAACGGCTACCGCTCGAAGACGTTCGACAAGTTCCTCAAGCAGCTCGACATTATACAAGCGCGCGTACAAGCCCAGTATGAAGGGGCTGTCTATCCTGTTGGCACAGGCAATGGCTTGGACGGGCAACCCTATGATCCGGCCAATGGTACAGTTGACAAATATTCGGCCGACGTGTTGCTCCCCGCCTTCCTCTCTGCTTATACCGGGAGGGACCCTTCTTCCATCTCGTTGGGCTTGATTCCAGCCCTGACGTCCATGATGCCCAACTGGAGCCTCACGTACAGCGGTTTGGCGAAGCTCCCTTTCATTCGCGACCATTTCAAGTCGTTCGACTTGAACCATGGCTATACCAGCGTTTACACCATCGGGTCGTATAGTTCTTACTCGTCTTACTTGGCTTATATGGGCGATATCGGCTTTATCACCGACGTGACTACCGGGTTGCCCGTTCCTTCCTCGCCGTTGGACATCAGTACGGTATCCATCAACGAGTCCTTTTCGCCTTTGGCCGGCTTGAGCACGACTTTGCTCAATGGCATTACGACGAAACTCGAGTATCGGCGCACGCGGGTCGTCACCCTTTCGGTCAGCGCCTTGCAGATAGTGGAGAGCTTGTCCAACGATTTGGTTTTTGGCGCAGGGTATAAAATAAGCGACTTCCAGCCTTGGAACCGGAAACTGAAAGGAAAGAACGCCCGGGGCTCCAAGACGCCTTCCGGACGTACCAACCAAACTTCTTCGGTGAGCCACGACCTGAACCTCCAGGCCGACTTCAGCTTGCGCAACCAGAGCGCCCTTTCGCGGAGTATCACGGACGGTACGACGCAAGCCACTTCGGGCACCCGGGCCTTGAAGATGTCCTTTTCGGCCGACTACCAGCTCTCGCAGCAGCTTACGTTGCAGCTTTATTATGATTTCCAGAAGAGCACGCCGCTCATCTCCAGCTCTTCCTATCCTGTTACCAACAACGATTTCGGGGCGACGCTCAAGTTCAACCTTACCCGGTGAGGGGCTTTATTCCTGCCAGTCGTATAGGTTCACCTTTTTGTGGCGGGAGAATTGGAAGTCCTCTTCGGGGAAAAACCTCTGGAGCAGCGCGTAGAGTGCCGGGTCGTAGCGCTTCAGTTCCTCACGCGTGTTGATTTGGTTGTGCTTCCCGTCGCCGTCGGGGTTGTCTACCTCAGCGTTCACGTTGAACCATGACTGCACCCCTTCGGCAAAATACTCTTCGATGTTGGTAGCCGCATACGTGTTTTTCCATCGCCCCCGTTCCAGCGCTTGGTCGAGGGCGGCGCGCAGTTCATCGTTGAAGTCCGGGTAGACCGGTGAGATGCCCACGTTGTGTATCGTGTGGGCGAACTCGTGTATGGTGATGTCTTCGGCGTGGTACTTGTCAATCTGGTAGGCCAGGATGTTCTCCTCGGCACAGGTGGAAAACGGTTTGCGGAGCGTTCCGCCCAAGCCGCGGGCGCGCAAGTCCCAGTTGATTGAGGTGTCGTTGGCCAAGTAGGCATGCTCGGGTATGTCCGTTGTGCCTTCGTAGCGGGCCATCACGCCCACGCGCGTGCCATGCTTCAGGAGCGATTCCATCACCTTCCCGGGCAGTACGTCGGTCAGGCCCTTGAGGGTTATGTACAGCGCTTGGAAGCACGAGTCGGGCACGCGCCACGAGCTGGCCACGTGGATGCCGTTCACGTTCATGTATTTCTTGTAGAACGGGTCGAGTCCCAGCTCGGCGGGGGGCGCGGTGATGGTTACTTTCTCAAATTCTTGTGCTGCGGGCGAAACCGCAGGCACCAGCAGCAAGAAGGCCGCCAGCAGGAGGTTGTGCTTCGTGGTTTTCATACTTTTGCTTGTTAAGGTTTCCGCAAACCTACGCAATTTCTGCGTAAGTTCCGGGGAAGTGCGGCCATTTTTCCCGAAAAGTCTTGCCGCTTTTCGGGAAAAGGTGCGGGGAAAAACGTAACTTTGCCCGCAACGAGAAACAAGCAACATGGACGGAATCATCATACAGGCCCGCACCGGCTCGACGCGGCTGGCCAACAAGATATTGCTGCCCTTCAGCGGCACGGAGCGCATCATCGACATCCTCGTCGAGCGCATCAAGGCCGCTTGCCCCGGAGTGCCGGTGGTGTTGGCCACGACCGTACGCCCCCAGGACGAGGCGCTTGCCCGGGTAGCGGAAGAGCATGGCGTCCTTTGCTTCAGGGGCAGCGAGGACGACGTGCTGGGGCGCTTCATCGGCGCGGCGGAATGCTACGGCATCGACCGCCTCATCCGCGTATGCAGCGACAACCCCTTCTTGCAGGCCGATACCTTCCCCTTGCTCTTCCGCGAACACGACCGCCGTGCCCCCGGGGCTCCCGACTACCTCTCCTATGGTTTCGCCGACGGGACACCGGCCATCAAGTCGCACCTCGGCCTTTTCTCCGAACTGGCCACGCTCGAAGCCCTGCGCCGCGTGGCCTCTTCCACCAGCGACAAGGCCGCCCATGAGCACGTCACCCTCTACCTCTACACGCACCCCGATGAGTTCCGCGTCTGCCTTTTGCCCCTGCCGCCCGGCCTTGAGGGGCGGCGCGACCTGCGCTTCACGCTCGACACGCCCGACGATTTCGACCTCCTCAGGCAGCTCTATGCCGAGGCCTTGCAGCCTGGCGGGGGACAAGACTACGGCACGTTGCTCCGGCTCGTGGAGCGTAATCCCGTATACCGCGAGCGCATGCTGCGGAACATCGGGCTGAACGGGAAATGACTTCGTACTTTTTTCTGCATATATTCTTATGGAACACACCTATATCATCGGCGAAATCGGGCAGAACCACAATGGCTCCGTCGATATAGCCAAACTCATCGTAGACCTCGTCTCGCGCCCGGTGCGCGAGGAGACTTTCGGTATCGACCTCAAACCCATGGACGCGGTGAAGATGACCAAGCGCGACTTGGGCGAGGAGCTGACCGAAAGCCAAATGAACCGCCCCTACGATTCGCCCAACTCCTTCGGGCGGACGTATGGTGAGCACCGTGCTTTCCTGGAACTCGACGACGAAGCCCACTTGGAGGTCTACCGCCATGCCAAAGAGCGCGGGCTGGATTTCGTAGAGACCCTGTGCAGCCCGGGATGCCTCAGCATCTTGAAGCGGTTTACGCCCGACTTCCTGAAGGTGGCCAGCCGCGATTTGACCAACCTGCCGCTCCTTTCGGCGCTTGCCGAGACGAAAATCCCGATAATCCTGAGCACGGGCATGGCCGGGAAGCCTGAATTGGACAACGCCTTGGCGGTAATCACCCGCTACCACGAGCAAATCAGCATCCTCCACTGCGTGAGCCAGTATCCGACGCACCCCGCCAACCTGAACCTGCGCACCATCACCTACCTGCTCAAGCATTACGGCAAGTACCGCATCGGCTTTTCCGACCATACCATAGGCATCGCCGCCCCCGTAGTGGCGGTGGCCATGGGGGCAACCATCATCGAAAAGCACATCACCATCGACCGCCGCATGAAAGGGACCGACCAGCTTGGTTCGCTCGGCCCCGACGGCGTGAACCGCATGATACGCGACATCCGCGTGGCGGAGCAGTGGATGGGGCGCGAGGAGCTGTATATCGACCCGGCGGTGGCCGCCGCGCGCGTGAAACTCGAGCGCTCCATTGCCACGCGGGTGCCCCTCGCGCCGGGCGACACCGTGACCGAAGACAAGATACACCTGCTCAGCCCCGGCGACGGATACAAGTGGATTGACCGGGCAGAAGTCATAGGGAAGCGGGTGAAGAACCCCATCCCGAAGAATGAAATCATATATCCCCGTGATTTGGAACAGTAGCAGTCTCCGCCCCGATGCGCCGCAAGGACCGGAAAGTGCCAGCGGTGGGGCGGAAAAGCACGGGCGCTTTTTATGGAAACCGCAAGCACTTCGATGAAAATCATGGGCGTCGTCGTCCTCTACCACCCGGATGGCGACGTGGCAAGCCGCATAGCCTCCTACTTGCCGGTGCTCCACCGCCTCTTGCTTTGGGACAACACCCCGGGCGGAAGCCCTGCCGTGCGCACCCTGTTGGCGCGCCTTGGAGGCGGACGTTGCCTCGCCGGGGGGACGGGACACAACGAGGGCATCGGGCGGGCGCTGAACGAAGCTGTACGCCTCGCATGCGGCGAGGGCTGTACGCATCTGATGACGTTCGACCAAGACAGCCACTTCCTGCCCGGCGAAGCGCGGCGCTACGTGGAGCGCGTGGCCTCCTTTTCGGGCACGGGCGAGGCCATCTTCTCTACCAACTACCGGATCGAATCGCAGGGGACGACGCTCTATCCCGTTTCGCCCGTGCCCGGGGAGGTGAAGTCGGCCATGACGTCGGGGAGCATCTACCCGCTCCCGCTCTTCGGGCGGATGGGGCTTTTCCGCGACGACTTCTTCATTTGGGGCATCGACATGGAGTTTTCCTACCGCGCCCGCCGCGCCGGAATCCCGACGCTCTGCCTGGGAGACGTTGTGCTCCAGCATGGTTTCGGGGCACAGCGGCGCAGGCACCGCTTGCTGGGGCGGGAGGTTTTCCCGAACGAATATGCCCCGGCGCGCACGTACTACAACGTCCGCAACGGTTTCCTCCTCCACCGTCTCTTTCCCGGGGAGCTCCCTTTGTGGCCTCACCTGAAGTATCATTTTTTCAAGCGCCTCGTCTTTGTCGCCCTCTACGAGCAAGAGAAGGCGGCCAAGCTGCGCGCGCTCTTGTGCGGGTTGCTCGACGGCCTGCGGGGACGGGCGGGGAAGTGGAAACGGCAATGCGACTGACGTACTTTTAAAGCATAAACTTGGAATTATGGAACTACCTAAGTTAGTGATTACCGACATCGACGGCGTATGGACGGATGGCGGCATGTATTATACGGAAGCGGGGGATGTCATGAAGCGCTTCTGCGTGAAGGACGGTTGGGGCGTGGCTTTTTTGCGGCACTACGGCGTGCCGGTGGCCATCATGACGGGCGAGGATACGCCCATCGTGCGGCGGCGTGCCGAGAAGTTGCGTGTCGGGCATTGCTATCTCGGGGTGAAAGACAAGCTGGCCTTGGCGCAGGAGCTGTGTGCCGGGCTGGGCATCGCCTTGGGCGATGTGGCTTTCATCGGTGACGACCTCAACGACCTGAAACTCCTCCGTGCCGTGGGTTACCCGGCCTCCCCGGCCAATACGCCGGACTATGTGAAGCGCGAGGTAGCCTACGTGTGCCGTGCGCAAGGGGGGCAAGGTGCATTCCGTGAGTTCGTGGAGCATTTGCTCGAACAAGCAGGCCTTCTGGATGAGGCCGTTGCAGCCTTGGGCGGGTAAGGCTTCCTGCTTGCGTTTTCTCTCCTTGCCCATGGGCAAAAGAAGCCCGGCCTTGCGCGTCGTTTGCAGTGCAAGGCCGGGCTTCTTTGTCGGGCGCTTCCCTTTTTGGGGTGCGGCGGTAGGCCGGTAGGGCTATTTCACTTTGATGCGGTCGAAGCCTTTCCCAAAGACGGCATGCACGTTGCTTTCCGAAAGGAAGGCGTGCTCGTCGATGGATTTCACCAGCCTGAGGATGGAAATCGCTTCCTTCCTCTTGGCCAAGATGCAGAGCACCTTGACCGGGCGCTTGCTATACCAGCCTTGGCCGTCGAGGACTGTGACGCCGCGGTGCAGCTTTCCGGAAACCACGTCGGCGATTTCGGCGTATTTCTCCGAGAAAATGAAGAACTGCACGGATTGTTGGTTACGGTTCGTCACGCTGTCTAATGTAAAGGTATAGATGAACGTGGCCACATAGCCGAACAAAACGCGCCGCCAATCGTTGAAAACAAAGTAACACGAGGCGATAATGATTATATCGCAGTAGAGAATCATCCGGCCGAGGCTGATGTCGCGGTATTTGTTGATGGCCGCCGCGATAATGTCGGTTCCGCCCGTGCTGCCGTTATGCATGAAAATGATGGCAAGCCCGAAGCCACACATCACGGAGCCCAGCGTACAGGCCAAGAAGTCCTGCCCTTCTCCCAAAAGGGACAGCGTGGGTGAGATGTTCTTCTGCAGGATCCACAAGGCGAAGGTCATCAACAGGATGCCATACGAGGTGCGGACCACGAAACGCATGCCCAAAGACTTGAGGGCTATCCCCATGAGGACAAGGTTGATGAAGAAGTAAGTCACTTGCATGGGGATGCCTGTGGCATAAAAGGTGATGGCTCCGACACCTGCCACGCCGCCGATTGTGATTTTGTAGGGGATGAAGAAAAGCACCCATCCGAGGGCGTAGCTGAAAACCCCTAACGTGATGACAAAATAGTCATGTATCTCGTTCCAAACGGCTTGGAACTTCCTGCCCGGATAGCCGGCCTGTTTAGCGTAGGACCACATTGACAATCTTTTTAGGTACGATGATGATTTTCACAATCGTTTTGCCTTCCATCCATTTCTGCGCCGCTTCGTCGGAAAGGACTTCCTTCTCGATGGTCTCGTTGCTGGCATCGGTGGGGAAAGTCTTCTGGAATCGGGCTTTCCCGTTGAAGGAAATGGTATAACTGGCCGTCTCTTCCGCGAGGTATTGCTCGTTGTATTCCGGCCATGTGGCGTCGCATACACTGGTCTCATGCCCGAGCGCTTCCCAGAGTTCTTCGGCAATGTGCGGGGCAAAGGGGGCTATCAGTATGGCGAGCGGCTCTAAGACGGAACGCTTGCGGCACTTCAAGGCTGTCAGCTCGTTGGTACAGATCATGAAGGCGCTGACCGACGTGTTGTACGAGAAGGCTTCTATGTCGGACGTCACCTTCTTTATGAGTTTGTGCAGGGACTTTAGTTCCTCGGCGCTGGCGCTTTCGTCGGAAAGCCGCAAGGCTTTTTCGTCTTTCCCGTAGAACAAATTCCAGAACTTGCGGATGAAACGGTGTACGCCGTCTATCCCGTTCGTGTCCCACGGCTTGGATTGCTCTACGGGTCCGAGGAACATCTCGTACATGCGCAGGGTGTCGGCACCGTATTTCTCCACGATTTTGTCGGGATTCACCACGTTGTACATGGATTTGCTCATCTTCTCAACGGCCCATCCGCAGATGTATTTCCCGTCCGGCTCCAGCACAAATTCGGCCTCGCGGTACTCCGGGCGCCAGGCGCGGAAGGCTTCTATGTCGAGGATGTCGTTGCTCACGATGTTCACGTCCACGTGGATGGGGGTAACGTCGTAGTCCTTTTTCTGGTTGAAGGAGACGAACGTGTTGGTATCCTTGATGCGGTAGACGAAATTGCTGCGTCCTTGTATCATGCCTTGGTTCACCAATTTCTGGAAGGGTTCTTCTTTTACGGAAACCCCGAGGTCGAAGAGGAACTTGTTCCAAAAGCGTGAGTAGATGAGGTGGCCTGTGGCATGTTCGGTCCCGCCTACGTAGAGGTCCACGTTTTGCCAGTAATTGGCAGTTTCTTGCGAGAGCAAGGCCTGGTCGTTATGGGGGTCCATGTAGCGGAGGTAGTAGGCCGACGAACCGGCGAAGCCGGGCATCGTGCAGACCTCCAAGGGAAAGCCTTCGTCCGTTTTCCAGTTCTTGGCGCGGGCCAAAGGCGGCTCGCCGGTCTCTGTGGGCAAATATTTGTCAATCTCAGGCAGTTCGAGCGGGAGTTTGCTCTCGTCGAGCATGTAGGGCATGTTATTTTTGTAATAGACCGGGAACGGCTCGCCCCAATATCGTTGGCGGGAGAAGATGGCATCCCGTAGGCGGAAATTGACTTTGACGCGGCCCAAGCCGTTTTCCGTCACGTATTTTTTCGTGGCGGCGATGGCTTCTTTTACAGTCATGCCGTTCAGGCTGAGGCCTCCTGCGGGGCTTCCGGCTTTCGGCGAGTTGGTCATGATGCCTTCCTTGGCGTCAAAGCTTTCTTGGCTTACGTCGCACCCTTCAATCAAGGGGCGTATTTCCAGATTGAAGTGCTTGGCAAAGGCATAGTCGCGGCTGTCGTGGGCAGGAACGGCCATGATTGCCCCTGTCCCGTAGCCGGCAAGCACGTAATCGCTTATCCATATTGGGATTTCCTCCCCGGTCAAGGGGTTGATGGCGTATGACCCGCTGAAAACCCCGCTTACGCTCCGGTCTGTTATGCGTTCTCTTTCCGTGCGTTTGCGGGTGCGTTCCAAGTAGTCTTCCACTTCTTTTTCCTGTTCGGCGGTAGTGAGTTGCGGAACTAATGCACTTTCTGGCGCGAGAACCATGAAAGTTACGCCGAATACGGTATCTGCCCTAGTGGTAAAGATGGTCAGTTCTATCTCGTCATGCCATTTTACTTTGAACGCCATTTCCGTGCCTTCCGAACGTCCTATCCAGTTCCTTTGCGTTTCTTTCAGGGAGTCTGTCCATTCTATGGTGTCGAGTCCGTCCAGAAGGCGCTGTGCATAGGCGCTGACGCGCAGGCACCATTGGCGCATGACGCGCTGCACGACGGGGTAGCCGCCGCGCACGCTGACCCCGTCCACCACCTCGTCGTTGGCCAAGACCGTGCCCAGTTTCGGACACCAGTTCACCATTGTGTTCCCGAGGTAGGCTATCCGGTAGTTCATGAGCGTTTCTTGCTGTTCCTCTTCGCTCATGTTGTTCCAGTCCTCGGCAGTGAATGACAGTTCTTTGCCGCACGCTACGTCCAACCCTTCCGTCCCGGTTTTCCCGAAGGCTTCGGTCAGCTCGGCGATGGGGCGTGCCTTTTTCGCCAGGTTGCAGTAGTAACTTTTGAACATCTGCTCAAAAGCCCATTGCGTCCACTTGTAGTATGCCGGGTCGCACGTGCGTACCTCGCGGCTCCAGTCGAAGGAAAATCCTATCTTGTCCAGTTGTTCCCGGTAACGGGCTATGTTTTTCTCGGTGGTGATGGCGGGGTGTTGCCCGGTTTGTATGGCATATTGTTCGGCCGGAAGCCCATAAGCGTCGTATCCCATGGGATTCAGCACGTTGAATCCCTGCAGGCGTTTGTAGCGTGCATAGATGTCGGAGGCAATGTACCCCAGCGGGTGTCCCACGTGGAGACCGGCGCCCGAAGGGTAGGGGAACATGTTCAGCACGTAAAACTTCTTCTTCTCTTTATTTTCCGTTACGCGGTAGGTCTGCCGTTCGACCCACCTTTTTTGCCACTTCTGCTCGATTTCTCTGAAGTTGTATTCCATATATTTTTGAGGATAGTGCAAGTTTTGCTGCAAAGGTAGTGAATATTGCTGAAAACCGGTTTCCCATTTCCGCCCTATTGCGGGAGGCCTTTCAACGTTTGCTTTGGAAAAAGTCTTTCATCAGTTGCGCGGCTTCGTCGGCGAGGATACCTTTTTCCACCTCGGTCTTGGGGTGCAGTATGGAAGGGGCGTGGCGTCTGTAGCCCCGTTTCCCGTCTTCCGCGCCGAACACGAGCCGCCCCAGTTGGGCCCATGCGATGGCTCCGGCGCACATCGGGCAGGGTTCGACCGTCACAAACAAGGTACAATCGTTCAAGTATTTTGCTCCGAGGAAATTCTCGGCGGCGGTGATGGCTTGCATTTCCGCGTGGGCGGTGGCGTCGTGCAAGGTTTCCGTCAGGTTGTGCGCCCGGGCGATGATGCGCCCTTTGCATGTGATGACGGCACCGATGGGCACCTCTTCTTCCTCGGATGCCCTCCGGGCTTCTTCGAGCGCTTGGCGCATGTAGTATTCGTCAGTCATGGCTGGGGAAAGATAAGCAGGGAAAGGCGGGAGAAGTTCAGCGGCGCATTTCGTGTTCACTAAAGAGGAGTGAGGCGTCCGACGCGCCCTCTTGCACGGCACCCAATACGATGCGCCGTATCCAATGCGAGCGGTTTTGGATGCGCCTGTTCTCCAAAAAGCGGTCTATCAGGCGTTTCTCCTCTTCGGTCAGCCAGACAGATATCCGTTCGGTACGCGGCTTTTTGTCGCGTTCTTCGGCAGGACCGGCCCGGCGGATTGGCGTTTTCTGGCTGTAACCCTTCATTTGGAGCGCAAAAATAGGGCATGTTTTCTTGATTGCCAACGATTTAATTCAGTATTTTTGCGGGAAACCTGAAGAAAACGATGGCAGAACATAACGACCGGGGGCGGCGTGGCGAAGAAATCGCCGCCCTGTTTTTGCAGGACCGGGGCTATTGCATCCGCGACCGTAATTGGCGCTCGGGCAAATTGGAGTTGGATTTGGTGGCGGAGAAGGACGGCGAGTTGGTCTTCGTGGAGGTAAAGACGCGCCACGACGGGCAGTATGGTGACCCGGCCGATGCCGTGGATCGGAAAAAGCGGCGTCATATCCTCTTGGCGGCCGATGCCTATATGTGCCAGAGGGAGTGCGACCTTCCCGTGCGTTTTGATGTCGTTTCCGTGGTTTGCGACGGAGGCCGATGGCAGGTGGAGCACTACGAAAACGCCTTCTCGCCCGGTCTGTTGTTTGCCTGACTTACCCGTTTTTGCTTATGGTCTTCCATTTCTTCTTGCAAGCCCTCTTTTTTTGTAGCGGACTGCTGTGCCTTGTGGCGGCGTTGTGCGACTGGGACTGGTTTTTCACCACGCGCAATGCCCATTCTTTCTACCGCTTCTATGCCCGGCTGGCGCACCTTGCCCGTCGCCACCGCGGCGCGCCTGCCGGGACGCCGGGCGCTTCGCGGCGTGTCCTGCGGATTATCTATGCCGTGGGCGGGTTGTTTTTGTTGCTTCTCTCGGTGTGGTTCTTCCGGCTTACGTGCCATGCCTTCGGCCTCCCCTTTCCCCCGTTCTGAACAACTTTCCCAGCCTGCTCGCCGTGGTTTTGCGGATCGGGCGTAGCAGCGTAGGTATGAAAGGGAATCCGCCCCGGTGTCCATTTCGGATACCGGGGCGAATTCCTTCTGTGAGGTCTCTAGCAGATTCGAACTGCTGTAGGCGGTTTTGCAGACCGGTGCCTAACCACTCGGCCAAGAGACCTTGGCGCATTCCTTTCCAAATGCGGCGCAAAGATAACGAGTTTTCCCGAATGGGGCAAGCAAAACGCAATCTTTTTATCCCTTCTCTTTGTCTTCCTTCCATCGGGATTCCGGGAAAGCCGGGTTAAGCCGCCCCGGTAATGGATGCTTCCGTACTTCCTATTGCGGACGCCCTTTCCCCTTTTTTCCCGCGTGGGCGGCTTCTTTCTTGCCGGTTTGGCTGTGGAATGGGCAATCCCCGCAGGGGGAGTCGTCCGGGAGTGCCTGCACTCCTTCCGGGAAGCCTGGGCGCTTCCCGGAAGGAGTGCAGGGGCTTTTTCCGGAAAGGGACGTGCCTTTTGGGCAGGAGCACGACCCGCTTCCGCCCTTCCTGCGCCCCGTGAAGAATAGTTTCTTCAGGAAAAGCACGGCGCACAAGGCGGTGATGAGCCCGGCGGCCAAGTCTTGCCAGTCCATTCAGAAGAAGTTTTTGCCCACTTGGTAGACGATGAACGTGACGACCCATGCCAAGGCCGTGGAATGTACCGCGGCAAACAACGCCCACTTCCAGTTGCCCGACTCGCCTTTTATGGCGGCGATCGTGGCCACGCACGGGAAGTAAATCACCACGAAGAGCATGAAGCAGAAGGCCACCAAGGGGGTTATCCCGTCTTGTTCCAGCGCGGAGAGCGAGATGGAGCCTTCTTCTTCCTCCCCGTCCCCGGGCGTGGGCGCGGTTTGCCCTTCGTCGGGGTAGAGTACGCACAGCGTGCTGGCCACGATCTCCTTGGCCCCTGCGCCGGATGCCAGGCAGATGCCCAGTTTCCAGTTCATGCCGAGCGGTTCGAGTGCAGGCTCTATGGCTTTGCCGATGCGGCCTATGTAGGAATTCTCTTGCTGCTGTTGGCTGTCCTCCCAGCGGTCGTGGTCGGGGTAGTAGCTTAAGAACCAGACGAGCACGGAGGCAAACAAGATGATGCCCCCCATCTTGCGCAGGTATTGCTTGCCCTTGTCCCAAGCGTGGATGGCCACGGAGCGCCATGTCGGCAGGCGGTAGGGCGGCAATTCCATGACGAACGGTATCTCGTCTTTAGGCACGACGTAGAGGCTCATGACGCGGCAGAAGAGGATGGCCAAGGCGATGCCTGCCGTGTATAGCGCCAGCATGACCAGCCCGCCGTGGCGGGGGAAGAAGAGACCCGTAAGGAGCAGGTAGATGGGCAGGCGGGCGCTGCAACTCATGAACGGCACTGCGAGCATGGTGATGAGGCGGTTGCTGCGGCTTTCGATGGTTCTTGTCGCCATGATGGCCGGCACGTTGCACCCGAAGCCCATGATGAGCGGGATGAACGACTTGCCGTGCAGCCCCATCTTGTGCATGATTTTGTCCATGATGAACGCCGCGCGGGCCATGTAGCCCGAGTCTTCCATCAAGGAGATGAAGAGGTAGAGGATGAGGATGTTAGGCAAGAAGACGATGACCCCGCCCACCCCGCCGAGTATGCCGTCGGCCAGCATGGCTCGCAGCGGCTCTTCGGGCAGGGAAGCATGTGTCCAGTCGGTCAGTGCGCCCACGCCCGCTTCGATCCAGTCCATTGGGTATTGGCCCAAGGAGAAGGTGGCTTGGAACATGACCCATAGGAAGATGAAGAAAATCGGGTAGCCCCATATGCGGTGGGTGACAATGGAGTCGAGCACACGCGTGAGCTGCCGTTTGTCTTCATGCCGGTCTTCAAAGGTTTCCTTCAAGGCCCCGGCGATGAAACCGTACTTGGCGTTGGTGATGGCCGTCTCGCAGTCTTCGTTGAGCACCGAGGCGGCCTCTTGGGCCATGCGGTCGCGCAGGGCCAACACCTTGTCCCCGTTGGGCAGCGTGCGGGCGAGTTTCTCGATTTCGCGGTCGCCTTCGAGCAGTTTGATGGAGAAGTAACGCAGGGAATACCGGTCGCGGAGTGATTCGTTCGCCGCCAGTTCTTCGCGGATGGCACTGATGGCCTGCTCCAGCTCGGGGCCGTAGTTGATATGGATGTGCCGCAGCACGTTGTTCAAGGGGCGTCCGGAGGTGGCGAAGTCTTCCATGTGTTCTTCGTGGGTGGCGGGGCTGTGGATGACGGAGCGGTGCCAGTCCTCCAATTCTGCTTTGACCCCGGGGTTTATCTCCCCCGTTTGCGGGTCGATGAAGTCGGCTCCTTCGTATAAGTTGATGATGACGTGGAACAGGGACTCGATGCCTTTCCCGTTTCGCGAGATGGTCGGCACCATCGGGACGGCAAGCAATTTGGAGAGTTGCAGGTAGTCCAGCTTGTTGCCCGAGGCCTCCAGCTCGTCGTAGAGGTTCAGTGCGCAGACGAACCGGGCGTTCATGTCGATGAGTTGCGTCGTCAGGTACAGGTTGCGCTCCAGGTTGGAGGAGTCCAGCACGTTGATAATGATGTCGGGCGCCTCGTGCCCGCCGCCCGCCAGGTAGCGGCGTACGTAGAGTTCCTCGGGGGAATAGGCCGAAAGGGAATAAGTCCCGGGTAGGTCGGCCACGATGAAATGGTATCCTTGGAAGTCAAAATGGCCTTCCCTTACGTCTACGGTTACCCCGCTGTAGTTGCCGGTGTGTTCGTGTGCGCCGGAAATGTAGTTGAAGAGGGAGGTTTTCCCGCTGTTCGGGTTGCCGACGAGCGCGACCCGTATGGTGCGCCGCTTCTCGAGGGCCATCTTCCGGAGCCTTTCCCCGGGTATGGGCTGGTTTCCTTCTATGGCTCCGTAGGAGTGGGGGGTGAGTCCGCCGGGCTGCTGGCGCACCTCTTTTTCGGTGAGTACCTCGATAAGGTCGGCTTCGCTGTGGCGGAGCGATATTTCGTAGCCCATGATGCGGTATTTCACCGGGTCTTTCAAGGGGGCGTTGAGCAGGACTTCCACTTCCTTGCCCTTGATGAACCCCATTTCTACGATTCGTTTGCGAAAGCCGCCGTGTCCTTTCACCCGGACTACGATGCCTTTTTCGCCCGTATTGAGTTCGGATAGTCGCATGTGCTTGCTTGAAAATCTTTTAAATCCGTGCAAAATTACGCTTAATCCGCCTCTTGGCAAAATATGGGGCAACGCTTCTGCGCGGGAGTGTGCGCGGGGGTGGGGAAAATACCTACATGTGGGTATCCCCGCTTGGGGGGTCGGGCAGTTTCCGCAGGCGCTTTCCCGCAGGAGTGCCCGCGGGAATGGGGGAAAGTGCCTGCGTTTTTTCCGCTCCGTTGCGTAGGCGTGGAGATTTTGCGTATATTTGAGGCCTGAAGCCGTAGGCGGGTTTCCGCCTGTGGCGTGTAGTATGGAAGAAACTTTGTACATATGGAGAAAACGCTTTTGGCCGCCCTTGCCTGTGTGTTCCTGGCGGCTGCCCCGGTTGGGGGCAAGGTAAAGCTCCCCGCGGTCATCGGGGACAACATGGTGCTCCAGCAGCGGAGCGAGGCTGCGCTGTGGGGTTGGTCTGAACCGGGCATCCGGGTGGTGGTGAAGCCCTCGTGGGACGGCGGGCAGGAGGTGTCCGCCGTGGCCGACGCGCAGGGGCGTTGGGAACTGAAGGTGGCTACCCCGGAAGCGGGCGGCCCCTATACGCTGGAAATTTCGGACGGGGAGCCGCTCGTCTTGCGTGACGTCCTTGTCGGCGAGGTGTGGTTCTGCTCGGGGCAATCCAATATGGAGATGCCGGTCAAGGGCTTCGAATGCCAGCCGGTGGCTGGTGCTGCCGACGCCATATTGGGTGCGCAGCCCGGGCGGCGCATACGGATGTGTACCGTGGGGAGGAAGATTTCACGCACTCCCCTGGAGGAGTGCTCCGCGCGCTGGGAGCAACATACGCCGGGGGCGGTGGCGGAAACGAGCGCGACGGCTTATTTCTTTGCCGATTACTTGGAGCGGACGCTCGGCGTGCCCGTCGGAATCCTGATAGCCGACTGGGGAGGTACGCCGGTCGAGGCGTGGATGGAGCGCGACGTCCTTTCGGCTTTCCCGGAGTTCGACCTCGGTTTCCTCGACCAAGGTGGGGGCGACCCTTCGCCTTATGCGCCCAGCGTGCTCTACAACGGGATGGTAAACCCGGTCGTGCCCTACACCGTGCGCGGCTTCCTCTGGTATCAAGGCGAGGCCAACCGCGGCCGTGCAGGGCAATACAAGAGGCTGTTGCCGGCTTATGTGGGGATGATGAGGGAAAAATGGGGAAATGAGACCATGCCCTTCTACTATGTCCAAATCGCGCCGTTCAACTACGTCGGCCCGGAAGACGTGGAAGGCGCGCTCTTGAGGGAGGCGCAAATGGAAATGCTGGCGGAGATTCCTTATTCGGGCATGGCGGTAACACTCGACATCGGCGATTACGACTGTATCCACCCTGCGGAGAAACAGGAGGTGGGGAAGCGCCTTGCTTATCTCGCCTTGGCGAACGACTATGGGTACGGGGATGCCGTGGATGCCGATGCGCCGCTCTACCGTTCGATGGAAGTGCGTGACGGGAAAGCGATACTGGCTTTTGAAACCGGGCGGATGGGGCTTGCCCCGCTGGGGCGCGAACTCTCGGGATTTGAGGTGGCGGGGGCCGACCAAGTGTTCCATCCGGCCACGGCTTACATCGTGGGGCGAAACCAAGTGTCAGTCGTTTGCGATGAAGTGCCCCAGCCCGTAGCGGTTAGGTACTGCTTCAAAGATGCGGTCCAGCCTTCCTTGTACAACGCTTCCGGCATCCCTGCTTCTTCGTTCCGTACCGATAGTTGGTAGGCAAAGCGGGGAGGAATCTAACTTTATAGATATATGGCGCACGGAAAAGGGACGTTTGCCGGTAGCCGGGTTGCGGGGTGGTTTCGCCGGACAGCCGCGCATGTGCGCGGCAGCGGCGGGCATTTCCGCCAATGCCTGCGTGGGAGATGGGGACGAGCCTCGCTGTCCGTGGTGGCGGGGCTGGCCGTGTGCCTGTTTTCGCTTTATTTGTGCCGCAACCTTTTGCTGGCGCACTTCGCTTCCGGGCGCATCGGGCAGTTTGAACGGGAGCGGAGCGTCGTTATCCGCTATGCGGGGTTACGCTTGGAGGGGTTGCGGGAAGTGGTTGTGGAGGACTTGGTGGTTGTGCCGCAAGGGGCGGACACGCTGCTGAGTTGCGGTTATGTATCGGTGCGGTTGGGGCTGTGGGGCTTGCTCTCGGGAAAGCCGGACGTGGACGAAGTGTGCTGTCGCGATTTGCGCTTGACGGCGGTCAAGTCGGGCAGCGTGGCGAACTATTCGTTCCTTTTCCACAAGGGTCCGGCTACGGGGACTTCCTCCGCGCCCGACTATGGGAAGCAGGCCGACCGGCTTTTGGGATTTCTTTTCCGTGTATTGCCTGAGCGGGCGCAGGTGGACGGGCTGGAGTTGAGCTACGAGCGCGATGGGCAGTTGCTTGGCGTGCGCCTGCCCCGTTTCCGGGAGGAGGAAGGCCGCTTTAGCGAGGAGGCGGAGGTCTTTACGCGAGGAGGGAGTTGGCGATGGGTTGCGCAGGGGCGTCTGCTCCCTTCGCGCAGGAGTCTGGCCTTGGAGCTTTCCGCAGCCGGTGCGGAGGCTGTGTCCGTGCCTGTTTTGGGGCGGTGGGAGACGGAGGTTTCTTTCCGTTCCCTTTCGGTGAGGCTGGATGAGGCGCGTTCGGGCGGGAAGACTTCGTTGAAAGGGCGGTTGGACTTTGATAGCCTCACGGTCGGTAATCGTGCATTGGCTTCCTCTTCCGTGTGGCTTCGGCAGCTTTCGGTGGACTACGATGCGCGGGTTGGTATGGATTATGCCGAGCTGACGGATCGTTCCAAACTTTCTTTCAACGGATTCGCTTTTTCTCCTTCGGTATTTGTGCGGAAGCCTTTAGGCGGGGACTGGAAGGTACGGTTGGCTGTGGAGCAACCGTTTTTCCCTGCCCAGCAGTTTTTTGAAGCATTGCCGGCCACGCTTTTCGAGGCGCTGGAAGGTATCCGTACCGAGGGGCGGTTGGCTTGGCATTTTTTACTGGATGTGGATTTTGGTTGTTTGGATTCTTTGCGGTTGGAAAGCGAGGTGCGGACAGATGGTTTCCGCATCGTGGATTATGGGGCTTCGGACTTGTTGAAGTTGAATACGGAGTTTCTCTATACGGCCTATGAGGACGGGATTCCTGTCCGTTCCTTCTTGGTTGGGCCGAGCCACCCGGGATTTCTTCCGTTGGATAGCATCCCCGAGGTTTTGCAGCAGGCGGTGATGCAATCGGAGGATGGCTCGTTTTATGGGCATGGGGGATTCCGCATCGATGCGCTCCGGGAAGCCTTGGCCTACGACTTGGAGGTGGGCCGTTTCGCACGGGGCGGCAGTACGTTGTCGATGCAGCTGGTGAAGAATGTGTTCCTGAACCGGAACAAAAACCTGTTCCGGAAATTGGAAGAAGCCGTGCTGACTTGGCTCATCGAGAGCCAGGATTTGTGTAGTAAACGGCGGATGTTTGAAGTTTATCTGAATATCTGCGAGTGGGGGCCGGGTGTGTATGGCGTGAAGGAGGCATCGGCTTTCTATTTTTCTAAAGCGCCGCAGTATCTCACGCCGAGCGAGGCTGTTTTCTTGGCGGCTCTTGTTCCACGGCCGAAGCGTTATAGGGGCTTGCTGGACGAAAGGGGGCATGTCAGTCCGAAGCTCTCGGGTTATTTCCATTTGATCGGGCGTTTGCTGGCGGCGCGGGGGGTGATTTCGGAGGAAGAGGCTGCCTTTGTCGCCCCGGAAAGGGTGGTTTTGTCCGGCCCTGCGATTAAGAATCTGGGATTACCTGCCGATTCGTCGGTAATCCGGTTGGATTTTTCGGATTTTCCGGAAGTCCTTCCTGAGATGCCTTCCTTGCCCGGCGTGCCGGAGAAGCATGGCGAGGTGGCAGGCGGAGGATAACTTTAAGGCAGGAGCCCGGGGATTTCGGATAGGGAGTGTACTTCGAATGTCGGACGCCACCGGTCGGGAAGGTTGGGAGGCGTTGATTGTCCGGGCCAATTGGGAAGCGCGTTTTCTTGGGAGACGGGAAGCCTGTGGGGATTGAAGTAGAGTTGGTCGATTCCTGCATGGTAGGCTCCTACGATGTCGGTACGCAGGTTGTCGCCGATCATGAGGCTCTCTTGGGGAGTACTTTGCGTGACGGAGAGTGCATAGTGGAAGAACTGGGGGTTGGGTTTCAGTAGGCCGATGTCGTCGGACAATATTGTTTTTCGGAAGAAAGGTTCAAGCCCGGAATTTTTCATCTTGCGGTGTTGGAGTTCGCGGAAGCCGTTTGAGAGTATGAACAGGCGGTATCCGCGTTCTTTCAAGGTGTGGAGGACGGGAAAGGCATTGGGTATAGTGCGCCTTTGGGCAGGTATGAGGGAAAAGAACTGTTTGGCAAACGTCTCTAATAACGGGCGTCCTGTGGCTTGAACGGCTAATTCAGGGGGCAAGATGCCTTGCGGGTCAAGTGGCTGGAAGCCATCGGGTGTGCCGGTTTCTTGGCCAATATATCGGAAAGGGTAGGCAAAGCGTTCGAAATTGAGGAGGGGCTTGTCGATTTTTCCGGCAGCGTATAGGCTCCATAATTGCTCGTTGCGTTGTGAGTAAATACGGTAGAATTCCTCAAAGCCGGGGAAGAAGCGGGACAAGTTGCAATACACGAAAGCCTTTGAGAGACTGCTGTGCGAATTGGCAGCAGTGTCCCAAAGGGTATCGTCGAGGTCAAAGAAGAGGGATTTGTAGCTTACCACACGCGAATGACCAAGTACTTCGAGATGCTCCAGAAGGCTTTTGGGTCGTTGATCTTCAAGATTAGGTTTTTGTCTTCACCTTTAGTCAGTTCGTATGAGGCGGTCGGGTGGTTGGTGAGCAGTTTGGCCTTTTTGCTCATGAGGGAGATTGTATTGCAGG
Source organism: uncultured Bacteroidaceae bacterium (assembly GCA_964439955.1). Classification (GTDB taxonomy): domain Bacteria; phylum Bacteroidota; class Bacteroidia; order Bacteroidales; family Bacteroidaceae; genus UBA1794. Next base: position 3,211 of record CAYTPX010000014.1, on the reverse strand, counting down.
AGCGTATATCGACGGTTGTAAAATAGTCTTTCTCATAGTTCCCTTTCAGTACTTCCCCATCTTCGAGTATGCGTTTTTCCTTCAATTCGCGTTGGGTTCCGATGGCAAAATAGGCCGTATGCAGGTTTTTGTCTTGCTCGGAGACGATCCGGTCTTTTTGTGTGTTTTCTATGTCCAGCGCTTCGATGTTGGCATTCAGCTCGTTGATTTCGTTATCCAGCCCTTCGAGTTGGATGTTCCGTTGCTGGAGTTCGGCTTGCAGGGTTTCGATTTGTTGGTTGCGTAGTACCAGTTCCTCTTGCATGGACGCCAAGGTTTTTTCCATGGCGGTTGTATTCATTCCTTGTTTCTTCACTTGGGCTTGCAGTTGGGCGATACGTTCTTGGTTGCTCTTCATCGTGTTGATGATGAATTTCATGTCCTCTTGTATTTGTGCCCTTACGGCTTGCCGGTTTCCCGGGTCGCCCGTCCGGGATAGGGTGATGCGGTTTTGTGCTTGGCTGATTTGGGTGAATCCTTCTTGGATTTCGTTGAATATGGTCAAAACGGAGTCCATGTCGTTGTCCCGGGCTGCGATTTGGGCGCGTAGGGAGTCGTTCGTTGCCTGCAAGCGGGTGGTCTCTTTCGAGGAATCGTTGCATGCGGCGAGCGTGAATGCTGTCCCCGCAATCAAAAGGAACATTTGTTTTTTCATATTTCTTCGTTGTTTTGTGGGTTGATGTCTTGGTATTTGGGGCGTTTCTCCCGGGGGACTTGCGGCATTCCGCCTACGATGAGGACGAATTCGCCGCGCGGTTCCTGTCCGCTGAAGTGCTGCAAAAGTTCGGAAAGCGTTCCCCGGACGGTCTCTTCATGCAACTTGGATATCTCGCGGACGGCAGCTGCCGGCCGGTTGGCGCCGAATGTGTCGGCCATTTGCATGAGCGTCTTCACTATCCGGTGGGGGGACTCGTAGAAAACCATGGTGCGGGTTTCCTGCCGGAGTGACTCCAGCCTTGTTTGACGGCCTTTCTTCTGAGGGAGGAAACCCTCGAACGCGAAACGGTCGCACGGCAAGGCCGAATCGATCAGGGCCGGGATGCAAGCCGTCGCCCCGGGCAGGCATTCTACCTCGATGCCCTGTTCGGCGCAGAGGCGTACCAGCATGAATCCCGGGTCGGAAATGCCGGGAGTACCGGCATCCGACACGAGGGCCACCTTGTTCCATTCCCCCGAATCGATACGGCGGGCGAGTAGCCCTGCCGTCTGGTGCTCGTTGAATTTGTGATGGGCCAGCATCGGTTTCTTGATGCCGTAGTGCTTGAGCAAGATTCCGGTCGTCCGCGTGTCTTCGGCCAATATGGCATCCGCTTCACGCAAGGTGCGTAAGGCGCGCAAAGTGATGTCTTCCAAGTTTCCGATTGGCGTAGGAACAATAAAAAGTTTCCCCATCTGACGCGAACTTTTTGGGGCAAATATAGGGAGAATCCAAGAGGTGGCAGCGAAAAATGTATTATTTTTGCGTCAGGTACTGCCCTTTGCCCTTTTAAATATGGCTTCCCTGTTTCGCGTGGGGCCATGGCGAGGTGTATGCTATTCTCCTAATATTTTTGAAACGGTATGTTTGAATCACCTATCACCTTTGACCGTTTTGCCCGTTACCTCATCGTGGCAGCCCTGTTCTCCGTGCTCTTCTATTTCGTTTATCTGCTGGAAGGCGCCCTGTTCCCCTTCTTTGTGGCGCTTTTGTTAGCCTATTTCTTGCATCCCATGGTGGGCTTTTTCCAATATAGGCTGCGGATGAAGAGCCGGATACTTGCCATATTCCTTACGTTCGTGCTGGTTGCCCTGATGCTCTGGGGCGTCTATGAGTTGGTAGTGCCGCCGGTTTTTGAGGAACTCGGCAAGGTGAATAAGCTGATAGCGGCCTATCTGGGCGAGAGCGATGCGCAGGGCTCGTTCATTCCCTCGGCTTTGAACCGTTTTGTCAACCGGCATGTGGATTTCGAGATGCTGGGCCAATACCTGACGAAGGAGAACCTCAAGAGCCTCGGGGAGACTATCCTGCCGCGGTTGCAGAAGATCCTTTCCCAGTCTTTCTCCCTGCTGGGTACGGTGGGGACTATGTTTCTGGTTTTGCTCTATACTTTTTTTATTTTGCTGGACTATGAAGCCCTCGCGGGCGGGTGGATTCCCCTGTTCCCGGCCCGCCATCGGCAGAAGGTGCTTTGTTTGGTAAACGATGTGAAGGATTCGATGGACCGTTACTTCCGCGGGCAGTCGCTTATCGCCTTGATAGTCGCGGTTCTCACTTCGCTGGGTTTTTTGCTCATCGACCTGCCTATGGCCATCGCCATGGGGCTGTTTGTCGGGATACTTACGCTGATTCCTTACATGAAGGTCATCGCCCTGTTCCCCACCATTTTGCTTACGCTCCTGAAGTCGGTCGATACGGGCGAAAACTTTTGGCTGCTTTTGTTTTATCTTTTCTTGGTTTTCGCCACGGTGCAAGTGTTGGAAGACATACTGCTCGTGCCGAAAATCATGGGGCGGATAACCGGGCTGAATCCCGCGATTATCCTCTTGTCCCTTTCCGTGTGGGGTACATTGCTAGGCATTACCGGAATGGTCATAGCGCTTCCCGCCACTTCTTTGATGCTGGCCTATTATCGCCGCTACCGGCTTTCGCGCGACGGGGGGAAGGAGCGGGGCGGGACGGCCGGGTTGCCTCCCCTTTCGCCCGGAGGCCCGGCTGCGGAAGTCCCGTCCCCGGCCTCTGGAAGTGGAAAGGGGGAAGTCCGCCCGTCCTCCGGGGAAAGCGAGGCCTGAAAGCCTCCCGATGGGGGCATCAACTGGCGGCATGCTTTTGCGGGGAAAGCCTTGGCACTTTGCCCGGGCGGCACAGGGGCTTTTCCCGGACATCCTTGCCGGTTTTCCCCCTTTGGGCATTTCTTTTGGAGGTGTCTCCGCACTTAAAAGCAGGCGGGGCTCGCAAAAAAAGGCGTGAAGTTTTTGTAATTCACGCAAAAGTGCCTACCTTTGCAGCGCAAAAAGGAGATTCGCTAGCTCAGTTGGTAGAGCACAACACTTTTAATGTTGGGGTCTTGGGTTCGAGCCCCAAGCGAATCACCAAAGAATCAAGCGGTTATCAAATTTGGATAGCCGCTTTTTTCGTGTTTATACGTTGGTTTACCACTCGAAAGTTCAACCAAGAGTTAAACCAAAAAATGAC
>CAYTPX010000013.1:0-51552 GCA_964439955.1 uncultured Bacteroidaceae bacterium | reverse complement strand
GCTTCACCTTGCTCCAGCGGGAAGGCTGTACCGTTTTCAGGAAACGGGCCAGCAGCTCTTCCTCGGCGGTCTCACGAAAACTTTTTCCGCCGAGGTGTTCGATGACCATGTCCACGTAAGTCTGGTAGACCGAACGGAATCCCATGCGCATGGTCTTCTCGTCTATTACAGGAATGGGTACATCCACTTTGTAGGTTCTGTTGAAATAGGAGATGATGCGACCCGCGAAATTCGCGTTGGCATTGCAGTTGTTGTCCGCAAGCTCGTTGATGAGGTCAAACGGTTTGAATTCGTTGTGGGTATAGTCATCCTCCCCGCTGTTGTTGAAATAGAAATTCCGTATGGAGACCTTACCGTTATCCTCATACTTGAAGCTCTTGATTTCCCGATACCGTTCCGCTTCTTCCTTGAAGATGTCATACCATCGGTCGATACGGTCAAGTGTCCTGTAGAGCTGGTCCTGCTGTAGCTGGCAATACTGCCGGTCCTGTTCTGTAATCTTGTCCTCGTTCCTTACTTGCACGTTCAGGATACCTGTAAGCAGGTCAGTGTGGCTGCCTGCTGTTCTTGTTGCTGTTGTCTGCATAACTGTATTGTTTTAGAGATTGTCAATTTCGGGTTTGATACGGTAACAGTAGGTGATGTGGCTGTCCATGTCCTTGACCAGCTTGACCTGTTCGGGATGGAAGTTGAGACGCCGTTCCATGGCCGGGGTGTCTATCTTGTCCCATTCGCGTTGCGGCAGGAACCGGTTTTCATGTCGGAAACACCAGAGTACAATCTGGTTTTCCCAGTTGCCCTTGAACACAGTCCCTTCATAGTCCTTCAGGAACTGCCGGAAGTTCTCTTCGATCCTGAAAGCTATGTCGTAGCCCTGGTACAGGTTGCGTGCGTCCGGACCCGTGTCCTTGGTCAAATAATATTGTCTCCATGTTTCCGTGGTGAAATCACCGTAGAGCGGATCAGGTTCGGAATAGGACCATAACGGTACTTTTGCCGTGAATGTGACGGCACCGTTGGCACACGCTCCGCAGTTTCCCCAGTCCTTGAATGCACCTTCCGTCCATCTGACGAATTTCAATTGCTTGGGGTCAATATGGTGGAAGGCCCCTCCGCTGACGCTCAGCCGGATATTGGCGTCCTGCTCCCATACAAACGGAATATAAGGTTCTTCACAGATGGAAATCCGACCGCTCTCTTCATCATTGTTTTCAATAAGGGCATTGCCGTAATATTTCCCGTATCTGTCCACATAGATGAGTCTGTCACCTATCTGTGGAGTCTTTTCCGAGCGTGTCCTTTCTATCAGTTCCACATAGCCGTTGGCCATATCCACGTCCTGCTGTGTCAGCCAGTGTTCATGATCGTACAGAATGTTCAGTGGTTTGAGTGTTTCCACCGTGTACTTGTTCTTTGTTGCCTGTAACATAACATTTGATTTTTTGTTAGTCCGGCTTCTGGGGCCGGAGTTCCCATAACTACAGGCTTAAAAAGGTCGTGTTCCGTACATGCAAGGCTTCGGGAAAAAATACCGCAAGCCCTCCGGGGCGAGGATGATTTTTTCCACGAACCCGAAGGGCTTGGCCTTGCTTGTGCGGGAAGAACACGAATTACCTTTGCCTGTGGTTATGGGGACTCGGCTGCGGTATGACTTCTCTTTTGAGGTGCGGTGAGATTGTGGCCTTTTTATTCAGCCTTTTTTTAGAAAGAAATGCAATCATTTGCTAATGAGATAATGAGTTGTTTGAAAGCATGAGAAATATGGCGGTTCGGAACAGTCCGGCTTTTTCTTATCCGTTGCCCGTTCCCGTGCGAGTTTTATCCAATCTGTTGATAGTCAAATAAACCTACCTGATTACAACAAAGATAGAAAAAGTCCAAAGAAGAGCAACCACCCACAGGCCAAATTTATGCCCCACGCATCATGAATATACTGCATTCGTAGAGCAAATAAAGCGGCAAAGCGACTAAAAGCAAGGTAAATGGGTCGCCTGTTGGGGTGATTATGGCAGAAAGGACAAGAAGCACCACGAAAGCATGCCGACGATGGGACACCAAGTGCCGACGGGAGAGGATGCCAATACGGTGGAGCAACGACAAGAGCAAAGGCAACTGGAAAGCGAGCCCCATAAAAAGGATTAACATCAAGAAGTTATCCATATATGAAGAAAGCGTCAGCGTATTAGGGATTAGGCTGCTCAACTCGTAATCCACAAGAAAGCGCAAAGTCAGCGGGAAAACGAGCCAATAGCCCAAGGCCGCGCCTAAATAGAAGAAGAAACTGCTCAAGAAGAAGGCCGTACCCATGCCTTTTCGCTCGTTTTCGTAGAGAGCCGGGCGCACGAAACGCCATATTTGCCACAAGATAAAGGGCACCGAACAAATAACCGCGAACCAAAGTGCCGTTGAGAAATGCAGGAAAAATTGCGTGGCCAGCTGGATATTGATCAGATCCACATGAAATTCCTCAAACTGCCCGGCAAGGGAAGGCATGGCTTTTTCCTGAACCTGCCGTAGCCAACGGTACGTAACGAAATCATTCCGGCAAGGAGCAAGGACAAAACTATCGAACAGCTTGGGCATCAAGAGAAAAAAGACGACAAACCACCCTGCCACCACGCCCAGAATGCGCAACAGCATCCAGCGCAAACTGTCCAAATGCTCCCAAAACGACATGGAAGCCGTTTCGTCTTTCAACCCTTTTCCTTGCATGTTTTCTTTCAAAGCCTTGCGTATTTCCCGAGAAAGTCCTGCATGTTTTCCACGTGTGGCCATGCCCGGCAGAAACCGGCGCACGGCGCACGCCCGCCTATTTAGCCTCGCCGCCCGCCTTCTTTTCCTTTGGGGATTCAGGTTCGTCCAGTGCCTTGCGCAGTTCCTCCTCGGAACTCTTCATCCCGTCGCGGAAACTTTTCACGCCTTTTCCCAGCCCGTTCATCAATTCAGGGATCTTTTTCCCCCCAAAGAGCAAGAGCACCACAAGGGCGATGATGATTATTTCCCCCGCCCCGAGATTCAAAAACAATAATTGCGTCGTCATAATCGTAAAATCGTTTATTATGGTTCATTCGTTTAACTCTCTTGGATATAAACCCGCTTTACCCGCTCAGAGACGGAAGTGAGTATCTCATAAGGAATCGTGTCCAACATGTCGGACAAGACCGTCACCGGAAGCCCCGGCCCAAACAGTTCCACCGGGTCGCCCTCCCCACAGGAAATACCCGAAACGTCTACCATGGCCACGTCCATGCAGATGTTCCCCACGAAATAAGCCTTCTGCCCGTTCACCAAACAGTAGCCCCGGCCGTTGCCCAAGCGCCGGTCCAACCCATCGGCATAGCCTATCGGGATGTCTGCTATGCGGGTAGGGCGGTCGATTTTCCCCCGCCGGCTGTAGCCGACCGTTTCGCCCGCCGGGACGTCACGTAGCTGCAAAATGGAAGTCCGCAGGCTGCTGACAGGATGAAGGAGCCGGTTTCCGACCGGACTGATACCATACAGCCCCAGTCCCAAGCGCACCATTTCCATCTGATGCCCGGGGAAACGCTCGATGCCCGCCGTGTTCAGTATATGCCGGATTATCTTGTGCCGGAAGAACGCTTGCAACTCCCCGGCCGCCCTGCGGAAGGTTTCAATCTGGATGAGCGTGAAATCGTCAAACTCGGGGCTGTCGCTCCCCGCCAAGTGCGAGAATACCGACCGGGGGAACAGCGTACTCTGCCGGCTAAGCATGCGTCCCAAATGGGGCATATCGCCAGGGGAAAAACCCATACGATGCATGCCCGTATCAATTTTTATATGGATCGGAAAATTGACCACGCCCTGCAAACGCGCAGCATGCAGCATCGCCTCCAACAGGCGAAAGCTGTAGACTTCCGGCTCAAGGCCGTATTCAAACAAGGTGGAAAGGGCGGTCATCTCGGGATTCATCACGATGATGCCCGTGCGGATACCCGCTTTCCGCAAGGCCACACCTTCGTCGGCCACAGCGACCGCCAAATAATCGACCCGCAAGTCCTGCAACGTCTTCGCCACTTCTATGCTCCCTGCCCCATAAGCCGACGCCTTGACCATACAAACGAGTTTGGTGTCCTGCTCCAGACGGGAGCGGTATTCATTCAAGTTTGCCGCAAGCGCGCTCAAGTTCACTTCAAGAATCGTTTCATGCACTTTCAACGAGAAGGCATCGACGATACGCTCGAAACGGAAAGGCCGGGCGCCCTTAAACAAAACCACCTCGCCGTGCAGTTCCCCCGCCAGCGGGGAGGCCAGGAAGGCCTCGGTAGAAGGGAATACCGACATGCCGGGCAATGCCAGAAGACGCACGCCGCTGCCTATGCCCACCACGCGCTGCACTTTGCGACGGCGTATGAGTTCCGAGACACGGGCATACAATTCCGCCGGTTCCTCGCCCGTCTCCAACAAATCCGAGAGTATCAACGTGCTGCTCAAGCCACACTGTTCCGAACGCCGGTACAAGAAGTCGAGCGCGATGTCCAGCGAAGAGAGGTCGAAATTGTAGCTGTCGTTTATCAAGACACATCCGTTTTTACCCTCTTTCACCTCCATGCGCATGGCTATGGGCTCCCATCCCGGGGTGCGTGCCGCTATCTCCCCGTCAGTGACCCCCAAGACATGAGCGGCACAGATACAATACATCGCATTTTCAACCGAAGCGTCGTCAAGAAACGGTATGCGGCAGACATATTCCCCATGCGGCAGATTGTCCGGCGCGGCATCCGTAATGCGGTAGCGGAGCTCCGTCCAATCACCTTCCAGCCGGGTGCGGGAGACAAGGAAAAAGGGACAGTGTTCGTCGGAAGACGACCATGCTATCCGCTCGGCATAGGGGTTAAAGCGATCCAGGCAACCGGCCAAAAGGCGATTGTCGGCACAGTAGACCAACGTCTTGCAGCGGCGCATCAAGCAGAGCTTTTCCCTGCATTTCTCTTCCATACTGCCGAAGTTCTCCTGGTGGGCAGCCCCCAGATGGGTAAAGATGCCTATCGTTGGCTTGACTATCGCCTCCAAGCGTTGCATCTCGCCCGGCTCCGAAATCCCCGCCTCTATGATGGCCACATCCGTATGATGGTCTATCTGCCAGACCGAAAGGGGGACGCCGACTTGGGAGTTGTAGCTCCGGGGCGAACGGGTGACGCGCACCTCTGGACGGAGCAGGGCGGCCAACCATTCCTTCACGATCGTCTTGCCGTTGCTGCCTGTAATCCCCACTACCGGGATGAGGAAACGGGAACGGTGGTAACAGGCCAACGTTTGCAAGGCTTGCAAAGAAGAATCCACCCGCAGGTACACCGCGTCTTCACGGCGCGCCTCCTCCGGAGGAAGCACTTCCACGACGAAAGCACGTACCCCGCGATCGTAGAGTTCCGGTATGTATTTATGGCCGTCGTTGCGCTGTGTCCGGATGGCAAAAAAAAGCGTGTCTTCCGGATAACACAAGGAACGGCTGTCCGTAAGCAACCAACTGATGGGGATTTCCCGCCCTCCGCTCCGCTGTGCGCCCAGCACTTCTGCTATTTGGGATATGCCGTATGTCATAAGGGTAACTATGGGTCTTTTTCTATTGTCCGATACTTGATGTTATAAACGTGCGGCCAAAAAGGGATATTGCGCCAAAAGTTCCTTTTTTTTCTCCTGTACCTTTTGCTCAAAAGCGGCAAGGCTTTTCGCAAAAGGGTGCAAGGGTTTGTGTTCCTTCATCTGCACCCATTGGCCTATATGCCGCATCGCCTCCAGCACCCCGGCAGGGAAGGCCGCCCCGCAGAAGCGCCCGAATATATATTCTTCAGCCTGTTCTGACGGATGGAGCAAGTCGGGGCCATAAAAGCGGTAATCCCGCAAATCGTCGAGCAGCAACTCATAGGCGGGAAAATAGAGCACGCGCCCCGGGAAAGCCCGGCACAACTCCTCGGCCGCCAAAAGGAGAATGCCCTTGCTGAGCTGGTTTTCATGCAACCCGTCACGCAAATGGCGGACAGGGCTTACCGTCAGCACTACCCGGCGTCCCCCTCCCCCAACGCCGAGCCAACGTTCAAGAAAGCCACCATAGGAATCTACGATTTCCCCCACCTCCATTCTCCGGCGGGAGAAAAGCCCGGCGGGAAACTTATGGCAATTCGCCACGGCCTCGCCCCGCTGTTTATGGACGTAGACATAGGAAGTCCCCCACGTGAGCAGGAGCGTACAGTCCAAGGCGGAAAGCTTTTCCGCCCCAAGCGCGTACTCCTTATTGATTAGCCGCAAAGTCCCGCCCGCAGAGGGAGCTGCAAAACGCCCATGGTGCTGCCAGCTAAAAAAATAGCCCTCCCCGCTTTCTTCCAACTCGGAAGCCTCGAAAGGGCGATATACCGCCATCCGCTCCAAAGCCTGAAGAACGGAACGGGGATTGAACAGGATACCAAAAGGATTGACCACGCAGTCGAACAGGAAGCGTTGCATCCTCCGCCCGATTGCTTCCGTGAAACAGGAGCCCAAAAGCAAATAAGCCCCTTCGTAACCCAGAGGGGGGGAAAAAGGCGCTATGGGCATTTCCGTGCGGAATCGCATAAACTTCAAAAAATAGAATCCGAACTTACCAAATTCCACCTGCATCGTCCATTCGGACCAAGATGCAAAGAGGGGTAAAATCTTCGTGCAAAAATAGGTAATTCGCAGAATTATATCGTACTTTTGCAGAAAAAACAGAGAAGAATGACGGATGACCCCACATATAACCTCCTACGAAAAATAGATTCCCCGGCCGATTTACGCCAACTCCCAGAAGAACAGCTGCCGGAAGTCTGCAAAGAACTCAGGCTGGACATCATCGACGAATTATCGCACAATCCCGGACATTTCGCCTCAAGCCTCGGCGTCGTGGAACTCACCGTGGCACTCCATTATGTTTTTAACACGCCATACGACAAGTTGGTATGGGACGTGGGACACCAGGCATACGGGCACAAGATACTGACGGGGCGCAGGGATTCGTTTTCCACGAACCGCAAACTGGGCGGGTTGTGCCCGTTCCCCACACCGAAAGAAAGCGAATACGACAGTTGCGTGGGGGGGCATGCCTCCAATTCCATATCCGTGGCACTCGGAATCGCCGTAGCCGCGCAGAAGGAACACCGCGACGACCAGCATGTAGTAGCTATCATAGGCGACGGGAGCATGAGCGGCGGCTTGGCATTCGAAGGGCTGAACAACACCTCGGCCACCCCGAATAACCTCTTGATCATACTGAACGACAACAACATCTCCATAGACCGGAGTGTCGGAGGGATGAAGGATTACTTAGTCCAGCTTACCACCAACACGCACTACAACAAGGTACGCTTCAAACTCTCCCGCATGTTCACCAATTGGGGCTGGCTCAACGAGGCACGGCGCAATGCCATCATCCGCTTCAACAACAGCCTGAAGTCCATACTGGTACGCCAGCAAAACATATTCGAGGGGCTGAACATACGCTACTTCGGCCCGGTAGACGGGCACGACGTAGAGGGCCTTGTACGCGTATTGCGGGAAATAAAAGACATGACCGGCCCAAAAATACTACACGTGCATACCGTGAAAGGAAAAGGCTTCGCCCCAGCTGAACAAGCTGCCACCATTTGGCATGCACCCGGCTGCTTTGACCCTGACACCGGCGAGCGGCTGGCACAAACTTCCGACGACGGGGTACAACACGTGCGCTACCAGGACGTATTCGGGGAGACGCTTTTGGAACTGGCCAAGATGAACCCACGCATTGTAGGGGTCACCCCCGCCATGCCCACGGGAAGTTCGATGAACATCTTGATGAAAGAAATGCCAGACAGGGTCTTCGATGTCGGCATTGCCGAAGGACATGCCGTGACTTTCTCAGCAGGAATGGCATACAGCGGGTTGCAACCATTCTGCAATATCTACTCCACGTTCATGCAACGTGCGGTGGACAATATTATACACGACGTAGCCATCAGCGACCTCCCCGTAGTCCTCTGCTTGGACCGGGCAGGCTTGGTAGGAGAAGACGGGGCCACCCACCACGGAACTTTCGACATGGCGCTACTGCGCCCTATCCCCAACCTGACAATCGCCTCACCCTACGACGAACATGAACTGCGCAAGTTGATGTTCACAGCCCAATTGCCCGGAAAGGGAGCCTTTGCCATACGATACCCACGGGGATATGGCCACTTGGCCGAATGGAGATGCCCGCTGGAAGAAATAAAAATCGGCAAAGGACGTTGCTTGAAAGAGGGAAAGGACATAGCCCTCATCTCGATTGGCCCTATCGGGCAAACTGCTGCCGAAGGCATACGGAAAGCGGAAGCAGCAGGTAGCCTCAGCATTGCCCACTACGATTTGAGGTTTCTCAAGCCTTTGGACCAAGAGATGCTGGACTATATCGGAAAGAATTTCCGGAAAATCCTCACGGTTGAAGACGGTTGTATCTTCGGTGGGATGGGAAGTGCCGTACTCCAATACCTTTCCGCCCGGGGATACTTCCCCGTAATACGCCATGTAGGCATACCCGACCATTTCGTTGAGCATGGGACAATAGCCGAATTATACCAGCTTTGCAAAATGGACGCAGACTCCATTTGCCAAAACCTCCTCCTATTATGAAAATCGTCATAGCAGGTGCCGGGGCAGTAGGTACGCATCTCGCCAAGTTGCTTGCTTCGGAAAACCAAGACATTGTTCTTTTAGACGAAAACCCTGCGCTTCTCGGGACATTGGAAATGAATTTCGACCTGATGACCCTGTCCGTCTCACCAACCTCCGTCATCGGCTTGGAGGAAGCAGGAGTCTCGAATGCCGATTTGTTTATCGCCGTCACGCCCAACGAGAGCCAAAATATGACGGCTTGCATGTTGGCTGCCAACTTGGGAGCTAAGAAAACAGTGGCCCGCATAGACAACCAAGAATATCTCATGCCGCGCAATCGCGACTTCTTCGCACGAGTCGGCATACACTCCCTCATCTACCCGGAAATCCTTGCCGCACAAGAAATCATTTCTTCCATCCGCATGAGCTGGATTCGGCAATGGTGGGAATTTAGCGACGGAGCACTGCTCCTGCTCGGGGTCAAGGTCCGGGAAGGAGCTGAAATACTCGACAAGCCATTATATACGTTGGGGAGCGACGTTCCCTACCACCTTGTCGCAATCAAAAGGAATAACGAAACCATCATTCCTGGTGGAAACGACAAAGTGCGGCTCAATGATATCGTTTACTTCACGACGACAAAGAAGTATATCCCTTATGTCCGGGAAATTGCCGGGAAAGAGAATTTCCCCGACGTGCGCAACATCATCATCATGGGAGGAAGCCGCATCGCTATACGGACAGCCCTATTGGCGCCCGACTACATGAACATAAAAATCATCGAGAGCGACCAGGAGAAAAGCTTGCAAGTCGCAAATTCTGTAAGCGACAGGATAATGGTTATCAACGGCGACGGACGCGACATAGAGCTGCTGGCACGCGAAGGGATTTATGAGACAGATGCTTTCGTTTCCCTTACCGACAGTTCAGAAACCAATATACTGGCTTGCGCTGCCGTCAAGCGCATGGGCGTGCAAAAGACCGTGGCGGAAGTCGAAAACATCGATTACATATCCATGGCTGAAAGCATGGATATCGGATCGGTCATCAACAAAAAAATCATTGCCGCCAGCCATATTTACCAAATGATGCTGGACAGCGACGTAAATAACGTAAAGAGCCTCACGTTCAGCAATGCCGATGTTGCGGAATTCACGGTACACGAAGGGGACAAAATCACCAAGAAGCCGGTGAAAGACCTTGGCTTACCCAAAGGGACAACTATCGGGGGGCTCGTACGAAACAAAAAGGGTATCATGGTTTCCGGCGATACACGCATCATTCCCAACGACCATGTCATCGTATTCTGCCTCGGGGGGAGTACATTAATCAAAAAGATAGAACGCTTTTTCCAATAAATTCAACTTCATCCGACATCCCCGTCCATGATAAACGGAAGATTCATTTCCCGGATATTGGGAGCCGTATTGCAACTCACTGCGCTGTTCCTGTTCATTTGCGCGGGCATTTCGTGGGGATATGGCGAGAAGGACCTAACAGCCTTCCTCATCTCCGCACACATTACGATGGCATTTGGCTACATCCTCCTGTTCCTCGGACGAAAAGCCCCACGGTCTTTTTCTCCCCGGAACGGCTATCTTATCGTTTCCGCCACTTGGGTACTTTGGTCACTGGCAGGAACACTTCCCTTCTTAATCGGGGGCTACCAGACGTCGTTCTCCTCCGCCTATTACGAATGCATGTCGGCCTTTACCAGCACAGGCTTTACGACAATGGACCACATCGACCTGCTCCCCCATGGAATCCTTTTCTGGAGAGCCCTCATGCAATGGATTGGAGGCTTAGGAATCGTATTCTTCGTCATTGCAGTCCTGCCCTCCTTCGGCGGGACAGGCATACGGCTTTTTGCTGCCGAGACTACCGGAATCGCTACCGACAAGCTGCATCCGAGAATCGGGGTTACTTCCCGGCGTATCTGGGCGCTATACATCATACTGACAATTACCGAAACATTGCTCCTCCAATTAGGAGGGATGCCGCTCTTCGACAGCCTATGCCACTCACTTTCCACAACGGCAACCGGAGGTTTTTCCACCCAACATGCCGGAATCGCAACCTATGATTCCATTTATATACAATACGTCATCGCCTTCTTTATGTATGTTTCTGGCATCAACTTCGTAACATTATACTCCCTATTTGCCGGAAAGAGACGGAAATTGGCCCAATGCGACGAATTCAAATGGTATACGGGTTCGACCATACTATGTACCCTATCCATCACATTGGCACTCACCATCATTTCCGGACGGGACTGGGAACCCGCCTTCCGCGCTGCCTTTTTCCAAGTGACCTCCATCCATACCTCTACTGGATTCCTATCCGAAAACACCAATTTATGGCCTAGTTGTACATGGTTCATCCTACTATTCCTTATGTTTTCCGGAGCCTCATCCGGTTCAACCAGCGGAGGAGCCAAATGCATACGCCTCCTCGTCTTCGCGCGGGCCATACGCAATGAGTTCCGACGCATTGTCCATCCAAACGCCGTTTTACCCATCCGCATCGGGAAACAAGCCATAGCCCCCCATACTATGCTTACCGTGACCCTGTTCCTGCTCATCAACATCCTGTTTGTCCTAATCTCCACCTTTATCTTCATGGAATGCGGATATAGTTTCATAGGCTCATTCAGCTATGCGCTGGGGTGTATAGGCAATACCGGGACTTCATTTGCCGAATTTGGGAACAGCAGTTGTTCCTTCCTCACACCCGCTTTGAAATGGTTCAGTTCTTTCCTCATGCTAATCGGGCGGCTCGAATTTTTTACAGTCCTGTTGCTTTTCACGCCCCAATTCTGGAAAAGACAATGAATCCCGCCCATTATAAGGCGCTTGGATAAAGGAAAATTTGCCCACTTTGGGGAACTTACCTATTTTTGCCCACATCTCAGAATACACAAAAATAACTTTTAACCAAACAAACCGCCACTATGTTTTCCGGAATCATTGAAGAAACAGCGCGAATCACGGCCTTGAACCCCGACCGCGACAACCTACACCTCACACTCACCTGCTCGTTTGTCGACGAGTTAAGTATAGACCAGAGCATCTCCCATAACGGAGTATGCCTGACCGTGGTAGGAATAAAAGACGGGACATACACAGTGACTGCCATACACGAGACTCTGCAACGAAGCAACCTCGGGCAACTCCAAATCGGGGACTTGGTCAATATCGAACGCAGCATGAAAATGAACGGCCGCCTTGACGGCCACATCGTGCAAGGACACGTCGACCAGACGGCACAATGCCTCTCCGTGGAAAGCCAAAGCGGGAGCTGGATCTATACGTTCCGCTATGAGTTCGACCCGGCCATGGCACGCCGCGGATATTTCACCGTCGACAAGGGGTCCGTTACCGTAAACGGAGTCAGCCTCACCGTCTGCCAACCGACCGACAATACCTTCCAAGTGAACATCATCCCCTACACGTACGAACAAACCAATTTCCACAAAATCAAACCAGGCAGCATCGTAAACATCGAGTTCGACATCATCGGAAAGTACCTTGCCCGGCTTAGCCACTTCGAAAACCTGTAGACACACATGGAAGAGACGAACTATCTCTTGGACTTGGCACAGCAGCGCCAAAGCGACCGTGCCTACGACCCATCCCGTCCCGTGGAAGCCGACAAATTACGCCGCATCTTAGAGGCTGCCCGCCTCGCACCCTCGGCCTGCAATGCGCAGCCATGGCACTTTACCGTCATCACCGACCCGCAAACCACCCAACGGATCGGACGGGCTGCCGCTTCGCTGGGCATGAACAAGTTTGCAAAGGATGCACCCGTACACATCCTTATCACTGAGGAAAGCGCCAACATCACTTCATTCCTTGGAAGCAAGATAAAAGACAAATACTTCCCGCTCATCGACATCGGCATCGCTGCCGCCCACATCACGCTTTGTGCCGAAGCCGAAGGATTGGGAAGCTGCATCTTGGGATGGTTCGACGAAAAAGCCCTGAAAGCCTTGGCCGGAATCCCCGAAAAGAAGCGCATCCTGCTCGACATCGTGGTCGGTTATCCCACAAAGCCCAAGCGGAAAAAATCACGAAAAGAGCCCTCCAAAGTGATTTCCATCAACAAATACGGGAATTGGGAAGAACCTTGACCTTTCCTCCCCATGAAAGCCTCGGGACTTGCTTCCCGGGGCTTTCCCTTTTTATGAAAAAAAAGAAACCACTTGGTTGGCCGCCAATAGGATCAAGACATACCGCACCATCTTCCCGAGAAACATAGAAAGGACCGTCAAATATATATTGGCCCGCATGTAGCCTAACGTAACCGCTATCAATTCCCCGACCGTCGGAAGAAAAGTGAAGAAGGCCATAAGCGCGCCCTTGCCCTGCAAGAAGCGGCGCATCAAGCGGATACGGGCAGGCCGTACCTTGGCGTAGCGCACAATCCAATCCTCTTTGCCCAGATACCCCAAGCCAAAACACGTGAGCGTACCCAGCGTATTCCCGACCGTCGCCCACAACACACCCCACACAGGGCTGACCCCGAGCGAGACCAACGCCGCCAACACCACCTCGGAGCTGAACGGTAAAATGCTTCCCGCCAAGAAAGCGGCAATAAACAGGCCGAAGCAACCCCAGTCGATCAATATTTGCACAACTTCGCTATCCACCTTCGCTCAAAACTCCATTGCCACCGAGTCCGTACCCATCGCATCGTTCATGGCATCCTCCTTCTCGACAGACAACCGCCCCGAAGGAGTGACATACACGCGGGCAGCCATATACAAATCGGTGTTCGGGTAGCAAACGCTGGCCGCGAAGAGGAAACGGTTGCCCTCTATGCGGTCGAATACCAAACCCTCGAGGATTCCGTGTTCCAAGAAGGCCGCATCCACCGCCGCCGCGAAGTCCTTCTTCCCAAAAGTGTGCTCATAGACCGTCGTCCCATCGGCACGCGAAACACGCAGGGTTATGGAGTTGTCCGTATATATCGAGCCGTCCTCCAAGGACACCCCTGGCAATGACCCATCGGCATGGCGCCGGATCTCATAGGCATACTCCACGCCCTCCAAGCTCATCGTGCCCTCCGCAAATGAGGGCTGCATGGCGCGATTCTCCCCCGCCACCGATGCTCCCGCCACCTCCGCCGAAGCCCCGGAGTCCTGCCCCGGCTCCTTCGGCTGGTGGCATGCGCACAACAAAACACCTGCCACGCCGAATCCTAAAAGACTTTTGATTGCTTTCGTTTTCACACAGTCTTACTTTTAAAATTGCGCACACAAAGGAACGCATTTTTAGCCGAAAGCGCAAACATTAGGGAGACAAAAGCCGAAAAAGCCCATGCCCTTCCCGGGAAAAGCGGCGGCGCTATGGGCCCAAACCGCGGGCGCTTTCCTCCCATAGTACCGCCACAAAGCCCGCCCAGCCCGATACGGCCGCATGGAAACCACCATGCGGGAAGGGGCGCAACACCGCATGAGACACGGCTTCTTATGGCCATGGACAAAGAGGAATGCAATAACTTTTCCCCCACCAAAACAGTACGGACAAACCAAGGATGCGGCCTTAAGCAGCCCCGGCAAGGAGACTGCAAAAGAAAATAGCGGCAAAAAGGGGAAGGAAAAGCGACAAGCTATAAAAAAAATCCCTATTTTTGTGAGCAAAATCTGAATGAACGCACAAAGAACTATGACTACGAAAACAAAAAGGTTCATACTGCCTGAAGATGAAATCCCCACCCAGTGGTACAATATACAGGCAGATATGGTCAACAAACCCCTTCCCATCCTTAACCCGGCTACCAAACAACCGTTGAAGGCGGAAGACCTGTACCCCATCTTCAACCAGGCATGTTCACAACAAGAACTGAACCAGACAGACCGATGGATTGACATTCCCGAAGAAGTACGCGAACTCTACAAATACTACCGCTGTACCCCGCTGGTACGGGCTTATGGCTTGGAGCAGGCTCTGGACACGCCCGCACATATTTATTTTAAGAACGAGAGCGTAAGCCCGGTAGGATCGCACAAGCTGAACTCGGCCTTGGCACAGGCCTACTACTGCAAGCAGGAAGGCGTGACCAACGTGACCACGGAAACGGGCGCAGGACAATGGGGCGCGGCCCTCTCCTATGCGTGCAAGGCATTCGGGCTGGAGCTGGCCGTATACATGGTAAAGATCAGCTACCAGCAAAAGCCTTACCGCCGCAGCATCATGCAAACCTTCGGCGCGCAAGTTACCGCCAGCCCTTCCATGTCTACCCGGGCAGGAAAAGATATCCTCACGAAAGACCCGATGTGCAACGGTTCCCTAGGAACGGCCATCTCCGAGGCCATCGAGCTGGCCATGACCACGCCCAACTGCAAATATGCCTTAGGCTCAGTGCTGAACCACGTCAGTCTACACCAAACCATCATTGGATTGGAAGCAGAGAAACAGATGGAAATGGCAGGCGAGTATCCCGACACCATTATCGGCTGCTTCGGCGGAGGGTCCAACTTCAGCGGAATCGCATTCCCTTTCATGCGCCACACCATACTGGAAGGCAAGAAAACCCGGTTCATCGCTGCCGAGCCGGCTTCATGCCCCAAGCTGACACGGGGAAAGTTCGAATACGACTACGGCGACGAGAGCGGCTATACCCCCTTGCTCCCGATGTACACGCTGGGGCACAACTTCCAACCGGCCAACATACACGCCGGGGGATTACGCTACCACGGGGCGGGAACCATTATTTCCCAATTGACAAAAGACGGATACATGGGCGCGGTAGACATTCCCCAAAGCGAGACATTCAAGGCAGGCGTGCTTTTTGCGCAACATGAGGGAATCATCCCGGCACCCGAATCATGCCACGCCATAGCAGCCACCGTCCGCGAAGCACTTAAATGCAAAGAAAGCGGCGAAGGGAAGGTCATCCTCTTCAACCTCAGCGGACACGGACTTATCGACATGGCTGCCTACGACCAGTTCCTGGCCGGCGACCTGGTAGACTATTCCCCTTCGGACGAAGATATTGCCGCCAACCTCAAAGAGGTCGAGCCATTACAATAGCCCCGACAAAGACAACAGGAAGAAAATACTATATAAACCTTTTAATTAAAGCATCACAACAATGACTATTGACAATTTCAATTTTGCCGGGAAGAAGGCAATTGTCCGCGTAGACTTCAACGTGCCCTTGAATGAGGAAGGGAAAATCACCGACGACACCCGTATCCGCGGTGCACTCCCCACGCTTAAAAAAATATTGGCCGACGGAGGAAGCGTTATCATCATGTCGCACATGGGTAAACCCAAGAAGAACCCGGACATGAAATTCTCGCTCGGGCAAATCGTAGATGCCGTATCGGAAAAACTGGGCGTCCAAGTACAATTCGCCCCGGACTGCATGAAGGCCGACGAAGCTGCTGCCGCGCTGAAGCCGGGCGAAGCCCTTTTGTTGGAAAACCTCCGCTTCTATCCGGAAGAAGAAGGCAAGCCCCGTGGCGAATTTGCCAGCGAGGAAGAGAAGGCCGCTGCCAAAACTGCCTTGAAAACACAGCAAAAAGAATTTGCCAAGCACTTGGCTTCCTACGCCGACTGCTACGTGAATGACGCTTTCGGCACGGCCCACCGCAAACATGCTTCCACGGCCGTCATAGCCGACTACTTCGATGCCGACCACAAGATGCTCGGCTACCTGATGGAAAAGGAAGTCAATGCCGTTGATAACGTATTGAGCAACATCAAGCGCCCCTTCACCGCCATCATGGGCGGGTCGAAGGTTTCGACCAAAATCGGCATCATCGAGAACCTGATGAACAAGGTGGACAACCTGATTCTCTGCGGTGGAATGACATACACCTTTGCCAAAGCCCAAGGAGGCAAGATAGGCAACTCGATTTGCGAAGACGACAAGTTGGACTTGGCGCTCGACATCATCAAGCAAGCCAAAGAGAAAGGCGTGAACTTGGTATTGGGCACGGATTGCATCATTGCCGACGCTTTCTCCAACGATGCCCACACCCAAGTATGTGAAGCCAACGATATCCCCGACGGTTGGGAAGGCCTCGACGCGGGCCCCGAGACGCAAAAGGCGTTTGCCGAAGCCATAAAGAGCGCGAAGACTATCTTATGGAACGGCCCCGCAGGCGTATTCGAGTTCGACAATTTCACCGCCGGATCGCGTGCCATCGCCGAAGCCATTGCCGAAGCTACCAAGAATGGCGCCTTCTCCCTCATCGGAGGCGGGGATTCCGTAGCTTGCATCAACAAGTTCGGCATGGCCGACCAAGTTTCGTACATCTCTACCGGTGGCGGCGCATTGCTGGAAGCTATCGAGGGTAAAGTACTGCCCGGGATTGCTGCCATTAAAGGCGAATAAACCCACTCCGGATACTTCTGTTGGACAAGGTGCTCTCTCCCCCAAGGGGGAAGCATCTTGTCTTTCAGTTTCCACAATCCAAAACACAACCCATTCATGAAACTCCAACTTTTATTACCCTTGGCTGCGGCATTGTTGCTCGGACATCCAACGAAAGCCCAAGTCTTCAAAAACGAAACGACAAACGAAATAGCCAACACCCTACGCGAACGCATTAAATTATCAGGTTACATACAAGGAGCATATAGCTACGAACAAGAGGAAAACACCTTCGAGCTGAAAAGGGCAGTCCTCATGGCTGACGGACAAATCACGCAGAAATGGAGAGCGTACTATATGTTTGACCTCAAAGGCGCCAAAACCTTGGAAGCGTACACTGAATACAAATTTTGCAATGGCGTGCAAGTCCGTCTCGGCCAATACAAGAATCCGTTCTCAATAGAAAACCCAATCTCCCCTACCCTTATTGAGCAAATCGAATGTTATTCCTTGGTAAGCAATTATCTTATAGGAATCGATTCTTCCGACCCTCTCTACGGGGGACATGGGGGACGTGACCAGGGACTTATGGTATTCGGCAATTTCATCGACCAAGGCAGTTACTTCGCACTCGGATACCAACTGGCCGTAATGAACGGGCAAGGAATCAACATAAAGGACCGAAACAAAAAGAAAGATTTGATTGCCACTGTCAATTATAAACCTTGCCAAGAGGCGATTCTCAGTGCCAGCATTTGGGAAGGGAGAGGCAACGTAGTGGGAGAAAGCCCGTATAACCCCGGGCTGAAAGTCGGCGATGACTATCGGCGTGCACGATGGGCCGTGGGCGCAGAGGTGAAGACACCACTGGCCGACCTGCGTAGCGAATATATGGCAGGACGGGACGCCAGCGTACGAAGCCAAGGCTATTACGTTACCGGAAACCTGCACATCACGAACAAATTGGACTTGATAGCCTCTTACGATTACCTACAACGCAATAAAGACATGGGCGATGCTGCCAAACAGACCAACTATATCGGCGGTTTACAGTATTGGTTTTATCCCCGATGCCGACTTCAAGTCGTCTATACCTACCGTGATAACCTACATGACCCTAACCAAGAAGGCGGGAACTTACTGCAAGCGCAAGTACAGGTACGCTTCTAACCGATTGATATATAAACATGAAGGCAATCTACTCAATCCTTTAACCAACAATTTCAAAAAGAAACACGCAGAACGTTTGGCCTTTTCGGCGAAAAGCCTTACATTTGCACTCGAAAATCAAAGGATGGCGTATTAGTCTAGCGGTTAGGACGTCGGCCTCTCACGCCGAAAACTCGGGTTCGAGTCCCGGATACGCTACAAAAAAACTTGCCCGGTTATTTTTACGAGCAAGTTTTTTTGTTATCTATATATTCCTTTACCTTACCGGAACATGCGTTCCAGTTCTTCCTCACCTAAGATGACAAAGATGGGACGCCCATCGGGCGTATAATTACAATCGGGACATTGGAAAAGGGAATCGACCAAATGCACCATCTCTTCTGCCGATAAGGCTTGTCCATAAACCAAAGCCGAGGAACGAGCCAAAGTGAGGGCAAGTTCATATTGGAGACCATTACGCAAACTGGCTCCCCGCTCCATCGAGACATGTACCAAATCCGTAACCAAACGAGAGGGCGGAGCGGAAATAGACCCGTCTGTCTCAGCCGGTACTGCATGGATGGCATAACTCCCCCCTCCCATCGGCGCAATATCAAAGCCCCAACCTGCCAAATCGGGCAAGATGGCTTTCAAGGCGACCTCTTCTTCTGGGGAAAGTTCCACAATCTCCGGAAACAAAAGCCGTTGCCCACTGCCCTGCCGATTGGCAAACTGGGCAGTATAACGGTTGAACAGTATGCGGATATGCGCCCGGCGTTGGTCAATAAGCATCAACCCCGATTTAACAGAAACCAAGACATACCGTCCTTTCAGTTGGAAAGGATGGTATCCCGATTCCGGGGCTGACACGTGTGCCGAGGAAGAAGCAAACAAAGAAGACTGTGGTTCAGATTCATCCGGAACCGTCTCGCCTGAAAACCCAATAGCCTCCACTGTCATACGGGAAGGGATTATCTGCCCGGACGATAGCGGTTGCCCACCTGAACCAGAAGGCGAATCACCTATCCCGCCATACAATTTCTCCCAATCCTTCGGGACTTTTTTATCAGGACGGGAGTCTGAGGCCTGAAAGGGGTTGTAAGACGGGTTGAAACTGACAACGGGTTCATGAACCGGCCCCCGGGAAAAATCTGAAGACATCAGAGCCGGGATTTCTGGTTTGTCCGCCGTATCAAAATCAATAGTAGGAGCCAACTCGTATTTCCCCAGCGCTTCCTTCACGGCTGCCAATAAGATTTGCCAAATGGGGACTTCATTCTCAAACTTTATCTCCGTCTTTGTCGGATGAATATTCACATCGATGTCCGAAGGCGGGACTGTCAAATAAATGAAATAAGGTACTTGCTCACCCTCTGGTATCAGATGGTTGTATGCTTCCATCACCGCTTTATGGAAATACGGGTGGCGCATAAAACGGTTATTGACGAAGAAATAGGTCTGCGCTCCCTTCTTTTTGGAAGCATCCGGCTTTCCGACAAAGCCTTTGACCAAGACCAAGGAAGTTTCCGCTTCGACCGGAAGCAACTGTTGGTTCAAACGTTTTCCGAATATTTGCAAGATACGTTGCCGCAGGTTCACAGGCGGAAGATGGAACAGTTCTTGCTCATTAGCCAACAACCGAAAAGAAATATCCGGATGAACCAGCACAATGCGCTGGAACTCTGCCAAGATATGCCCCATCTCCGTATGGTTCGACTTCAAGAATTTACGTCGGGCAGGAATATTATAGAACAAGTTCCTTACTGCAAAATTAGCCCCTTGCGGGCATGAGATGACTTCCTGACGGATCACCTTGGAAGCAGCCAGTTCAATCAACGTACCGACTTCTTCATCGGGTGTCCGGGTCTGCAACTCAACCTGTGCCACAGCTGCAATAGACGCCAACGCCTCGCCACGAAATCCCATAGTGGTAAGAGCAAACAAATCGTCGGCCTTGTGAATCTTCGAAGTAGCATGCCGTTCAAACGAGAGGCGGGCATCAATTTGCGACATGCCTTTCCCATTGTCAATCACTTGTATTAAGGTCCGACCTGCATCGAGCAGGCGAATCTCAACCTCCGTGGCACCAGCATCAATGGAGTTCTCCACCAATTCCTTTATGACAGAAGCGGGACGCTGAATAACCTCTCCTGCTGCAATCTGGTTGGCTACTGAATCGGGAAGGAGATGTATAATATCACTCATACATTAGTTTCTTTCTTGGACAAACGAATTCGTCTTACTCTATTGAATCAGTTGTAACGGGTGGTTCTTCTGAATCCGCAATCTGCACACTGGCATCCAAAATTTCTTCCACAGGAACTTTACTTTCTTCATCCCCCGATTCCACCACCTCCTCCCCCAGAGAAGAGTCTTGAGGCGAATCGTATACCAATCCCCGATTAGGCAAAGGACTTGTCCGGCGATTGCGGTATTGCAATTCAGTTCCTCTTTTCTTCGGACGCCAATCGAAGATGTCTTCCGGACCGGTAGGGCGCACATAGTCGAACCAACCAAAGCTTTCCAAATACAACCTGTTTGCCGGTATCATTGACATCGGATGCAAAACCCCTTTCGACGAACCTACCATTTTCATGCGCCGTATCTTGTTGTCCTCTATCCATATATAGAATTTGGAAGTCATCGATTCATTCATCCCGATCATCTTCGTGTCGCTGTCTTCCGGGTAATAACGAACCAAGACATTCCCTATCACATCGATTTTCCGCAGCGCGCCATCCGTGAAATAATACCACATCTCCCGCCCAGAAACTTGATTGTAATGAATCGAATCTTTCCGCTCCACGCTTAGAGCCTGCCCCTCTATATGAATGTAATCGATCGTACTGTCATTCATATAGATATGGATATATTCTCCCAACTGCTGCTGTTCATTGCTCCACAGGATAGGATCCCGGAACATGTGTATGCAACTATCGACCGTACTGAAAGAGAGGGAGTCGCACACGGCTTGGAAGTCTTTTTTATAAAGACGTACCTTATAGTAAGCATACGTCTCGCGGTAAGCGGAATCAGTATCCACATTAAAAGTACGCATCTTCAGCGTATCCCCATGAAGATATATCGAGTCACCCTGCGAATAATCGATAAACTGTGCGCGGTCAGTCACTAAAACAGAATCGATACGCTCGTCATAATAGCAATATTCGCCCATCACGATATTCTTATGGAGCGAATCCGTAATCACCACATCACGGCGTGCAATGCTGTATCCCTTTTCACGGTTATAGTAAACCGTATCACCTTCCAATTTCCGGCCATCGTCTGTATACAAGAAAGGGCGGTTGGTCAATTCCGATTCATCCGTATGCGAATCATACCAACCGGCATCAGCTATAATATGGTTCGAATCGCTATCTATTTTAGAAGGCCCGACAATCCGTGCTATTCCATTCGCTGTGTTATAGCGGAGCGTATCGGTAGCTATCGTATACTTCGGATTGACCAATTTCACATCAAAGCGGAATTCGGAATCCTTCGTCGTAAGATTATATTGCCCTTGTTCCGAGGTCAGCACATTCACATCATCCATCATCGTGCCCCCCTCGAAGTAATAGGCCAAATCAAACAACCGGTCATAATTGAGGCTATCCGTAAGAAGGGTCGTGTTCCTGTTTATCAACTTGCAATTATACCGTAACTTGGCCAAGGCTGTCATTCCATTGTACTGCAAGTAATCACCATAAATATGTAAAGTATCTCCTTGGTGCATTTCAACTTCGCCGAATGCCTCGAACATGTTGGCCGCTTCATTGACATAAGCGCTGTCGCAGTCCATCACCATGCCTTCATGGCGAAGCCGGACATTACCCTTCAATAGAGTAATACCCGGCAATCTATCCTCATCCGCATGCGTGGCATCTGAGTTCAAAATATAAATAATTTCATCCGTAGATTCTTTTTCCTGCCTCTCCTGGGCATACAAACGGGTGACGAACCCTTGACCAAAGGCAAAGGCAAACAAGAAAAGACATATGCTATAATAACGAAAGGTTATTCCCATTTAGCGGATTTGCCAACCATCATATTGAAAATCGCATTGCTGCCAATTATCACTGACATGGACAAATGTCTTTTTCTGTTTTTCGGTAATCCATCGTTTCACGGCCTCCGCCTTACGCTGGTTCAATACAATATTCTGGAGTAACTGGAAATCCTCAGACATCGATGCCCTATGTGCCGGAATACGGTTCTTCAATTTTACGATAGCACAGACATCACGCCCTTTCGAACTCTTCATGAGAAAGGGAGCAGACACTTCATTGACATTCATGTTCTCGATAGCCCGAGCCACCTCCACGGGCAGCTCGTCCATTTCGAAACGGGAGGTTTGCGTCTTCGTGTTTTGCATCAAGCCATTATTCATATGCGTATCTTTGTCGTCAGACAATAAGGAAACGGCTTGCTCAAAGGAAATTCTCCCACGCCGTATATCATTAGCCAATGTGTCGAGACGAAGTAAATTGTCTTGCAATTCCTCATCGCTTACTTTAGGGATACGCAAGATATGCCGACAATTGATGCGGTCTCCCCGCTTTTCAATCAGCTGAATAATATGGTAACCAAAATCTGACTGTACAATTTGGGAGACTTTCTTCGAATCCTGCAAAGCATAAGCCACCGCAGCGAAACTCGGATCCAACATTGATTTGGGTATTAAACCGGTTTCCCCACCACGACGCGCCGACCCGGAATCTTCCGAATACAATATCGCCAGAGAGGAAAAAGACATCCCGTTATTCACACGGTCTGTATAATCACGAAGTTCACCTTTAACCCGCTCAATTTCATCCAATGGAATCTCCGGTTCTTTCATCAACAACTGTACTTCGACCCGCATAGGCACCATCGGGAGACTATCTTCGGGCAGCTTCTCGATGAAATTACGCACCTCGGCAGGCGTCACATGCACTTTATCTTCTATCGTTGAACGGACAGTGAGAATCTGGGAACGCATCCGCTCCACTTCACGCAACTTTTCCTTTATCTGGGTAGGAGTCTTGCCCATATATTCGGCCAGCTTCTCCTCTGTCCCAAAATAGTTCAGCATATCTTCATAACGGTAATTGACCTGAATGGCAATCCACTCCTCATTAGTAGTCACACTATCTAATTCCGCTTGGTGCAAAAACAGCTTTTGTACCGCCAGCTCCTCTGCATATTTACAATACGCATTAGCCGGAATGGTATTACCCTGAAGCCGCTCTGTACGAATATAATCTTCTACTTCCGACTTAAAAATTGCCTCATCACCGACAACCCATACGACCTCATCAATGACATTCTTCTCTGTCTGAGCCAATACAACTGGCGGGAAGAACAGACCGCAGGACAGAATTATGGAATAAGCTATCTTTCTCATTTATGCTCTGTTTTGCCTAATACCAATCCGATTGCTGCATTCAAATACTTAGTGAACACTTACCGTTTCTAATACTTCTTCATTGATAACCACAGGATATTTCCTTCGAAGTCCCTCAATCCACTCCTTCTCAAGGTAGAGCTGATAATCCGAAGTAACTTGACCACGCACATCCGTATAGGCCTCGGGAGCCGACAACTTCTCTCCCATTACCAAAGTATAAGGAAAATCTTCCAACGGTTCCGCCTTCTCACCTTTAAAACAATCCTCATCCACGTACTTATTCAACCCCTTTGTAAAAACACCTATCTGTGCCCGGACGGCTATCGAATCACGTGCATTAAATTGCGTCCGAATAAGTTCACTCCATTGGGAAAAGTCATTTTTCGTCAACAGTTTCTTGAGTTTCTTCCTTGTTGTTTTGTCTCGAGTATGCAATGCCGCTCCCTTAAAACGTGGCTCATCCCACGTATAACTTGTTTTATTTGCCTCAAAAAAAGACACCAATCCTGTTGTATCTTCACCCGCTTTGTCCCAAACATTCTGTTTGCTTATTTCGAATAGCAATATCCCATCACGATATTCCTGCATGAGATGGGCAAAAGCCGGTTCAATCTTTTCCAGATTTTGATCTGCCCACTCCAGCACTTCGGAATCATCCATTCCATCCAACGCGTACTTATCCCTCAATTCACAGGCCTTCGCTACCTTTCCAGCCGGGAGCAATCCCTGTTTGGCACGCAACGCCAATATCGCACTACGGACATTGTCTATTGTTGCCGTATCTTGAGCATATTTCATTATAATATGAAAACCGTTCACCGTAGAAAATGGCTTCGAGTACGTTCCCACGGGTAATGCAAAAGCAACCTCCTCGAACTTAGGAATAGCCCGATGGCGCTGAATCCATCCAATCATTCCACCATTCGATGCCGATTGCCGGTCATCGGAATAATTTCGTGCCAAATCAGCAAACTTTTCTCCACGCTGCAGGCACTCATATACCGAGTCAATCAAATGCTCTGATTGCATCCGCTGGCTCTCCGTTGCATTTTGGGGCACATACTTAAAGATGTGAGCCAAACGGACACATGTCCATTCGCCCACCTCCATTAAAGAATCATATTGGGATTGGACATAGGCTTCGTCAGCCAGTTCATCCGTCAAATAAGCCGACGCGACTTGTTGCCGGTAGCCAAGAAATTCTGTACGGAAAGAAGATGTTGTATCCAATCCTAACGACTCGGCCTCTGCGACTTTCAACTTAAAGTTAATGAAGAGCTGTATGTAATCTTCCAAAGAAAGACGCTGGTCGCCACTTGCATTTTGGTTCTTATTATATAAGTACTCAAATTCAGAACGCAAAATAGTTTTATCCCCTACAGTCATTATAACCGGATCCACATCTTGCGCCCAAATAGAAGCGCCGCACATAGTGGAAAGACACACAAGAAATAGCTTCTTCATCTTAAAAAATAAAACGTTAGAGGATTCCCTCTTGCTTTTATATATAACCATTCCTTCATAAAAACGCGAGAACAAGCAATAAATTGTGCCCTCCTGTTTTATTCCGGACGGCTATAGTTGGGAGCTTCGCTTGTAATAGTCACATCGTGCGGATGGCTTTCCAGTACCCCCGCATTGGTAATGCGGGTAAACTTGGCCTCATGCAAAGTCTCAATGTCTTTTGCCCCACAATAGCCCATCCCGGAGCGCAAGCCGCCGCACAACTGATAGACAACCTCATAGAGACTTCCCTTATAAGGCACACGGGCAGCAATTCCCTCAGGAACCAACTTCTTAGCATTGCTCTCTTCGCTCTGGAAATAACGGTCCTTTGACCCATTCTCCATCGCTTCCAAAGAGCCCATTCCACGATATGACTTAAACTTACGTCCATTAAACAGAATCGTTTCACCCGGACTTTCTTCCGTCCCAGCTACCAAAGAGCCTATCATCACTGAGCACCCGCCAGCAGCAAGCGCCTTCACCACATCGCCCGAATAACGTATACCACCATCCGCTATAAGGGGAACGCCAGTCCCTTTAAGAGCCTGGGCCACGTCATAAACAGCCGTCAACTGCGGCACACCAACACCCGCAATAACACGAGTTGTACAAATCGACCCCGGGCCTATGCCTACTTTCACGGCATCAGCACCAGCATCGACCAAAGCCTTTGCGGCCTCTCCCGTGGCAATATTACCCACGACAATATCCACGTCCGGGAATCTCCGTTTTGCCTCACGGAGTGTTTCGACTACCGATTTGGAATGCCCATGAGCCGTATCAATCACCAACGCATCAACTCCAGCCTCCACAAGAGCATCCATACGGTCAAACGTATCTGCTGTCACTCCAACCCCTCCGGCCACGCGCAAACGCCCTTTGACGTCTTTGCAAGCCATCGGCTTGTCCTTGGCTTTCGTTATATCCTTATAAGTGACTAATCCGATAAGTTTACCATCCTTATCGACAACAGGCAATTTCTCAATCTTATACTTCTGCAAAATCCGGGCTGCCGATTCCAAATCCGTACTTTGGTTTGTCGTAATCAAGTTATCCTTGGTCATGACATTGTCGATACGCTTGTTCATGTCCAACTCAAAACGAAGGTCACGATTCGTCACAATGCCGACCAACTTCTTCTCATCGTTAACAACCGGTATTCCGCCAATCTTATATTCCGACATGATATCCAATGCATCACGCACCGTCGACCCTGTCTTTATCGTAACAGGATCATAAATCATGCCATTCTCCGCCCGCTTCACCATCGCCACCTGTCGGGCTTGGTTGGGGATAGACATATTTTTATGAATCACGCCGATTCCACCTTCCCGGGCTATGGCTATGGCCATTTTAGCTTCCGTGACGGTATCCATGGCAGCCGTCACAAAAGGTATTTTTAAATCAATATTACGGGAAAACTTCGTGGACAACTCTACGGTACGAGGAAGAACCTCAGAATAAGCGGGTATCAAGAGGACGTCATCATAAGTCAAACCGTCCATCACCACTTTATCTGCAATAAATGACATAGGAATATGCTTTAAAATTTATTGCGTGCAAATTTAAGTATTTCCCATCAAACATAAAAAGTCCTGCCCCCTATTTTGCATAATTTAGTTGGCCATCTCAGAGATGAACTTTACACGGACCAAACGAATCTCTTCTTCCGTATAATCTTCGCCCAACTCTTCTACCGCAGCATCCAAATTGTCGGTCTCCGATTCCCGGAAATATTCGTAAATATCCTCCATGTGTTCCTCATCCATTACCTCACGCAAGAAATAATCGATGTTTAGTTTTGTTCCCGAATATACGATGGCTTCTATCTCGTCCAGCAATTCAGAGAAGTCCATTCCCTTGGAATTTGCAATATCATCCAAGGCCACTTGCCGATCAATGGCTTGGATAATCGAGACTTTAAGCTTCGACTTGTTCGCCACTGTCCGTATCCGCAAATCCTCCGGCCGTTCGATTTCGTTTTCCTCACAGTGCCGCTGGATCAATTTGCAGAACTCCGTGCCATATCGCCGCGCCTTCCCCGCGCCGACTCCCGGAATGTTTTGCAACTCCTCCAGATTAACCGGGTAGATTGTGGCCATGGCCTCCAACGAGGGGTCTTGGAAAATAACATAAGGTGGTACGTTCAGTTGCTTGGAAAGCTTCTTCCGCAAATCTTTCAGCATGGCGAAAAGCGTGGGATCGACAGCACAGCTTCCATTTCCGCGCAACGGTGCTTCTTCCTCAACAGAATCAAAATCGTTGTCTTCCGTGATCTTAAACGAAACGGGCTTTTTCAAGAACTTCAAGCCCTCTTTCGTGACCTTCAGAATCCCATAATTTTCCACCTCCTTATATAAGTAACCGGCTATCAAGGCCTGGCGTATTACAGCATTCCAGAACTTCTCGTCGTCACCCATTCCACTCCCGAAACATTCCAGATCCTCATGATGGTGGGCAACAACCTCGCTCGTTTCATGCCCCTGCAATACGTCTATGATATAATCCTGTTTGAAATTCTCTTTAACGGCCAATATCGCTTCTATGGCCGCACACAACGAATCTTTTGCCTCCACTTGTTTTTTCGGATTTAAGCAGTTGTCGCAATTCCCGCAGTTGTCCTCCGTGTACTCCTCGCCGAAATAATGCAACAACGACTTTCGCCTGCATACCGACGATTCGGCATAGGCCGCCGTCTCAAGCAAAAGCTGTTTGCCTATTTCCTGCTCCGCCACGGGCTTTCCCTGCATGAATTTTTCTAATTTCTGAATATCTTTATAAGTATAAAATGTAATACACATTCCCTCGCCGCCATCCCTACCAGCGCGTCCCGTCTCTTGGTAATAGCCTTCCAAGCTCTTCGGGATGTCGTAATGTATGACAAAACGGACATCCGGCTTGTCGATACCCATTCCGAAAGCTATCGTCGCAACGATTACCTCCACTTTCTCCATCAGGAAATCGTCTTGGTTTTGGGAACGCGTCACCGAATCCATCCCGGCATGGTACGGACGGGCGTTAATGCCATTCGCTTGGAGGATTTCGGCAAGTTCTTCCACCTTCTTCCGACTCAGGCAATAAATAATGCCCGACTTGTTGGGATTGTTTTTTATAAACTTGATGACCTCTTTGTCTATGGAAGCCGTTTTCGGGCGCACCTCATAGTAGAGATTGGGGCGATTAAATGATGATTTGAAAACCTTGGCATTATTCATGTCCAAGTTCTTCTGAATGTCGTGTTGTACTTTGGGCGTAGCCGTTGCGGTCAATGCGATTAAAGGGGCTTTCCCTATTTCATTTATAATAGGCCGTATACGCCGGTACTCCGGACGGAAGTCATGCCCCCACTCCGAAATGCAATGCGCCTCGTCTACCGCATAGAACGAAATCTTCACGTCCCGAAGGAAATCAATATATTCTTCTTTCGTCAGCGATTCCGGTGCCACATAGAGCAACTTGGTGCGTCCCGAGAGAATATCTTTCTTCACTTGGTCTATGGCCGACTTGTTCAGTGAAGAATTAATGAAATGGGCAATCCCCTCCTCTTCACTAAAGCTCCTCATCGCGTCCACTTGGTTCTTCATCAGTGCAATCAAGGGGGAAATCACGATAGCCGTACCCTCCATTATCAACGAGGGCAGCTGGTAGCAAAGCGATTTGCCTCCACCCGTAGGCATAAGCACAAAGGTGTCGTTCCCGGCAAGCAGGTTCCGGATAATCGCTTCCTGATTCCCCTTAAACGTATCGAAACCAAAATGTTTCTTCAGTTCATACACCAGATCAATATCTTCACCCATATCTCGTCAATATCTAAGTATTCCATATTCGCCACCGCCTGTTTCCACAAAAGGCTGATAACAGCGAACAAAGTTAAAAACAAGTTCGCATATTTCATAGTGTTTCTTCTGAAAAAAATATAAGAACAAGTATCTCCAACTGGATTCTGACGCTTGCCCGGACAAGCCACGGGAAAAGAATACACATCCCCCCGCAATAAAAAGAGGGCATGCCAGCCCGGCATGCCCTCCAGTCCGTTCCTGCCTGTACATAAGGCAGTTTACCGCACAATTACTTTTTCTACAAATAGGTTACGTCCATTGGAATCCAGCACCTGTACCAAATAAAATCCCGGCTCCAGCACAATGCCGACATCCTCTTGCCCGGCAGGCCGACTTTCTATGCAAACGCCGGAAAGCGTGATGACGCGCACCTCGGATGCCTGCGACAAGTGTCCTACGTACAGCGTACGCCCGGAAACGTTCACATAAGGAAGCGTCCCGTCGAGATCCACCTCGTCCACGCCCGTCACATCGGGAAGAGTAGAGCTACCGTAGCGGTTCGTATTGCCGAACTTCACTTGATAAGGCCATTGCTCGTCATTCGAATCATCATCGTCCCATACCTGCCTCCAATAAGTCTTTGGCCCTCCGCTCACGACGAAATAAAGGCGGCGGCAACGTGACGGGCAGTCGAAGCGGATCGTATCCGTCGGTTGGCTGTAGGTAGCCTTACCCATATCGCTGTACACGCGGGTACCATCGTAAAGATATGCCACAAATCCATAGCGCCATTCGGCATAAGTAGGATTCTTTATGCGATAACCGCTTTCTTGGTTCAAGCCTTCGAAGCAGGCGGTAACGGTCGTTTCCGTAAGCGGGGCATTCAGACGAATGATGTTGTGGCCCGTATTCTCAGGGGCAACGGAAGGGCTGATACGCCAATAGTTATCGCCCGCGTCGGTCATGGCGGGCTGCGGCCGGGAATCTATCACCGAAGCCCCATATTCCTCCAGCGCCGGGATGTCCCATGTTGCAAACCGTGCGGCACAATCATACATCTCGTCATTAAACTCGCTGATAGTAATGTCCGTAATACGTATGTAAGCCTCCACGGCATCTTCCGGATCGCGGCTTTCATTCCAAAGCCTCCCGATGAAATCCATGCCGTGCTTGTAGCTCCAATAGTCCTGCACGAAATAATTGTTATAGCGAGGCGTCTCGTGCAAGATATGCTTATGGACATTCTCCAAGTACCCGCTGAACCATTCGTTGGTAAATTGCTCGTCCGGCATGATTTTGTAAGCCTGCCATTGCGCGCATTGTTCCCAGAAAGCGCAGCCGCTTCCATTCCCTGGCGCATACATCCAACCGTTCTGGTCGCCATTGTCGCAATGCACCTGATACTGGAAACAATGCCCGATTTCATGGTAAAGCGTCTGCCAATTGCGTGAAGTGGCAGCCCATGGCGTAAGGGTGAGCAGGCCGATCAGGTCATCCACGCCCGAACCGCTGGCCTCCCATTCCGTAGGCTCGTAGCGCAAACGGATGACCATCTTATATGTATCTGTCTTCGAGCGTCCGGGTTCGATGAATTTCAGCGAGTCGGTATAAAAGTCAAAGGCTATTTCGGCATGTTCCAGCAACTCGTCCACGTCAATCGTATAGCTCCCGCAGGTAAAAGACTTGGGGTTCTCCCCATAACCTTTCTCCCAGAACAGAACCCAGTTTTTGGACTGGCGGGTACGGCCTATATAGTAAGTGTTGTCCGGGTCATCGACATCGCCCATTTGCCATTGCGCCGTGTAGATTTTCTTGTCCACCGATTCCGTAACGGCCTCCAAGGCCGACACGGCTGCCTCCAATTCCTCGTCCGACAAGTCCGCATTGCCCATGGCCTCTTGTGCCGTCCCAATGGCAGTTTCCATCTGGGCTGCCTTTTCTTCGTCATCCTCATACCATCCCTTCACCTGTTCCGCATATTCGATGGCCTCGGACAAAGCCTCATAAAGCGAAGCCGAAACCTCGATTGCCTCTACCGCCTCGTCCAAGGCTTCCTTGGCAGCCACCATGGCCTCCTCGTCCAAGACATCGGAAGAAGCCGCGGCCGTCGCCTCGTCAATGGCTGCCTCTGCGGCTTGGCGGACTACGGTCTGGAGCGACCCGCCCAACAGGTTATCGCGGACATATTCGGCATAATGAGCCAGATAGGCCGCATAATCCTCAAGCGTATTCTCACCCAAGTAGTGAAGGACGAAGTTGTCAAGGCAAATCCAGTTACCCGTAGCGTCTTCTGCCTTAAAGCCGATTGTGACTTGACCGTCCACCACGGTAAAATAGAGTTCCTTCTGGCTCATCATCGTATCAACGGGCACTTCATACATGTCTGCATAAAGCGTAACGCCCGTCTGGTTCTCCCCGCGGTTCACTACGCTGTTCGAGCTCATCTGCTGTATGTTCCCCACACCAGCGCGCAAGCGGTAGCGACCGTTGGGCAAGCCTTCCACGGTTTGCTGTATGCTGACATCCGGCACTTGGGAGCCTATGCTCACCCAGCGTTCCATATATATATTGCCAGACTTGCCAATGAATATTGAATTGGTCTGTTCGAGCATCCCGTCGTTCTCCCATCCTTCGGAGCCTTCCTCGAAGCTCGGATTGACAATGTGCGAAGTCATGTCGAGCGGGTTCTCGTCCGATGCGTTCTTGTATTGATAGGACAGGATCGCTTCCGCCAGCTGTTGCGTCAAGGAAATAATATCCGTAATGCTGGCATCCGCGTCGTCATAGACCTCTTGTGCCGCATCGATCACGGCTTTCAACAGTTCCGCATCCAAACTCGTCCCGTCGCCATAAAGCCCGATGGCCTCGGAGAGGGTCGATTCCAGCTCGCCCTTATCGATCTCCACGCAAAGCAACCTCACATAATCCACCAACACCTTGGCGTGGTAGGCCGAACCCGTGCCTTCATTCGTCGCCAATCCGATACGTATCTTCCCCGAGGTCGTTTCCGAAAGGGTGAAAGTAAGCGTATCCAACGTCCAAGTCCGGACGGGGAAAGCACTTACATCGGAACTTGTTTCTGTCCCATCGTCCGGAATCCAAGCCAGCAAGCTGCTCCCGGTCGTGTAGGTTCCCACGTTGTAATAAGCCGCACACAAGCGGTATGTCCCTTGGGGCAAGGTGACTTCCTGCGAATAAACCAGCTCCATGCCCCACCCGGTAGTCAGGCCAAGTGCCCCGTCGTCAGACAAGCCCTCATACCCCGTTGCGGGCAAAGCGCTGCTGCCATTGAACGTCACGCCCGTGTTGTAGGCAAAAGTCCCAGCCACGGTGTACGTCGCCGTTGTCTCGTTTGTCCAACCATACACCTCGTTGATTACATCCCCGGATACATTTCCTTGGAGTTCCGTCCCATAATTGAACTCCTGGTTGAATTCGTTATTCGTCAAAAAATAAGCGGAAATGTCCGTTTGGGCCATTCCCTGCAAAGCAATAGCAAGGCAAAAAGGAATAAAAAGGTATCTCCTCATACGCGTTAATTATTAAGGTTTATTTGTTATTTCCCTTCTATCCTCGTCCGAAGAAGGCATATAAAAACGCTGCAAAACTAATTCTTTTTCCCATTAATCTAATGGGTTAAATAAGAGAAATGCCATTTTCTTACGGATTTCCGGACTACTTCCCTCTACGAAGGTCTATATGGATAAGCGAAACAAAAAAGGCAACCCTTCCGGGAGTGCGGGCAATCCGCGTGGACAGAGGGCGTTTTCCCAAAAAAGCGCCAAAGGATTCTCTAAAAAGCCCTGTGCCTTTTCAAGGAAACCCACAGCCCTTGCTACCGTATCAAGGCAAGGGACAAGCACCGCCGACTTCCACCTTACGGGGAAAAACGGGGCTGCCCCTCCTGATTACGGGAACAGGCCCGTTCCACCACAAAAGGGCTGATGGGGGAAAGTGGCTACGGCTTTTGGTACAAGCGCACGTAGTCTATTTCATAGCGCATGGGGAACGCCGTGTCGTCAATAGGGCCTCCATTGTTCCCACCTATGGCCAAGTTGAGCAAGAGGTAGTGCGGATGCCGGAAAGGATGGATATCCATGCCGAGCGCACCATTCACCGTCTCCGAAAGGATTACCTCATTCAGCAACTCGTCGTCCAAGAAAATCCGGATAGCCTCTTCGTCCCAGTCCATCCGCCACACATGGAATTTCTCCGCCCACTGGGGGTCTTTGTCCGTAAAATAGGAATAAGGCACGGCGTGGCTATCCCATTTTGCCACATAGCGCCGGTCTGTACCCCAGGCGGCATTGGCCAAGATGTGGGGCACACCGCCAATCTGGTAATACTCCATGACATCTATCTCGCCATTGGAAGGCCATTCTCCCCTGCTCCCCAATGTCCAAATGGCTGGCCATGCGCCGGAAGCTACCGGGATACGCGCACGGACTTCAAGCCGTCCATAGAGGAACTCCATTTTCCCGGCAGTCCTGACACACGAGGAAGTATAAACTATATGTTCACGCATGCGACGCCAATCGTTGCTCCCCTCCTCATAAAGTGGATTCGGGCGGGCATCCTCTTCCTTGCGTGCTTCGATAATCAGGTATCCGCCACTGCACGTGGCATTTTGGGGCTGGTACCATTGGTCTTCCCTGTTGCGGCAAAAGCCGTTCTCATAGCTCCAAACCGTGGTATCAAGGAGTCCTTCCTGATTGAACTCATCGCTCCACACCAGTTCCCACTCCGAATCTTGCTGCGCGTGGAGCGTGCCTGAAACGAGGGAAACTAAAACAATTAATCCCAAAGTCTTCATTTTCGTCCCGTCTTATTATTATGGTTAGTGCAAAAAGAAGGATCATTCTCAAGGCTTATATTCCGCGCCCAAGACAAGTTTGTCGCCCGAAAAATCAATTTCAAACAGGCGCGGATGGCGGATGTAACGGCCATCCACACTCCGATGGCTGTGTACCGACATGAGCCATTTGCCATCAAGCGTGCGGAACAGCATGCCATGCCCGAAATTAGGAGGCGTTATCGGCTCAGGCTCCTGCAACCAAGGGCCGTCAAGCGTTCCGCTCTCAGAATAAGCCACGCCCTGGGTGTACACATCATAAACCCAACTCGTCCAAATCATACCCAACCGGCCCGTACCGGTACGGAACAAGTAAGGGCCATCGGTCACGCGGTTGGCCCGAACCGAGCCATCGGGGAACTTCTCCCGGCTCCACGGCGATTCGCTGGCACGGAACAAAAGCTTTCCTTCACCGATGCTTCCGCTCAAATCGGGCTTGAGTTCGATTTTTTCAATCGTCCCGTCTCCATTTTGCAACCATTCGTGGCAGTACACCATATAAGGCTTCCCGTCCGTATCCACCCACAGCGTCCCATCCAGCGTGGGCTTGCCGGAAGGGAGGTACTCCGCGTCCTGCATCGGCACATAAGGCCCTTCGGGACGGTCGCCCACCAAAACATGGCAGGCACGGCGCTCGATGGGGATACCGCCCACAGTATCGATGTAGACAGCTTGGTTCGTGAACGTGGCGAAATAATAATATTTCCCTTTATACGCATGAAGTTCCGCCGCCCATATCATCGGCCGCGGCCCCATCCATGACTCCGGGTCAGTCTCAGCCACACGATACGGCCCTTCCCATAGACGCAGGTCGCGGCTCTTCCAGAGCATCCCGCCCGTGCCCGTCATGTAATACATGTTAGTCTGCGAGTCGGGCAAAATACACGGGTCACTTAACACAATAGAATCCAGCGGAACATTTTCCCGCACGGGCATGCTTCCCCATATTTGCATAGGGAAAAAGCCGACAAGGCACATAAAGCAGAACGCCCAAAAACCCGATATCTTCATTTATACAGCCGGTTTATAAGTAACAATCATTTCAGGTAATAAAAAAGAAGCAGGTAATAATCCGGCAATCCCCCAGCTTTACCTTCCCCTTTCCGTTTCCTCTCTTTTCCGAGATTCGGAACAAATATACACAAGGCCTGCGACTTGTCCAAATTCCCGCCCAACTTTTCATAGGAATGCCCCATGGAATTCGCCAAAGTCCATCTGGGCACAAATAGTAGCCCCAAGCCATGCCCCGTCGCTCAGCTTTTTCCTTTACGGATTTCATTTAAGGCATGGGGCGGACAGTTTGCCCTTTCCCGAGGGAATGCCATCCAAGTATCCCTTATAATCCAAACGTGTCAGGCATAATGCCTTTGGCCATCTGGCCAAAAGTCCCTGCGTTTCCTCGGGAAAGCGCAGGGACTTTTTCTAACTTCGCGAAAGGCCTTCAGCTCACAGGTTCGCCTTGAAGAAGTCGGCAATGCGCCGGAACAGATGATTCCGGGTAGCGCCTCCGTAAATACCGTGGTCGCGGTTCGTATATACCTGCATCTCAAATTGTTTTCCTGCCTGCACTAGCGCTTCGCTGAGCTGGGCCGTATTCTGGTAATGCACGTTATCGTCCGCCAAGCCGTGTATCAAGAGGAATTTCCCTTCAAGGTTTCCCACACGGGAAAGCACGGAAGCCGTTTCATAGCCCCCGGCGTTTTCCTGCGGCGTGCGCAAGTAACGCTCCGAATAAGCCGTGTCGTAGAAACGCCAGTCCGTAACCGGGGCTACCGAAACTGCCGCCTTGAACACATGGTCGGGGTGCATGATGCTAAGGGCGGCCACGGTACCGCCGAAACTCCAGCCCCAGATGCCGATACGGCCGGGGTCTACATACGGAAGCGTCCCCAGATAGCGGGCAGCCTCCACTTGGTCGTCAGCCTCCACGATACCCAATTTCAAATAAGTCGCCCCGCTGAAGCCTGCGCCCCGGCCTCCCGTGCCACGGGGGTCTACACAAGCAACGAGGAAGCCCTGCGTGGTGAGCCATCCGTCGAAGCCCAACGGGTGGCCGCTGAAACCGATTTGCCAAGAGTCGGCCACTTGCTGCGTTTTGGGGCCGCTGTATTGGTACATCACGAGGGGATAACGCCGGGAAGGGTCGAAGTCTGCCGGCTTCATGAGCCACCCGTTCAACTCTGTGCCGTCGCCCGTGGTAAAGCGGAACAGTTCGCACGACGGTTTGTCGGCCACATTCGCGGCCAAGGCCGCCACCGTCCCGTCCCTAGCAGGCATTTCTGCCAGTTTCTTCCCCTTCGCGTTGTACACTGCGGAAACAGGGAACGACACTAAGCTCGAGTAGGTGTCGATAAAATACGAGCAATCCGACGAAAAGCAAGATGCACGGTGCGTCCCCACTTCGGGGGTGAGGTTCGTAACCTTCCCGCTTTTCAAATCCGCAGAGTAGATTGCCGTATGAAGCGGGTCGCCAGGAAGCGTGGAACGATAGTAGAAAATGCCATTCCCCGGGGCATACCCCAAAAATTCCTGCACCTCGCTCCCGTCATCCGGCGTCAATTTCTTGCGAAGTGTGCCACCAGGCGAATAAAAGTACAAGGCATTATAACCATCCCTCTCGCTCAAATAGGTAAACCCGTCGGGATAAAAACGGATCGCGTCGAGGTTGTCCGGATTGATGTAGTACTCCGCTTGGTCGCGCAACAGCAATTTGCATTCACCCGAACGGGGATTGGCCACATAAAGGTCAAGCGTCGTCTGGTTCCGGTCAAGCACAATGAGGGCCAAACGGTCGTCTTCATCGGTAAAACGTATGCGCGGCACGTAATCCGTCGGCCTCAACGGTAACTTTATGGTGCGGGTCACGCGCGACTTTATATCGTAAGAATGGACGCTGACGCGGGCATTTTGCGTCCCGGCCTTGGGATATTTCAAAGTACACATGCCCGGATATTCTGCATATTCCTCAAGTTCCGGGGCAGCCCCGTAGAACAGCGGGAAAGTATAGGAGCCCACTTCCGATTCGTCCCAGCGTATCCAGCACAGCATCTGCCCGTCGGGGCTGAAACATAAGGCTTCCTGCATGGCAAACTCTTCTTCGTAGAGCCAATCGGGCTTCCCGTTGAGCACTTGTCCCGGCGCGCCGTCGTTGGTCACTTGCGACTCGCTGTTGTTGAAGAGCAGTTTTATCAGGAAGATATTGCCCTCGCGCACGAAAGCCACCAGATTCCCATCCTGGGAAAACACCGGGCATTCCTGGGGACCGCCATTGTCACTCAGGGGGGCAACCGTGGAATTCCCGATTATATAAAGGTAATAAGTTGCCACCATAGAATGGCGGTAGAGCTTTTGCGTAGCGGTACGGAGCAACATCTTCCCGCCGTCGGGAGAGACTTGGAAACCGTCGATCTTTTCAAACGGGCAATTACCGATTTCGGCCACATCGAAAAGCACGCCATCTTGCTCCCCGGTACGGAAATCATAGCGGAACACTTGGGTCCCATCGGGAGAAAGCCGGGCAAAGTGCGTCCCACCGGGCAATGGCACGGCATCTCCTACGACCGAGACGGGGGCATACGTACCGCGCACCGCGTCGTCGAACGTCAAACGAGCAGGTTGCGCACCGGAAGGGAAGCTCATTGCCATGCAAAAAATACTAAGTAATAACGGATTTCGTACATTCATTCTTATACTACATTAATAAGGTAGAAAGAAAAACATTCTATTTTTCCGCCCAAAGATAAGGCAAATATCGGACACAGCGTCTGTCCTATCCTCCATTTTTCAGCCACCTCAGACGGAAAGTCCCATCGTTTTCCTCCGTGCAGCCAGAACGTTCCTGCGGCATGCCATCGCTTGCCGGACGCGAATGATTGGCACTATTGGGCAAGCGCGGAAGCGGAAAGAGGGGAAACCGCCAAGGCTTTTCCCTACTACCCTATGGGCAACGATGCCATGCAAGAAACCCCGGGATGGCTTTGCTGCGGCACTTTCCGGCAAGATGGTACAACGGAAAAGAGGCATGGCCAATCGACCCGGGACGAAACCGGGTATGCGCCGCTGCCCAAGCCCTACACTTCCAAGCCGGAGGAAGAAAAGGAACACATTTCCTTATAGGGCTTCGTGCAGGCAAGCCGGGAAATGAAAGACATGCGGAATAGGTTGTGGACAAGAGAAATACTAAGTGAAATTTGCGGCGTACTACATTATTTAATACAAAGTAAAATAAGCATGAGTATGGTGTCAATAAAGCTTAAATTCAAACCGTCAGCAAATCCTGAAAAAGAAGGAACGCTGTATTTCCAGTTGATTCACGACCGCACTGTCCGCCGAATCAGGACTGCGTACAAAATCTTCAATGACGAATGGGATAGGACTACCGGGAAGATAGTACTGCCGTTGCCCACGTCCCCACGCTACGACCCTCTGTCGCTTATCCACTTCAACGTGGAACGGGAATTGCTGCGGCTTAGGAAGATTACGGACGCTTTGGAACAGGCAGGCAAGGGCTGGAGCCTCGACGAAGTGTCCCGTATATTCATTCCTTATATTGACCCGAACCACAGCGTGTTCAATTTCATCCATGCCCAAGTGCGCCACAAAATGCGGCTGGGGAAAGTCCGTTCCGGAGAAACCTACCAATCTACCCTCAACAGTTTCATGCGCTTCCGGAGAGGCGTGGATTTGGCATTCGACATGATGGATTCCGAACTGATGGAACTTTACGAGGCGGAATTGCGGAACAGGGGAGTCTCCCGCAACACGAGCTCGTTCTATATGCGCATACTCCGCACCAACTACAGGCTGGCGGTGGAGAAGGGATTGACACAAGACCGCCGCCCTTTCAAACATGTCTATTGCGGAATTGACAAAACCGTGAAAAGGAGCATTTCGCTTGCCGGAATCAAAAGAATAAAGGACTTGGACCTATCCCAAAAGCCCTCGTTGGATTTTGCGCGCGACATGTTCATCTTCAGCTTTTGCACCCGTGGGATGTCGTTCGTAGATATGGCCTATCTCAAGAAAAAAGACCTGAGAAACGGCTACCTGACCTACCGCAGGAAGAAGACTGGGCAACTGCTTACCATCGAATGGACAAAACAAATGCAGGCAATCCTCAACAAACACAAGCCCAACCCAAGCCAGTACCTGCTCCCCATCATCACCCGTGAAGACGGGAGCGAACGACGCCAATACCAAAACCACATGAGGAGAATCAACCGGCAGTTGAAAGATATTGCCGCCATGGTAATGCCAGCCGTTCCCTTGTCCATGTATTATAGCCGCCATAGTTGGGCTACCATTGCACGGAGAAAGGACATACCGCTTTCTGTCATAAGCGAAGGCTTGGGCCATGATTCGGAAATGACCACGCAAATCTATCTGGATTCCATCAAATCTTCCGAAGTAGACAAAGCCAACAGGAAGATCCTAAAAGACCTTTGAGGAGTATTATGGGAGTGTTTCACGGAAAGGTAGTTTAAACTCTACCAATTTGGTAACTTGCGGACATTCATATACCAATATCCGCTTCTTCCATATGGAAGTAACTGCAAAAGTCGCACCATTTTCATATAAACGTTGCGAGCAAATATAGTAAGAAGGAGGGGAGTTTTGTGCTTTCCTCCTTCTTTAAATGATTCATGGATGAAGAAGAACGACCTAGGCGACTGGGGAGGCTTCACTGACCTGTCACTGCCCCACGCTACCTGTATTGGAAGGACTTATCTTTGGGAACAGCACGAACACACGGTGCAAGCCCGCGGGCACGTACGGGCAGACG
The DNA here is from genome assembly GCA_964439955.1 of uncultured Bacteroidaceae bacterium. Taxonomy (GTDB): domain Bacteria; phylum Bacteroidota; class Bacteroidia; order Bacteroidales; family Bacteroidaceae; genus UBA1794. The sequence goes on along the minus strand of CAYTPX010000013.1, from coordinate 12,169 downwards.
GGTTAGTTAGGCAATGAAACGATCGGAAGGAAGTGCCGGTGTGGCGTTGTCGGAATGCGCGAACCCGGTGGAAAGGAAAGTGGCATGTCCGATGGGACGTGGGAGCAAAGGAAGACGGTTCGGCTTCCTACATGGAAATACTGCGTCTTTGGAAATTATCTAATGACGGGCAACTGACCATGCTTTAATCTTATATCGAACTCTCGTTATTTACAACCGAGCATCAACCAAGTCGCGTGGGAGGAAAGCTTTTACATCGTAGATAACACCGGCCTCCCCTTTTAGTACGGAATAATCAAGCGAGAGGAAACAGTTGTGCGCCACGGCGAGCACAACGGCATCGAAAGGCCCCGCGGGCAGCCCGGGGGAGACGGTAATGCCATACGTGGCCTGCACATCGGAGGCATCGACCCACGGGTCGTAGACCGTAATGTCGGAAGTGAACTCGTGCAGGTTGCTATAGACATCGGCCACTTTCGTGTTACGCGTATCGGGGCAGTTTTCCTTAAATGCAAAGCCGAGGATAAGGATGCGGGAACCTTTCACGCGGATGTTGTGCTTGTTCATCAACCGGACTACTTGGTTGGCAACATACTCGCCCATCCCGTCGTTCAAACGGCGTGCCTCGCTGATGACGCGCGGCATGACCCCGTAGACTTGCGCCTTCTGAATGAGGTAATAAGGGTCGATACCGATGCAATGCCCTCCCACTAATCCGGGCTGCATGGGGATGAAATTCCATTTGGAAGAAGCCGCTTCAATCACTTCGCGGGTGTCAATACCCATCGCATTGAAGATTTTGGCCAACTCATTCATGAAAGCGATATTCACGTCACGCTGCGTATTCTCAATGATTTTGGCCGCTTCGGCAACACGTATCGAGGAAACAGGGAAAGTGCCACCTTTCAGCACGGAAGCATAAAGGCGTTCGACACGGCGGGCTGCTTCCGGCGTGGAACCGGAAGTCAATTTCCGGATAGTCTCCACGGTATGGAGCCGGTCGCCCGGATTAATCCGCTCTGGAGAGTAGCCCACGAAAAAATCCTCATTATAGCGCAACCCGGAGGAACGCACCAAGCAAGGCACACATTCCTCTTCCGTGACACCCGGATAGACGGTAGACTCGTAAACCACCAAGTCACCCGGCTTGAGCACCGTGCCTACCAACACGCTGGCACGGCGCAAAGGACGCAAATCGGCCCGGTTGTCCACATCAACCGGCGTGGGAACCGCCACGATATACACCGTACAACCTGAAAGTTCCTCTATGTCTGTCGACAACGCGAAACGCGGATTCTCCAAAAGCCTTTTCACTTCTTCATCCGCCAGCTCGCCCGTCCAGTCCGCCCCGCCTTTCAACCTATCCACCCGCAGCGGGTTGATGTCAAAACCCACTGTGGGATAGCGCTGCGCCATGAGGCGCGCCAACGGGAGACCCACATAACCCAATCCTATGATTCCAACTTTCGGTTCACTCTCTGTCGCCATTCCCTTCTTAGCTTCACACATTTGGATAAGAACGAATTATTTCCTTTTTTATTGCACTGCCGTAATATAAAAAAACTCCCCCTACCCTTCCTCATACCTGCAATTTCTTTCCCGCACGCTCCCAATAAACCCACATACCCACGCCACGCAATGCCAGATAGGCGAGAAAAGAAACCCATAACGCATTGTTGCCCCAGAAAGAAAAGAGCGAGTAAAACAATGAAAAGAAAGCCGCGCAAGCCACCAACATGGCGACCAACATTTGGCGGGTTGCCGTCATGCCCGTGAAAATTCCGTCCCAAAGGAAAGCCGAGAAGCCGCAAACGGGAATAAGGAGCACCCAATGGAAATAAGCGCCTGCCGCCCTCAAGACTGACTGCTCATTGGTCAGCAACGAAAGGAAAGCATTTCCGCCCACGGCGTAGAGCAAAGTGAAAAAGGCCGTGAGCCCCCACCCCCAGCGGAAGACCAAACGCACGGCCTCCTTCAGGCCTTCGCGGTTTTTCGCCCCCAGATAACGCCCGGAAAGCGCTTCCCCGGCATAGGCGAAGCCGTCCATTATGTAGGAAAACAGGGTGAAAAGCTGCATCAGCAACGTGTTTACGGCCAAGACCGTATCGCCCTGTCCCGCTCCCGAGGAGGTAAAAAAGACGGTAACGGCAATCAAGCAAACCGTGCGCCCAAAAATCTCGCGGTTCACGGCAAAGAAACGTTTCATTTCCCCCGGCTTCCAAATTTCACGGAAAGAAGAAAACTTACGCCAAAGACGCCGATAGAAATGGAAGCACAGCCAGAAAGAGAGCAAGAAACCGCTCCACTGGGCCAAAAGCGTGCCGCCGGCCACGCCATGCACGCCCCATCCCAAGACATAGACGAAGAACAAGCTGGAAACTATATTCACCACGTTCTGGAAAATGGCAACGAACATGGGGAAACGCGAGTTCTGCATGCCTATGAACCAGCCCGTCAGGGCATAAAGCCCCAGCACGGCAGGCGCGCCCCAGATGCAGATCCGGAAATAGACACCCGCCCAATGGCGCACCCCAGGGCTCGCATCGACATAACGGAACACGAGCGCTTCCAGAGGCACCTGCAGGAGCAGCAAAACCAAGGCAATCCCCTGGGCCACCCCTTGCGCCCTGAGAAACTGAGCCATGACTCCCCGCAAATCGCGCCGCCCGAGCGCCTGCGAAGTAAGGCCGCTCGTACCCATGCGCAGGAAACCAAAGCCCCAATAGAGCATGCTGAAAAGCATGCCACCCACAGCGATAGCCCCGATATAGGAAGCATGCCCCAGATGTCCCACGATGGCCACGTCCATCAAGCCCAAGAGGGGAACCGTGATGTTAGACACGATGGAAGGTACTGCCAACGCCAAAATACGGCGGTTCATGTCGTTCATTCTCATAAGCCGTCAGTTTTGCTCCAAAAACACCAGCCCTTTTATAGGGAAGTGCCGTGACTTTTACCGCCAAGCCCTGCCCTTTTCTTCCAGAGCCATGAGCGAAAGGGCGTGCAAAGGTAATACTTTTCCGCATGTGTACTGTGCATTGCCCATAAAGAAACACCCGCATCCCCAAACTATAGGAGACGCGGGCGTCCTTTTCCATTCCCTCCCGAAGAAAGGGCGAAACTGCCTATGGGAGAAATCCTACGCCAAGAATGCCAACAAGACACCGGCAGCCACGGCCGAACCAATCACGCCGGCCACGTTCGGCCCCATGGCATGCATGAGCAAATAGTTGTCCGGATCATATTTCCGCCCCACGTCGTGCGAGATGCGCGCAGCCATTGGTACGGCTGACACGCCCGCATTGCCAATGAGCGGGTTGAGCTTCTTGTCTTTCGGCAAGACCAAATTAAAAATCTTCACGAACAGAACGCCGGAGAAAGTAGCGATACAAAAAGCCATGAAGCCGAGGAAAAAGATTTTCAGCGTGGCGGGCGTGAGGAATGTGCTGGCTTGGGTGGAAGCCCCCACGGAGAAGCCGAGAACGATGGTCACTATATCCGTCATAGCCCCGCTGGCAGTCTTGGCAAGACGGTTCGTCACGCCGCATTCCTTCAGCAAGTTGCCGAAGAAGAGCATGCCCAACAGAGGAAGTGCGGAAGGCACTACAAAACAAGTCAATACCAAGCCGATGATGGGAAAGAGTATCTTTTCCGTCTGCCGCACCCGGCGTGCGGGCTTCATACGGATGAGCCGCTCTTTCTTCGTGGTGATCAGGCGCATGATGGGGGGCTGGATGACCGGGACCAAGGCCATATATGAATAAGCCGACACGGCAATCGCCCCCAACATGTAAGGTGCCAACTTAGAGGTCAGGAAGATGGCCGTAGGGCCGTCAGCCCCCCCGATGATGGCTATGGAGGCAGCCTCATGCGGGGCAAAGCCCAAAAGGAGCGCCACCATATAGGCGCCGAAAATACCGAATTGCGCAGCCGCCCCCACCAACATCATCTTTGGATTGGCGATGAGTGCGGAAAAGTCGGTCATGGCACCTATGCCCAAAAAGATGAGCGGCGGATACCAACCGGACTTCACCCCTTGGTACAGGGTATTGAGCACTGAGCCTTCTTCATAGATGCCGACGTCCATGCCGGCTTGGAACGGAATGTTGCCTACCAGTATGCCAAAACCTATCGGCACAAGCAACATCGGCTCGAACCCCCGCTTGATGGCCAAAAAAAGGAACAACAAGCCCACTAAAATCATGGCTATATTGCCGAAAGTGGCGTTCGCAAATCCACTATATGCCCAGAATTCGCCCAAATTCTGCTGGATAAAATCAAAAAAACTATTCATATCGCTCTTCTTCTATTTACGTTTCCGGGGTCATGGGGAGGCCATAATTTTTCAGATTCCATGCAGAGGCATGCGGCTTCAAGGTAATGACCCCCGACTCCTCATCGTGCATATAAAAGGCTTGTTGCAAGGCCAAGGAAATGGCGGCAGCCACTTCATCCCCCTGCCCTTGCGGATCAGCCACGGAAACGACGGCGGTTTCCACGTCCTGCGGGGCTGCCCCTTCCTGGAAGCGCCCCATCGACTTGCCGATTGCGCGGAAGAGCACATAAAGGACCAACAAAGAAATGAACACGACCATCATGGCCAACAGCGACATACTCACCCCATACGGGTCTTGGGTAGCCCAAGTTTCCACCTTTTCCGGGTCACTTTGCGAAACGGGCATCGAGGCCTCGGCCGAAGCCGGGGGCGCGGCCAAAGAACTGCCTGCCAAAGCCGGTGAGAAGGCCAGCAGCGACAGTGCCACGACAAAAGGCATTAAAACTTTTCTCTTCATAGTTTTTGGTTTTTTATGCGGATTAGTTTATCGGCAAATGTATGGAAAGTCATACAGGAATCCAAAACTCCTTGCACACTTTTTCCGAAGAAATGCCATTTTCCCACGCATTTTTCCACCCCAGCCCCCTACCACCCGGCCAAGGGGACGGCTTGCTTCCCGCCTCCGAAGCCGGATAGAGGCATCATACGGGAACGCCGGAGAGGAGGAACGGGAAAGACCCAGAATCCACGCCAACGCCATAAAGTCCACATCCTCATACCGGCAGTCCAAATCATCGCGGGCCAACTGCACGGATACCTGCTGGGATTAGGAACGTTTGCCCATAGGCTTGTAAAAAACAAGCCTCTTCCGTATGGAAATTCCAAGGAGTGATGTTTTTTTAGAATTTCTTAGGAAGAAAAAATCCCTTTCCGCTCCGTTTTACGCAGGAAAAGCGATACCTTTGCAACCACATATTTTATTATAAACCGCTGCGGATTTTACTATTGCGATGAATTTGGATCAACTTACGGCCATTTCGCCTATTGACGGCCGCTATCGGAATAAAACCGGGTCATTGGCAGCTTATTTTTCGGAGTTCGCATTGATTCGTTATCGTGTCCGGGTAGAAATCGAATACTTTATTTCCCTTTGTGAACTCCCGCTCCCCCAACTTCAACCTCTTTCCGGGCGCGATGGGCTGTACAACACATTACGGGACATTTACCGGAATTTTAGTGAAGTGGACGCTTCTCGGGTAAAAGATATCGAAAGCGTGACAAACCACGATGTAAAGGCAGTGGAGTATTTTATAAAAGAACGATTCGACTGCATCGGTGGATTGGAACCTTATAAAGAATTCATCCATTTCGGCCTTACTTCGCAAGACATCAATAATACTTCTGTCCCTCTTTCCTTAAAAGAAGCATTGGAAGAGGTCTACTATCCGCAGATGGACGAGTTGGTTGGGCGGCTGGAGCAATATGCCCGTGATTGGGCTGATATCCCCATGTTGGCCAAGACCCATGGACAACCGGCCTCGCCCACGCGCTTGGGAAAAGAGGTGCAAGTCTTTGCCTACCGCCTGCGGGAACAACTGGGCATGCTGAGAAACTGTTGCCCCTTAAGTGCCAAGTTCGGTGGCGCAACAGGTAATTTCAATGCCCACCATGTGGCTTATCCTGCCTATGACTGGAAAGAATTCGGCAACCGATTCGTCTCCGAAAAATTAGGCTTAAGGCGTGAAGAATATACTACCCAGATATCCAATTACGACAATCTGGCATCTGTATTTGATTCGCTGAAACGCATCAATACCATACTCATAGATATGGACCGGGATTTCTGGATGTATATATCAATGGAGTATTTCAAACAAAAGATAAAGGAAGGGGAAGTAGGATCGAGCGCCATGCCGCACAAGGTAAACCCGATAGACTTCGAAAACTCGGAAGGGAACTTAGGACTGGCCAATGCGCTCTTTGAACACTTGAGTGGAAAGCTCCCGATTTCCCGCCTGCAACGGGATCTTACGGACAGTACCGTATTGCGCAACATCGGAGTACCTTTGGCTCACAGCCTTGTTGCCATCCAGAGTACCCTGAAAGGACTTCGGAAACTGTTGCTGAACAAGGACAAGATATACGCCGATTTGGATAATTGTTGGAGCGTGGTGGCTGAAGCGATACAGACCATATTGCGCCGGGAAGCCTATCCCCATCCTTATGAGGCATTAAAGGCTTTGACCCGGACGAATCAAGCAATCACGGAAACATCTATTCGGGAATTTATTGAAAGGCTGGATGTCAATGAGTCGGTGAAACAAGAATTACGTCGAATAACACCGCACAATTATACCGGCATATAATTGACTTTGGAAAAAAGGCAACTATTGGCACTCCGAGTAGTCCCCATGTACACCGTCAAAAAAGGGGCTGCTCTTGCATAACGGAAACAAATACCGCAAATCTGCGAACCTCTCAGATTATAAACATTTAAACACGGCCGAGAGGCCGGAAATGGGAAACCGAACAATAAAAACAAACGTAAGAAACAATGGACACAAGCAATGAAGAATGGAAAGACGTTGCCGAAGAAAGCAATGCTCCTCAGAACGAACCTAAAGAGAATGCCACTGAAACGGCGACTTCAGCCACTGCTATAACAGGCCATCGCCGTCCACGTATTCCCCGTGATGGGAATAATTACACATCTTATCGGAAGCCCTATTCCTCCTATGCAAACCCTTATAACCAAGAGGAACGTAGGCCTTATTATAATAGCAACCGTTCTTATAACCGGTATGACCCGCAAAGCGAGAAGAAGCCTTTCCCGTATTCCTCTAATCCGGGTGAGGAACGGCCTTACCGCCCCCGCCCTTATGGGAATAACCCCGGTTATTCCCGCATGGAACGGCCTTATCGCCCGCGTTACAACAATAGCCCGGAAGAAAATAACGAGGAACGCCAATGGCGTCCCCGCACTTTCAATCGGGGTGAGAACATGCCTTATCGACAAGAAGGATACGGCAACCGAGGCCGGATGCCCCAACGCCCTTACGACAACCGCTACTATAATGAGCGTCCCGTATACGGGAATCAAGAAGAAAACTCTTACGAGGAACGCCCTTCTTATGCCAACCGCCCGTCCTATCGCCCCCAAGGGAACGGATACAACGAGCGCCGTTTCCAAGGGCCTCATCGGCCAGGGGGCTACAACCGGCAGGGGAATAACTACAATCGAAGCCGATCCAATTTCGGAGGGCGTCCGGGATTCAACCCAAATGCCAACTACAGCCTGAAGAAACAAATAGAATACAAGGAAGAAAACGTAGACCCTAACGCACTGATTCGTTTGAACAAATTCTTGGCAAATGCAGGAATTTGTTCCCGCCGTGAGGCCGACGAGTTTATCCAAGCTGGGGAGGTTTCCGTGAACGGGACAGTAATCACAGAGTTGGGTACGAAGGTAAAACGCGTGGATGAAGTCATTTTCCGCGGGAAAAAAGTGGCAATGGAACGGAAAACGTATGTTTTGCTCAATAAGCCCAAAGATTGCGTGACGACTGTTGACGATCCGCAGGAAAGGAAAACAGTCATGGACATCGTGAAAGGCGCTTGTCAGGAGCGAATCTATCCCGTAGGCCGTTTAGACCGCAACACTACGGGGGTTCTGCTGCTCACCAACGATGGCGAACTTGCCTCAAAACTGACCCATCCCCAGTTTCTGAAGAAAAAAGTCTACCAAGTGACATTGGACCGGGTAGTAAGTAAAGAAGATTTGGACAAGATAGCCACAGGCATCGCATTGGATGATGGGGAAATCAAGGCTGATGCAATCGGCTATTCCAATGAAGCGGACAAACGCCAAGTCGGAATCGAAATCCATTCGGGACGTAACCGTATCGTACGCCGCATTTTCGAAAGTTTAGGTTACCGGGTCATAAAACTCGACCGGGTACTCTTTGCCGGACTTACGAAGAAGGGGCTACGCAGAGGTGACTGGCGTTTTCTCACGGAAGCTGAAGTAAACATGCTCAGAATAGGAGCTTTCGAATAACCAACCAAAGTAATACAAAGGCGATAAAGGCTACGGCCTTTTCGCCTTTTTAGTAAAATAAGATAATGGAAAAGATTCGCAGGACAAAAATCTCCGATGCATTGAAATCGGAAGATTATGGTAGTGTAATAAACGTAAAAGGCTGGGTACGTACCCGTCGGGGCAGCAAGAATGTCGGTTTTATTGCCCTCAACGACGGATCGACCATCCACAATATCCAAATAGTCGTAGACCTCGAAAAGGTTGCTCCTGAGGTCATGAAGCAAATCACGACAGGTTCGTGCATCTCCGTGCTGGGAGAAATGGTGAAGTCGCAAGGGAAAGGGCAGAATGTCGAGCTCCAGGCCAAGGAAATCGAAGTATATGGGACGGCCGACCCCGACGAATACCCCCTCCAGAAGAAGGGACATAGCTTAGAGTATCTGCGCGAGATTGCCCACTTGCGCCCCCGCACCAATACTTTCGGGGCGGTTTTTCGCATAAGGCATCATATGGCAATCGCAATCCACCGTTTTTTCCATGAACACGGCTTTTATTATTTCCATACCCCCATCATTACCGCTTCCGACTGTGAGGGAGCCGGCCAAATGTTCCAAGTCACGACCAAAAATCTCTATACGGATTTGAAAAAAGGGGAGGATGGGTCGATTCTCTACGATGATGATTTCTTCGGGAAGCAGACGAGCCTGACCGTTTCCGGCCAGTTGGAAGGAGAACTTGCAGCCACGGCGTTAGGGGCGATTTATACTTTTGGCCCCACTTTCCGCGCAGAAAATTCAAACACCCCGCGCCATTTGGCAGAGTTCTGGATGATTGAACCGGAAGTGGCTTTCAATGACATTACGGACAATATGGATTTGGCAGAGGAGTTCATCAAATACTGTGTCCGCTGGGCGCTTGACAAGTGTGCGGATGACCTCCTGTTCTTAAATGACCACTTCGATGGCGAATTGATAGCCCGCCTTGAAGGGGTGGTAAAAGAGACTTTTGTGCGTTTGCCCTATACGGAAGGAATCCGCATCTTGGAGGAAGCCGTTGCTGCCGGGCACAAGTTTGAATACCCCGTATTCTGGGGCTGCGACCTCGCCTCCGAACACGAACGTTTCCTCGTAGAAGACCATTTCAAGAAGCCGGTAATCATGACCGATTACCCCAAGGAAATCAAAGCGTTCTACATGAAGATGAACGAAGACGGGAAGACTGTCCGGGGAATGGACGTACTTTTCCCGAAAATCGGCGAAATCATCGGCGGTTCCGAACGCGAAGCGGATTACGGCAAGTTGATGGCGCGTATCGAAGAATTGCATATCCCGATGAAAGACATGTGGTGGTATCTTGATACACGGCGCTTCGGGACCTGCCCGCACTCCGGGTTCGGATTAGGATTTGAACGCTTGCTGCTTTTCGTTACGGGCATGGCCAACATACGCGACGTCATCCCATTTCCCCGTACCCCGAAAAGTTGCGAATTCTAACCAACGGCTCTCTTTGGAGGGAAACAGCATCGAAAAAAGCAGCCCGGGAAATGACAAAATCCCGGGCTGCCTTTTATTTTATCCCCGAAACACGATTTTTCCACCTCCCCGCGCAAATCCTCAACCAAAATGAATGTCCCTTATTTCCCATTATGCAAGGCTTTTTACAGAAAGTGCCGGGGCTTTTCGCGGAAGGCCTTGAGATTTTTCACCCAAATCCTTGATACTTTAAAAAGCAGCAAGGTAGTTTTGAGATAAAAACCTTCTCTTTTGTGCCTACAAATGGGAAAACGGACACTTTCTTTTCGAGGACATCCTGTAAAAAGACGTTCGGAGAAGGGCGGGCAAGCACCGCTCCGGTCTATGCCGGACACGGCTTTGGCCGTTTGCCCGAGCCGTCCCAGGGGAAGAGACCCTCGCCAACTACCACCCCAAGCTCCACTACATCGGCGAGTGGTGGAAGCAACTCTACGGCGAAAGCGGGGGCAAGGGGCACAAAGGCATTTTCCCCGCATCCGTAGACCTCACCACCGACCTCCACTCCATGGGGCAATGGATACAAGACGGCGAGCGCACCATCTTCGAGACCGTCCTCTCCATCGAAACGCCCAACCGCAACCTCTGCGTGCCCGGCGACGGGGAAAACCTCGACGGGCTCAACTTCTTGGCTGGGAAGCGCGTGGACGAAGTGAACAAGATGGCCGAGCTCGGCACCCAGCTCGCCCACGTGGACGGCGGCGTGCCCAACCTGGAGTACAAGCCGGGATGCCTCAAACGGATGAGGCATCCCGGCTTTTCTTTTTCCACCAAGCAGCGGTAAAATAGAAGCGACCTCCTTATAACACAACTTTCCTCGTCATACTACCTACGCGCAAGATGTAGCTCCCGGCCGGGAGGCTAATTGTTTGCCCATTGTAAGAAACCGCCGAATCCACCAGCCGTCCTGCCAAGTCATAAACCCACACCGGTTGCCCCTCTGCGCCGGGAAGGGAAATGCTGCCATCCTCCACACGGATAGTGAAGCCTGCCCCGTCCGCGTCCACGCGCTCTATGCCCGTAGGCACAAAATCACCTTCCACAATGTTCCAAAACGATTCCCATCCGGGCGCATCTTGGTACACTTGCCTGCACCCAACAGGCACTGCCACAACAACATCCGTATAGGTCTTTGTAGAGAACTTCCCACTCAAAACCGGAGGCACATCAGAGTGGCATTCGATATATTGCAACGTATCCGCACCACAAATATTTCCGGCACTAAACTTCACGACACTCGAGCCAAGAATGAGCGAGTCTACCTTTTGATAGAAATATAGTACTTCATTGCAGTAACCGGAAATTTCCAACTTGCGAATATGCCCAAAACCACGCGATACTCCTATCTTAAAGCCAGTAGAACTAGCCACCCAAGATCTCACCTTATCTAATGGACGTCCCACATAATAATAATCCACATCTGCATTAGAAAATGGTGGTATTTGTATTACCGTAGATGAACTGGATGATGATACATAACCAAAACCATACATTGACAATTCGTTCTCAGCATCAGCTATAATAACCTCCTTAAGACTTGTCAGATACTCCTCATAGCTATCTATATACCAAGTAATATTAGGGTTTGTTCTTCTTTTACTATAACTACCAAGGGTGCTTGTTTCATCAACGATTATATTTCCATATGCTCTACCGTATTCAAACGGAAGAGCAGACAAAGAAATTCCAATCCTCAGTTTTTTCAGGTTCGAGCAAGACCATAATATACTTGGGGCTATTTCCGTAACCCCATCCGAAATATTAAAAGATTCCAAAGAAACACAGCCATTGAAAGCATTCTCACCAATACTCACCAATGATTCAGGAAAAGCCACGCTCTTCAAAGAAGTACAACTCCAAAAGGCGTAATAGCCTATCGTGTTCAACTCTGCCGGGAGTTCTACAAGTTCTAAATTGTCACAATACGAAAAACAATGCTCAGGTATCTCTTTTAGCCGAGACGGCAGATGCACAAAACGTAAGGAATCGGCGCTACTAAATGCCCGTTCACCTATCTCCGTAACTGTCTCAGGTAGAACCAGTTGTCTCAGCGCAGTATTTGAGAAAGCGTAACTTCCTATGCTTTGAATACTGCCGCCAAATTCTATATAGGACAACGATTGACAGCCATAGAATAATTGCGAAGGAATACTCTTAATCCGCCCAGGCAAATAAATACTATCCAATAACCCACAATCCCTAAAAGCAGCAGTTCCTATGGTTGTCAAATTATCAGACAATTTCACACGGGAAAGTGAACTACATTCATAGCATTCATTACTCATTGATTATCAATATTTTGCCGTTAAAAAGGTAGAAAAGTGG
>CAYTPX010000012.1:0-53974 GCA_964439955.1 uncultured Bacteroidaceae bacterium | reverse complement strand
TAAACCAATTATTTTAGCTGGGAGCCTATCAACCTTCCACCGCAGCCTGCGCCGCAGCCAGACGGGCGATGGGCACCCGGAAAGGAGAACAAGATGTATAATTCATGCCGATCTTAGCACAGAATTTGACAGATGAAGGCTCGCCCCCATGTTCTCCACAGATTCCTGTCCGCAAGTTGGGGCGTACTTGGCGTCCTTTTTCCACTGCCATCTGGATCAACTGGCCTACACCATTCTGGTCCAGCACTTGGAAGGGATCAACTTTCAATATCTTCTTTTCAAGATATACAGGCAAGAAGCTGGCAATGTCATCACGCGAATATCCGAAAGTCATTTGCGTCAAATCGTTCGTACCGAACGAGAAATATTCGGCTTCCGAAGCAATCTTATCTGCGGTAAGAGCTGCACGCGGAATTTCAATCATTGTTCCAATTTCAAATTCCACCTTGATTCCTTGTTCTTCGAATACCTCTTCCGCCGTCTTCAGAATGACTTCCTTTTGTTGCTTCAGCTCATACAAGATACCAATCAAAGGAACCATAATCTCGGGCTGCGGATTTTTCCCTTCTTTCTTCAACTCACATGCAGCTGTTAGGATTGCCCTGGTCTGCATGGCGGTTATCTCAGGGAAAGTGATTCCCAAGCGACATCCACGATGCCCAAGCATCGGATTATTTTCTGCCAGGCTTGCTACGCGCTTTTTGATTTCCTCCACACTCACGCCCATTTCTTCGGCCATCTTTTGCTGCCCCTTCAAATCATGGGGCACAAACTCATGAAGGGGAGGATCGAGCAGACGGATATTGACCGGACATCCGTCCATCGCTTCCAGGATTCCCTTGAAATCTGCTTTTTGGTAGGGCAGCAGTTTCTCCAAAGCCCGCTCACGTCCTTCTACGGTATCAGCCAAAATCATTTCCCTCATGGCCACGATTTTCTGGTCTTCGAAGAACATGTGCTCCGTCCGGGTCAAGCCTATGCCCTTTGCGCCAAAGGCGCGTGCCACACGGGCATCGTAAGGAGTATCGGCATTCGTACGCACCTGGAGTTTGGTGTACTTGTCACACAACTCCATCAATGCCTTGAAATCCCCTGAAAGCTCTGCGGCCTTTGTCGGGATTTCCCCGGCATATACCTCACCGGTCGATCCATTTAGCGAAATATAATCGCCTTCTTTATATAAAACGCCCTCAATCTCTACAGTCTTATTCTTATAATTTACGTTGATGGCGCCAGCTCCGGAAACACAGCATTTACCCATCCCGCGCGCCACCACCGCAGCATGCGAAGTCATGCCGCCACGCGCCGTGAGGATACCTTCGGCCGCAGACATTCCTGCAAGGTCTTCCGGCGAGGTCTCAATACGTACCATCACCACCCGATGCCCTTCTTCCCGCCATTTCTGGGCATCATCGGCATGGAACACTATCTGCCCGCAAGCAGCACCGGGGGAAGCTGGCAAACCACGCGTAATGACCTTTGCCTTCTTCAAGGCCTCTTTATCAAAAATGGGATGCAAAAGTTCGTCCAGCTTCTGGGGTTCACAACGCATCAATGCCGTCTTTTCATCAATGAGCCCTTCCCGGATCAAATCCATGGCTATCTTCACCATGGCCGTCCCCGTACGCTTCCCGTTGCGAGTCTGCAAGAACCAAAGTTTTCCTTCCTGTACCGTAAACTCCATGTCCTGCATATCGCGGTAGTGGCTTTCCAGTTTTTCTTGGATTGCATCCAACTGTTTGTAAATCCCAGGCATAGCCTCTTCCATCGAGGGGAATTTGCTTGCGCGGTCTTCTTCAGAGATTCCTTGCAAAGCTGCCCAACGACGCGACCCCTCGATGGTAATCTGTTGCGGAGTACGTATGCCCGCCACGACATCTTCACCTTGCGCATTGACCAAATACTCCCCATTGAACAGGTTTTCACCCGTGGCGGCATCCCGGCTGAAGCATACGCCCGTGGCCGAAGTCTCGCCCATGTTGCCAAATACCATGGCCATCACCGAGACGGCCGTACCCCACTCGTCCGGTATGCCTTCCATTTTACGGTAAAGGATAGCCCGCTCATTCATCCAACTGCGGAAAACAGCACAGATAGCGCCCCACAACTGTTCCATCGGGTCAATCGGGAAATCCTTGCCCGTCTGTTCCTTTATCGCTTTCTTAAAGCGGGCAACCAAATCCTTTAACTCTTCGACCGACAAATCCTTGTCCAACTTGATGCCCCGGATAGCCTTGACCTCTTCGATGATAGCCTCAAAAGGATCAATGTCTTCTTTGTTCGCCGGTTTCATGCCCAGCACGACATCCCCATACATTTGCACAAAGCGGCGATACGAGTCATACACAAAGTGCGGGTTTCCGGTCTTCTTCACCATGCCCTCGGCCACTTCGTCGTTCAACCCCAAGTTCAAAATCGTATCCATCATACCCGGCATGGATGCGCGTGCCCCCGAACGGACAGAAACGAGCAAAGGATTCTCCGTGCTCCCGAACTGGCAATTCATCAAGCGCTCCACGTGAGCCACGGCCGAATTCACCTCTTCCGTAAGCAACCCGACTATTTTTTCTTGCCCTACCTTGTAATATTCATTACACACGTCGGTTGTGATGGTAAAGCCGGGAGGGACGGGTACGCCTATCAGGTTCATCTCGGCAAGATTTGCCCCTTTGCCTCCTAACTCTTCTCTCATTTTAGCATTACCCTCGGCTTGTCCGTTACCAAAGGTATACACTCTCTTTTTGTTGTCCATGGTTATTACTACTTATTTATTAAAATAAAGCCTGCTTCAAAGCTAAAGTTTTTTTTAATTCCCTGCAAATTCTATGCGCTTTTTTGCGGAATTATTCTTTTTATCCATTTCATCCGCCCTATCAAACAGGCTATTGGAAACAAAAACGTATCTTTGTGCCTGTTTTCAAATCGACTCATGGGAAGAAAAAAGAAAAAGAACCTGCCTTTATTAGAGAAGGTGCTTATCACGGATGTCGCCGCCGAAGGTATGGCTTTGGCTAAAGTGGACAACCTCGTAGTATTCGTCCCTTACGTAGTCCCCGGCGACGTGGTAGATTTACAGGTACGAAGAAAAAAGCGGTCGTATGCGGAAGCCGAGGCCGTCACCTTCCACCAATATTCGGAAAAACGCGCAACCCCTTTCTGCAAGCACTACGGGCTTTGCGGAGGATGCAAGTGGCAAATCCTGCCTTACGAAGAACAATTAAAATATAAGCAAAAACAAGTCACAGACAACTTGACCCGGATCGGGAAATTAAACCTTCCAGAAATCAATCCGATATTGGGTTCCGCCCAAACCATGCGCTACCGGAACAAATTGGAGTTCACCTTTTCCAACAAACGTTGGCTGACTTACGAAGAAATCGCGGAAGGAAAGGAATATCCCCATCGCGAAACCGTAGGATTCCACATCCCCGGTGCGTTCGACAAGGTACTGGCCATCGACGAATGTTTGCTGATGGACGATACCGTAAACCGGATTCGCAACGGAATCCGCGACTATGCCTACGAGCAGGCTCTCCCTTTCTACGACCTGCGCGCCGGAAACGGGATGCTCCGCACCTTGGTTGTCCGGACTTCCAACCGAGGCGAACTGATGTGCATACTCATCGCACGAATCGAGACAGACGAAGAAATGGAACGATTCCGCACCCTCTTGGATTTCACCGAAAAGACTTTCCCGGAGATTACGTCGCTCATGTATGCCATAAACAACAAATGCAACGACTCCTACGGCGATTTGGAAATAAAAAGCCATAAAGGAAAGGATTATATGATATCCGAAATGGAAAACCTACAGTTCAAGGTAGGCCCCAAGTCATTCTACCAAACCAACCACGAGCAAGCCTACATATTATATAAGGTAGTACGCGAGTTTGCCGCCCTAACCGGGAAGGAATTAGTCTACGATTTATATACAGGGACTGGCACTATTGCCAATTTCGTAGCCCGCCAAGCTAAAAAGGTGGTAGGGATAGAATACGTATCCGAAGCCATTGAGGACGCACGTTTCAACTCCCGCCTGAACGGCATAGGGAACACCCTTTTCTTCTCCGGCGACATGAAAGACATCCTTACCGAACGCTTTATCAACGAACAGGGACGGCCTGACGTCATCATCACCGATCCCCCCCGGGCTGGGATGCACGCCGACGTAATAGACGCCATCATGAAAGCAGCTCCCGCGCGCATTGTCTACGTGAGTTGCAACCCAGCCACACAGGCCCGCGACATCCAAGCCATGGACACGCAGTACCGGATAACGAAAGTACAACCCGTTGACATGTTCCCGCAAACCCATCATGTAGAGAATGTCATCCTATTGGAAAAACGCGATTAGCCCCTTATGAGAAACAACAAAAGATACAGTAAGCCCACAGCGGCAGAACGCGCCCTCTCACGCTTCACCGTACTCACAGCCAAGGAACAAGACTTCGACGGGAGCGAAGGGAAAAAAGAAACAGAACTGCTCCCATTCTTGATAAAGGCCATGGGCATCAGCCGCACCGCAGCCAAATCGCTGCTTACCCACCGGCTTGTCTACGTCAACAACCGGATCGAAACGCTACACAGCACCCCGATACGTCCGGGAATGACCGTGAAAATCTCGAAAGACAAAAACCGGAAAACCTTTTCCTCCCGCTGGCTGGACATCCTCTACGAGGATGCCTACCTGATTGTCATACATAAACATTGCGGCTTGCTCTCCATAGCTACCGACCCTAAGCGCAACGAACGGACAGCCTACTCCATCTTGGGCGAATACGTGAAAAAGACAAACCGGCAAGGACGCATCTTTATCGTCCACCGCTTGGACCGCGAGACATCCGGGCTGATGGTCTTCGCCAAAGACGAACGGACAAAATTCTCCTTGCAGGACAATTGGCACCAAATCGTCTACGACAGGCGCTACGTGGCCGTCATCGAAGGGGTAATCGACCCGCCACAGGGGTGCATAACGTCTTGGCTGAGGGACAACAAAATGTATTTCACCTATTCCTCGCCTACGGACAACGGGGGAGAATACGCAGTCACGCACTACCGGACGCTACAGGCCGGGGAGGAATATTCCATGGTGGAACTGCAGCTGGAAACCGGCCGGAAAAACCAAATCCGCGTACACATGCAGGAGAAACACACGCCCGTCGTGGGTGACTTGAAATACGGCAGCGGCAAGAACCCCATAGGCCGGTTAGCCCTCCATGCCTTCCGGCTGGCATTCACCCACCCCGTCACAAGAGAAGACATGAGCTTCTCCCTCCCCATACCACAGGCCTTCAAAAACTTAGTGAAAGGACAATAAAAGAAACCCCAGCAACCTGCAAGAAAAAGGACTGCCGGTTGCACCGAAAAGATACAGCACTTTTTTTATAACATGAACATCGCGACTTTACTCTCCGGAGGCGTAGACAGTTCAGTGGCAGTATACCAACTGAAAGAAAACGGCATCACACCCCACTGTTTCTACATCAAAATCGGAAAAGACGACGACCCTTCGCTCGACTGTACTGCGGAAGAGGACATCGAGATGGCATCAGCCGTGGCACGGAAGTACGGCTGCCCGTTTGACATCATAGACCTCCACCGCGAATATTGGGACAACGTGGTGGCATACATCATCGACAAAGTACGGAAGGGATTCACCCCCAACCCCGATGTCATGTGCAACAAGCTCATCAAATTCGGAGCTTTCGAACAAGCCGTCGGCCATGAATTCGACAAGACGGCCACCGGGCACTACGCCACCACGGCACTCATCGACGGGAGGACATGGCTGGCCACGGCCGCCGACCCGGTAAAAGACCAAACCGACTTCCTTTGCCAAATAAATTCCGGGCAAGTCCGGAAACTGCTTTTCCCCATAGGCCACCTGATGAAGCACGAAGTACGCCAAATAGCCGAAAAAGAACATCTCATCAACGCCCGCCGCAAGGACAGCCAAGGCATTTGCTTCCTTGGGAAGATAAATTACAACGATTTCATTCGCCGGTATCTCGGAGAGAAACCCGGGAACATCGTAGAACTCGAAAGCGGAAAAATACTAGGGCAGCATAAAGGATTCTGGTTCCATACCATTGGCCAACGTAAAGGACTTTATTTGAGCGGAGGGCCTTGGTTCGTCGTGAAAAAAGACATAGAGAACAACACGCTATACGTGGCCCGGGGCTACGCCCCCCAAGAACAATACGGCACAGAGTTCGACATCTCCGACTTCCATTTCATAACACTAAACCCTTGGGACACCCCCTCTTCCGGAAATCCCCCGGGGCAATCCATAAAGGTCAGCGTCAAAATCCGCCATACGCCCGAATTTACTCCCGCGACACTCGTCCCACGCCCCTACGGATACCATCTGAAAGTGCAAAAGCCACTACAAGGCATTGCGCCGGGTCAATTCTGTACCGTTTACGATGCGGCAGGCTACCTCTGCATCGGCAGCGGGGAAATCATACTACGGTAAAACTCTTAAAAAAAAATAACAGGATTTGTTTCATCCAACAGAAAGAAGTACTTTCGCCCCCAAGTGAAAACAGACCAAACCTTTTCTTTTACAATGAAGAAAATACTCATGACGGCAGCTGTACTCGGGCTGCTTGCCTCGTGCAGCGGAGGCCAATCGGACAAAGACGCAGCTGCAACTGATTCCGTGGCCGTAGAAATTCCTACCGTAGTCTATACGGGCTATGAGAAAACCGTACCAGGTGATACTTGCTTGGTGGAAATATCTATCAGCATCGCCGACGGGGATTCGATTGGGACCTACGAACGGATTCAAACGTACACCTATGGCCAGACAGGGCAAAAAGTACGCACTGGACAAGACGGTATCGTACTTCGCACAACTGGTACAAAGAATGACAAAGCCGCCCTCTTGCTCACATGCAAGAAAGATGGCAATGAAGACAAGATTTCCTATTATGAGCAAGCTACCGACGGCTCGCAAATCATCCAGCTCGCCGAAGACAAAGGCCGGAGTGCTAACTGGCAAGACTATGTATATACTAAGAAATAGTATATAAATCTCCCGAGAAAGGATAACACGTGTAGCGGGCGTACCGATTTCCGGTATGCCCGCTATGTCTTTTCGGCAAGGATCTTCCAGAAGCGACCTGTTATTTACCCGAACGAGGCCTTGCCACCGGGACGAAACCCACCTCCCCCGTCTCCCCTTCCATATAAATGACAAGCGCGGATGTCCTTCCCTTGGGGGACATCCGCGCTTGCGGTGTTTTGAAGAAATACGTCTTTTAAATCCTCTTTATTCTGCAGCCTTTTCCTCTGCAGCAGAAGCTTCGCCAGCAGGAGCATCGCCTGCGTTTTCACTTTCTGCGGCAGCTACCGCTGCAGCGGCCTCGGCGGCAGCCTTGGCCTCTTCCGCGGCTTTTGCTGCTTCCTCGGCCAAAATAGCAGCCTTCTTCTCGGCCAGAGCCTTTGCCTTCTCCTCGTTTATCTTGATTTCGGCTTCGAGCCGTGCTTTTTGGGCAGCCTTCTGCGCTTCTATTTTCTGGGCTTTGAGTTTTTCCAAGCCGCTTACCTTGTCGTTCTTCCAAGCTTCAAACTTCGCTTGCGCCTCTGCTTCGCCAAAAGCACCTTTCTTTACGCCAGTCTGCAGATGCTTCATCATGTACACGCCCTCACGGGAGAGAATGCTACGGACGGTATCGGTCGGTTGTGCCCCAACTTGCACCCAATGCAGGGCACGGTCGAATTTCAAATCAATGGTAGCAGGATCGGTGTTGGGATTATACGTACCGATTTTTTCGATGAATTTACCATCACGTGGTGCTCTCGAATCAGCAATCACTATGGAGTAGAAAGCATAATGCTTGTGTCCACGGCGTTGCAATCTGATTTTTGTTGCCATTCTTTGTAGTTTGTTTTTAATAATAATTGTAGAAAAGATTGATTTGAACGCTGCTATACTCGTAACAGCGTGGCAAAGGTACGGTTTTTCCTTTGACTTGGCAAGTGCTTTGCCCCACCCTTTTGCATGAAGCCTTTCCGTTTTGCGGAAAAAGGGGCAAGGCTTTTTGGTTTTGTGCCACAATATGGCGCGCAGGACGGCCATTATCGGGCTTCACAAGCCGCAGATTGTTCCGGTACGGGATTGGGGGCTTCCCATAAAAAGCTGCAAGGAAAACCGGAAAAAACACCGGCACTTTTGCGGGAAAGCGCCCCAAGGGTTTAATTATATCCACAAGGAGGCGTAATTATCGTTATTCGGCTGCCCGGGGGATACATTTACGGATTTCTCCTCCCTTATTACGCTTTTTTTAGCCCGAATCACGTCAATCTTTACAACATTTGCCCATCACTCCTAAAGATAAGGGAACGGCTTCCTGCGAAAGGACACATCCCTATCTTTAAGTTACAGTTCAATCCACAACAAATACAATCCCTTTGATGTGAATCAAGGCATTTGGATTAAAAAACGGGGTTATACCGTTATAAGGTTGTTATCAGGTTATGTTTAGTTAGGTAAGCGAGGCGGCACCGGCGGGTGCCGCCTTTTTCTTCACCGGGAAGGGGAAACACTGCAAAAGAAGGGCAAAAAAATAACGGCCACCAAAAGGAAAACATAGGAAATAGTGCAACCCGGCAACGATTTATTCCTACCTTTGGCAGTGACTACACGGAATTCACCCCTTAAACAAATTCACAGCCATGATGAAAAATTGGATGAAAGAAGCAGCCATACTGGCGGCAGGTTTGGTATTGACGGGCTTCTTGCTACGTAGTGCCGTGGTTAATTTGAAAGAGCGCGACCGAATTGTTTCCGTCCGCGGGCTGGCCGAACAGGAAGTCTCGGCCAACAAGGTAACTTGGCCGCTTGTGCTGAAAGACCTGGGCAACGATCTCCCGGAACTCTACAAACGGATTACGGGCAAGAACGCAACGGTCATCAAATTTCTGAAGCAGAACGGGCTGAAAGACGAAGAAATATCGATAGGCGCGCCGGACATTATCGACATGGCTGCCGAACGATATTCCAACAACGAATCGCCCTACCGCTACAATGTAACATCGGTCATCACCGTAACTTCCTCGCAGGTCGACAAAATCCGCAAACTCATCAGCGAACAAGGCTCCCTGCTTCAGCAAGGCATCGCCCTGACGGGCGGCGACTACCGCTACAACGTGACTTATGAATACACGGACTTGAACAAAATCAAGCCGCAAATGATTGAACAAGCCACCAAGAATGCCCACGAAGCCGCACAGAAATTCGCATCAGACTCCGAGAGCAAATTAGGAAAAATCAAGTCCGCCCGCCAAGGGCAGTTCGAGATTACCGACCGCGACCCCAATACTCCCCATATAAAGAAGGTGCGCGTCGTGACCGGGCTGGACTACTATTTGGAAGACTAACTGTACCTTTCCGGCAAACGGAACTGCATGCAACTAAAAAAAAGTCCATTGCCCAGTTTTTGGGCAATGGACTTTTTATTGAAAGTTCCCGCACTTTTTCCCGAAAAGCACTGCACTTTTTTGAAAAAGCGCAGCACCGCCGATCGGGAAGCGGCAGTCAACGGGCCAGTTCCAGCTGCACCGGCCCGATAAGTCCCGCCCGCGGATCACCGCGATATGCCGAGGGAATGGACTGGTAATGATTGGAAAGCGAACTGTAGACCAACACTTCTATCTCATTCAAACCGGGTTTGACGAAACGGGTGATGTCCAAACGATAAGGGGGGCTCAGCAAGCAATCCGCTTCCTTGCCGTTAATCCACACTTCGCAAGTGGCATCCACCAAACCCAAGTCCAAACTGACCGTTTCCCCCTCGGCAAGCGGCAGCTCAACCTGCTTCTTATAACGCATGCCGCCTGAGAAATACTTCAAAGCGCCCCATTGGCTCCAGTCGCCCGCTGGCATCCTGCCGGTACGGCACTGCAGTTTCACGGGACTCACGAAGAAGGATGCTCCATCGCACCCCAATTCGGGAAGAGCAACCAGCGTGACCGTATCGATTCCGCCCTGCACTTCGTTCAGCTCCAAGCAATATTCCCCATCGGCCCCTCCCGTAATCTTACCCATCCCGGCTAAAGGACGACCATTGACATATGCGTCTTTAATGATCCCGCGGACAACAAAATACATAGAAGACGTGCCGGGAGCTGTTGCAAAACGATAGGCCCAAACTCCTTTTCGCCCTCCGTTCGGGCTAAAAGGCAAATGATCCGTCCCATACCACTTCATCGCCACGATCGAACCGTAGGACGAAACGGGCGACGGCACGGGACTTTCGGCCGGATAGAGCAACACGGCGCTGCGGTCGCGGCCGTCAATGCTGTTACTCTGCTTCTCCGATAAGACATAGCTCCCCCGCTTCGTATCGGAATATGCCAATAAAAGCCTGTGCCAACCTTCGCTCAATGCGACAAGACTCTCCCCGGCAGGCTTTCCATCAATATATATGCATGCAGGGCGCGCACCTTCTTGCTCAATGCGGTAGTTGCCCGGACTGGGCGCATAGACGAATGTACGGAATAGTTGATGGCCTCCTTGATCCAAAATAAGGAAGCGGTTGTCCACTTTGCCCTTGAGTCCGTGAAAACCTTGGCTACCAGGGTTGTCACGCACTCCGTATTGCCAAGAAAAAGCATAAGGCCTCCATGCGACATGGCTATCGAAATCCGACTGTTCAAGAAAGGACTTTAAATCGATGGCCGCATCGATTGCGGCCGTCTCCATGAAGTCTGCATAACCATAGTGGAGACTTCCGGCCGAACCCGGCAAGACATGGAGAAGGGAGTCGGGCCTGTCCCCCTCAGGAACGAATGCACACTGGAACTCACGCGCCTCGGGGCCTATCAGTTCCTCAGAGGCTGGCAGGCGGAAATCGCCCCACTTATTGTCCATAGTAGGTATAATCTCCACCTCCCAACTGCCGGTCAAAGGCAACACACGCAAGCCATTCCCCGCATGCTCCCCGCCCTCATCCGTGCAATATGTAGGCTCGCCAGGAGAAAAGACATACAATTTCGAGGCATTTGGCTCCGCATCGGATCGAATCCAAGTACCCTCTCCAGTCTGGCGAAGGACGGGCTGGTCAGAAATCGAGCCATGTTTCGCATCCCAGCACTCCGCTTTCCCCGTTGCGCGGAAGAAAATCTCAGAGCCGGCGCTTACCCCCATCACCATATACACATCACGTTCGCCCACACGGCGGTGCAACACACGTCCTTTACCCGTATCGACTTTGAAATCCGGCACAAAGCGTTGGGCTATGAGACGAGGCACTTCGGCGCAATCCCCCACATGTATTCCGTTTTCAGAGCGGCGGAAAAGTCTATCCAAAGCACGGGCAAACCGAAAATCATCCTCGCCTTTACGCGAAGTGGCCACTGGCAAACCGCCTACCGCGATAACCAATCCGCCTTTCCGCCCGAACTTTTCAATCTTTTCCCAAGTTTCTTGGTGCAGCGCCTTGGCATCGGGCAGAATAAGCACCTTATATTGCTCACCCGACACGGCAAGCATGCCGCGGGTTACATCGGCCTTTTGCAACGAATGATAATCAATAAAGTCATAATCCAAGCCGCAGTCGCTCAAAAGTTCAGCTACTTTCCACATGGAATCGGGCGTGGCCTCGGGATAAGCCTGCATCGACTCGGTAGGATACAGAATGGCAATGTCGCACACATGCGTGCCCTGGCTCAAGACAAAGCTCATCCGCTCAGCATATTCGAGCCACTTTTTCATGTGCGGCCAATAGGGCATGCGGAAATGGAAGCATGGAGGGGCCCACTCCCACCAGCCTCCGTGCGTAGAGTAGTAAAGTCCATGCAGACAGAGCAAGTTGCCGCCGGCTATGACGTGGTGGTCGAGCTGCGAAGCGAGCCACTCTCCGTTGCTGTCCCAACCCATCCCGTAGAAAGCCTCCAGCCATGTGCGGGGACGCCCATAGAGATGGGCTATTGAGCTCGACACCTTTGTCTGCCGGAAACTTGAGCCTCGCGCCGGGGCATCATTCCCGGGTGCCGTAAACCAGCTTGTCATGCGGAAATAGTCCAAGTACTGCAATGGCTCCAGCCCGCGCCCGTTGTTGTCGCAGCCATAAATAAGCCCGCGTTCATTATGCCAGTTGAAAACAGGAATAAAGTAGCGTTCCTCGGAAAGTGCTGTGACCACCTCGGCATAGTCCAGGCGAATTTTAGGCGTAATAGGGCCTATGTTCGCAAACAAGGCAGGCAAATAAGGCAAAATGTCATATCCTTTGCGACGGGCGAACTCTTCGGGCATGTCTTCAGCCCAAGAATGAATCGTAAGATTATAATGCAATTCATCTTGGAAGAAATAGTTCATGCCAGCCCGCCCGCGTTCGTCCAGCTTTTTCTCGAAACGGTCGAAATAAACTTCTATGAGTTTCTTCCCGTAGTCCGGATGAAGTTCGAAAGAAGGGTCGGTATAAACGACATAAACCGTCTGCTTCCGGGACGAAACAGAGGTCCAGTTCAAACGGGTACCTTGCAGACAACCGGAAAGGTCGGCTCCTTGCGGATAGGCCATTACCGAAAGTGGCGTTTTCTCCAAGTCCGCTTCCAACTTGGCCCCGGGCTCTACATCGAACATGGCACAACGTAACCGGCCTTGATAATGAACAAAACGAGAATCACGCATTACCTCGTCAGGATAATACCCATTCCCGCTCCAGCCGAGCACATAGTCGTCCAGCCCTACGCCCAACCCCCTGTCGGCACACTCGCCCGAGAATTGATTCCACAGGCGCCACCATCCATCGGTAAAAACCGCGGGGCTTCCCGGATCAGGCTTGCCATAACCTCCATAGCCGCCAGCATTCAAATCCCGATCGACCGCCGGATGAGAATGGATGTAGCTCACCGAAAAGCCGTCTACTGCCGCCCCTTCCAGCAAATCCAGTTCATCACGAAGACGGTCGATGCGCAACGAATCGCCGTTCCACCAAAAGAACGGCACATTTCCGTACCCCTTCGGCGGGGAGGCAAAGTGCTTTTTTATGTCAATCTCTCCCGTGCGTGAGGGATAACCCTTAAAACGCTGCGTCTGTCCGTGCAATGATATGCACATAACCCCCACGAAGAGAGCCGCCAAACAAGCTTTCATTTCTATCTATTCTACTGTTAATTTCCATCAGCCCCGCTTCGCCACTCTCCCAAAACCCTTCGGGGAAACGGGGGAAAGCGGAAACGCTTCCGGCAAAATCTACCTGCACTTTTTTCAAAAAGCGGCAAGCCAACCGCCGCAAATAAAAAAGGAGAGGCATAAATAACTTACATATAAACAATCCATGCCTCCCACTATTTATCGGCTACCGTCGCAATTCCGCCGACCTCCGCCGGAGCAGGCGCACTAAGCACAAGCCATTTCCCATACGGGACACTACACGGAAAAACGACTTAATACTCTTCCCAGCATTTGATGGGCAACTGGTTGATGTCGATCGTGCAGAATGCCTTGATGAATGCGCTGGCCAAACGGGAGTTCGTAAGCAACGGGATGTTCAGGTCGATAGCGGCGCGACGTATTTTGTAGCCGTTGCTCAGTTCGCCCACCGTCAGATTTTTCGGAATATTGACGACCATGTCGATTTCATGCGCATGGAGCATGTCGAGCGCCTGGGGCTTCTTTTCCTCACTAGGCCAGTAAACCAATTGACAGGGGATGCCGTTTTCCTGCAAGTTCTTATAGGTCCCGCCGGTAGCATACAAGGTATATCCGTGATCTGCCAGGAGCTTGGCTGCGGACAGCATGTCGGCCTTCTGCTTCGTGGACCCGGTCGAAAGAAGAATGTTCTTCTTCGGGATATTAAGGCCTACTGAGAGCATGGCTTTGAGTATTGCGCTGGACGTATCGGAGTCGATGCAACCGACCTCGCCCGTAGAAGACATGTCTACTCCCAGCACCGGATCGGCCTTCTGCAGGCGGTTGAATGAGAACTGGGAAGCCTTGATCCCGACGTAATCCAAGTCAAAAAGGCTCTTTTCGGGGCGGCTTACCGGAAGTCCCAACATGATTTTCGTTGCCAACTCTATGAGATTTATCTTCAGCACCTTGCTCACGAATGGAAAACTGCGCGAAGCACGGAGATTGCACTCAATTACTTTTATGTCATTCTCACGAGCCAGATACTGAATATTAAATGGGCCGGAAATCTTAAGCTCACGCGCTATCTCGCGGCTGATGCGCTTGATGCGGCGCACAGTCTCGACATAAAGTTTCTGCGGCGGGAACTGTATCGTAGCATCGCCCGAGTGAACTCCGGCAAACTCGATATGCTCACTGATTGCGTAAGCTATGATTTCGCCATCTTTGGCTACGGCATCCATCTCAACTTCCTTGGCATGCTCGATGAATTGGCTCACCACCACGGGGTGCTTCTTCGACACATTGGCCGCCAACTGCAGGAAGCGTTCCAATTCGTCCTCGTTGGAGCAGACGTTCATTGCCGCACCGGAAAGCACATACGAAGGACGGACCAATACGGGGAAGCCCACTTCGGAGATAAACTCATTGATGTCTTCCATATTGGTAAGCTCCCGCCAGCGCGGTTGGTCGACCTTGATACGGTCGAGCATGGCAGAAAATTTCTCGCGGTCTTCCGCATTGTCGATGCTCTTTGCCGAAGTTCCCAGAATGTGCACGTTCTGTTCGTCCAAACGCATAGCCAGATTGTTCGGGATCTGCCCGCCCGTGGAGAGAATCACTCCGTGCGGATTTTCCAAGTCGAGGATGTCCATGACACGCTCGAAAGTCAATTCGTCAAAATACAGACGGTCGCACATGTCATAATCCGTGGAAACCGTTTCCGGATTATAGTTAATCATCACGCTGCGCCAGCCTTCTTTGCGGATGGTGTTCAACGCTTGCACGCCGCACCAGTCGAATTCTACCGAACTGCCTATGCGATATGCGCCCGACCCCAACACGACTATGGAACGGTGGTCGCCCAAATAATGGACATCGTTGGTGATTCCGCCATACGTCAGGTACAAATAGTTTGTTTGGGCGGGATATTCGGCAGCAAGCGTGTCTATTTGCTTCACAACCGGCACAATCCCGAGCGTTTTACGCCAGTCGCGCACCTTCAAGATATTCTGCTCGATATGCTCCGTGTCGTCATGCCAAATGGCGCGCGCCACCTGAAAATCGGAAAAGCCCTGTACCTTGGCCTTACGCAACAAGGCCGGCGGCATGGTTTCCAAGCAGGAACATTTTTCCAACTCGCGGGAAGTAGAGCAGATGTTCATCAGTTTCTGCAAAAACCACTTGTCTATCTTGGTCAACTCATGTATCCGGTCTATGGAATAACCTTTGTTCAGCGCCTTTGCGATTACGAAAATACGTTTATCCGTAGGCGCTTTCAAGGCCGTGTCTATGTCTTCGTCTTGGATATTGAGTTCCTTGTTTTCCACGAAGCCGTGCATCCCTTGCCCAATCATGCGCAAGCCTTTCTGGATGACCTCCTCGAAGGTGCGCCCGATAGCCATGACTTCTCCCACAGACTTCATGCTGGAGCCCAATTCGCGGTCAACCCCGCGGAATTTGCCCAAGTCCCAACGGGGGATTTTGCAGACCACATAGTCCAATGCAGGCTCGAAAAACGCACTTGTCGTCTTCGTCACAGAGTTTTTCAGCTCAAAGAGCCCATACCCCAAGCCTAACTTTGCTGCCACAAAGGCAAGCGGATAGCCCGTAGCCTTGGATGCCAAGGCAGAAGAGCGGCTCAACCGGGCATTGACCTCTATCACCCGGTAGTCTTCGCTCTGGGGGTCAAAGGCGTATTGCACGTTGCACTCGCCCACAATCCCTATGTGGCGGATTATCTTGATGGAAAGGGCACGCAACTTATGGTATTCGCTATTGGTCAGAGTCTGCGAAGGAGCTATCACGATGCTCTCGCCGGTATGGATACCGAGCGGGTCGAAATTTTCCATATTGCAGACCGTGATGCAGTTATCGTAAGAGTCACGCACCACTTCATATTCTATTTCCTTCCATCCCTTCAGGCTTTTCTCCACCAAGACCTGGGGCGAGAAAGAGAAAGCCTTTTCGGCCAACCGGGTCAGTTCCTCCTCGTTGTCACAGAAACCCGAGCCAAGGCCACCCAAGGCATAGGCCGCACGGATGATGACGGGATAACCCAGCCCGGCCGCGGCACGCTTTGCATCGGCTATCGTCTCCACGGCCTCGCTTTTGATGGTCTTCACGTCGATTTCATCCAACTTCTTCACAAAGTTCTCCCGGTCTTCCGTATCAATAATGGCCTGTACCGGGGTACCCAAGACCTTCACCCCGTACTTCTCGAGGATGCCCTCCTTATACAAGGCCACGCCGCAGTTCAAAGCCGTCTGCCCGCCAAAAGCCAAGAGGATACCCTCCGGACGTTCTTTCTCGATGACTTTTTCCACAAAGAACGGGGTCACGGGCAGGAAATAGATGCGGTCGGCCACACCCTCCGAAGTCTGGACGGTGGCAATATTGGGATTTATCAATATCGTCTCTATGCCTTCTTCCCTGAGGGCCTTCAAGGCTTGGGAGCCGGAATAGTCGAACTCTCCGGCTTCGCCTATCTTCAACGCCCCGGAACCTAAGATGAGGGCTTTCTTTATATCTTCTTTCATATCTGAATCTTTCCTATTTTTTGCTGAACTGTATATAGCGAATCAAAGCAACTTGACGAACTCGTCAAACAAGAACTCCGTATCCACAGGACCGCTGCATGCCTCCGGATGGAACTGGGCCGAGAAGAAAGGTTTGTTCCGATGGCGTATCCCCTCGTTCGTCCCGTCGTTCATGTTGATGAAGAGCGGTTCCCAATCAGCGCCCAGCGTGCTGTTGTCCACCGCAAACCCGTGGTTCTGGCTCGTAATGAAGCAACGGTTCGTGCCGACCTGCCGCACGGGCTGGTTGTGGCTGCGGTGCCCGTACTTCAACTTGAAAATCTTTGCCCCCCCGGCCTTGGCCAAAAGCTGGTTGCCCATGCAGATGCCGCAGATGGGCCTTGTCCCTCCCAAGGACTCGCGGATATGCGAGATGGTGGTTTCGCACATGTTCGGGTCGCCCGGGCCGTTGGAGATGAACAAACCGTCGTAGTCCATCCGCGTGAAGTCGTAGTCCCAAGGCACGCGGACCACGGTCACCCCACGATTCAGCAGACAGCGGATGATGTTATCCTTCACTCCGCAATCGATAAGAACTACCCGTTTCTTCCGTCCCTCCCCGTAGGTAATGACCTCCTTGCAGCTCACTTTTTCGACCAAGTTCTCCAGGTTCGGGTCGTAGAAGGGGATGTCTTCCCCGCCTTCCGGTATGATTTTCCCTTTCATCGAGCCCTTTTCCC
This sequence comes from uncultured Bacteroidaceae bacterium, assembly GCA_964439955.1. Lineage (GTDB taxonomy): Bacteria > Bacteroidota > Bacteroidia > Bacteroidales > Bacteroidaceae > UBA1794. Next base: position 36,635 of record CAYTPX010000012.1, on the reverse strand, counting down.
GCAACAGCTTGGTCAAGGCGCGCGTATCGATGCCGGTCACTCCCGCCACTTTCTCTTCAACCAACCATTCGGCCAGGCTGTTCCGGGCGTTCCAATGGCTATACTCATACGAATAGTCGCTTACCACGATGGCTTCCGGGTGAATCCGGTCGCTCTCCATAAAGCGCGAAAGCCCGTTGGATGCCTGCTCCCGCGAAGGAACCCCGTAGTTCCCGACCAACGGATAGGTCAAAACCATTATCTGCCCTTCATACGAGGGGTCGGTCAGGCTTTCCGGATAGCCCATCATGGCTGTATTAAATACGACTTCGCCTGCCACGGCCTTGTCATACCCAAAGGACTTTCCCTGGAAACGGCTTCCATCGTCCAGGATCAGGGTAACACTCTTCTCTTGTTGCATTAGACTTATTTCGTTATCGTGTGGTTATCTATACAAAAACTTATCGCTCTTTTCCTTCCCCGGTGCAGCGTTTTCCCGGATTGGCGGCGGCACTTTTGGTCGGAAGTGGCAAGGGTTCAGAACTGATAAAGCTCCTCGATGTAGTCGATGAACGCTTGGTTCACCTTCTTCATGCCGCCCGGCGTGGGGTAGTCGCCGCTGAAATACCAGTCGCCCCGGTGGTTGGGGCAAGCCTTGTGCAAGCCTTCCAAGGTTTGGAACACGATTTCCACCTTCGCCTTGGTGTCCGGGGGGGTGAGCAACTCCGCCATCTTGGAAGAAATCTCCTCGTCGGTAAAAGGATGGTATATCTCTTTCACGTAGTTCACAATCTGTTCCTTCGGGAGGTCTTGCTGCGCTTTCGACTTGGTGTACACCCTCTCGATCACGTTCTTCATGTCACGCTCCTTCAGCAGCTCGATGGCTGCCTTGAAAGCGATGAACTCGCTCATGCGCGCCATGTCGATGCCGTAATAATCGGCATAGCGGATTTGGGGCGAAGAGCTTACGATGACAATTTTCTTAGGCTCCAAACGGCTCAATATCTTGATGATGCTTTGGCGCAAAGTAGTCCCCCGCACGATACTATCGTCGATTACCACCAAGTTGTCCACCCCTGCCCGGATACTCCCGTAGGTCACGTCGTAGACGTGCGCGGCCAAATCGTTGCGCGTATTGCCTTCGGTGATGAACGTGCGCAACTTTATGTCTTTGATGGCCACTTTCTCGTAACGGACACGACGCGAAAGAATCTTGCGCAGCTCGTCATGCGAAGGATTCCCCCCGAGCTGCTCGATAGCCTCCAGCTTTTTATTGTTCAAATAGTCCTCAAACCCATCCAACATGCCGTAGTAAGCCACCTCTGCCGTATTCGGGATAAAAGAGAACACCGTATTGTCCAAATCGCCGCCTATGGCCTTCAGGATGGGTTCCACCAGTTGGCGGCCCAAAGCCTTCCGCTCTTTGTAAATATCTTTGTCGCTCCCCCGCGAAAAGTAAATGCGTTCGAATGAACAGGCTTTCTTTTCCTTGGCCGGAAGGATGCGGCTCAAACGCACCTTGCCCGCCTTGTTCACGATGACGGCTTGCCCGGGTTCCAACTCTTCCACCTTTTCCGCCGAAACGGCAAAGGTTGTCTGGATAACCGGACGCTCCGACGCGACCACCAAGACCTCCTCGTCATGATAGAGGAAAGCCGGACGGATGCCCCACGGATCGCGGAAAGCGAAACACTCCGCACTGCCCGTCAGCCCGCAGATGACATAGCCCCCGTCCCAGCCCTTCGAAGAAGTCTTCAGGACATTGGAAATATCCACATTGTCTTCTATGAAATTCGTAATTGCCATGCCCTTGTAGCCCTTTTCCCGCGCTTGGACGAAAAGGCGTTCCACCTCACGGTCCAAACGGTGCCCTACCTGTTCCAGCATAATGTAGGTGTCGGCATAGCGGCGCGGGTGCTGTCCCGTAGCGGTGATCTGCGCAAAAATCTCATCGACGTTCGTCATATTGAAATTCCCACACAGGGCAAGGTTCTTCGCCCGCCAGTTGTTGCGGCGCAAAAAGGGATGGACATATTGCACCCCGCTCTTGCCCGTGGTGGAATAGCGCAGGTGGCCCATATAGACTTCGCCCGCAAAAGGCAGGTAACGCTTAGCATGTTCCACATCATGGAGCTGCTCCGGAGAAAGGTCACAAAAGTGCTTTTGTACGTTTCCGAATATCTCCGTTATGGCACTAGAGCCTAATGCCCGCTCGCGAAACATGTACTCTTCACCGGGATTTGCTTCCATCTTCACGCAAGCCAGCCCTGCGCCCTCCTGCCCGCGGTTATGCTGTTTCTCCATCAAGAGGTAGAGCTTATTCAACCCATACATCCACGTCCCGTATTTTTGCTCATAATATTCCAATGGTTTCAGCAACCGTATCAAAGCAATTCCGCATTCGTGTTTCAGCGATTCCATATATCCTAAATTCGTTTTCCGTTCGTCCTTTGAGCCTGTACCATAGGGACAGCCGGGTTCATTCCACCGTAACCGATTTCGCCAAGTTGCGGGGCTGGTCAACGTCCTTGCCCTTGCATATCGCGATGTGATAGGCCAACAACTGCAAAGGCACTGAGACAACCAGCGGGGTAAAGCACTCGATGGTTTCCGGCAGCGGGATACTGTAGTCCACGATATGGGAGATTTCCGTGTCGCCTTCCGTGACCAAAGCGATAATCCGCCCGCCGCGCGCCTTTACCTCTTGGATATTGCTCAATACCTTTTCATATAATTCGTTCTTCGTAGCAATTACGACCACCGGCATCTCCGAGTCTATCAAGGCGATGGGGCCGTGTTTCATCTCCGCGGCAGGGTAGCCTTCCGCATGGATGTAGCTTATTTCCTTTAGCTTCAGCGCACCTTCCAAGGCGACCGGGAAATTGTAGCCGCGGCCCAAGTAGATAAAGTTGCGGGCGTAGGTGAAGATGCGGGCCAGCGAGCCGATCTGCCCGTCCAGCGCCAAGGCCTTTTCTATCTTAGAAGGTATCCGGCTCAGTTCCATACAATACTTCTCGTAGTCGCCCTGCGAGATTGTCCCTTTTTCATGGGCCAATGCCAACGCGAGCATGGCCAAAACCGTGACTTGGCCGGTGAAGGCTTTCGTACTGGCCACGCCGATTTCCGCCCCCACGTGGATATAACTTCCCGTATGGGTGGCGCGCGCGATGGACGAACTCACCACGTTGCAAATCCCGTAGATAAACGCCCCCTTCTTCCGCCCCAGCTCGACGGCGGCCAGAGTGTCGGCCGTCTCGCCGCTTTGGGAGATGGCAATCATCACGTCATCCTTCGTTATGACCGGATCGGAGTAGCGGAATTCCGAGGCATACTCCACTTCGACCGCGATACGGCAGAAGCTTTCTATCAGGTGCTTCCCTATCTGCGCCGCATGCCACGAAGTGCCGCATGCCACAATGATGAAGCGCCGCGCGTGCAGCAAGCGGTCTTTGTGGTCGATGATTGCCGAAAGCTTGATGCTTTTGCGGTCCACGCTCAGGCGACCGGCCATGCATGCGCGCAAACAGGCCGGTTGCTCGTATATTTCCTTCAGCATGAAATGGGGGAAGTTCCCCTTTTCCAAGTCGCCCAGCTCCATGTCCAAGGTGCAAACCTCAGGGGTGACTTCCACATTGCCCAGATTGACGACCTTCAGTTCCCTGTCCAGCCGGAGCAAGGCGATTTCCCCGTCCTTCAGGAAGACCACCCTGTCCGTATATTCGACGATGGGGGAAGCGTCCGAACCCAGGAAGAATTCTCCCTCGCCGATGCCCACCACCAGCGGGCTGCTCTTGCGTGCCGCCACGATTTCGTCCGGGTTGTCCTTGTCCAACACGGCAATAGCATAAGCGCCGACTACCTGGCGCAAAGCCAACTGGACGGCACTTAGCAAAGGAAGGGCGGTTTTATGGGAAAGACGGACATACTCAATCAGCTGGACCAGCACCTCGGTATCGGTATCGCTCTGGAACTTATAGCCCTTTCGTTCCAGCTTTTTCCGGAGGTCGGCGTAGTTTTCGATAATCCCGTTGTGTATGAGCGCCAGTTTATGCGAAGAGGAATAATGGGGATGGGCATTGATGCTCGAGGGTTCCCCATGCGTCGCCCAGCGCGTATGGGCTATCCCTATGTGCCCGGAGCAATCCTTGTCGGAGCAAAAAGCCTCCAAGTCGCTCACCTTGCCCTTGGTCTTGTACACGCTGAGCATGCCTTCCTCGTTTATCAAGGCGCATCCGGCGCTGTCGTACCCCCTGTACTCCAATCGCCTAAGCCCCTTTATCAGAATAGGGTAAGCATTCCGCTTCCCAATATATCCTACTATTCCGCACATATTTTCGTATCTTTTTCAGGGAAAGTCTGTTCGTTGGCCGCAAAGATAGGCATTTTTTACGTATGCCCGCACAATTTCACGGCAATCTGCCCAAAATAAAAAAGCAGGAAGCGGAGGCGGAATCCACACCGTGCGGCACGCCACGGGACACCGGGGCACGGCATGCCGGGGGAAAGCCCGGCAGTTCCTGCGGAAAGCCCCGGCACTTGCGCGGCAAAGCGGCATGCCTTCCCCGTGGGAGGGGAGGCGCTCCCCGGGAACGCCCCATGGCGGCCCAGTCAAAACTCTACGGAAATCCGGGCGTTCAGCATGCGCCCCGTCAGGTAATTGGGCACGGCATACTGCGCGTTGTTCACGTCCGTCACCCAATAGTAGGAGTTCACGTTGTCCTTATCCAAGAGGTTCAGCACGTCGAGCCCTACCCAGCAGGAGCGGGTGTGCGGCACGTCAATCCGGTAGCTCATGCCGATGTCCACCCGTTGGTAGGCCGGCGCACGGAACACCATCTGCTCCAGCCCGGCATGGGGCGGCCCAAAAGGAAGCCCCCCGGCAAAGGCGCACTTCAGGTTCATGACCCAATGGTCGCTGCCCGGGAAGTAATCGGTAAAATAAAGCGAGATATTGTAGCGTTGGTCGGTAGGCCGCGGAATCCACACGCCGTTCAACTTCTCTTCCGTCTTCATGAGCGAGAAGCTCAGCCACGAGTCCCTGCCCTCGACAAACTCCCCGAAGAGGCGCATGTCCAAGCCCGTGGCGTAACCGTGCGAGAGATTGGAACCATAGTATCGTATGCGCACGTTGTCGATATTGTACGGGACCAGGTTGCTAAGCGCCTTGTAGTAGGCTTCCGCCGTGAACCGGAACGGCCTCCCCAGCACCCGGAACTCATAGTCGCCGCCCAAGACGAAATGGATGGAGCGCTGCGACTTGATATCCCGGTTCAAGGTCACGACCGTTGCGCCCCCCACCGTCGTCGTGTCGCGGAATTCCTTGTAGAAGGGCGCCTGGTAATACACGCCCGCCGCGGCCCGGAAGGTAAACTTGTCGTTGAACGCCGGAATCAGCCCCAGCGACACGCGCGGGGAAAAGATGAATTCCTTGTTATAGCTCCAGTAACTTCCGCGCACGCCTGCCGTCAGCGTGAAAAGCCCTACCCGCTCCCGCTGGAACTTCCAGACGTCTTGCACATAAAACGAGAAGCGCGTGCTCCGTATCTCGTCGGACGACGACAGGTTATAGATGACTTGCACGCTATTCCCCGTATGGGGCAGCGAGTAGCCCGCCGAGTCGCGCATTTCCCACTCCCGTATCCGGTCTTTTATTTCTTCGCTCCGCACTTCCATGCCCCACGATATGGTGTTCTTCTTCAATTCGTGCCGCCCTTCCAAGGCATAGGTCATCACATTTGCGGTAAGGCGGTTGCGCGCATGCTCCATGTAAGTCCCCACGCCCAGGTTGCCCCCAGAGGAGGCGCTGCCCGCCGATTCCTCACCCACCACGTCGCTCAGCCAATATTCGCCCCGTATGTCGTAGGTTTCCCGCTCCTGCGTGTGAAACCCGCTCATGCGGAACGTCACCTCGTCCTTCGCATTGATATGGTAGGTGAGCCCCCCGGAGGCAAAAAACGTGCGGAAAAGGTCCTTCTCCTGCCCGTCGAAGTAGACTTGGAACTCCCGCACCTCGCTGATCGTGCCGAAGCGCGTGTTCCGGTTCTCCGGCACAAAATTGTAACGGTTCTGGGAGATATTGCCAATCAGGTTCACTTCCCAACGCCGCGAAGGCGAGGTCCACGACAAGTAGGACTGGTAATCCAGGAAAGAGGGGTCGTATTCGCCTTTCGTCTCCAGGCTTCCGAGCAAATAGCGGCTGGTCTTGTAGCGCAAGCCATTAGTCCAAGTCAGGTTCTTGAACTTCAGCCCGGCATAAGCGCTGGCCCCCAAGAGGGAAAGGCTGACGGAGGCCTCGTTGCGTTCCGGCTTCTTGTAGGTGATGTCCAGCACCGACGACATCTTGTCGCCGTACTTCGCCTCATACCCTCCGGTAGAAAAGCGCACGTCCTTCACCATGTCCGGGTTGATGAAGCTCAAGCCCTCCTGCTGCCCGGCGCGGATGAGCAAAGGGCGGTAGACCTCCGTCCCGTTCACGTAGACGATGTTCTCGTCGAAGCTGCCGCCGCGCACGCTGTACTGCGTGCTCAGCTCGTTGTTGGAGCTCACCCCCGCCTGGGTGGCGAGGAGCGCTTCGATATTCCCGCCGCTCGCGTCCGGCATGAGGCGGCTCTTCGAGACGTCCAGCTTGTCGGTCATCCCGGTCTGCCTCTGCCGTCCCTTCACCTCGGCCACCTCGAGCATGATGTCATCGGAGAGGAGGGTCACGTTGAGGGTCACCTTATCCACCGGGTTGCGCAAGACGCGCTTGCGCGTCCGGTAGCCCAACTGGGAAAAGACCAGCACCACGCTGTCGGCCGACTCCACCGTGAGGGAATACTGCCCTTGCAGGTCGGTCGTAGTCCCCACGGCCGCGCCTTCCTGCCGTACCGAGACAATCCCCAGCGGCACTTGGGCCTCGTCCGTGACGAGCCCGGAGATTACTGCCACGCCTTGGGCCTCAAGCCCGCCCGACGGGAGCAAAAGCGAGAGGAGGGCTGCCAGCCATGTGCATCGGGAGAAGATAGAATCCACTTTTCCTATTCGAGTTTCCAAAGGTTTACCACAAGACAAAACGGAACTCCGAGCGATTTATTGCGTGCAAGGCACGTCGCTTACAACCCTGTCGTGCACGGGAGGCACGGCGCGCCCGGCAGGGAGCTGCCCAAGGGCAAGGCCGCTTTTAGGGAAAAGCCCCTGTGCTTTTTTAGGAAAGTGCAGGCACTTTCCGGGCAATCCCCCGCCCCTTTCCTTTCCCTGCGCATCCGCCCGCCAGGAAAGGGCGGATGCCGCCTGCCCAAAGGGCAGCACCGGCACAAGGGGTGCGGCGAAGCAAAGAAGGAAGAACGCAACACATACTTGTCAAAACAACAACCAATATTCAAACTTATCTTAACAAGAAGAAGGAAAAACAAGAGGGCAAAAGGTACAAATACGGAGGGGCGGAATAGACAATAGCACCACTATTTTGTCCTACCTTGCCGTTTTCCCGGGTTAGCGCGTTATAAGTTATTAAAAAACAAGCCTCCATCTCCACTGCATCCGGCATTTTAACGTAACTTCGCCGCGTGAAGAAAGCAAATTATCCGTTCGCCTCTTTTCAAAAAAAAGCAGACTAAATTATACCCTAAGTAACTTTCAAGTATGAAATTAAATTCTCTTTTAATGATTGGCTGCGCACTGGTTGCCACAACCGCCTGCCAAAACCAAGCCCAGCAAGAGGGGAATGCCCCGGAATGTGCCGTAACGACCATTCAGCCGACCAGCGTAAATCTGAAGAAGAATTACCCGACGACCATCAAAGGGCGGCAAGACATCGAAATCAGGCCGCAGGTTTCCGGATTCATCACTAAGTTGTGCGTGGACGAAGGCGCAATCGTAAAGAAGGGCCAAACCCTCTTTCTCATCAACCCGACCGAGTACGAGGCAGCCGTAAACACGGCCAAAGCCGCCATCGAAGTGGCGGAAGCCAACCTCGCGACGCAGGAAATCACGGTCAAGAGCAAGCGTGAACTGCTGAAGAAGAACATCATCAGCCAGTACGACATGCAGATGGAAGAGAACACGCTGGCCTCCATGAAAGCGAACCTCGCCCAAAGCAAAGCCCAGCTCGTGAGCGCGGAGCAGAACCTTGCCTATACCGTCATCACAAGCCCCTCCGACGGCATCGTGGGCAGCATCCCCTACCGTGTGGGAAGCCTCGTGAGCTCCTCCACGACCGAGCCGCTGACCACCGTGAGCGACATATCGAAGATGTACGCCTACTTCTCGCTGACCGAAAAAGAGCTGCTTGAGCAGAGCAAGGGGAAAGGCAGCTTGCAGGCCATCATCGACCAGATGCCCGAATTGGAGCTGGAGCTCATCGATGGGAGCATCTATAGCGAAAAAGGAAAAGTGGAGACCATCAGCGGCGTAATCGACGGCACTACCGGGTCGGTCAGCATACGCGCGGCGTTTGCCAACCCGAACAGCATGCTCAAAAGCGGCAGCACGGGCAACGTGCTCATCCCCTACCAACGCGACAGCGCCATCGTCATCCCGCAGAAGGCGACCTACGAAATCCAAGACAAGAAGTTCGTCTATGTACTCCAACCTGACGGGACAGTCAAAAGTACGGAGATATCCATCTTGGACATCAACGACGGGCAGACCTACATCGTTACCGCAGGCCTGAAGGGCGGCGACCAGATTGCGGTCGAGAACGTCAATACCCTACAAGACGGGCAGAAGATTACCCCGATTACCGAAAAGCAATCGCAGGAGAAATTCCAGGCAGCCGTACGACAAGAGGCCGCTTCCGCCCAATAAAAACAACCGTGTCCCTACAATAATATATAAGTAACCCGAATATGAAATTAGACAGATTTATCAATCGCCCGGTACTCTCGACGGTGATTTCCATCGTGATTGTCATATTGGGCGTATTGGGACTTATTTCAATCCCCATAACCCAGTATCCGGACATAGCGCCCCCTACCGTGCGGGTAAGCACCAGTTATACCGGGGCAGACGCACAAACCGTGCTGAACAGCGTGATCGCCCCGTTGGAAGAGGAAATCAACGGTGTGGAAAACATGACCTACATGACTTCCACCGCCACGAACACGGGCGAGGCGAGCATAACCGTCTACTTTAAACAAGGCACCAACGCCGACATGGCGCAGGTGAACGTGCAAAACCGCGTATCCGCAGCCCAAGGTTCGCTGCCGTCGGAAGTAACCCAGGTGGGTGTCACCGCCGAGAAGCGGCAAACCAGCATGCTGATGGTGTTCTCCATCTTCAGCCCGGACGACCGCTACGACACCCAATTCCTCGAGAACTACGCCAAGATCAACATCATCCCCGCCGTACAGCGCGTACCGGGCGTGGGCGAAGCCCAAGTGATGGGCGCCGACTATTCGATGCGCATTTGGTTGAAGCCTGACGTGATGGCCCAATACAAACTGATGCCTTCGGACATAGAGTCTGCATTGGACGAGCAAAACATTGAAGCCGCCCCGGGTTCTTTCGGGGAGAACAGCGGCAGGACCACTTTCCAATATACCCTGAAATATACGGGACGCTTGGAGACGGAAGAGGAGTTCGGCAACATCGTCATCGCCGCGACTTCCGACGGACAGGTACTGAGGCTGAAGGATGTGGCAACAATCGAGTTAGGACGGCTTAGCTATTCATACGTAAACCGCGTAAACGGGCACCAAGGCGTTACGGCGGTAGTCTACCAGGTTGCCGGTTCGAACGCCACGGAAATCATCACCAATATCGAGGCCCTGCTGGAAGAAACGTCCAAGACCTTGCCCCCAGGTGTCGAAATCGCAATCATGCAGAACGCCAACGACTTCCTCTTTGCCTCCATCCATGAGGTTATCAAGACGTTGATCGAAGCGTTCATCTTGGTGTTCATCGTAGTCTACATCTTCCTGCAAGACCTGCGGTCTACGCTCATCCCTGCCATCGCAATCCCTGTGGCCCTCATCGGTACGTTCTTCGTGCTCTACCTCATCGGATTCAGCCTCAACCTGCTGACCCTCTGCGCTATGGTGCTTGCCATCGCCATAGTGGTGGACGATGCGATAGTCGTCGTCGAAGGCGTCCATGCGAAGCTCGACCAAGGCTACAAATCGGCACGCCTTGCTTCCATAGACGCCATGTCGGAATTAGGTGGGGCAATCGTTTCCATCACGTTGGTCATGATGTCCGTGTTCATCCCGGTGAGCTTCATGTCCGGGACATCCGGTACTTTCTACCGCCAGTTCGGTATCACGATGGCCGTCTCCATTGGTTTCTCGGCACTGAACGCCTTGACTTTGAGCCCTGCGCTGTGTGCCATTTTCCTGAAGCCGCACGACGAAGGAAAAGACGGCAAGAAGAAATCGCAATCATTCATCGGTCGTTTCCACACCGCATTCAATGCGTCTTATGAACGTATCCTCCAGAAATACAAAAAAGCCGTATTGCGCATCATCCAGAAGCCATGGCTTACGTTTGGCTCAATCGTCGTGGGTGTCGCAGTACTCATCGCTTTGATGAACGTCACCCCGACCGGACTGGTCCCGAATGAGGATACGGGTACTATCATGTGCTCCGTCGATTTGCCTCCCGGCTCGTCCATACAACGCACGGTGAAGACCATGCAACAGATTGACAGCCTGATTGGCGCCGAACCTGCCATCCTGCACCGCACCATGATTGTCGGCTTCAGCTTCTTGGGAGGCCAAGGCCCCAGCTACGGCTGCTTCATCTGCAAATTGCAGGATTGGGACGATCGAAGCCTAGCGCAAAGTTCCAGCATCATCTCTGGCATGCTCTACATGAAAGCACGTGAAGTAATCAAGGACGCAAGCGTGCTCTTCTTCGCGCCGCCTATGATTCCGGGATATTCCGTGTCCAACGGTTTCGAGTTGAACCTGCAGGATAAGACCGGAGGCTCGCTGGACAACTTCTACGAAGTGGCGCAGGATTTCCTTAGCCACCTGAGGGAACGTCCGGAAATCGCTTCCGCCCAGACCTCGTTCAACCCGAACTTCCCCCAATACTTGATTGAGATTGACGCCGCCGAATGTAAGAAAGCCGGCATTAGCCCCAGCACAATCTTAACCACCCTGCAAGGGTATTACGGCGGTATCTATGCCTCCAACTTCAACCGCTTCGGTAAACTGTACCGCGTCATGATACAAGCCGACCCGGAACGGCGCACCGACATTGCCTCTTTGCAAAACGTAAAGATAAGAAACGGCGAGGAGATGGCTCCCATTACCCAGTTCATGTCTATCAAACGGGTATACGGTCCGGATAACATCAACCGTTTCAACATGTACACCTCCATGACGGTCAACGGTATGCCCGCCGACGGATACAGCAGCGGCCAAGCCATCCAAGCCATCGAGGAAGTGGCACAACAATACTTGCCCACGGGCTACGGATATGAATTCTCCGGTATGACACGCGAAGAACAAAGCACCAGCGGAAGCATGACCGCCATGATTTTCCTGCTATGCTTCGTGTTCGTATACCTCCTCCTGAGCGCCCAGTACGAAAGTTACATACTGCCTTTGGCTGTGTTGCTCTCCGTACCGTTCGGATTGGCCGGTTCGTTCATCTTCGCGCACCTCATGGGATTCCTGAACGTATTGATTCCGATTTTCAGTTCGGCCGAGAATAACGTGTACATGCAAATCGCACTTATCATGTTGATCGGACTTTTGGCCAAAAATGCCATCCTGATTGTTGAATTCGCCCTCGACCGCCGGAGGATGGGCATGAGCATCACGTGGGCAGCCGTATTAGGTGCCGGGGCTCGTCTGCGTCCTATTTTGATGACCTCATTGGCCATGATCATCGGTTTGCTCCCACTTATGTTCGCCATGGGCGTAGGTGCAAACGGAAACAGGGCGCTGGGTTCTGCGGCAGTAGGCGGTATGTTGATCGGGATGATTTGCCAGATATTCATAGTCCCGGCACTCTTCGTAATCTTCCAGTCCCTGCAAGAGCGCTTCAAGCCCATGACTTGGGAAGATATCAACAACACCGATGCGGAAACTGAAATTGAACAATATTCCAAATAACTCCAGAAAAATGAAAAAACATCTCATATATGTAGTCGTTGCATCTGCTCTCCTGAGCAGTTGCAACCTCTACAAAACCTATAAGAGGCCGGAAGATATCAAAATCGACGGGTTATTCCGCGATACGGTGGATGCCATCATCTCGGCAAACGCCACGGATGCCTATACGGATACCACCACCATCGCTTCCCTCCCTTGGCGGGAAGTATTCACCGACCCCCAGCTGCAAATCCTTATCGAACAAGGATTGGCCTATAATACCGACCTGCAAAGCGCACAGCTCAGCGTGAAACAGGCAGAGGCAAGCCTCATGTCTTCCAAACTGGCTTTCCTTCCCTCCTTTGCCTTTGCCCCTCAGGGGACTATCAGCAGCTTCGACAAGGCAAAGGCCACGCAAACGTACCAAATCCCCATCACCGCAAGTTGGCAGATAGACATCTTTGGAGATTTGCTCAACGCCAAACGCGGAGCCAAAGCCGATTTGCTGCAAAGCAAGGCCTACAAACAGGCAGTCCAGACGCAACTGATAGCCACCATCGCCAACTACTATTACACTTTGCTCATGCTCGACCAGCAATTGGCCATCACCCAAGAGACCGAGCGCAAGTGGGAAGAGAATGTAGAAACAATGAAAGCGATGAAATATGCAGGCACGACTAACGAAGCTGCCGTAACGCAAAGCGAAGCCTCCTATTATTCGGTGAAGGCCTCCATACCCGATCTCAAACAGGAAATCCGCGAGGCGGAAAACTCCCTGTGCGCACTCCTCGGACAAGCCCCGCAGCCCATCAGCCGCGGGACGCTGGCCGAGCAAAAGATGCCCGCCTACGTTACTGCCGGAGTGCCTTTACAGCTTTTGGCCAACCGCCCGGACATCAAAGCTGCCGAGATGTCGCTCGCTTCCGCCTTCTATGCCACCAACCGCGCCCGTTCCGCTTTCTATCCCCTCATCAACCTGACCGGGACGCTGGGCTGGACGAACAGCGGGGGTAGCGCCATTACCAATCCCGGAAAGCTCTTGGCAAGCGTTGTCGGCTCGCTTACGCAACCCCTGTTCCAGAACGGGACACTGAGAGCCCAGCTCAAAATATCGAAAGCCCAACAGGAACAGGCTAAACTCAACTTCCAGCAGGCACTTTTGGACGCAGGAAATGAAGTAAGCAACGCCCTCTACCAATACCAAGCCAACTTGGAAAAAGAACAAGTACGGCATCTCCAGGTGGAAGCCTTGCAGAAAAGCGTAGACTATACGACCGAATTGTTCCGAGCCGGCACGGAAGGGACTTCCTACTTGGAGATCATAACCGCCGAACAATCGCTCCTGAGCGCACGGCTCACCGAGGTTAGCGACATGTTCAACAAGATACAGGCCGTAGTCAACCTATACCAAGCCTTGGGAGGCGGGCAAGAAGACGAAACCGAAAACAACGAATAATTCCTTAAACTCCTATAAGACCATGATTAGTCCTTTAGCAAATGTAGCCCCCGAGGCTAAAATAGGAAAAGATGTCACCATCCACCCTTTCGCCTACATAGAGAAAGACGTCGTAATCGGCGACAACTGCGAAATCATGCCCTACGTCAGCGTCCTCAACGGCACGCGGCTTGGCAACAACAACAAAGTCTACCAAAACACCGTGCTGGGCGCCATACCCCAAGACTTCCACTATACGGGTGAAGAGACCCAGTTGGTCATAGGGAACGACAACAGCATCCGCGAAAATGTCGTTATCGCCCGTGGGACCCACACGGGACATGCCACCACCATCGGCGACGGCAATTTCATTACCGAGAAAGTACACATCTGCCATGACGTGGAAATCAAAAACAACTGCGTAATCGGAATCGGGAGCACGGTAGCCGGCGAATGCGTAATCAACGATTACACAATCCTCTCCGGATTTGTCATCCTCCACCAATACTGCCACGTCGGAAGCTGGGTGCTCATACAGAGCGGTTGCCGCATCTCCAAGGATGTGCCGCCCTACGTCATCATGAACGGAAACCCGGCCGAGTACCACGGGGTAAATTCCGTAGTCCTCAGCCACAAGAACTTCAGCGAACGCGTTATCCGCCACATTGGAAATGCCTACCGCCTCATCTACCACGGCAATTTCAGCCTGCAAGACGCCGTGCTCAAGATACGCGACCAGATTCCAATGAGCGACGAAATCCGCAACATCATGGACTTCGTAACCCAATCCAAGCGCGGCATCGTAAAGTAAGGTGCAGGGCATCCTAACGAAAAAGAGGCTATCCCAATAAAGTTGGAGATAGCCCCTTTCTTTTTTCCCTAAGCGGAAAGTTCCAAGGCTGCCGGAACAGCCCACATAAACAGCGTTCCTTTCCAGAATATAAAACACCTACCCTACCTCTTGGGAAGCAGAGGCCTTGGGCAATAACTTAAGGTAAGACAACAAAATCACATTCATCAGCAAGGCATAAATAATGGCAGGAATGGCCATCACTTCATTATGAAAGATAAACGGGCTACTGGCCATGGCAATCGCCTGCGCCGCGTTCTGCATGCCAATCTCAATGACAATCGTGCGCCGCTGCGCCCCTTTCAAACGCGCCACGCGTGTCATGACCCATCCGCCACCCATGGCAGAGAGGATGAGTATCCCCACGGAGAGGCCCAACAGTGAGAAGTTATGGACGATGGCCTCATAGTGCTGAAGGAAAAACACGGCAGCCAACAACATCAAGGCCGGAAACGACAAACGCCCCAATACCCCTTGGAGCACGACGGCTTGCTTCGGGAAAAATATGCGCATGCAGCCCCCGCACAACATAGGCAAGAACATGAGCAGCAAGTTCTGCACGACCAACTGCCCCACGGGCAGGTGGATTTCAACGTCGGAATAGAGGGATACAAAGCGAGTCACCATGGAAACCAGTACCGGAATCGTGAACAAAGTAATGACGCTGCTTAACGCCGTCAGCAAAACCGACAACGCCACATCTCCCTTGGCCAGCATGGAAAAGACATTGGAAGAGCTTCCGCCGGGACAACAGGCTATAAGCATCAGGCCTATGAAAAAGACCGGCGGCAGGCTAAACCAGCAACCAATGGCAAAAGCCAGCAGGGGAAGCAGCAAGAGTTGCCCCGTCAAACCGATGAAGACTGGCAACGGTTTCTTCAAGACCCGCCAAAAAGAAGCCCTATCCAGCTCCATTCCCAGCTGAAACATCAACAAGATAAGAACAGGCAGTACAATCCAAATAGCATTAATATTCATCGGATAAGCGTCTATTTCCAACCTTTGGTTTCACAACCAGCCCTTAGGGGACGGAAACCAACCCGCACCGGCCAGACAAGCCTGCCGTGCGTTTCGGACGGCAAAGGTAAAAAAATACCGGGAAACTATTCACATAGACTCCCGGCCACAACACAAACACAAAATAAAACACGACAAAACTACTATGCGGTGAAGCTCCTCATGCGTAAAGCATAAGCCCATCTGGTGCGATATTCCCATATCACCCGCAGATATCCAAGCCTCAACGCATCAATAGAACTTTTTTATTGCGATTTTATTGCCCTTTCCAAGCAATAAAACGTTAATATTCTTCTTATTGCACTCCATCTTCGCGCAATTTGCACTGCCAGGCCCATGCTGAACGCAAGATATCCTCCAGCGGGGTCTCCGCTTTCCAGCCCAATTCTTCATTGGCCTTCTTCGGGTCAGCCCATACTTTCTCAATGTCCCCGGCGCGGCGCGGCGCGATCTTGTAATTCAGTTTCACACCCGTTGCATTCTCGAACGTATGGATCAACTCAAGTACAGAAACACCCTTGCCCGTACCAATGTTGAATACCTCCACTTTTTCCTTCTGCTTGCCCGAAAGGATGCGGTCCATGGCGATAACGTGCGCCTTGGCCAAGTCCACCACATAAATATAGTCGCGTATGCAGGAACCGTCAGGCGTGCCGTAGTCGTCGCCAAAAACGCTCAACATCGGGCGGATTCCGATAGCCGTCTGCGTGAGGAAAGGCACAAGGTTCTGGGGTACACCGTTCGGCATTTCGCCAATGTATGCCGTAGGATGCGCACCGATGGGGTTGAAGTAACGAAGCAGGATCGCGCTGACGGGCGAACCGCTTGCCACCGTGTCGCGCACGATTTCCTCATTGATTTGCTTCGTGTTGCCATACGGGGAAAGAGCCGGCTTGATGGGCGATTCTTCCGTGACCGGCGGGCAATCGGGCTCGCCATAGACCGTACAAGAAGAAGAGAAGATGATGCCCTCCACGCCATACTTCGGCATCAGCTCCAAGACATTGACGAGCGAAAGGATATTATTGCGGTAGTAAAGCAACGGCTTCTGCACAGATTCGCCCACGGCCTTGCTCGCGGCGAAATGGATTACGCCTTTAATCCCCGGATATTTCGCCAATACGCCTTCCAAGGCGGCCTTGTCGCAGCAATCAACCTCCTCGAAGGCGGGACGGATGCCCGTGATTTTTTCAATATTGTCCACCATCATTGCACTGGAGTTGGAGAGGTTATCCACAATAACCACCTCATATCCACTATTTTGCAGCTCCACCACGGTATGGGAGCCGATGAATCCGGTGCCTCCGGTCACTAAAATCTTTTCTTTCATAGATCCTTATAATAATTTTGCCATTCGGTTCTTTCGCGCAAATATACGAAAGAATCCGAAAAGCCTCCCCCCTTATCCTCAAAAATCGGCGGCAAAAACGACAAAAAAGGACGCCGCTTCCATGGGAAAGCGGCGTCCCTTTCCGGGAAAAGCCCCGGTACTTTTTTTAACGGGCCACCTGTATCACACATCCACCTTGCGCCGTGCGTACCACGTAGCGCCCGGGCTGCAGGCCCAGCGTGCAGGCATAGTCGTCGCTATCCACCCGGCATGTGGCCAGCAGCATGCCGGAAAGCGAGTAAACCGACACGTCCGTCCCCGACAAGCCCTTCACGGCCAAGACTCCGTCGCAGTAGGAAACAAGACCGGCCGGGCTACTGTCCGCGCCCACCGCTTGCACGCCCGTCGAGACGGAAGACTCTACCACGAAGTTGTCCATACAGAAATACGTCGGGGTGTTGATGCCCCACATGCCGACATCGGAGGACTGCAACTCGAAGGTCAGGCTGTCCACCCTGCCGAGGGGCGTCAAATCGACAGTAGTCCAATCGTCCACCACGTAGTCCTCTCC
Source organism: uncultured Bacteroidaceae bacterium (assembly GCA_964439955.1). Lineage (GTDB taxonomy): Bacteria > Bacteroidota > Bacteroidia > Bacteroidales > Bacteroidaceae > UBA1794. The sequence continues at coordinate 19,433 of CAYTPX010000012.1, read as the reverse complement.
CGGGTCGTCCGAACGGTAGTCGGCCAAGTAGAACACCACCGTGTCGCCCGTGGCCAACCCTTGACTGTATCCCCGGACGACGAGGCGGAACCAGTCTGGGTCGATACCATCGTCGCCGCCAAACTTCTTGCCCACGCCATCGCCCTGCAAGATGGAAAGGGCAGCATACGTGGCGTTCGTAAACGAAGCCTGCTGCGGGGCGAAATATGACCCATCGCTGCGCGCCAAGGTGGCAGGGGTATAAGAGCTGGCATACGCTATGAGATATGTGTCATCCCCGTCGCCCGATCCGGCGTAAGAACTCATGTTCATATAACCGGGCGTCTCCGTATCCGTGCAGTTGGAATAGGTGAAACCTCCTCCAAAGTAAGGGGAGAAATCCGCCCAATAGTGCGAAAACCTGTATCCGTCCAGCACCAATGGGGCACGATAATAGTAGCCGTCCAACGTGGAAGCGTCGGAAGAGACATAAAAAGTCTCGGCTTCCTCCAAAAGTCCCCCGAAATCCAGGACTTCGGTATTCCAGCCTTCGCTATCCACTTGGCCATACGAAGCAAGCGGGGCGGCCGAAACAAAGAAAGCCGCACATGCGGCGGCAAACAGTGATGGGGTAGTACGATGTTTTTCCATGCAAATGTTTTTTTATAAGAATTAGTAAGAGGGCACAAATATAGGGAGAAAATCCCAAACAGGCTTGCTTAATAAATAAACTACGTTACATATTATAATTTATCCACAAAACTAAATACCGTTAAACAGGCAGTTTAGGACAAATTTAGTGCAAAAATAGGCATTGGAATTAAGTTAATTCCCTGTATCTTTACGGCGTAAACAGATAAAAGAACAAGAGCTATGAAAATCGACATGAAATCAATCGCAAGGAACAGTGAGGAAATCTATTCCATCATCCTCAAGAAGAAGCAAATCCTCTTCTCCGAATTGGCCCAACAAAGCATGCTTGGCGACACCAACCTGTGCCTTTCCATCAGTTGGCTCATCCGCAACAACAAAATCAAGCAAACCTACCAAGGAGGCACTGTGTATTATACCTTAGCTTGAGGCTGATGCACACGAGGCACTCCCCCCTTCGGCTCAAAAACCGATAGGCACATCCACCCACTGCCCCCCGTGCAGTTCACGCACACTCCGGTAACCCACCGAGTACAACGCTTGCAATGCCTCCCCCCGGGAGGCATTGATGCGTTCCGGGTAGTGGGCATCTGAATTGACGACCACCGGTATCCCCCTGCGGAGCATCTCGGGAAACCAATCGGAGGAGGGGAAAAAATGGCCGTCCTCAACGTATTTCTTCGTATTGACCTCGAGCATCACCCCTCCGATGTCCGCCACACAGTCCAAAAAACCAGCCTGCATCTCCCGGTACCACGGTTCCCGTGTGATGCCCGGCCTGCAATATTCGACCCGCGAGTCCAGCTTGTTGCAATGGCCCAAGAGGTCGAACCCTCCCAACCCAAGCATCCGCCGTTGTGTGGCATAATAGGCATGCGCCACAGCCTCGAGGTCGTTGCCAAAATGCGATTGCACCCGTTCGCGGAATGTCGCCATATCACAATCAATCTCTACCGGATTCCCGTCCGCGTCTTTCAATATATGGAGGGAAGCAATGCGGTAATCCAACGGAAGTGCGCGGAAATAAGGCATCGCCGGATTGTGTGTTTCATCCAAATAGTCTATTTCAAGCCCTACGTACAGCTCGATCCGTGCCGAGTAGAGTGCCTTCAATCGGGCAAACTCATCCAAGTAGGCAGCAACGTCCCCCTTTTCCATCGTCCAGCGGGTGGAGTAAGGGAGTGGCGCATGGGAAGAGACACCGTAGGCCGTAAAGCCTTGCCGGATGGCCTCGCATACGAACTCCTCCATGGGCGCATGCCCGTCGCAGAAAGAGCAGTGGCTATGATAATTCGTACGATTCCCCATTTGCGTTCCCTCCATCAATCCCTGTTGCCTCATTGCTCCGAAAGTTCCAACCAACGCATCTCCTTCCTCTCCAACTCCTCCAGCAACGCGCCATAGCGTTCTGCCGAAGCCGTAATCACTCCCGCATCGTCCGTACCTCCTGCCAGGAGTTGTTCCAATTCCTGCTTTTCTTTTTCCAGCAAGGGAATCTGCTTGTCCAATTCCTCCAGCTCCATCGTTTCCTTGTAGCTGAGTTTCCGCTTGCCCGACCCGTCCAACCTTGGTTTAGGCTTCGCGCTTTTCCCTTCCGGGGATGAAGCCGCCTGCCCGACGGCCGTGCGTTCTTTTTCCGCACGTCCCCGTTCTTCCCTCCAGGCACGGTACTGCGTATAGTTTCCGGGGAAATCCTGCACGTCGCCGTTCCCGTTGAATACCAAAAGATGGTCTACGACCTTGTCCATGAAATAACGGTCGTGGGAAACTACGATGAGGCATCCGCTGAACTGGGTCAGGTATTCTTCCAGCACATTCATCGTGAGGATATCCAAGTCGTTGGTCGGCTCGTCCAAAATCAGGAAGTTCGGGTCCCGCATCAATACCGTGCACAGATAAAGCCTGCGGTGCTCGCCTCCGCTCAACTTTGCGATATAGTCACGCTGCCGCTCCGGGGGGAAGAGGAAATGCGTCAGAAGCTGCGAAGCCGTCAAGGTGCTCCCATCCTGCATCTTCACCACCTCCGCTATCCGCGTCACGGCTTCAATGACCCGCTGCCCCTCATCGAAAGCCAAACCGCCCTGTTCGTAATAGCCGAAACGAACGGTCTCGCCCACTTCCAGCTGCCCGGCATCGGGCTGCAACCGCCCCGCCAGCAACTTCAGGAAGGTCGTCTTACCCGTACCGTTGTCGCCAATGATGCCCATCTTCTCGTATCGGGAAAACACATAGGAGAAACCGTCCAGAATCACTTTCTCCCCGAAGGCCTTGGAGAGGCCTTTCGCTTCGAATATCTTTTTCCCGATGTAAGAAGCCTTGGGCGTCAAGCGGATGCGCTGCGGCTCCATGCCCGTCCGTTGCTTGGCCGCTTTCTCCAACTCGGCGAAGGCTTCCTCCCGGTAGCGTGCCTTATGCCCGCGCGCCTGGGGCATGCGGCGCATCCACTCCAGCTCGGTGCGGTACAGGTTGGCGGCCCGCGCCGTTCCAGCCCGTGCCGCGTCGATGCGCTCCTGCCGCTTTGCCAAGTAGTAGGCGTAATTCCCCGAATAGGCATAAAGGTGTTGCCCGTCGAGCTCCAAGATGGAGTTGCACACGCGGTCGAGGAAATAGCGGTCGTGCGTCACCATCAACAAGGTCAGCGAAGCCTTCTTCAGATAGTCTTCCAGCCATTCCACGGCTTGCAGGTCCAAATGGTTCGTAGGTTCGTCCAAAAACAGGATATCCGGCTCTGCCAGCAAGGCCGAGGCCAAGGCTACCCGCTTCTGTTGCCCGCCACTCAACAAGGAGACCTCGTGGCCGAACTCCCCTACGCCCAGCTTCGAAAGCAGTTGCTTCGCCTTCTGCCGGAGCCCGTCTTCTTCCAAACCGGGAGACACGTGGCCATCCCGCCTGGCTTGGGCACAGCAGGCCTCCAACACCGTCATGCCCTCCGCAAAAAGCGGATCCTGCTCCAAGAAAGCGACCCGCTGGCCTTTACGAAAGGTGATGCGTCCCGAGTCGTATCCCTCACGCCCGGCAAGGATGGCCATGAGCGTGGACTTCCCGCTCCCATTGGGGGCGACAAGGCCTACCTTGTCCCCTTCATCCAGCCCGAAAGAGAGATTCTCGAAAAGGAGCAGGGCTCCGAATGACTTTGTGAGTTTTTCGACTTGCAAGTTGCAGGGCATAACGGTAACAGTTGAGGGCAGAACCCGAGATGGATGCAAAGGTAGGGAAAAAAAGTGCCGCGTCAAACAAAAATAATCCCCGCGGCTTATGTGAATAAGCCGCGGGGCTTCCCATTCATCGTTCAAATACTTTCCAATTCAATAATCGATGTCGATTAACTGAAAATACTTGTTGAATTCCAGCTCCACCCGGTTGGAGAGTTTCACCTCGTAGTGGGTGTAGTCCTTCTCGATGGCTATGATCCGCGAATCACCGTAATTTTCCTCCACATAGCTCGCTATCGCGGGGGGCACCAATTCGGCTGGCACGGAAGAACCGTAGCACTTGATTTCCGTCCACTGCCCTTTGGAATCGAATCCCAGCTTGTCGCCATTGGTGAAAGTCACGTCATACGATTTGCTGAGCAAGTCGCGTTCCATCTTCGCCAGCGCTACCTTATTGGAAGAAAAGTAGTTCTTAATAAGCTGCTGCGCCGCGGCCGGAAGTTGCGAAACTTGGATCGGCGTGTCATCCCCTATCAACGGGAAAGCCATCACTTGGACGGAAAAGAAACATACTAAAACAAAAAACAGCTTTTTCATAATCGCATAAGTTTTTAAAGGTTAATACTCCGATGGCTAATTTCGTACGACGAAGGTCGGAAGTGATTCTGAAAAGATTTGGAAATCGGAAGCCGGAAGGCATCTTTTTTTCGGAAAATCGCAAAAAAATCAGCGGGCATCCGCAACTTGGCGGGGAGAAAGGCGGAAACAATGGCTTCCGTCGCGGTATTCATAGGATATCCCCAAGCCATAAAGACGGCAAATAGAGTGGACTATCGAAAGGCCCAATCCCGTAGATCCGTCCGTTTCCGAAGAATGCCAGAAACGGTCGAACACATGTTCCGCATCCAATGGCGCACCGGCGGCCGTGTTGCAAATCTCCAGCCCAGAGGCATCGATGTAAATCCGTATCGTGCTGCCACTGGGACTATGCGTATACGCATTCTTCAGCAGGTTGAACAGCATGGTGGCCGCCAGCGAGGCGTCCATTTCCACGCGCAATTCGCCTTTTTCCTCGACCGAAAGGGTGATTTGCTTATACTTATATACCTCTTCGTAATCGGCCATATACTTTTTCAACAGCTCGTTCAAGTTCTGGCTGGAGACCTCTCCGAACTGCCCGTTATCAATCTTGGACAACAACAGAAGCGAGCGGTTTTGGCGAATCATGCGCTCGATGGTGCTATGCATCTTGGCCAGTTCCATCAGTTGCCCCTCAGACAGCGTCTCGTCTTCCATCAGCATTTCCAAGCGGCTCTGGCAAATGGCCAAAGGCGTCTGCATTTCGTGGGAAGCATTGCCGATGAATTCCTTTTGCTCCTCGTAAAGGCGTTCATTCCGCCGGGTATGGCGGATGGCGGCTTCGTTCAGCTTGCGAAACTCCACGACCCGTGTCTCATTGTCCAAAGGCTTATTCCTTCCCCCTATGCGGTATTCGTCCAGCCAACGGAGCAATACACGCAACGGACGCATGCTCCGGTTCAGAACCCAAATGTTTATGAACAAGACCGACAACAACATGAACATATAAAGCACCACAATCCAGAAAAGGATGGCCTTGCGCAAATCGTCTTTTTCGATAGTCGGCGTCAAAACGGTAAGCTCCTTGAAATTTCCCTCGGCGTCTTCGAAGATAGTGGTCAAGATACGCGCCGGCTCCTTTTCCCTTTTCTGGGGGATGTAGACCATCGAGTCCCTATAAGTGATGCGTTTCTCGATGGGGACATAGTCGTCCGGAAGGGTACGCAGATAGAATTGGTTGTTTGAAGCGTCGCTCCTACTGGGAAGCAACTCGCCAGAAAGAGAACGGATGATGAGGGTTTCCGAATAGTCTTCCAAGGCATCGTCGGTCTCATCATTTATTTCGCCGACAATCGCCCAATAAAAGCATATACCCCACACTGAGAACACGAATACCAGACACCAAGAAATGCGGGAGAGGATAAGGGAAGAAAGCGAGAAAGGACGCCCCATTATTCCAATACCATTTTGTATCCGAAGCCATAGACCGCCTTTATCTCCGGGGTAGCCCCGGCTTCTTTCAGCTTACGCCGGAGATTTTTGATTTGGGCATATATGAAATCGAAGTTATCCACTTGGTCGAAATGGTCGCCCCATACCGACTCTGCCAGATCGTTCTTGCTGACAAGCCGCCCCAAGCGGTTCATGAAATAGAACAATATGTCGTATTCCTTCCGCCCAAGCTCTACCTCTTTTTCTCCCACGAGGACACGGAAATTGTCGGGAAAGAGCGTCACATTCCCCACGTCCAGCGTCATCTCCGCACCGCAATGCTTGCGCCGGAGCACACTTTTTATGCGGGCGCCCAGCTCGATCATATGGAAAGGCTTCGACAAATAGTCGTCGGCGCCCAAGTCTAAGCCCGCGACTTTGTCTTCTATCGCATCACGCGCCGAGAGGATAATGACGGAAGCCCCTTTCCCCAGGCTCTTCAATACCTTCAGCAAGGATAGGCCGTTCCCGTCAGGAAGCATGAGGTCCAAGAGGATACAGTCGTATTCATAGTCCTCTATTTTGCGCAAGGCCGAACGATAATCGGCAGCCGTCTCCACGATATAGCGCTCCTTTTCCAGCGATTTCTTGGTCAGCTCCCGCAAATGGGGTTCGTCTTCCACGATAAGTATTTTCATAGCACCGGCAGTTTTATACAGGCAAATAAAGCAAGGCATTCTGAATTTTTCCTGAAATCCCGCACCAAAACGACCCAAGGGGCACGGGATTTCACTTCGAGTAGAACTTGATCAGGCTATAGGCTTGGGGGATTCCCAGCTCACCCGCCCGGCTCAAGTCGGAGAAGGCTTGGGAACGGTCGGCCTCCAAGCCTCCCTCCATGTACAATAACCCCCGGTTGAAATAGGCTTCCGCCAGAGAAGGGTCCAAGCGGATGGCCTCGCCGTAAGCGGCAATGGCCTCTTTTTCCTTGCCCATCAAGGCCAAGATAAGCCCGGCGTTGTAACGGGCATAGGGAAAATCGGGCGCCATGCGGGAGACGTGCTCCAAGTCGGCATAAACTTCGGAAAGGGTCACTGCCGGAAGCGACAACTCCTGCGCCGGATCGGCGGCAAGGCCGTCAGAAGAGGAAAACGCAGGACGGTCTTTCTGCAAACGGTAGATTTTAAAACGCACGACAGCCCGCTGGAAATAGACCCACACGAGGGAGGTGTCGGCCGCTATGGCCCGCTCGGCATCGGCCAAGGCCGCTTCCAAATCGTGCGTCAGGCTGTAATCGATGCTCCGTGCCATGAAAAGCAAGGCGGGAATCTCGCGGGGAAAGTCCTGCGCACCTTCTCCCGCATTCCCCAAGCGGTCTGGGGCAGAAGTCCCGGCGTTTTCCGGCCAAAGTTGCAGCACTGTTTCAATGCGGCGGCTCAAGCTATCGATGGATACGAACCGCTCTTGTACCTGCCCGGCAGTGAGTGCCGCATCCGAACAGTCCAAGTAGAGCGGCGAGCTGAATACTTTCTTGTTGTTGAGGGCCTCCAACCGGGAATAATACGAAAGCGCAGCCCGGAACTCGCCAGACATGCGGTAGAAAGTCAAGACATAGGGCGGGCAAGGGACAGCCTCGACCGAACGGTCCTGTATGCGCCCCCGGAACTCGCTCTCATACTTAGGATCTTCGCCCTTATCGTCGTTTTCCAGCACTTGCCCGTAATCCTCAATATCCACGTCCGACAGCTTCCGTGCGGGTTGCGGCTTGCCTCCGGTCTTCCAGCTGTTCCCCCCGAAACGCATGTCCAAATCGGCTTTCACCAATTTAGCCTCATCGCGCGCCGCAGCCGCAGCCATCCCGGCCTTGCGGTAAGCTTCGGCCCGATAATAGTAGCCGGCCAAGAAATTAGGATGACGCTCAAGGATGCCGCTGAAATCCTCTATAGCCCCTTGCGTGTTTCCGGTGCGCAAGCGGAGGATTCCGCGATTGACGAGTGCCGTCTCGTTGTCGGGCTGCAAGGAAAGGATGAAATCGAAATCCTCAATAGCCCGATTGTCGTCGCCGACATTCATGCGGAGCAGCCCCCGGTTGTAATGAGCCACTACGTGGCGGGGATGGATGCGTATAGCCTCATCGTAATCCGCCAGCGCGTCGTCATAGCGCCATTGGTAATAGCGCGACAAAGCGCGGTTCACATACAAATCGGCATTCCGCACGTTACAACGTATGGCCCGCGTCCATTCCGACTCGGCCCTCTCCCATTCTTCCTCCTGCATCGACAGGGAAGCCTTGAAGCCCCATGCGTCGGCTTGCAGGGTATCGTACTCCAAGGAACGGTTCACGCAATCCAAGGCCTGCAAGGTATCACCTTCCTCCAAAGAGACGCTGGCCTTCATCAGCCACACCTTACCCTTATCGGGCACAGGAGTGTAGCGGTCCAAGGCCTCGAGGCTTTCCCGTGCAGCGGAAAACTCCTTCAAGTGCATGTAGCAAAGGCTGATATTGTGGAAAGCCACCGTCTCCTGCGGATTGAGCGAGAGCACATGTTTATAGTCGGCCACGGCGGAATCGTAGCGTGCCAACTCAATCCAACCGATGGCGCGCAAACGGTAACTGTCGCTAAAATAGGGATTACGCCTGATGGCCTCGGAACAATCTTCCACCGCCCCGCTATAGTCTTCTAACCTAAACTTGGCCAACCCTCGGAAAAAATAGGGCTGGGCCAAATAGGGACGCGAAGAAATTACCCGGTTGAAGTACTGGATGGAAAGCATATAGTCCTCATAATATAATGCATTCTGTCCCATTGCCAACGCATGGTCTACACGGATTTGCCCCTGCGTGCAGCAAAACGGGAAGGCAAGAAGCCCCAAAAGGAATGCTATGACTTTCCGATACTCCACAAGCCTGCCGCTTTCTTTCTTATTTTTATGCTTTCCGGGGCAGCTGCTTCACCTTGTAACCAGCCTGGATCTTGCCTTTCAACAGGGCACTTAACTTCCCTTTTATCATTTGTTTCCGAAGGCCTGCCAGATGGTCGATAAACATCGTCCCGTCCAAATGGTCACACTCGTGCTGGATGACCCGCGCCGGAAAACCGGACAATTCCTCGTCGTGTACCTGAAAATGCTCGTCCAAATAGCGAATCCGTACCGACACGGGACGCTTCACATTCTCATGAATGCCCGGAAGGCTCAGGCAACCTTCACCCATTGAGCACTCCTCCCTGCTTTCTTCGTAAATATCAGGATTGATAAACACTTTCTTATAGTCTGCAAAAGCCGGATCCTCATCAGCATAGGCCGAAAGGTCTACCACTACCAAACGGATGGGCAATCCCACCTGGGGGGCAGCCAGCCCCACCCCGTCGGCATGGTCAAGAGTCTCAAACATATCCGGAAGCAACGTCTCCAGCTGTTGCTTAACCTCTGGCGAATCAACATCCACCTCTTCAGCCTCCTCGCGCAAGACAGGCTGCCCGTAAGTATAAATTGGTAATATCATATATTCTCCCGTTCTTTTTCCATTGTATATTTCAAGTTATTCCCCAGCGTCCCTTTGCTTGAAAGAACGCTGTTCCAAATAAGACTGCAAGATGATGGTGGCACTTATCTCGTCGACCAATGCCTTGTCACGGCGATCCATTTTCTTCAACCCTCCCTCCAGCATGGCCCGGTGTGCCAGCACTGAGGTAAACCGCTCGTCCGCTTCTTCCACGGGAATCAAGGGATAAAGTTTCCGCAAACGGTTGATAAAGGGGATTACGCGAGCCGCATTTTCCGATAATGCACCGCTATTCTGCCGCGGCATGCCCACTACGATGCGCTCCACCGGTTCCCTTCCGATATAATCCCCCAGCCATGTTTCCAGTTCCGGGGTATGCACGGTGGCCAACCCGCCAGCGATGATCTGGAGAGGGTCGGTCACAGCTATCCCCGACCGCTTCTTCCCATAGTCTATTGCCAGAATACGCGCCATCAGTCCCTTCACCCGTTTAGTTGCGGAAGCCGATAATCTGGCGCACCTCCCTTATCGTGGCCTGCGCATTGGCACGTGCCTTTTCCGCGCCGGCAGCCGCAATATCCAGCAACCGTTTGCGGTCGGACGAATACTCCAAAATACGTTCGCGTACCGGCTCTGTGTATGAAATGATGTCCGCTGCCAGCTGTTTTTTCAAATCACCGTAACGGATTGAACAATCATTCCATTTTTCTTCGAAATAAGCCACCGTCTCTGGCTTGGATACAATCCGGAGGAACGTGAAAAGATTCTCAATGACCTCCGGTTTCTCGCTGTTGGGAGCAACCGGGCCGCTGTCGGTGACGGCTTTCATCACTTTCTTCGTAATCGTCTTGGCATCGTCTTTCAGGTAAATGCAGTTGCCCTCACTCTTGCCCATCTTCCCGCTCCCGTCCAGTCCCGGCACTTTCAATGCCTCCTTGGTAAAATGGAACGACTCGGGTTCGGGGAAGAAATCCACCCCATATATATAGTTAAAGCGCCGGGCACACTTGCGCGCCATCTCCATATTCTGCTCCTGGTCCTTGCCTACCGGCACTTTCTGCGCACGGTGTATCAAGATATCTGCCGCCATGAGCGTAGGATATGTGAGCAACCCCGCGTTCACGTTGTCCGGCTGCTTACGCGCTTTTTCCTTAAACGTCGTCACGCGTTCCAACTCACCCAAGTACGTATTCATGTTCAGATACAGGTACAACTCCAGCACCTCCTTCACGTCGCTTTGGAAATAAATGGTCACTTTCTCAGGATCCAGCCCACAGGCCAAGTACTCGGCCAGAATCGTCTCGGCAGAAGCCACTATATCTTCTGGCTTCGGGCACGTGGTCAGCGAATGCCAGTCGGCTATGAAGAAATAGCAATCATACTCTTCCTGCATCCGCACGAAACTCCGTACAGCGCCAAAATAGTTGCCCAAGTGCAAATTGCCCGTAGGGCGAATACCGCTCAATACTGTCTGCTTCATTATTTTACTTTTAATTTTCCCCTTTGTTGGCCCGGGGGTATGTACTTAATACGCTTTCCATATAACGAACCAAGCGTGTACCTCCCCTTCGCCGTGCTGCGGGACAGTCCTCCAAGGGAGGGCACAAAGGTAGCAATAATAAACGGAAGGAAGCAATCAAATAAAAACAAAAAAAGCCGATGTGATACACATCAGCCAAACCTAAAACTATGAAAACACACTAAAAATTAGCCGAATCCTTACCAGCCGGGCAATCCCGGCCTTATCCGGTGGGCGCTGAGGGATTCGAACCCCCGACCCTCTGCTTGTAAGGCAGATGCTCTAAACCAGCTGAGCTAAGCGCCCGTCATATTTTTCCTCTCCTCTTTTCCTAAAAGAGAATTCCGACTTTTTCCACTTCAAATTGTCCGACTTTTCCACGGCGTGGGCGCTGAGGGATTCGAACCCCCGACCCTCTGCTTGTAAGGCAGATGCTCTAAACCAGCTGAGCTAAGCGCCCGTCTCCGCACCCTTCCGGGTACTTCCTTCTGGAAAAGCGATGCAAAGGTAGGCCTTTCCGAGATACTTACCAAACTTTCTGCCAACTTTTTTTGAGAAAATAAGGAAATTCACCACAAAACCGCAGAGGAAACACATTCCCCTACCCGCTTTTTTCGTCCATTCACGCCATTTACGCCCCCCGGAGCAGCCGGCTCACCCCTTCCAACTGCCCTATCGACAATAACATTGTTCTACCGACAAATAAATAGAAAGAACAAGATTGAGGAACTGGCAGCGAAACGAGCATACCATGGGGAGGTACGGAAATAGACGGTATGAGGATGCCTGTTGGAATCTGCGGTGAAGTAACAGACGCTGCTGAAGATCGAATGCTACATCAACCCTACGCAACCGGTTCAGCTGTGGCCTCCTTCCGGCCTTAAGGACGAAAAAAATGGCATGGCGGCCGAGGACGAAACTGGATATGGGAAAAGATGATTTTATATTGAATAGATTGTTTTACTACTTTGTTTTACTTTGACCATTCCGATGAACGAAGCCAAAGTTTCTATCTCCGGCTGAAATTCCTTGTCAAACGATGCCCGATAAGAGGCGGGGACAACAAGTTTAAGATGCTCATGTTTCATTTCCCGAAGCTGATTCTTGGAAATACCTTGTTGCAAGGTGAACAGGTATTTGGTTTCGATGCGATCCGCTTCGTTCAAAATCTGTCTCCAGCGGTCCTTGCAGGTCGTTTTTGCCCCGAGAAATACCAGCTTGTCTGCTGGGAACAGCATGTTGTGGTAGGCTTCTCCGTTGGGAAACAGGAAATCCGGCTTTTTATTGCCTTCTGTCACGGCTTGTTCTTCGTATTCCAATTGCGCTGCCGTGAATATTGTAGCAAGGTGATGTTCCAAAGATTTGCCTGCACGGGACTTGCGACGGTTGAGAATGGAGTTGGAGAACTTGACCAATTCTTGGCAACTAGGGAAAGGCACTCTATAAATAGGCGCATAAACTTTTTCCTCAAAACTGCAGAATAGACTATACTCAGTATCAATCCATCTTAATAATTGCTCATCGGGAGTATTACAAATCTGAGCAGTCGTGACATGATGTGCTTTATTATATATGTCTCTAGCAAATTGAGCCATTTGCTGAGTTTCTGGAAAATCTGTATATGAGGCAACAAGCTCTTGAATACCAATCTCTAATTGCTTTTCCGGAACACTTGCTTGTGCGACATCAATCAATTGATTTGTTTTTTCCGGAGATAGATTAAAATAGGCAAAGAAATCATCGATGTCTTGGTCTGCCTGCAAAACAAAACCGTAATAATAGGTCTCAGTATGTTGGGCTATAATAAGCAAATCCCCTACATTATCTTCCTCAAAATATGGAAAATTCTTTCCAAAACGGGTAATTCGGTATTCATTGCGTGTTCCTTGTCCATAATAAATGAAACGACTTTCTGTAACAAAATCATCTTGCCATTTCACTTCCACGAACTTATCTTTGTTTTCGCCTTTCACAACCGGAGCTTCAAATAATAATGGCGCAGCACATTTAGGCATATAGAAGCCCGCCTGATGTGAACCGTTTTTTCCGGTATCATTGGCCGTAATGAAACGGCAGAATGCATATCTGGCACTTTGTACTTTGAGTATAGCCCTATTTAAAATCTCACTCATAACAATCAGTTAACATGGTTTTTACTAATTGCTCGGAAACGGCAGTAATAAGAGGCACTACGACAGAATTCCCGCATTGCCTGTAAACTTGTGCATCAGAGACTTGGTTAAGGCGATATTCATCGGGATAGCCCATCAATCTGGCACATTCACGAGGAGATAATTTACGAGGATTCTTTCCTCCTGCTTGCGGAATAAGGATTTCAGATCCATCTTTATAATAACGAGCACTTAATGTACGGGAAATGCCATTGAGGTCTACCATCCCGAAACCAAAACCGTTCCCTTTAGCACGATGTTTTTCCGCATAGTTTTGCAGATAATTCCAGAGTTTGTCGCTTAACGTATATTTTTCATCGATATTGGGGTCAAGTATCTCTTTGATGCTTCGGGTTGCTTGTTTCTGTTCGGGAAAGGTAAATTGTTCTTTCCCATGATAGACATCTTGGTTAAACCCTACTATCATGATACGCTCCCGATGTTGTGGCACATAGGTTTGTCCATCCATTACAAGATAGTGGAGCGAATAACGTAACTCTTCCAATGTACCTTTGATTACCTTGAATGTATTGCCTTTGTCATGCGATATCAAATTCTTCACATTCTCCAAAAAGAACGCTTTGGGGCGGTGGCAACTAATAATGTCGGCCACGTCAAAAAACAATGTACCCTGCGTTTTATCCTTGAACCCCGTCTCACGCCCAAGGCTTTTTTTCTTGGACACTCCGGCAATGGAGAACGGTTGGCAAGGGAAACCGGCACACAACACATCGAATTCTTTGGGTATATAACTCTTGGTTGCTTCTTTCGTAATGTCACCAAAAGGCATTTCCCCAAAGTTTGCCAAATATGTCTTTTGGGCATATTTGTTCCATTCCGATGAAAATACACATTTGCCTCCTTGTGCCTGCATGGCCAAACGGAAACCTCCCATTCCGGCAAACAAGTCGATGAAAGTAAATTTCGGCTCTTTTGATCCGGGGAACGGCACATTGAAGAAATCCGAAAACAGAGCGTATGCGCCAGGATTTTCCGCAACTTTAGCTACGTACTCATCCGTTATTTCTTCTTTATCCTCCCTTTTTTGTTCTAAAAACTCGCGGATAGCACACATCGCTTCCCGTTTGTACTCTTCATTTCCAATACAACCATCGCTATGCAGATAATGGCTGAGCACGGCTAATTGATTTTCCCGGCTGGTCTCACTGCACACTTTAATGTTGTTTTGCTCGTTTATTTCCTCTGGGAAATCTACAAGTTTTATATCTTGCCTGATTGTATTCTTTGCTATCATTCAATCTATGAATCTATTAACGGTAACGAAAATGCTGCTTTTTATTGAGAAGCACGAACTTTATTTCTTTGGAAATTAGGAACACAGCGACAAAAATATTAAATTTATGAGACTTGGCCGTAAATTCAAACAACTTCTTCCACCCTGTTTCCAAGGGCTAAAGTTAGGGAGATTTAGTGTATGGCGGATGATTTTTGCAAGGAATTTGCCAAAGCGTGGGGAAAATACAGGGTTGATGGCAAGAGTTACAAGCATAGGAACAGGCCGGACCGGATGGGCGATGCAAAAGCATAAAACCAAACGGAAAAAGGTTCCTATTGGCAAAAGTAAGACATTCTCAATGTACCTTTGCCCAAAAATCACTCCATGGGCAAACCGGAAAGCCTACAGATTGGACATTCCCTCGCCAAAACCGAAGACTTCAAGATAGAGTGCGGGACGGAGGATGACAGGAATGTGGAAGTGCCGTTCTCGCACCGGCATTTCTTCTACGCCGTTTATTGGATGCACGAAGGATGCGGGACGCACGTCATTGACTTTGAAGAATATGAAATAAGGCCCGGCAGGGTTTTCTTCATCAGGCCTGAACAGGTGCATTTCCTGCATGGCGGAGCGCGCATGAACTATTCAGCACTGCAATTTACCGAGGACTTCATGATGCCATTCCTTTCCGAACGCCAAAAGAACTTAGCCGTTTACAAGGATCTTTGCCAAGCCGAGGCTGAACGGATTGGGATATTGTTCAGACAGCTGCAGATGGAATCGGCTGGCAACCTGCCCAATTCCAACAGCATTGTCCAATCGGAAATAAACACCTTGCTGCTCGAATTGGAACGGATAAGCCTCCCTGCGCCCAACTCGTTTGTTATTCCCGACATACTCCGCAGATACAAGGAGTTGATTGAAAAAGGGTTCGTAAAAGAGCGGCAAGTCCATAGCTATGCGGGGCAACTCGGGATAAGCCCCAATTACCTGAACGTGCTTGCAAGGAAACATCTGGGGAAGTCGGCCTTGGAAATGATAAACGGGAGACTCCTGTTGGAAGCGAAACGGATGTTGATTCGGACAGAGTACGACATTTCCGAGATAGCCTACAAATTGGGCTTTAATGAATCGGAACTATCCATTTGGGTCTTGCTCCTCTCAATTCAAGCAAGTTCCATTGCTCATAAAGTACAATAATGATATCTCAAGACTAAAGTAGATAGTTCCGTAATGAATTATCCTATTTCTCCCGTTTCTTTAAGCGAAACACAGGCATGACCCCGCTTGGCTTCAGGACATCAATGAATGAAATGTACCAAAGATGAGATGTTTTGTGTAACGGCCTAAAAACCGAAGTCCCATAACTTTGCCCCCGCATTAAAACAGGAGAGACATGGGACATAAGCATGAAACAGCCAATAGGGGCAAATCCCAGAGTGAGAAAAAAACAGCGTTTGTCGTCCTTTTCTCGGCGGCAACCATGGTGTTGGAAATCATCTTCGGCTTGTTCTCCAAGTCGATGGCATTGCTTGCCGACGGCATCCACATGGGGTCGCACGTGCTGGCAATCGGTTTGAGTTGGGGAGCGTATGTGCTGGTACGCCGCCTTGAGAAGAAACAAGCGGAAGACGTGGACAAGGAAAAAGTGCTTTCGCTTTCGGCATACACGAGCGGGGTATTGCTGCTGGTCTTTGCGCTGTTCATCATCGTGGAAGCGGTGGAACGCTTTTTTACCCCCGCCGTGGAAATCCGTTATGCCGAGGCAATGGTGGTAGCCGCAATCGGCATGGCGGTGAACATCGTTTGCGCCTTCGTATTGCACGACAGGCACGGGCATGGAGACTACAACAGGCATTCCGCCTACCTGCACGTGCTGGCAGATGCACTGACGAGCCTCGGTGCACTATTCGGATTGGTATGCGCCATGATTTGGGATGTCATCTGGATCGACACGCTGGTCGCACTTGTCTGTTCGCTTGTCATCATCCGCTGGGCGAAGAACCTGCTGTTTGATACAGGCAAGGCACTGACATCAAAATCGGGCAACAACCACCCATGAAGTTTGCTAGGTTCGGGACAAGGAGGGCAAGAGGCGCAACCAACGGGGGTAACAAGTCCGTTCCGGTATGCCCGGAACGCAAACTTGCTACCATAGAAAAACAGGATTCCGGCTTTGGGGCAACTCCATAAGGTTTTGACAACTTCCGCTTCTGTTGGAAACAAACGGGAACATCCGGAGGGGCTTCTCATTGTTTCATTGGGGTGTTTTTATCATTAGCGCAAGCGGTATGTGAAGAAAACGCCCCAATAAGTTTTTGCATCCCAGAAACCTGTAATGGCCCGGCGGCCGTTGGACACTCCGCTTGCAGAAGAGCTGCGCCACCGTCCCGCTGATTGTAACCCGCCCATGATGGGTGAGAATCCCGTCCTTCTCCTTGCTCCGCCCGTATAGAATAGTACGCCGGATGTACTTCTTCCCATACATCACTCTTGGCGGATTGGCCGGACGGACGGGTTACATCACATTACCATTTCACCGGCTCGTCCAGAATCACGCCGTCGGCCGTATCTTCTGCCGCAAACGTGTTGCCGCGATACTGCACGCATAGCATCACGAGCGGAACTGTTCCGTTGTTGCGTACACTGCGCTTCCCGTCGGGAGACACACGCACCACGCTGCCTTCCTCAACGGGGAATATCTTCCCGTCCACTTGGAACTCACCCTTCCCGGAAAGGAAGAAATAAAGTTCCTCATGGGTCTTATGGGTGTGGAGGAATCCGGTTTCCGTCCCCGGTTGGAACATTTGGAATGAAAACTCGCTGCCGGTAGCCTGGAGCGACGCACCCCCAAACACCTTGCCCGGAATCTTCACCCCGGGGCCGAGTTCCAGCATGTATTCACCCAGTTCGTCCAGTTTGCCAACGCTTATTGCGTTGAAGTTCTCTGCTTTCGCAATTTCCTTAATCTCTTTCATTTCAGTTGTACTTTTTATTGTCATTTATAATTTTAGGGTTTCTCCGTCCTCCGGAATCATCAGCCGACCCATGTATATGCCGTAGTGCAGGGCTTCATTGCGTAAGATGGCACGGGTGGTCTGACAATGGTCTACCGCATCCATGTGCACGGCGATAAAACGGGTTTGTGCCGGGCAGTCGCCAATGATTTGCATGGTTTCCGTTTCATTGGGGATAATGGGGCCGTCGGTTTTCGACATGGGTGGCAATATGGCACCTCCGCTGTTGATCACAACATAATCGGGATGGTGGATTGCCACAGCCCGTTGCGTAGCTTCATCCCATACGCAATCGCCCATGATGTAAAGCGTAGGTTGCCCTTCGGCTTTCAGGACGTATCCGGAGGAAGCCCCCATCATCCCGCCCAGCTCGCCACGCCCGTGACTGCCTGCGATGCGCACAATCGTAATCCCGTCTACCGTCATGCAGTCTTCGATAACCGTGGCCTTTGTAAAATGTTCTTTCACCGCCACTGTGTCATGGTCGGCTGGCTGCACATACCAGGGCATGTCTTTAGGGATAAGCCGCTTGGCTGCATCGTCATAATGGTCGATGTGCGAATGCGTCAGCAGCACGAAGTCCACGCCGTCCAATACCTCGTTCACGGGCATGGTCAGATGCACGCGGGGATTCAGGTTGACACCCAGTGCAGATATTTCCGTACCTTTTTCGCCCAACATAGGGTCGAGCAGGATGGTCTTGCCGGCATAGCTGATTTTTAACGTGGCGTTGCGTATCAGCCGGACGCTGTTTTCGCCATAACCTGTCATGCTCATTGTGAAGCATGCCAGAAGTAACAATAATACTTTTCTCATTCTTTAAACGGATTAAAACGTGAAATATGCTCTGTTTTCCAGTTGCAAAGTTCGGCAACGCCCCTCAAAGGGCTTATGCCTAAAACAGGAGAATATATGCCATTTTGATAAATAAAGCATTACCTTTGCACCCGTAAAAAGCGTATGAAAGAGATTGTCAATCCCGAAAAACTGGTCAGTGTCCCATTCAGCAAGACGGAGTGTGGTGTGGATTTCTACATCAACACGGGCAACAGCCGTGACATTGCAGGCGTATTGAGCGAACACAGGAGGTTCAAGACGGACTTCTTCAGCTTCTACTTTTTCCGCAAGGCAAACGGCTTCCTGCTGCTGAACTTCCGCAAAATAGCGTTGGCCGACGGCATGGTGCTGCTCCTTTCGCCCCACCAGCAACAGGAGTGGCACGTGGACGAGGCGGCATTGGACTATACCTTCCTCATCTTCCGCGAAGATTTCATGCGCACGTTCATTGCCGACAAGTTTTTCGTCTACCGCCTGCTCTATTACTACCAGACCGACACGCCGCCCTACCTGTATGCCACCCCCGAAGAACAGGCGGAGTATATGCGCCTGCTCGGAAAGATAAAGCAGGAACTGCTGCATCCCGTGGCAGACACGTACAGCCTCATCGTGTCCGTGCTCTATTACCTGCTGATAGTCATCAACCGGACGTATGCTGCTGCTTACCGCTTGCCCATCGAAATCCCGAAGAACAATTACGCCTTCCAATTCAAGGACTTGCTGGAACAGCATATCCGTACCATGCAGCGTGTGCAGGAGTATGCGGACAAACTACGCATAAGCCGCATCACACTGAACACTTCTGTCATGGCACAGTTCGGGGTGTCGGCCACCCACCTGCTGAAACAACGTCTGCTGGAGGAATTGAAAAACGAACTGCTGTTCTCCAACCGCACCGTCAGCCAGCTGGCAGACGATTTCCATTTCTCCGACCCCAGCCACCTGATGCGTTTCTTCAAGCAGCAGACAGGAAAGACATTCATGCAATATTTGCAGGATTACAGGAACGGAATATATGAATAGTGAGGATAATTTGGAAGGAATGTCCTGTGCCGTTTGCCAAGAGTGCAGAAAAGGAGGGCGCATTCCTGTTGCGCGGTTAGAATCCGGCCTGCAAGCAGGCGTGGGACATCTCAAACATCTGTTTCCCTGTTTGGTTTCTTACAACCGTTTCGCGGAACTGGAGAAAAAATATTGCCTCCTCTGACTATTTTTATAAAGAAAGTACTACTGGGGAATGTACCTGCATCAGCTCTGTAAATTCTACTCCCTTACGTGTATGTCGTAACCAAAGGATTCGGATTCATAAGACATTTGAGGGGCTTGCCGGGCGTGGAAAGTGTTCCATGGGATGG